>CAVYAJ010000050.1:0-63216 GCA_963766155.1 uncultured Actinomycetes bacterium | reverse complement strand
CAAGGAAGCGGTGGACCTTTTTTGCGCCGGCGGAGCGCTTGCGGGAAGCAAGCCGGCGGAGGCATTTCAGCTCACATTAAAAGCAGCGGAGGGAGGATACGTGCCTGCCCAAGAGGTGGTGGGAATGATGTACGCCATTGGGAAAGGCGTCCAGCAGGATTATCGGGCGGCGGCAAAGTGGTTTCTCACGGCCGCGGAAGCCGGCAATACACGGCCGCCATCAATTACGTCGGCTCGCTGCGGAGCGGTATGGGGAGCCTGCGAACCGATCCGGAGCTGTCCGCGCGCTGGAGCAAATTCCTGGCGGCGCACCCGGAATACTCTCCGGTTCCCGGGCGTGAGTTGGGCTACTTGCCCAGGATTTTGTCCGCTTTCGCGTCGACCCGTTTCTTGTCGGCCGCGCTCAATTTGCCCTGATGCACCATCTGTGAGGCGCGAGCCTTGGCATTTCGGCATGACTGGCATCCGGCATCGGGTACTTGCGCTGCTCCGGCAAACCGAAATCCTTGTTGGGCTCGGCGTTCTTTTTCGATGTGGTAAGTTTTGCCATTGCGTCACTCCTCTGGAACATGCTGCAAGCGAGGTTCCCTTGTAAAGCCCGGACACACCTCTGGCGATAATGGACCAATGGGCTTACTGGACTACGCGCCGCGGCCCGCGCACCTCAAATGGCTCCTCGATTCCGACCCGGCCATCCGCTGGCAGGTGATGAGGGACCTCACCGGTGAAGCCCCCGGCGCGATTGCAGCCGAGCGGTCTCGCGTCGCAACCGAAGGCTGGGGAGCCCAACTTCTCGCCCTGCCAATCTCCTGCCGGAAACTGGGGCGGGGCCCCGCGGGTGGAGAGACGATTTGCCGGAGAAGGACCGGGTGTTGTTGATTACCCTCTATACTCTGGTCGTCCTGAAGGACCTCGGGCTCGACCCCGCCAGCAAGCAGGCGCGCAAAATGATCGACCGTGTCGACAAGCGGCTCGTGTTTAAGCCGCTGAACAACCGGCCTTTCCTTCACGGCGAAACGGAGCCCTGCATCAACGGCAGAATCCTCGGCATCGGTTCGTATTTCAAAGAACCCAACGACGCTGGCCAACAACTCCTGGGCGAGCAGCTCGAAGATGGCGGCTGGAACTGCGAAGCACCGAAAAGCCGGCGCTCTTCGTTCCATACCACCATCTGCGTGCTCGAAGGACTGCTCGAATACGAACGGGCGGGCGCAAATCGGCGGCCGTCACCAAGGCCCGCAGGAGGGCCGAAAACTATCTGCTCGAGCGCCGCATGTTCCGCTCGCTGCGAACCGGCGAAGTCATCGACAAACGCTGGCTCCGCTTCTCGTTTCCGACGTTTTGGCACTACGACGTCTTGCGCGGACTCGATTATCTGCGGAATGCAGGAATCAAACCCGACAGCCGCGTCGTGAGGCCATCGAAGTCGTGATGCAGCGCCGCCACCAGAACGGGCGCTGGCCGCTCAACCTGCTTCATCCCGAATATATTCCATTGGAGATGGAGACCGGCGTCGGCAGGGCAAGCCGCTGGAACACGCTGCGCGCCCTCCGGGTTCTGGTTGGTACGACCGGTCCAAACGGTAGTTGCGCAGTTGGGCCGGACACGGAAAGGTGGCTGGGTTATACTGGGGGATTTCGTCCGGATCTCCTCTGGAACAGCGAAACGCAGCAATGCGACGATGTGGCCGAGTGGCGAAATTGGCAGACGCAGCAGACTCAAAATCCCAGAGCCTAGCTCTGTGTGGGTTCAAGTCCCACCCTCGGCCCCCACATCGAATCAACCGATTTAGCTCAATCTGTTCCGCATTTTGCGTGACGGGTTTACCTTTTAGTAGTGTCCCGATACAGTATTTAAATCCGCAGCAAACTGGCTCAGACTAAACTTGGCATTCGATGCTTTCAGGAGAACAGATGGAAGTCAAAATATTATTCTGGCGCGTCGAAGTAACCTATTCGCACTTGGCGGGATAGTTATGTCTGGTTTCGGTCCTTTGGAAGGTGGTAAAGCGGGAATGGGAGCAACCGTGAAGCTGTGGGTTCGGGTGACCTCGGCCACCACATCACTGCGAGGCGACGTCCACAATTCCCGGCTCATGGGAGCCTGGGGGGTCCAGGTCGTCGATTTCGCGTTGCAATTCTTTCGCCAGCAGTCGGCGGCGGCGAAAGCTGTAAGCGGTCCACAGGAACAGCAGGCAGTAGTGGGAGCGCGCTCTCCAAACGGTCGAAGCCGAGAAACTTCCTGCCGGTGAGGGTTACGGCCAGCATGATGCACGCGAGCAACAGCGGTCCGTGCCACAGCCAGCCATTCGCGCAGGTGGTCGCGGCGGCGCTCCAGTTCGCGGCGATAATATTCGATGCCGGGGGCCGCGGTATCCGGGTGCGGGGGATCCGCGATGAAAGATCCGGCCGCGAAACCAGACCACGGAAACAATCACCCACACCACGATGGCGGCGAGGACGGCAGCCGGAGCGGTTCCCGTACGGTGCGAATCGGACGGCCATGACTCCGGCAAAGAGCAGTGCCGCGCCGATGCTCATCAGGATCTCGGAACGGGTGCTGGCATAGAGACCCTCGGTTCTGCGGTTCACGATCTGTTCGAGTTTCACGGCTTCTCCTCCTCGGGCTGGTCTCTCCAGACGGCGCCCGGATCGTTGGGCCTGGCGCAATCAGACATAACGTTTCTCCTCCAGAAAGCGGCAGGAAAGGATGTTCTTGATGCGGTGGATCTTCATGCCGACATTGGCTGGCGAAAGACCGGTTATCTCGGCGATCGACGCGGTGTCCATTTCTTCCAGGTACGAGATCATGATCTGGCGGTCGAGCGGCTTGAGCTGGCGGATGAATCCGGAGAGCTGCTCGAGTGCGCGCTGCTGATCGATATCCGGCTCGCGGCCTGCGCGCCGGCAGCGGTCCGCTCGATCTCTTCGAGACTGACGAATCCGCCGTGGTTGCGCCGCTCGCGGTTGACGTACGTGACGGCGGTGTTGTGCGCCACGCGAAAGGTCCAGGTCTTGAGGGAGCAGCGGCCGTCGAAGATCGCGAAGCTGCGCCAGAGCTGCAGATGGATCTCCTGCCGAAGATCGTGACGGCTGTCCGGGTCGGCTTCGTAGCCCGCGGCCAGACGGTCGAGCGCGCGGCCAAACTCGCGGTGACGGTCTCGTACAGCTGGTCCCGCTGCGCCGGTTCCCCGCTGATCTGACTGCGGCTCACAAAATCATTAGTCGATGCGACCGCAATTTTATAACACTGCTGCGATGCTAGACTCGGGGTGTTCCGGAGGGCGGGTGACGCGTCGGCATTTCATCTGGGCAGTGACGGCGCAGGCCGCATTCGCTGGCGGCGGGGCGGCGCTCCAGATACCGGTTCACAGGATCGTGGATGGCCACGCGCGATTTCCGCCCGGAGCGATTGAGAATTTCTGGTCCAGGCTTTGGCCGGAGGCGGCCCGCACTTTTGGGAACGGCGGCATCGCGCTGCAGACCACCGATGGTCCCGGGGAGGTGCGGCGCACCGCGGGGGACCGCCCGAACTTCGTCGGGCTGCGCCGGGGAGTGATGAACCTGGTGATGACGGATCACATCCCGATGCTGTGGGACAACGCACGGGCGCTGGCGGGAGTGGCTACGCTCTATGGCGGGTATCCCGTGTGCCTGATCGCGTTGAGATTTGCGCATGGCAACCAGATTCCGTTCCTGGCGGTGAATACCTGTGTGCACGAGATGTTCACGCGCTGATGCAGGATGTTTTCGTCGGCGACCCGTCCTGGTATCAGAGCGGCGGGCGGGAGTTTCGGATCGACTGGTACGCCACCCGGATGTGGCTGTTTCACGACGGAGGCCGCCCGTCGTCACAGAGTCGTGCACGGGCTCACCGCGAAGCGTCAGCCAGGCATGCCCGGGCGGCCCGTCTTCTCCTTTACGGATGCCCAGGACGAGCCGGAGTCCTCGTCTCCAGCCGGGAGGTAGCGGTACGTGATCAGACTGCGTTCGAGGCAGTCTGTCCCGTAGGGCGCGAGTCCGGTAGAGCCAGCGGGCGACGGTCACCACGAACACCAGGCGCCCCTCGTCGGGTGCGTGGCGATGCCGCGGAGCCAACAACGTCACGAGGCGCGGGAGTGGAAGCACGCGCTTGAGAACGGGCAGGAGTGCCGGCCCAGGCAGCCATGCGGCCCGACAGTAGAAGTTCGCTCGGCCCCGACACGACGGTTCGGACGCGGGAGAACCGATCCGAGAGGCTCATGCGGCTTCGCGAATGAGAACGCGCTCGATCTCGGCGAGCAGGCTGGGAAGCTCGTCCAGGGTCGCTGTGAAGCGGGCCTCGTAGACTGGCACCCGTGCGGCGAGCCTCAAGTACTCCTCCACCGTCCGCCGCTTGAGCTCGTCGTCGAGAAGGGTGAAGCAATATGCGTGAGGGAGGAGGGTTTCGATGATCTCGGCCGCCCCGAGTCTGAGGAGCTCGACGCCTCGGCCTTCGCTTTGGCGGCTGAGGATGCAAAGCGCGGAGAGCGGTGCGGTCTTTCCACCGACGACGATGCGACCCTCGGCGTCGAGGGGCGGCGGGGGAGGTACGGGAACGCCGAAGTACGCCGCTGACGCCGGCCGCAGCCGCACCGAGAACGGCAGCTCGAGCATCCGAACTTCTGAACCTCCGGTCTCGAAGGCGAGCGCGTCGTCGGCGCAGACGCGGTACCCGCTGCGGCCGAGGCCGAACGCGATCGTGGACTTGCCGGTCTGCGAGTCGGCGCAAAAGCCAATGACTCCAGCCGGCGTTTCGACCGCACTGGCGTGCAGGACCTGGCGTCCGAGCAATTGCAAGGTCATTGGCGCGATCGTTCTTCGGTACGTGTCCACGACCAAACTGTCCGAAGCGTCCGCGTTCGGGAGCGCGAGAACCCGTCCGTCCGGCTCCGAGCGGAACGTGCCGACGGCAGGCAGATACGCCCAGTACTCACCTTCGGCTCGGTAGAAATACGCCGACGGGATTCCCTCGTAGTCGACCCAGACCAGTGTCGCGGGATCGCTGACGTCCGGCTTAGGTGCCGCAACCAGGCCGCGCTCGATCGCGAGCGTGAGTGTCGTGGTCATACCAGCCAAGAAGTACCAGCCGCCCGGCGCGTCGGACGCGGCCGGGCGGTAACTAAGCGATTGACGCTACTACTCGAGACCCGAAGGCTTCAGGTTGGGCTCGCCGGGGTCACCGGGGCTCGGAACCGACTTGCCGTGAGCGGGCCCGCCCCCCTGGCCGCCCTGAATCACGCCGGCAACGTCGCCGAGGTGTCGAAGCTCCATCGGCTCCCACGTCGACAGACTTCTTTCGAACGTCATCGCTTTGTCACCCCCTCCATCGTGGTCATGTCCATTGACGAGCCCATGCTTCGAGGTTCAGCACGCTCCACAGCTTGTGGGCGAGCATCGAAAACTCGAGAACGTTGGAATCGTCACCCCTCTCTCTTCCTTGCAACTTCACAAGCGAAGTACGGAAGGCTGATTGTAGTGCGGTTTCGTCGACGATTCCACTCGCCGAAAGTATTGGCGCTCCCTGGTACTCCTCCCAGGCCCGTGGGATCTGCTCTGTGAGCATCGCGGTCGAGAAATCGGTAATCAGGATTTTCTTCTGATCGTCGAAGCCGCCGGTGGGAAATCGCCTGGCAAGCGTCCCGCGGAGGATCCCCTTGGCACGGTGTCCCGAATGCAGGAGGCGCGGAGGCGTACGCACCAAGAAATCGACCACCTCGGGGTCCCAAAAAGGCATGAAGGGCTCGAGGCCGAGACGGCGGCCTCGCTCGAAGGCCTCCTCGCGCTCCATCGCGACAACGATGTTCTCGAAGTACGGGACGACGTCGCTCAGATACGCCCCCTGGCTGTGGCTGTCCTGCTTCCACGCCACTGCGCGCTCTTCGACGCTGTTCGCAAGCTCTTTGTCAGGAGCCAGCCAGGGATCCATTCGTTCGCGGATATGACGGCGACGAACCTCGTCCAGGCGCCTCGGAGCGACGCGGCCTCCCGCGCCTCGCAAGGCGTCCCGGACGATCACCTTCGCTCCGTACTTCCACAGCAAGTTGCGGAGAACCGGCCACTTGCGAACCGTGTACGAATTCCGGAAGGTGAGCCAGAAATGGCGTAGCTCCAGAAGTGGAGGCCCTTCATGCAGTCGGCAGCCCAACGAGGTGAGACCGAGAGCCACTCGTCTCCGCCCGCTCCGGTCAACACCGTCCGGGCGCCCTGGTTGCGGCCCGCAAGCGCGAGCCTCGTATAGAGCGGATGCCAGATGTTCACGAGCGGCATCGGCCATGAGCTCGTGGTGCGCAAAGCCTCGAGGACGAGTCCGTCGTGTCCTTCGGCATCCGCGAACGGAATCACGGTCTGCGGCATCCCAAGCTCGCCCGCCACCAGCCGCTGAACGCGCTCCTCGTTGAAGTTGGGATCCGGGAAAACGAGAGAGAGCGCGATGGGGGGCTCGGTACTGGTCGCGCGCGCGATGTCGGAGGCGTAGGTCGCGAGGGCGACCGAGTCGATCCCACCGCTCAGGAAAATCGACGGCCGGCCGACGGAAAGCGCCCGCCCCAACGCGCGCTCCAACACCGTCGAGAAGTGGGGGATGTCAGCTTCGGTGATCCATTCGACGGCCTGCTCGGTCGGCGCAGGATCCCAGTAGCGCTCGCTCGTTGCGCCTGAGGGCCCCGTCGTGAGGGCTCGCCCCGC
Organism: uncultured Actinomycetes bacterium; assembly: GCA_963766155.1. Taxonomy (GTDB): domain Bacteria; phylum Actinomycetota; class Thermoleophilia; order Gaiellales; family Gaiellaceae; genus DATEOR01. The sequence continues at coordinate 56,512 of CAVYAJ010000050.1, read as the reverse complement.
TGGTACACGCCGTATCGCCTCGAAGTACGTCTCCGCGGCATCGAGGTGGTAGTTGATGAGAGACGCGGCAAGCGCCGGCCGGTTGATGGCCGTTGACACCCCGTCGGCACGGGCAAGCGCGACGATCGAGTCGGAGAAGTACCAGGCTCCGTCCCTTCCCATCGCATAGAAGAGCGGATGGTGTCCCAGAGGATCTCTGGCTGCGAGGATCGACCCCGAGCGTGGATCCCAGATGACGAGGGCGAACACACCGTCGATGCGACTGAAGACGGCTGGGCCCAGCTCGAAGTACGCACGAAGCGCAAGCTCGGCATCTGCACTGGCGGGATCCGCTCCAGAGATGTGGGCGAGCGCCTCTTTGTCGAAGACATGACCGTCGAAGACGGCCACGGCCGCGTTCAGCCGCGCGACCTGCGCAGGCGCAGCCTCCCCCGGCGACGAGACCTCTGGCAGGTCACGACCCGGCTGGAACGCAGGAGAAAGGAAGACGTGTCCGGAGCGACGCGCCGTTCCTCGGCGGCGACCGACACGACTAGCTCACCGCGGGAAGCAGGAGCTTCTTCTCGAGGAGGTTCGCGATCAGGGTGTCGATCTCGTCGCGGAGCTGGTCAGATGGGACGTCGAACTCGCGCTGAAGCTCCTCCTGCACCGCCTCGCGATTCATCCCGGTGGCCAAGAGATCCCACGCCCGCGACGCGGTCGAGTTCAGTGCGTAAATCTCGTTCGTCCGCAGGTGCACGAGGACCGTTTCTCCCTCGACGCGCTGGGCGACCACCTCGGGATCGGGCTCCCATGTTCCGTTGTCCGCGGGGAAATTCGGATCAGTCATCTTGGCCACCAAGACTCTACGAACCATCTCCAATGGTTCGTCTTCACGGTCGACGTCCAGAAGCCCGTCACCAGAAACGGGCTCATCGGATGATGTGGGCCTCTCTCTGGCGTGTCAAACAGGCGATCAGCCGGAGACCTCGACCACGAGCCCGTCCGTCGCGAGCGCGGACGCCCGTCGGGTATCGGGAGCTCGACCGGCCTGTGTGTGAGGAGGATCGGGCCGTCGGCCGCGGCGAGCGCCTCGTCGGCGGACAGATGGCCGCGGGGCTCGCCGTCCTTGTCGGACGCCGCGAGGGTCGCCTCGCAGACGAAGAGGTCAGCTCCGCGCGCGAGCGCCGAAAGCTCCTCGGTCGGGCCGAGTCGCCGGAGTAGGCGAGCAGCTTGTCGCCCTCCCGGACCCGGAAGCCGTACGCCTCCATCGTGTAGTGCGGTAGGCGGTGCGCCTCGACCTCGAAGCCGGCCGGCCTCGAACGGCGTCCCCGCGCGAACTCGTGGAGTTCGAACGCGGAGTCGAACATGCCCGGGTTCCCGAAGGTGGCCGCGAAGGCGTCCAGCTGCGAGCGGCCGCCGGGCGGGAGCCACACGCTGCACGGGATGTGCTCGTCCGTCGGGCCGTAGGCGTTGAGCCAGGCCCACGGGACGAGGTCGCCCCAGTGGTCGAGGTGGAAGTGGGTGATCGCCGCCGCGTTGACGCGCGTGGCTCCGTTCGCGCGGAGCCGTCCCGAGCACGCCCGGGCCGCAGTCGAGCAGAAGGCTCCGCCGCGGCTCGGCGCCGCTCTCCACGAGGTATCCCGACTGCGCGCTGCCAGGGTTCGGCCAAGCCGGTGATGACCCGATGACGGTGAGCCTCACGTTCATATACTGACCGACCGCAATGAATCGCGAGCGCAACATCCGGGTCGTCATCGCCAAGCCGGGGCTCGACGGCCACGACCGAGGGGCGAAGATCATCGCCCGTGCGCTCAGGGACGCCGGCATGGAGGTCATCTATACGGGTCTGCACCAGACTCCGGAGCAGATCGTCGAAACCGCGATCCAGGAGGACGCGGACGCGGTCGGCATCTCCATCCTCTCGGGCGCGCACATGACGCTCGTCCCGAAAATTCTCGAAGGCTTGAAGGTGAACGGCGTCGACGACGTGGTCGTCGTCGTCGGCGGCACGATCCCGAAGCCGGACGTCGAGGAGCTGAAGCGGCAAGGCGTTGCCGAGGTCTTCACTCCCGGCGCTCCCGTCTCGGAGATCGTCGATTTTCTCCGCGAGCGAGTACCGGTCACGCGGTGAGCGTCGACGTCGTACGTGACGGCGGCGTCGCAGTCGTGACCGTCAACCGGCCCGACGCCATGAACGCGCTCGACGTCGAGCACGCCGAGGCGCTGCGCGACCACCTGGAGGACCTCGCCGCCGATCCGGAGGCGCACGTCGTCCTCCTCACCGGGGCGGGCGAGAAGGCCTTCGTCGCCGGGGCGGACATCAAGTACATGCAGTCGCTCGGCGTCCTCGAGGCGAGGCGCTGGGGCGAGCTCGGCCAGGCCTGCGCGAACCTTCTCGAGACCATTCCCAAGCCGACCATCGCCGCGATCAACGGCTATGCGCTCGGCGGTGGTTGCGAGCTTGCCCTCGCCTGCGACATCCGCATCGCCTCGAGGGAGGCAAGGCTTGGCCAACCGGAGGTCAACCTCGGGATCATCCCGGGCTGGGGCGGGAGCCAGCGCTTGCCGCGCATCGTCGGGCTCGGCTTCGCGAAAGAGATCGTCTTCTCCGGGCGCGCAGTCGAGGCCCAGGAGGCACACGACTGGGGCCTCGTGAACCAGATCTACGATCCGGCCGAGCTCATGCCAGCCGCGATGAAGCTCGCCCACGAGCTGGCGAAGAAGAGCCCGCTCGCCCTCGCCTACGCCAAGGAGGCGACCAACCTCTACCTGACCGGCGAGGCGAGCGCCCACATGGAGACGGAGCTCCGGCCTCTTCGCGATGCTCTTCTCCTCGGAGGACCAGAAAGAGGGCATGGCCGCCTTCGCCGAGAAGCGCGAGCCCGAGTTTCGGGGGCGCTAGGAGCCGCAAAGCCGCTGCTAGCCTGGGAAGGAAGCCCATGCACGACACGTTGACCATCGCCGGCCGAGAGTTCGGCTCGCGCCTTCTTCTTGGCACCGGCAAGTACGACACTTTCGAGACGATGCGCGACGCGGTCGCCGCGTCGGGCACGGAGATCGTCACCGTCGCAGTGCGGCGCATCGATTTCGACGCGCCGGGCGAGGACATCACGTCGTTCCTGCCGGAGGAGGTCCTCCTCCTCCCGAACACCTCGGGCTGCGAGACCGCCGACGAGGCGGTGCGGTCCGCGAACCTCGCCCGGGCCGGCGGCCTGCCGGACTGGGTAAAGCTCGAGGTCATCCCGGACACGCGGTACCTCCTTCCGGATCCCGTCGAGACGCTGCGCGCGGCGGCGACGCTCGTCGAGGAAGGCTTCACCGTCCTGCCCTACGTCCTCCCGGACCCAGTGCTGGCCAAGAAGCTCGAGGAGGTCGGCTGCGCGACGGTCATGCCGCTCGCGGCGCCGATCGGAAGCGGTCGCGGCCTCAAGCTGCGCGACTCGATCCGGATCATCGTCGAGCAGGCCGAGGTTCCGGTCGTCGTCGATGCCGGCCTCGGAGCCCCTTCGCACGCGGCGGAGTCCATGGAGATGGGCGCCGATGCCGTGCTCGTCAACACGGCCATCGCACGGGCGGGCGACCCGGTTGCCATGGCCGAGGCATTCCGCCTCGCGGTCGAGGCCGGCCGTACGGCCTTCCATGCCGGTGTGATGGAGGAGCAGGCGCCGACCCCGTCGAGCCCGGTCGGAGGAACGGTTTGACCGTCGACGTCAATGGGCGCGAGCAGGAGCTCGCTCCGGGCGAGACCGTCGCCACTCTTCTCGCTCGCCTCGGGCTCGAGGCCGGCTGGGCGCTCGTGGAGCGAAACGGCGAGCCGGTCGAGCGCTCCCGCTATGCGGAGGTCGAGCTCGAAGATGCCGACAGGCTCGTCGTCGCCCGGCCCGTTGCTGGCGGATAGCCGTCTCTATCTCGTCACGCCGGTCAGGCCCGGCTTCGGCGAGTTCCTCGCCGCGGCGATCCGCGGCGGCGTGGACGTCGTCCAGGTGCGCGACCGTTCGCTCGCCGACGGCCGGCTCCTCGATGCGCTCGGGGAGGCCCGTGTCGTGACCTCCGCTCACGGCATTCCGCTCGGCGTCAACGACCGCCCCGATCTGGCCGTCCTCGCGGGCGCCGACTTCGTCCACGTAGGACAGGACGACATCCCCGTCGAGGCTGCACGGGCTTTCGGCCTGCCGGTCGGCCTCTCCACCCACACGCCTGCCGAGATCGACGCGGCGAGGGCCGACTACATCGCCGTCGGCCCCGTGCACGCGACGCCGACGAAGGAAGGCCGGCCCGCGGTCGGCCTCGAGCTCGTCCGGCACGCCGCCGCGAACGCGACGCTCCCTTGGTTCGCCATCGGCGGCATCGACGTGTTGAACGTCGCGGATGTCGTCGCGGCCGGAGCGACCAGGGTCGCTGTCGTTCGCGCAATCGTCGAGGCGGACCACCCGGAGCGAGCCGCCCGGGAGCTCCGCGCCGCGCTTCCCGGCTAGCCGAGCAGGAGGATCTTGGCGGTCGTGAGCGTCTCGGCCGGGGCTTTCTGAGTCGTCCACGTTGGTGCGAAGGTCACCGTCGTCACCCGCATGCGCTCCCCGACCTTGGCCGCCGAGACGTCGGTCGTGGAGAAACCGCTCGAGCCCTTACGCGCGACCTGCGTCTCCGGCGGGACGGCGAAGGTCACCTTGCGGACATTGACGTAGTTGAGCCCGAGGGGCTCGACGACGATCCGCTTCGTCCTCACCTTGATCGTCGAATCGGTCTTCGCGATGACCTTCGCGCCCTTCAGCGTGAGCGTGACGTCGCCCAGACCCGGACGCGGACGAGGGAAGAGCAGCTGCTTCGAGCGGTTGAGGTAGGTGAACGGGTCGATCGGCGTGCCGCTCGGCTTGTGCACCTCGAAGTGGAGATGCGGCTGGATCCCATTTGCGTCGCCGGAGTCTCCGACGAAGCCCACGAGCTCGCCGCGCTTACGTGGTCGCCGTTGTCGAGGCCCTGCGCCCACGAGACGCCGTTCCTGCACCCGCGCCTTGTTGTCGTTCTCCGGCCCGAGGTCGTTGTTCAGGTGGATGTACGACGTAGGTCATGCCGTTCTTGGCATGGAGGTAAGAGCATGCACGTCCCGGAACGACCCTGGACCCGGTCCACTTCTGCGACCCGCCCGGCGACGAAGGCGACGGCCGGCTGATGGCGTACCGACATGATGTCGTTCCCCTCGTGCGGCCCCTGGGGCCGGGGGTCGCCGAAGTCGTCCGTGTACGTGACGTTGCCGACGACGGGGAACGCAGTCGCGTCGGGCACGCCGGCGTTCGCGGTCCCTGTGAAGACCCCGATCAAAAGAAGGAGAAGAACCCCTCGGGCTGTCGTCCGGTGGCTGGCCATAGGCTCCGGTTCGCGTCCGAAGTGGCGGACGGTAACAGACCCTTCGGCAGGTGGCTGTCCGATCTTGAGCCGATAGGATCGCGCCCGTGCCGATGGCTGACGGAGCAGTTCGAGCCTTTCCGCCCGCGAAACGCAAGCGGCGCCAGGACGCAGGGAGCGTGCGTAGCCGGAGGCTACGTGCGCGACCGAGGACGCAGCGCGGCGACGCGTTGCAGCGCTGCGGAAGCCTCGAGATGCGCGGGAGGCGATCGAGATAAAGATCGCCGTCTGCGTGAAGGAGGTCCCGGACACCTCCGCTCCCAAGCGCCTCGATCCCCAGACGTTCCGGCTCGACCGGAGCGTCGCCGGCGCGTTGAACGAGTTCGACACGCATGCGATCGAGGAGGGGCTGCAGCTCAAGGACAAGGGTGGGGAGGGCGAGGTCGTCGCCGTCCTCATGGGTCCCGAGCGCGCCGCCGACTCGCTGCGGAAGGCGCTCGCAATCGGCGCCGACCGCGCCGTACACGTCGCCGACGAAGGGCTCGCCGGCTCGGACCTCGTCGCGACGAGCAAGGCGCTCGCCAAGGCGCTCGAGCGCGAGGGTGCCGACATCGTCCTCTTCGGCCAGCAGGCCGGCGACTCCGACGGCGCCGTGCTCTGGGCGGCCGTCGCCGACCGGCTCTGTCTCCCGATGATCTCCCAGGCCGCGAGCCTCGAGGCCGCTGACGGCAAGGTGAAGGTGAAGCGGCAGACCGAGTACGGCTACGACGTCATCGAGGCGCCCGTGCCATGCGTGATCGCCGTCTCCGACGCGATCAACGAGCCCCGCTACCCGTCCCTCAAGGGGATCATGGGCGCGAAGAAGAAGCCGCAGGAGGCGGTGTCGCTCTCCGACCTCGGGCTCGGGGCGGACGAAGCGGGCGAGTCCGGCTCGCGCACCGAGGTCTACGGGCTCTCCGACCCGCCCTCGCGCGGAGAGAGCGAGCGCATCGAGGACGACGGGCCTGCCGCCGCCGAGAAGATCGTCGACTACCTCTCGTCCCACAAGCTCATCTGATGAGCGACCCTCGTCTACGTCGAGCACCACGAGGGCGAGCCCGTGAAGGGCTCACTCGGCGTGCTCGGCAAGGCGGCGCAGCTCGGGGACGACGTCGCCGCCGTGCTCCTCGGAGCCGGCGTCGAGGGCATGGCCGAGGCGGTCGGGCGCCACGGCGCCTCCCGCGTCTTCGTCGCCGATGATCCCGCCCTCGAAGCGCCGCTCCCGCAGCCGCGTGTCGACGTCCTCGCCAAGCTCGTCGAGGCCGAGGGCTTCGACAACGTCGTCTTCGGCGCATCCGTCCTCGCCTCCGACGTGGCAGCCGGCCTGGCGGCGCGCCTCGACGCGGGTCTCAACTGGGACCTCGTGGACCTCGAGCTTAAAGACGGGAAGCTCGTCGGCAAGCGGCCCGCGCTCGGCGACTCCGTGATCGCGGAGGTCGGCTGGAAGAGCGAGCCGCGCCTCGCGCTCATCCGCTCAGGCACCTTCGAGCCGGCCGAGACCGGTGGGAGCGCCGAGGTGACGAGGGTCCCGGTCGAGATCCAGGACTTCTCCAAGCGTGCGGTGATGGTCGAGCAGGCGCACGAGGAGAGCCAGGGCCCGTCGATCGAGGACGCCGACGTGATCGTCGCGGGCGGCCGCGGGCTCGGGCAGCCCGAGAACTTCTCTCTGGTCGAGGACCTCGCCAAAGCCCTCGGCGGCGCCGTTGCCGCGACCCGTGCCGTGGTCGACGCAGGCTGGTATCCGTACTCGACCCAGGTCGGCCAGACCGGGAAGACGGTCTCGCCGAAGCTCTACATCGCCTGCGGGATCTCGGGCGCGATCCAGCACAAGGTCGGCATGCAGGGCTCCGGCACCATCGTCGCCATCAACAAGGACCCGAACGCGCCGATCTTCGAATACTCCGACCTCGCCGTCGTCGGCGACGTGCACGAGATCGTCCCTAAGCTGACCGAGCTCGTGAGAGAGAAGAGGGGATCATGAGCGTTCGTCCCGCCGACTTCCCGCCGCCGTTCGGCGCGGCCGAGTTCGTCGCCGAGCCCACCGATCCGCCGGATGAGCGCATCGACGTCGGCGTCCTCGTCGTCGGAGGAGGCCCGGCCGGCCTCTCGGCCGCGATCAGGCTGAACCAGCTACTCGAGGAGAACCCGGCTGTCCGCGAGCGGCTTGGGAGAGATCCCCGTGGCGATCGTTGAGAAGGGCAAGGCGCCCGGCGCGCACCTCCTCTCCGGCGCCGTCGTGAACCCGCGCGCTTTCCGGCAGCTCTTCCCCGGGATGCACAGCGAGGACATGCCGTTCCGGTCGCGCGTCGAGCGCGAGGGCCTGTACTACCTGACCGCCAAGCGGGCGATGCGTCTTCCTGCTCCGCCGACGATGTGGAACCACGGCAACTATGTCGCGTCGATCTCGGAGATCGGCGCCTGGCTCGCGGAACGCGCGGAGGAGGGAGGGGCGACGCTCGTCCCCGAGACGGCGGCTCGCAAGCTCCTCGTCTCCGGAGGCCGCGTCGTCGGCATCCGAACCGGTGACCGCGGCCGCGGACGAGGCGGCGAGGAGCTCCCGAACTTCGAGGCGGGCTCCGACATCACCGCGCGCGTGACCATCCTCGCCGAGGGGACGCAGGGCCACCTCACCGGTGTTGCGCTCGACCGCTTCGCCCTCCAATCGCGGCCACAGGTTTGGGCACTCGGCGTCAAGGAGGTGTGGGAGGTCCCGCACCCGTTCAACCGTGTCATCCACACCATGGGCTGGCCGCTCCGGGGAGCGAAGAAGTTCAGGGAGTTCGGCGGCAGCTTCATCTACCCGCTCGGCGAAGGTCATGTGGCGCTCGGGATGGTCGTCGGTCTGGACTACACCGACGCGACGCTCTCGGTTCACGACCTCCTGCAGGAGCTCAAGCTACACCCGTTCGTCCGCAAGATCCTCGACGGCGGCAAGCGCGTCGCCTGGGGGGCGAAGACGATCCCGGAGGGTGGCTTCCTCGCGCTGCCGGACCGCTTCCACTTCCCGGGCGGAATGATCGCCGGCGACGGCGCCGGCCTCGTCAACGTGCCGGCCCTCAAGGGCATCCACTACGCGATGCGCTCGGGAATGCTGGCCGCCGAGAGCGCCTTCGAGACGCTCGCGCCCGGCCGCACGGCGTGGGAGCCGGGCGCGCTCGAGTCCTACGACGAGGCCCTCAGGGAGAGCTATGTCTGGAAGGACCTCGAGCGCGTGCGCAACATGCGCCCGGCCTTCCACCACGGGTTCACGCGGGGAGCGATGCTCGCGGGAGTGGCGCTGAACACGCTCGGGAAGCTCCCGCCCCGCGACCTGAAGCTGGAGCGCGACGCCGAGGTGCCGCTGTTCGTCGGCGACCGGGTGCGGTCGTACCCGGACCCTGACGGGCAGCTCACCTTCGACAAGCTCTCGAGCGTCTACCTCTCGGGGAACAAGACGCGCGACGACGCGCCGAGCCACCTCCGCGTCGACCGCAAGGTCCGCCGCGAGGTCGCCGAGGCGTGGGTGCACATGTGCCCCGCCCAGGTCTACGAGCTCGGAGGCGCGGCATCCCCGGCGGGCAATGTCGTCGACGTCGAGGTGACGGCCTCGAACTGCGTCCAGTGCGGCGCGATCACCGCGAAGGGCGGACGGCTGACGCCGCCCGAGGGCGGCGACGGGCCCGAGTACCGCTTGATGTGAGCACGCTCCTGCGAACGCCGCTCCTCCGGTCGACGACCCTGGGAGACGCGTTTGGCGGCACCGCCCTCCTCAAGGCCGAGCTCTTCCAGAAGACGGGCTCTTTCAAGCCGCGCGGAATCCTGGCGAAGCTCGCCACGCTCACTCCCGAGCAGAGAGCGTGCGGCGTGATCACCGTCTCGGCGGGAAACGCAGCCGCTGCGGTGGCGTTCGGTTGTTCGCTCGAGAAGATCGACTGTCTGGTCGTGATGTGGCAAGGCACGAGCGAGGTCAAGGCGGCGGCGACAAAGGCCTACGGCGCGGCCGTGGACCGACAGGCCCCTGGGCCGGGAGAGGCGTTTGCGCGCCTCGAGGAACTGCGGGCCGAAACCGGGCGCGTGTTCGTCCATCCATTCGACGATCCCGTCGTCATCGAGGGCCACTCCAGCCTGAGCCGCGAGATCATGGAGGACGCACCCGAAACCGAAGTGATCGTCGCAGGCGTCGGCGGCGGCGGCCTTATCTCGGGGGTTGCGGTCGGAGCCCCGGGGACTCGCGTCGTCGGCGTCGAGCCGGAGGGATCGACCGCCCTCCGCGACGGGCTCGCGGCAGGCCATCCCGTCCTGGTGCGGCCCGATTCGATCGCGGATGCCCTCAACGCGCCCATCGCCGGCGAGTATTGCCTCGCCGTCTGCCGCGAGCGCGGGGTGGAGTCGCTGCTGGTCTCCGAGGACGACATTCGTGCAGGCTTCCGGTTCCTCTACGAGCGGGCAAAGCTCGCAGCGGAGCCCGGTGCGGCCGCCGGGGTGGGGGCGCTCCTGGCCGGCAAGGTGCCGGATGTGGGAGGCAAGACCGTCGCCGTTGTCGTCTCGGGTGGCAACGTGGCCGGTAAAACCGCTGCTGCTATCCTGAGTTCAAATGAAGCCTGACATCCATCCTGACTACGTTCTCGCGACTGTGCACTGCTCGTGCGGGAACGAGTTCCAGACCCGGTCGACCAAGCCGGAGCTGCACGTGGAGATCTGCTCCGAATGCCATCCGTTCTACACCGGCAAGCAGAAGCTCATGGACACCGGCGGTCGCGTCGAGCGCTTCCAGCGGCGTCTCGAGAAGGCCGGCAGGGCCTAACAGCGAAAAGAAGCGCATGAGCGCCCCGATTGGAGGCCAGGCGGTCCTAGAGGGCGTGATGATGCGTGGCCCGTCCGCCTGGTCGGTCGCCGTGCGAAAGCCGGACGGCGTCATCGCCGAGGTCAACCGCCCGATCACCTCGATCCTTCTGCGGCACCGCTGGCTGCGGCTGCCGATTGTCCGCGGCATCGTTGCCCTCGGGGAGTCGCTCTCGATCGGCTTTCGCGCCCTCGCCATCTCGGCGAATTACGCCGCCCAGGAGGAGGGCGAGGACGGCGAGGTCGAGACGGAGCTCACGCGCGGGCAGCTTCTCTTCGCGTTCGGCATCGCGATCGGCTTCGCGCTCCTGCTCTTCAAGGTCTCGCCGGCGCTCATCACGAACTGGTTGCCGATCGACTCGACCGGCACGTTCGTCGTCGTCGAGGGGCTGGTGCGCGTGACGATCTTCATCGTCTACCTGCTCATCATCTCGATGCTCCCCGACCTGAAGCGCGTCTTCCAGTACCACGCCGCCGAGCACAAGGCGATCAACGCCTACGAGGCCGGCGAGGAGCTCACTCCCGAGAACGTGCAGCGGTACAGCCTCCTGCACGTCCGCTGCGGAACGGCGTTCCTGCTCTACGTCATGGTCGTCGCGATCTTCGTCTTCGCGTTCGTCGGGCGCCCGAACTGGTACTGGCTGATCATTTCGCGGATCCTGCTCCTACCGGTGATCGCCGGGATCGCTTACGAGATCATCCGCTTCGCTGGCAGGCACGCGCAGAACCCCATCCTGCGCGCAGTGCTCGCCCCCGGTCTCTGGCTTCAGCGCCTCACGACGCGCGAGCCTTCTCTCGACCAGGTCGAGGTCTCGATCCGTGCTCTCCGCGAGGTCTTGCGGCTCGAGGGCCGCATCACCCCCGAGGAGCGCAAAGTAGAAGTAATGGCCTAGCCGAGCGCTCTGGTCGGCGGCGGCTTTCGCCGGGCAAAGCAAAGCCCGGCTTCAACGCTTCGCGTCTTAATCGACTCACGGCAGGATACTGCTCTCGCAGTCCCTCGCCGTACCACTCGTACTGTCTCGGGCCTGCTCGCTTGCCTCCTTTGCGAGCGTCGCCCGCCCTCGGCCTACCCCGGCGGCTCGTCCGGGTAGCGCGGCAGGCCGTCGTCCGGAAGCTCGTCCCACGGCGCTTTCGAGTCCACGTAGGTGTGGAACTCAGGCCGGATCCCGGGTCGCCGTCGAGCGCCCCGAAGCGAACGGAGATCTCTGGCCCGTCGGGCCACGTCCTCCCGAAGAGGCTCGAGCCGCACCGGGAGCAGAACGCCTTGACCCCGGCGTCGTCCGCGGGCCGGTAGACGCGGATGAGCTCCTCGCCCGAGATGAGCCGGAAGCCCTCGCGCGGCACGCGGCCCTGGGTCTCTCCGAACGTCCCCGAGTGCTTGCGGCAGCGCGAGCAGTGGCAGTGGTTGGCGTTGAGAAACGGCTCCGTGATCTCGAACCGGACGCCTCCGCAGAGGCAGCTTCCCTGCAGCGGTTCCACCACGGCCTGAGTCTATGCTGATCGCCATGAGCCAGATGGACAGCCTGATCGAGGAACTGGAGCGCTCCTACGCAGACGCGCAGGAGCGGATGAGCGACCCTGCGATCTTCGCCGACCACCACCAGGCGGCGGACGCCGGCCGCCGGCTGAAGGAGCTCGAGGGCCCGCACAAGCTCGCGCAGGAGTGGCTCTCGACGAGCGAGGACCTGGAGGCCGCGCGCGAGGATTCGGAGCTTCGGGGCATGGTCCCTGAGCTCGAGCGCCGGCTCGAGGAGCTCGAGGAGGAGCTGAAGCTCGCGCTCGTCCAGCGCGATCCCAACGACGAGAAGGACGTGATCGTCGAGATCCGCAAGGGCACGGGCGGGGACGAGGCGGCCATCTGGGCGGGCGACCTCTTCCGCATGCTCACCCGCTACTCCGAGTCCCGGGGGTTCAAGTGGGAGGTGCTCGGATCAAACCCGAGCGAGGGCGGCGGCTACAACGACGTCACGTTCGCGATCAAGGGCGAGGGCGCGTATTCGATCTTCAAGTGGGAGGGAGGGACGCACCGGGTACAACGCGTGCCTGTGACCGAATCCCAGGGACGCATCCACACGTCGACGGCGACCGTGGCCGTCATGCCCGAGGCCGAGGAGGTCGAGGTCGAGATCGATCCCAACGACCTGAAGATCGACGTCTACCGCTCGACCGGGCCCGGCGGCCAGAGCGTGAACACGACGGACTCGGCCGTGCGGATCACGCACGTTCCGACCGGGCTCGTCGTCGCGATGCAGGACGAGAAGTCTCAGCTCCAGAACAAGACGAAGGCATTGCGCGTCCTCCGCGCGCGCCTGCTCGAGCTCGAGCGCGAGCGCCAGGAGGAAGAGCTCTCGGAGGCCCGCCGCTCGCAGATCGGCCGCGGCGAGCGGGCCGAGAAGATCCGCACCTACAACTATCCCGACAACCGCGTCACGGACCACCGGGTCAACCTGACGATCAAGCGGCTCGACCGCATCGTCGAGGGCGACCTGGACGAGTTCACGGAAGCCCTCGCCGCCGAGGAGCGGCGGCAGGCTCTCGAGAGCAGCGGCGGCGTAAGAACTACGTGACTGTCTGCAGCGAACAGGTTGTGATGCCCCTGGATGCCGTCCACGAGGTCGAGGGCCGCCTGCGCGCTGCGGGAGTGCCGTCGCCGCGCGTCGACGCCGAGATCCTCGTCGCGGACGTGCTCGGGCTCGCGCGCTCCGAGCTCTACTCGTCGGGCCGCCCGGTGACCGCCTTCGAGACCGAGCGGCTGGACGAGCTCGTCGGGCGGCGCCTCCGCCGCGAGCCGCTCGCCTACATCCTCGGCGAGTGGGGATTCCGCCGGCTCCTCTTGAAGGTGGACGACCGGGCGCTGATCCCGCAGGCCCGAGACCGAGGTCGTCGTCGAGCGCTGCCTCGCCATCCTCGGCGAGCTCGCCGAGCCGCGCGTCCTCGACGTGGGCGTCGGCTCGGGCGCGATCGCGCTCGCAATCGCCGACGAGCACGAAGGAGCCCAGGTTGTCGCCGTCGACAGCTCCGAGCAGGCGTTGTCCCTGGCCCGGGAGAACCAGGCGCGCGCCGGGGTGAACGGCCGCGTCCGCCTCGTCCAGGGAGACCTGCTCTCCGAGGTCGAGGGGTCTTTCGACCTCGTCGTCTCGAACCCGCCGTACGTCTCGCCCGAGGAGTACGAGACGCTTCAGCCCGAGATCCGCCTCTACGAGCCCTACGAAGCCGTGGTCGGCGTCGACGTCGGTGCGAAGGTCGCCGCCGACGCGCGAGCGCTCCTGCGGCCGGGGGGCCGCCTCGTCCTCGAGTGCGGGGACGGGCAAGCGGCCGGGCTCTCGGAGGCCCTCCGGTCGCTCGGCTACGCCCAGGTCGTGGAGACATCGGACCTCGCCGGGCGCGACCGCGTGGTCGAAGGAAGCTGGAGCGGCTCGTGATCGCGGCGCAGTCGGTCGACGCCGCCATCTCCGCGCTGCGGGCGGGACAGACGGTCATCCTTCCGACCGACACGGTGTACGGCCTCTGCGTCGACGCCTACCACGAGGCGCCGATCCGGCGGCTCCTCCGGCAGAAGAAGCGTCCGAAGGAGATCCCCGTTGCCCTCGTCGCCTCTGATCTCGAGGTGATCCTCGACGCCGTTCCCGAGTTGCGCGGCCGCGCCGCCGTCATGGCCCGGGCCGTTCTGCCCGGGCCGTACACGCTCGTCCTTCCGAACCCCGCGCGCCGCTACCGCTGGCTGACCGGCACGCGGCCGGAGACGATCGGCGTACGGATCCCGGACCTTCCGGCCGAGGCGAAGGCGGCGCTCGACGGCTTCGGCGCCGTCGCGATGACGAGCGCGAACGTCCACGGAGGCCCGGACCCGGCGCGGGTCGACGACATCCCCGAGGAGATGCTCCGGGCGGCCGCCGCGGTCGTCGACGCGGGCGCGCTTCCGGGCACCCCCTCGACGGTGATCGACCTCACCGGACCAGAGCCCGAGGTTCTCCGCGAGGGAGCCGTCCCGGCGCCCGAGGCTCTGGCCAAAATCGCGCGCGCGACGACCGGCTGACGGGCCCGGCCTGCGCGGCCGGATGACGCGGTATGGTGGACCCGTGGCGATCGCGCAGGAGACGCTGCAGGAGCTCCAGCGGGCCGGGTTGGCCGAGATCGATCCCGACACCGCTGCCCTCATCGAGCGCGAGCTCGAGCGCCAGCGCGGTCAGATCGAGCTGATCGCCTCCGAGAACTTCACGTGGCCGAGCGTCCTCGAGGCCATGGGGAGCGTGCCCACGAACAAGTACGCGGAGGGCTACCCCGGGCGCCGCTACTACGGCGGCTGCGAGGTCGTGGACGAGATCGAGCAGCTGGCCATCGACCGGGCGAAGGAGCTCTTCGGCGCCGAGCACGCGAACGTGCAGCCGCACGCGGGCGCGCAGACGAACATGGCCGTGTACTTCAGCTGCCTCGAGCCGGGGGACACCGTGCTCGCCATGCGGCTCGACCACGGCGGCCACCTCACGCACGGCCTCAAGGTCAACTTCTCGGGCAAGCTCTACAACTTCGTCGGCTACGGCGTCGACCGCGAGACTTCGCTCGTCGATTTCGACGAGGTGCTCACGTCCGCGAAGGAATGCCGGCCCAAGCTGATCGTCTGCGGCGGCTCCGCCTACCCGAGGACGATCGAGGCCGACCGCTTCCGGGAGATCGCCGACGAGGTCGGCGCGCTCCTTCTCTGCGACATGGCCCATTTCGCCGGGCTCGTCGCGGCCGGCATCCACCCGAACCCGACGCCGCACTGCGACTTCGTGACCTCGACGACGCACAAGACGCTCGCAGGGCCGCGCTCGGGATTCGTCCTCTGCAGGGAGGAGCACGCGCAGGCCCTCGACAAGGCGGTCTTCCCGGGAATGCAGGGCGGCCCGCTCCTGCACGTGATCGCCGGCAAGGCCGCGTGCTTCAAGATCGCGGGTTCAGGCGCCTTCCGCGACTACCAGTCGCAGATCCGCGCCAACGCGGACGCGCTCGCTTCGACCCTGATGGAGAACGGGCTCGACGTCCTCACCGGCGGAACCGACACGCATCTCTTGCAGATGGATCTCCGCGGCGGCGACTGGTCGGGCAAGGCGGCGGAGGAGCGGCTCCACGAGGTGAAGATCACCGCCAACCGGAACACCGTTCCCTTCGACGAGCGCCCGCCCATGGAGGCATCGGGCGTTCGTCTCGGCACCCCCGCGGTGACCATGCGCGGCTTCGACGAGGACGACCTGCGCGAGGTGGGGGAGGTCATCGCCGGCGCGCTCGGCCCGGACCCCGACCTGGATGCGCTCAGCGGCCGCAGCGAAGCGCTCTGCGAGAAGCGCCCGCTCTATCCGGGGTTCAGGGGGTACACGACCTACCAGGCATGAGTGTGGCGACGGAAAAGCTCGTGGTCGTCGACCACCCGCTGGTCCAGCACAAGCTGGGAATGCTGCGCGACGACTCGACGCCGACGCATCTCTTCCGCGAGCTCGTGGACGAGGTCACGCTTCTCCTCACGTACGAGGCGACGAAGGGTCTCGCCACGGAGGAGATCGAGATCGAGACTCCGCTCGAGCGGACGACCGTCCAGCGGATCTCCGGCAAGAAGGTGGCGGTCTGCCCGATCCTGCGCGCAGGGCTCGGAATGCTCGACGGCGTCCTCAGCTTGATCTCGGGCGCCCGCGTCGGCTTCATCGGCCTCTACCGGAACGAGGAGACGCTCCAGCCGGTCGAGTACTACGTGAAGCTCCCGGCCGACGTGGCCGAGCGCGACGTCATCCTGCTCGACCCGATGCTCGCGACCGGGAACTCGACCGCGGCAGCGGTCACGACGGTGAAGAGCGCCGGCGCGACCTCGGTGCGCCTCATCGCCATCATCGCGGCGCCGGAGGGGATCGAGCGCCTCCACTCCGAGCATCCCGATGTCAACGTCGTCGTCGCAGCCGTGGACCGCGGACTGAACGAGAAGGGCTACATCGTCCCTGGCCTCGGGGACGCGGGCGACCGCCTCTTCGGGACCAAGTAGAGTGTTCGACACGCTCAGGAATCACCTGGACGTCGTGTGGGGCTTCCTCGTCGCGCTCGCGGTCGTCCTCGTCCTGACGCCGGCAGTCGGCCGCGTCGCACGCGTGCTCGGGATCGTCGACGAGCCGCTGGAGCGGCGCCGCGTCCACCTCCAGGCCGTCCCGCGCCTCGGCGGCCTCGCGCTCTTCTTCGGGGTCTTCGTTCCCGCACTCGCCTTCCTCGACCTCTCCGGTCCGTACCGCGGGATCCTGCTCGGCGCCGCGCTCGCGACGACGGTCGGCATGGCGGACGACTTCCGCGGCCTTCCGTGGTGGGTGAAGCTCGGCGGCCAGGCCGGTGCGGCCGCGATCGCGATCGACTTCGGCGTGCGGATCGACCGCTTCACGTTCCCGATCGTCGGCATCCACGAGCTGCCGTACTGGGCCAGCGTCGCTCTCACCCTCGTCTGGATCGTCGCGATCATGAACATGGTCAACTTCCTCGACGGGCTCGACGGCCTGGCCGCCGGGATCTGCGGGATCTCCGGCGCGACGTTCGCCGTCATCGCGCTCTCCCTCGGGAAGCCGGAGGCGGCCGTGCTCTCCGCGATCATCGCGGGCGCCTGCCTCGGGTTCCTCCGCCACAACTTCTATCCGGCCAGGATCTTCATGGGCGACTCGGGCGCGCTCCTCATGGGCTTCCTGCTCGCCACGGTCTCGATCCAGGGCCTCCTGAAGACCGCCGCGACCGTCGCCCTCTTCTTCCCGCTCTTCGCCCTCGCCGTCCCGATCTTCGACACCTCGTTCGTCCTGATCCGCCGCCTGAAGCACCGCGAGCCGCTCTACCTGCCGGACCAGGCCCACCTGCACCACCGCTTCCTCCGCCGCGGCTTCACGCAGCGGCGCGCCGTCCTCTACCTCTACGCCTGGTGCGCGATCCTCGGAGGCGCGGCCCTCGCGACGCGCTTCGTGCCCTTCCGCGAGTCGGGCCAGTGGCACCTCTGGCCGACGGTCGTCGTCGCGCTCGTCGGCGCGATCGCCGTCGGGGCGACGTTCTACATCGTGATGGTCCTCGAGATCCTCAAGCTGACGCGCGTACGTGCATGGGCGGGCCGCAGGCGCGAGGCGAAGGATGAACAAAGTAAGGCGATTTCGGCTTAGTTAGGCGGTTTTCGGCGTCACGAAGTGCCTCGCTGCTGCTAGGCTGAGGCCGAATAAGATGCTGGCGAGCGTGGCGGCTGGACGCACTTCGATGGATCCGATGGGCGCGGGAGCGCTTCTGGCGGGCGTGCTCTTCGCCTGCGTGGGGCTCGGAGCTCTCCTCGGCCTCGCGATCGGCTCCGTCGGAGTCGGGATTGCCATCGGAGCCGTGATCGGGATTCCCGCAGCGATCGTCTCCGTCTACCTGCGCTACAAGGACTCTTTCTGACCCAAATGCCGACCACCACCCTCACGCCCCGACCGATGCCCGAGCGGCGCCTGCCCGTGATCGCCGGAGGAGCCGTGGTCGCGCTCGCGCTGCCCGTCTTCCTCGTCGCCGGCTGGCCGGTCCGCGGCTGGGCGCTCGGCGCCGTCCTCTGGGCGGCGAGCCAGCTGCTCGGCCTCCTCTTCAACCGGGTGGGGATCGGCGAGCCCAACCTGCGCGGGTCCGGCGTGGTCGCCTTCGGGATGATGGCCCGCGGGATCCTGCTCATGATCGTCGCCCTCGCGGTCGCCGTCACCGACCCGACGCTCGCGATCGCAGGCGCGCTCGTCTACGCGGCCGCCTACTCGCTCGAGCTCGGTCTCAGCCTCACGATGTACTTCTCGGGAGAGGCGAAGCGATGAACGCTCTCGTCGGCGCCATGAACCTCGTGCTCGCCGCGTCGGAGGACTTCCAGCCTCAGGACGAGTTCGAGCTCCCGGCCTGGGTGTCGATCCACATCGGGCCGCTCGACATGTCCATCAACAAGGCCGTCGTCTACCTGTTCGTCGGCGCGGCCGTGACGATGATCCTCGGCATCTGGGTCATGCGCTTCGGGCTCGCCCTTCGGCCGAACCGGAGGCAGACGATCGGCGAGTCTCTCTACGACCTCATCTACGGCCAGATCGCGGAGTCGAGCCTGCCGACCAAGGGGCTCTCGCTCTGGTTCCCCTACGTCGCCGCGCTCTTCCTCTTCATCTGGGTCGTCAACTTGATCGGCTTCATCCCGTTACCGATTTCCGACGAGCACGTCCACGTCGCCGGGGTCGAGCTGCCCACTTGGGGGATCTACGCGGCGACCGCGAACCTCTCCGTGACGCTCGCGCTCGCGCTGCTCACGTTCATCGCGACGCACTTCGAAGGGATCCGGTTCAACGGCCCCATCCGCTACTTCAAGAGCTGGGTGCCGCAGGGGGCGCCCGGGCCGCTCCTCTTCCTCATCGTCCCGCTCGAGGTCATCTCGCAGTTCATGCGCCTGATCTCGCTCTCAGTGCGACTCTTCGCCAACATGCTCGCGGGCCACATGCTCATCCTCGTGATGATCGGCCTGATCTTCATCTTCGAGTCGTACGTCCTGATCTTCATCGCCGTGCCCGTGGCCACGGCGGTCTACATCTTCGAGGTCGCGATCGTGGTCACGATCCAGGCCTTCGTCTTCGCCCTCTTGTCCGCCATCTACATCGGCGGCGCCATCGAACCCGAGCACTAGGAGGAAGCATTTGACCACAGTTCTTGCAGCACTCGACGGCAACGTCGCCGACCTGGGGAAGGCCATCGCCTTCGGCGTCGGCGTCGGTCTCGGCGCGGTCGGCGCCGGCATCGGCATCGGCAACATCTTCGGCTCGATGATTCAGGCCGTCGCCCGCCAGCCCGAGCTCCGTGCCGAGCTCACCGGTATCCAATGGCTGGGCTTCGCCCTCACCGAGGCGGTCGTGTTCTACGCCCTCCTCGGCGGGCTGCTCGCCTACGTCCTCGTCTAGACGCGGATGATCTTCGCCGATCTCATCTCCGTCGTTCCGGGCCTGATGGTCTGGACGATCATCGCGTTCGGAATCACGTTCTTCGTCCTCCGTCGCTTCGCGTTCGGCCCGATCCAGAAGCTGATCGACGAGCGCCGCGACCGGATCCGCGAGGCCCTCGACGAGGCCGACAAGGCCCGGCAAGAGGCCCGCGAGCTCCGCGAGCTCACGAAGGCCGAGCGCGAGGAGGCGAAGGCCGAGCGCGAGCGCATCCTGGACGAGAGCCGCCGCCAGGGGCAGGCACAGTTCGAGCAGGCGCGCGCGCAAGCGGACGACGATCTCAAGCGCCGTCTCGACGAGAACAAGCGCGAGATCGAGGCCGAGAACCGCCGCCTCGCGGAGCAGATCCGCCGCGACGTCGTCGAGCTCACGCTCCTCGCCGCGGAGAAGGTGACCGGCAAGTCGCTCGACGCGGACGACCAGCGCCGCCTGATCGACGAGACGATCGAGGAAGTCGACGTGAAACGGCTGGTGAGCGAGAACTAGTGGCCGTTACCTTTCGAACTGGCCGCGCTTCTCGACCCCGAGCCGCGACATGGCGCAGGTCGTCGAGGAGCCCGCTATGCGAGAAAGGGAGCGGCTTCTAAATGGCCGTCGCCCAGCGTGTGTACGCCGAGGCTCTCCTCGAGGCCTCCAGGGACAAGGACTCGATCGCGCGCGTGCGCGAGGAGTTCGACGCGTTCGCGGCCGCGCTCGCCGAGTCCGACGAGCTGCGCGGCTTTCTCCGCAACCCCCAGGTGGAGACCGAGATGAAACAGGCGGCGCTCGACGACCTGCTCACGGGCGCGGACACGATCTTCCTCAACTTCGTCCACCTGCTCGCGGAAAAGGGACGTATCGCCGAGGTCGAAGCGGTTCACGAGGAGTTCGGCCGGATTCTCGCGCGCGAGGAGCGCATCCTCGAGCTGGAGCTCACCACCGCGGTCGAGCTCTCGGACAAGGAGGCCGCGAAGGTCGTCAAGCAGATCGAGGAGGCCTCCGGCCGCAGCGTGGTCGCGACGCGTACGGTCGACCCCGACATCATCGGCGGCATCGTCGTCCAGGCCGGCTCGGTGCGCGCGGACGCGAGCGTCCGCGGCCGCCTCGACCAGCTCCGCGAAGAACTGATCAACCGCTAAGGAGAGAACTTGAAGCTACGCCCTGAAGAGATCACCTCGATCCTGAAGCAGCGGATCGCCGAGGCCGACGTCGAGACCGATCTCGCCGAGGTCGGCACGGTTCTCGAGATCGGCGACGGCATCGCCCGCGTCTACGGGCTCGAGAACTGCGTCGCCGGCGAGATGCTCGATCTCGGCGCCGACGTCACCGGCGTCGCGCTCAACCTCGAGGAGGACAACGTCGGCGTCGCGCTCTTCGGCGAGTGGGAGAGCATCGGCGAGGGCGACCCGGTCAAGCGCACCGGCGCCGTCATCAGCGTCCCGGTCGGGGAGGAGATGGTCGGACGCATCGTCAATCCACTCGGCATCGCGGTCGACGGCGGTGAGCCGATCAAGGCCTCCGAGCACCGCCCGCTCGAGTTCAAGGCGCCCGGCGTCGTCCACCGCCAGCCCGTGACCGAGCCCTTGCAGACGGGCGTCAAGGCGATCGACTCGATGATCCCGATCGGCCGCGGCCAGCGCGAGCTCGTCATCGGCGACCGGTCGACCGGCAAGACCGCCATCCTCGTCGACACGATCCTGAACCAGAAGGGGCAGGACGTGATCTGCGTGTACGTGGCCATCGGCCAGAAGGCCTCGACGGTCGCGCAGGTCTACGAGCGGCTCAGGGACGCCGGCGCGATGGATTACACGATCATCGTCACGGCCTCGGCGACCGAGGCGGCGCCGATCAAGTGGATGGCCCCGTACGCCGGCTGCGCGATGGGCGAGTACTTCCTCTACAACGGGCGCCACGCGCTCTGCATGTACGACGACCTCTCCAAGCACGCCGACGCCTATCGGCAGATGTCGCTCCTGCTTCGCCGCCCGCCCGGCCGCGAAGCCTTTCCGGGCGACGTCTTCTACCTGCACTCGCGGCTCCTCGAGCGGGCGTGCAAGCTTTCGGACGACCAGGGCGGCGGCTCGCTGACCGCGCTGCCTGTCATCGAGACGCAGGCCGGCGACGTGTCGGCCTACATCCCGACCAACGTCATCTCCATCACCGACGGCCAGATCTTCCTCGAGTCCGACCTCTTCTATTCGGGTGTGAGGCCGGCCATCAACGTCGGCATCTCCGTCTCCCGCGTCGGCGGCAACGCCCAGGTTCGCGCGATGCGGAAGGTAGCCGGGCGCCTGAAGCTCGACCTCGCCCAGTACCGCGAGCTCGAGGCCTTCGCGCAGTTCGGCTCCGAGCTCGACCCCGCAACGCAGCGGACCCTGGCCCGCGGCGAGCGCATGGTGGCGACGCTGAACCAGCCGCAGTACCAGCCGTGGCCCGTCGAGGAGCAGGTGGTCGCGATCTTCGCCGGAATCAACGGCTACCTCGACGACATCCCCACCGCTCAGGTCTCCCGCTTCCAGGACGAGCTGCGCGAGTACCTGCGGACGGAGGGCTCGGTCTACGACGAGATCCGTGAGCAGAAGGACCTTTCCGACGACTTCCAGAAGAAGCTCACGTCCGAGATCGAGAAGTTCAAGTCGAGCTTCGCGGTCAAGGAGGACGCAGGCTCGTCGGAGCAGCAGCGGAGTAAGCCTTGGCGACTGTCCAGGACATCAAGCGGCGCCTTCGCTCCGTCCGCAACACGCGGAAGATCACGAAGGCGATGGAGCTCGTCGCGGCGGCGAAGCTGCGGCGGGCGGAGGCGCGCATCGAGGCGCTGCGCCCGTAT
This sequence comes from uncultured Actinomycetes bacterium, assembly GCA_963766155.1. Taxonomy (GTDB): domain Bacteria; phylum Actinomycetota; class Thermoleophilia; order Gaiellales; family Gaiellaceae; genus DATEOR01. The sequence continues at coordinate 34,555 of CAVYAJ010000050.1, read as the reverse complement.
GCCGATCGCATGCGGGAGCTCATGATCGGCACCGCCCGGGCGACCCCGTCGCGGCAGTTCCCGCTCCTGGAGGAGCGCGAGGTGCAGACAGTCGCCGTCCTCCCGATCACGGGCGATCGCGGCCTGGCCGGTGCCTTCAACGCGCAGATCCTCCGACGGGCATTCGCGCTCGAGCGCGAGGCGCGCGGCGAAGGGCAGAAGGCGCGCTGGGTCGTCGTGGGGAAGAAGGGCCGCTCGTCGCTTCGCTTCCGGCGCTATGACGTCGACGAGGCCTGGGTCGACTTCACCGACCGCCCGGCGTACTCGGACGCGGCGGCGATCGCGAACAAGCTCGCCGAGCTCTACACCGAGCGCGAGGTCGACCGGGTCGTGATCGTCTACAACCACTACGAGTCCCCGCTGACGCAGCGCGTCGTCGTCGAGGACGTGCTCCCGATCCCCCGCACCGCGCTCGAGGACGAGGAGGAGAAGACGCCGTACGAGATCGCGCTCGAAGGCGACTTCATCTACGAGCCCGAGCCGGAGGAGATCCTGAAGAGGCTCCTCCCGACCTACCTCGAGACGAGCATCTACCGCGCCCTGCTCGAGTCCGCGGCCTCCGAGCACGGGGCTCGCATGACTGCGATGCGGAACGCGTCGAAGAACGCGGGCGAGCTGATCGACCGGCTCACCCTCGACATGAACCGGGCCCGGCAGGCCGAGATCACCCAGGAGATCCTGGAGGTCGTCGCCGGCGCCGACGCGCTAACGCAGTAGCGGCTCCGGCGTCCTAGAACAGAGATGAAGACGACGCTCGTCGTCGCAACCGTCGCCGTGGCCGCAGTCGTCGTCGCGGCGGTCTTCGGAACCCGTGGGCCCGGAGATCCCGCCGAGGCCCGCGCCGCCGAGGCGCCGTGGACCTTCGCGGCTCCGATGTCGCAACGGCGGAGCTACATCGCGGCGGCCGAGCTCGACGGGCACATCTACGCGGCCGGCGGAATGGTGGGCGAGACCGGGCGCTTCCTCTCGGTCTTTCAGCGCTTCGACCCGGCCCAGAACCACTGGACGACGCTTCAGCCGTTGCCCGACCCGACCCGCGCCGCGGCCGGAGCCGCGCTCGACGGGAAGGTCTACGTCTTCGGCGGGCAGACGGCCGGCGGCGTCACGAAGCGCGTCCTCGCTTTCGACATCGCCAAGGGCGAGTGGGAAGACCGGGCGCCGCTTCCGCGCCCGCTCTTCAACGAGGCGGCCGTGGCCATGGACGGGAAGATCTACGTCCTCGGCGGCTTCAGCGGCGGCGAGGAGCTGCGAAGCGTCTACGTCTATGACCCCGCGTCGGACTCCTGGTCGGACTCGACGCCGATGCCGATCCCGAACCACACGTTCGGGGCCGTCGTCTTCGAGGGCGGGATCTGGACCTTCGGCGGCCGGCGCGGCGAGAAGACCCTCCGCGACGTGTGGATCTTCGACCCCGCCGCGGAGAAGTGGACGGCCGGCCCCGAGATGCCGAAGCCGATGGAGCTGAACGGGACGGCGGCGTACGGATCCGAGATCCACACCATCTGGGAGCACACCTACCAGGTCTACGACGCCGAGACCGGCGAGTGGAGCCAGGGGCCTGAGCCCCTCGTCCCCAGGCACGGTCTCAAGGCCTTTGCGATCGACGGAACCCTCTACACCGTGGGCGGTTGCACGACCGAATTGCACGACTCTCAGGTCGTTGAAGCACGCAACATCAGGTGAACCGGCCAATCGCTTCACGATCCGCTAACTTTCCGCCGCGCAGGTGCGTCTAAGCATCTGGTTGGCCGCTCGGCGTGAGCCCGCGCGGCCGGGTACGTACCCAAGAGGAGGGCAGACGTGACAGGAAAGAGATTGCTTCTGCTCGTCGTCGGCTTGCTCGGCGCATTCGCGCTTGCCGCCGCTGGTTGCGGTGGCAGTAACAATGAGTCGAGCGGTGGCACGAGCAGTGGCGGCGGCGAAGGGCCGGCCGCCAATCAGACGATGACGATCGGTTGGGGCGCTGAGCCGCCTTCGCTCGATCCAGGTCTTGCGACCGACACGACGTCGTCCAACGTGCTTCTGAACATCATGGATCCGCTGGTCAGGCTGAACCCGGACACGCTTGAAGCCGTGCCGAGCCTGGCAGAGAGCTGGGATGTCAGCTCCGACGGCATGACCGTGACGTTCCACCTGCGGCAGGACGGCAAGTGGACGAACGGCGATCCCGTCACTGCGAGCGACTTCGTCTATTCGTGGAAGCGGACGCTGTCGCCCGAGCTGGCCGCGGACTACGCGTATCAGCTCTACGGCATCGAAGGCGCGCAGGAGTACAACGCGTGCCAGAAGAACTGCGATGCCCTCGCGGACAAGGTCGGCGTCTCCGCGCCTGACGACTACACGCTGGTCGCCAAGCTGACGTCGCCGCAGCCGTGGTTCATCCAGCAGGCCTCCCATCACTCGTTCCTCGCCGTGAACCAGGCGGCGGTGGAGCAGTTCGGCGACAAGTGGACGGAGCCGCAGAACATCGTCACCGACGGTCCGTTCAAGCTCGCCAAGTGGGAGCACGACGCCGAGATCGACCTCGTGAAGAACGACGACTGGCGTGACGCAGCCGACGTCAGCCTCACGAGCGTGCCGGGCAAGATCATCGTCGACGGCACGACGCGCGTTCAGGCGTTCGAGTCGGGCGAGATCGACACGCTCGACGGCGGCGGACTTCCTCCGGACGAGATCGCTCGCCTGAAGGACACGCCGGAGTACGAGTCGTATCCGGCACTGGGTACGTACTACTACGGCTTCAACATCAAGAACATCTCCGACATTCACGAGCGTCGCGCTCTGTCGCTCGCCGTGAACCGGCAGGAGATCATCGACCAGATCGCCCAGGCGGACCAGATCCCGGCAACGGGTATGTCGCCGCAGGGCATCTCTGGCTTCGACACGATCAATCCCGACTCGCCGTGGACTCCCGCAGCTGGGGACCTCACCGCGGCGAAGGACGAGCTGTCGCAGGCCGCGAGCCCGAAGATGGACATCAACCTGTTCTTCAACGACTCGCCCGGCCACAAGGAGATCGCCACTGCTGTGCAGGCGCAGTGGAAGGAGCTCGGGATCAACACCACTCTGAAGCAGCAGGAGTGGGCGCAGTACCTCGAGTTCCTCGGCCCGCCGCCGAACGATGCGGTGGACGTGTATCGCCTCGGATGGATCTACGACTATCCGGACGCGATCAATGGGCTCGACCTCTGGACATGCGACTCCGGCAACAACAACACGAACTACTGCGACAAGAGCTATGACGATCTCGTCGCACAAGCTCGGCAGACGCCGGACGACTCGGCCAGGTACGACATCTACGCGCAGCTTGAGGACAAGCTGTTCGGCCAGGACGGCGCGCTGCCGATCCTGCCGATCTACTGGTACACGTATCCGAACCTCGAGAAGCTCTCGATCAAGGACACGTTCAACATCAACCCGCTCGACCAGTTCGAACTCACCCAGGTGGTGGTGAAGGGCTAGCCGGGCAAGCAGGACGTACAGGACGGGCGGGGCGTTTCGGCGCCCCGCCCGCCCTTTTTTTCGATTCATCGTTGCGAACTGACCTCAATCGGGTAAACATTCAGACTTAGATGGCCACGTTCATCATCCGAAGGATCATCTGGACGATCCCGGTCATCTTGCTCGTCATCTTCATGACGTTCGTGATGATGAAGCAGATCGGCGGCAATCCGTTCCGCAAGACCGAGCGAAACGTGCCGCCCGCGATCCAGGCGAACCTCGAGCGGAAGTTCAACCTCGACAAGCCCTGGTACCAGCAGTACGTCTACTACGTCAAGGACGTCGCGACCTTCGACCTCGGGCCTTCGATGTCGCAGCGCACGCGCACGGTCAACGACATCATCAAGGACGGCTTCCCGAAGTCTTTGAAGCTCGGCATGCTCGCGTTCCTCTGGGCGGTCGTCCTCGGGATTCCGTTAGGCGTCCTGGCTGCGCTCAAGCCGAACTCGATCTTCGACTACTTCGCGATGTTCTTCTCGACCATCGGCTTCGCGTTACCGAGCTTCTTCGTTGCCACGCTGCTCATCTACTACGTGGCGCTGAAATGGGGTCTCGTGCCCACGAACGGGTGGCCGCAGGGCTTCTTCCAGTTCGACAACCGGATCATCCTGCCGTCATTCGCGCTCGGCCTGTTCCCGATGGCGTATTTCGCGCGCCTGGTCCGCGGCTCGATGCTCGAGACCATGCAGCAGGATTACGTGCGCACGGCGAGGGCGAAGGGGCTTCCGTACAAGCGCGTCATCGGGCTCCACGTCCTGCGGAACTCGCTGATCCCCGCTGTGACGGCGACGGCGCCGCTCCTCGGCCTCATCATCACGGGCACGTTCATCATCGAGATCATCTTCTCGATCCCGGGCATCGGACGCTACTTCATCAACTCGGTCTTCAACCGAGACTTCTCCGTCGTGATGGGGATCACTGTCCTGACGTCGCTGATCATCATCATCGCGAACCTCTTCGTGGACATCATGTACGGCATCCTTGACCCGAGGACGAGGGACGTCCGCTAATGGCAGTCGACCGGCGCGAAGCCGCCATCCCGGTCGCCGCCCCTCCGGCGCCGACCACCGAACACGCCGCCGGCGCGGCGATCCGGCAGTCCAGCCTGTGGCAGGACGCCTGGCGGCGCTTCCTTCAGAACAAGGGTGCTGTCGTCTCCGCCATCATCTTCATCATCATGTGCCTCTACTGCCTCCTCATCCCGGGCTTCTGGAAGATCCCCGGGATCTGGACGTCGCTCAAGGACTACGACCCGAACGCGGTCGACTTCTCGCAGTCCTACGCCGGCTTTAGCCTCGATCACCCGTTCTCGACCGACAAGTTCGGCCGCGACCTCTTCGCGCGGGTTGCTCAGGGCGGGCAGATCTCGATCGCAATCGGCTTTGCGGCAACCTTCATGATCCTCGTGATCGGCATTCTCTACGGCTCGATCTCGGGCTTCGTCGGCGGCAGGCTTGACAACGGAATGATGCGCTTCCTCGACGCGCTCTACGGGCTCCCGTACCTCCCGTTCGCGATCATCACGACGCAGATCCTGAGCCCCTCGGGCTCCGTCAGCGTCTGGACGATGGTCGTCGCGCTGACGATTGCGAGCTGGTTCACCGCCGCTCGCGTCGTCCGCGGCCAGGTGATCACGCTGAAGGAAAACGACTACGTCCGTGCCGCCAAGGCGGTGGGCGCGCGCTGGTACCGGGTGCTCGCGCGGCACATTCTGCCGAACACGCTCGGCATCCTCGTGATCGCGATCTTCCTCGAGCTCCCGGGCGTCGTCCTCGGCGAGGCGTTCCTCTCCTTCATCGGCCTTGGCATCAACCCGCCGACCGCTTCCTGGGGGTCGATCGCCCAGGACGGTCGAGAGGCGTTCCGGCTCCATCCGGAGGTGCTCTTCATCCCGTGCCTCGCGATCGCCACCCTCGTTCTGTGCGCGAACTTCATCGCCGACGGCCTCCGCGACGCACTCGATCCGCGCACGCGAGAGACCGGGTAGGCACTCCGTGGCTGTTCTCGAGGTCAACGACCTCAAGACCCACTTCTTCACGCGTGAGGGCGTTGTGCAGGCGGTCGACGGCATCAGCTTCTCGCTGGAGAAGGGGAAGACGCTCGGCATTGTCGGCGAGTCCGGTTGCGGGAAGTCGGTCACCGCGCTCTCGATCATGGGCCTCATCCCGAAGCCGCCGGCGAGGATCGTGGGCGGCGAGGTGCTCTTCGACGGCAAGGACCTGACGAAGCTTTCGGAAGGCGAGATGCGAGCACATCCGCGGCAACGAGGTCGCGATGATCTTCCAGGACCCGATGACCTCCCTGAACCCGACCTTGAAGATCGGGACGCAGATCACGGAGACGCTCCTCGCGCACCGGGACGTCTCGAAGCAGGAGGCCCGGAAGCGCGCGGTCGACCTCCTCGAAGAGGTCGGGATTCCGCGTGCGGCCGAGCGGCTCGACGACTATCCGCATCGCTTCTCCGGCGGCATGAGGCAGCGCGTGATGATCGCGATCGCGATCTCGTGCAGTCCGCGAGCTCCTGATCGCCGACGAGCCGACGACCGCGCTCGACGTGACGATCCAGGCGCAGATCCTCGACCTCCTCGACGCGCTCCGGCAGGAGCACGACATGGCGATGATCCTGATCACGCACGACATGGGCGTCGTGGCCGAGACAGCCGACGACGTGATCGATCATGTACGCCGGGCCAGATCGTCGAGCAGGCCTCGGGCTTCGAGCTCTTCGACAACCCGGAGCACCCGTACACGGAGGCACTCCTCGGCGCGCTGCCACAGCTCGAGGGCGACGAGCGCGAGATCCGGGAGGGCCGCCTGATCGCGATCCCCGGTCGTCCGCCCGACCTCGTCGACCCGCCCGAGGCCTGCCGCTTCGCGCGCGCGTTGCCCGTACGCGGAGCTACGACGACACGTGCTCGACCGTCGAGCCGCAGCTGCGCGAGGTCCGCCCCGGCCACTGGGTCCGGACCGCGCATCCGGCCAGCGAGCGCTCGGGCGAACGCGAGACGGTGAACGCGTGAGCTCCGAGACCACTCGTCTAACGGCGCGCTCCTCAAGGTCGACAACCTCGAGAAGCACTTCCCGATTCGGCGCGGGATCCTCTGGGAGAAGACCGTCGGCGCGGTGAAGGCCGTCGACGGCGTCACCTTCGAAGTCGCAGAGGGCGAGACGCTCGGCCTCGTCGGCGAGTCGGGCTCGGGCAAGTCGACGACCGGCTACTGCATCCTCCAGCTGATCAAGCCGACGTGCGGGCTCGATCAACTTCGATGGGCAAGGAGCTCACCGAGCTCGCCCGCGAGGAGCTCCGCAGGATGCGGCGCGAGATGCAGATCGTCTTCCAGGACCCCTACGCGTCGCTCGATCCGCGGATGACCGTCGGCGGCATCGTCGCGGAGCCGCTCGAGGTGCACGGGATCGGCACGCGGCGCGAGCCGAGGCGAGCAGGTTCGCAAGCTCCTCGACATCGTCGGCTTCAACCCGAACTTCACCAACCGCTATCCGCACGAGTTCTCGGGCGGCCAGCGGCAGCGCATCGGGGTCGCGCGCGCCCTCGCGCTCAACCCGAAGCTGATCGTGTGCGACGAGCCGGTCTCCGCCCTCGACGTCTCGATCCAGGCGCAGATCCTCAACCTGCTGAAGGACCTGCAGCGGGACTTCGGCCTCACCTACCTCTTCATCTCCCACGACCTCGCGGTCGTGCGGACGATGAGCGACCGGATCGCGGTCATGAATCAGGGGAAGCTCGTCGAGGTCGGGACCGCCGAGCAGGTCTACCGCGAGCCCAGGGACGAGTACACGAAGGCGCTGTTCGCGGCCGTGCCCGTCCCGGATCCGCACCGCCAGCGAGAGCGCAAGGCAGAGCGCGCCCGCATCCGCGAGGAAGCCCGCGCCCAGACAGGCGACGGGGCTCCCGCTTAGTCCCAGGCCTTTCCTAACTCCCCGGCTCGGCTATCGTCAGAGTGAATATGGCCGGCGAAGCGCTCTCACCGCGCGATGGTCGCTGCGAGCGTGCCCGCCAATGGGCATCGCTCCGGGTCGACGGCGAGCTCTCCGAGCTCGAAGACGCGCTGCTCGAGCAGCACCTGGAAGGGTGCGCGAGCTGCAGCGCGTTCGCGGTCCGGCTGGCGGCGACCACGGAGGCAATGCGCGCCGTGCCGCTCGAGCAGCCCGAGATCTCCTACCCGCGCTTCGAGCGTCCTGTCATCCGGCTTCCGGTCGGCAGGCGAGTGGCGATCGTCGCGGTCGCCGCGGCGGCCGCCCTCGGCGCGTTCGTGGGCTCCTCGCTCCAGAAGCCGTCGCCCGCTCCTGCACCTAGCGGAGGCCCGCAGCTGAGCTTCCGCACCGACCAGAACCTCTTGCGCCAGCTGCCCCACCAGACCGAAGCAGCCGGCGTCGCCTGAGCCCACGCATGTGCCAGGCCAGCCGCCGGAGGGTTTCGTCTAGTCGTTAGCGGGATCCAGCCGCGAAGGGCTTGGATAGACTGATCCCCGCAAGCGACCGGGGGATTCATGGCTGACAACGACACGGGCAAGATCGTCGAGATCAAGGGCGTCGTCATCGACGCCGTCTTTCACGGGGGCCTCCCCTCGATCAACAACGCGGTCCGTATCGCGATGCCGAAGCAGGAGGGTCGAGACGCCTTCGACCTGATCGCGGAGGTGCAGCAGCATCTCGGCAACGACCGCGTCCGTGCGGTCGCCATGGACACCACCGACGGGCTCGCCCGCGGCATGGACGTCGAGGACACGGGCGCGCCGATCAGCGTTCCGGTCGGCGATGCGACCCTCGGCCGGATCTTCAACGTTCTCGGCGATGTCATCGACGAGGGCGACGAGGTCAAGGCCGACGAGCGCTGGCCGATTCACCGCGATGCGCCGACCTTCGAAGAGCTGCAGCCGACGACGGAGGTCTTCGAGACCGGGATCAAGGTCATCGACCTGCTCGCTCCCTACGTGAAGGGCGGCAAGGTCGGCCTCTTCGGCGGTGCCGGAGTCGGCAAGACCGTGCTCATCCAGGAGCTCATCCGCAACATCGCGGAGGAGCACGAGGGCCTCTCGGTCTTCGCCGGCGTGGGCGAGCGCTCGCGCGAGGGCAACGACCTCTGGCTCGAGATGAAGGAGTCGGGCGTGATCGAGAAGACCGCGCTCGTCTTCGGGCAGATGAACGAGCCGCCGGGAGCCCGCCTGCGCGTCGGCCTCTCGGGCCTGACCATGGCGGAGTACTTCCGCGAGCAGGGCCAGGACGTCCTCCTCTTCATCGACAACATCTTCCGCTTCGTGCAGGCAGGCTCGGAGGTGTCCGCCCTGCTCGGGCGCATGCCGAGCGCCGTCGGCTACCAGCCCACGCTCGCCACCGAGATGGGGCAGCTGCAGGAGCGCATCACCTCGACGCGCAAGGGCTCGGTCACGTCGGTGCAGGCGATCTACGTGCCCGCAGACGACCTCACCGACCCCGCGCCCGCGAACACCTTCGCGCATCTCGACTCGACTACCGTCCTCTCACGCGCCCTCACGGAGCAGGGGATCTATCCGGCGGTCGACCCGCTCGACTCGTTCTCGCGCGCGCTGCAACCGGACGTCGTCGGCGAGGAGCACTACGAGACGGCGACGCGCGTGCAGGAGCTTCTGCAGCGCTACCGCGAGCTGCAGGACATCATCGCCATCCTGGGCATGGACGAGCTCTCCGACGAGGACAAGCTCGTCGTCCAGCGCGCCCGCAAGGTGCAGCGCTTCCTCTCCCAGCCCTTCTTCGTCGCGGAGGCCTTCACGGGCACGCCCGGCAAGTACGTGAAGCTCGAGGACACCATCCGCGGCTTCGTGGAGATCATCGCCGGCAAGCACGACGACCTACCGGAGGGCGCCTTCTACATGGTCGGGACGATCGAGGAGGCGATGGAGAAGGGCAAGGAGCTCGCCGGCGAGGGCGAGGACGAGCCGCAGGCGAAGGAAGAGGAATCCGAATCGGAGACCGAGCCGGAGCCTGAGCCCGAGCCCGTGGCGGCGTAAATGGCCGCCGAGGGCGGCGTCCGCACGTTCGACCTCTCGGTCGTCACGCCTGACGGCGCGGCGTTCGAGGGCGAGGCCGAGATGGTGATCGTCCCCGGCGCGGCCGGTGAGATCGGTGTTCTGGCGCGCCACGCCCCGCTCGTCGCCATGCTGAAGGCGGGCGAGATCCGCGTGAAGGCGGGGAACGACTGGCAGTCCTTCGCGGCCGGGCCGGGCTACTTCAAGGTGCAGCAGGACCGCGCGATCGCGCTCGTGGACGACGCTGTGCGCGCCGAGGAGATCGACATCGAAGAGGCGCGCCGCGAGGCAGAAGAGGCCCGCGCCGCGCTCGAGCGCGCGGATTCCGGCGACGAGGAGATCGATCGCTGGCACATGGAGCAGCGCCTCCGGCACGCCGAGAACAAGATCGCCGTCGCCGGGCGATGAACGCGCGGCCGCGCCGGGCTAGCCCAGCTTCTCGAGCCAGTCGAGCAGGATGCGCGTCACCTCGCGCGGGTTGTCCTGGAGGACGCCGTGCGTGGCGTTCGGGATGGGCACGACGCGCGCCTCGGGGAGTCCCGTGCGGACCCGGTCGAGAGCCCGTTCGCGAATCGGACGCAGTTCGGGCGGCTCCGTCGCGTGAACGAGCAGGACGGGAATCCCGCTCTCCCGGACCGCGGGGTAGAGCGGTGGGCACGGAGCCAGCCGTGAGGCGACCATCGCCGCCCCGATGACCTCGGGCGGCGCATCCCACGACTCGCCTTTCTCAGCGCCGCGGCGGAGCTCCTGGAGCTCGTCCTCGTAGTCCGTTTCGGGGTCGTAGTCGGGGTCGTCTTCGGCCACGAGATAGCCGCCGTCCAGGAGAGCGAGCGCCCGCACGGCCGAAGGAAAGCGCGCCGCGGTGTGCAGGCCCATGCTCGCGCCCCAGGAAAACCCGATCCACACCGCGGGCGCGATGTCCAAAGAGTCGAGAAGTCCGGCCGCCAGCTCGGCGAGCTTCGGGGCGGCGTACCCCTCGGGCTCGAGCGCGGGCGAGGCTCCGTATCCGGGCGCGTCGACGGCGAAGAGCGTGTACCCGGCGGCCACGAGCGGCGGCGCGAGCACCGGCGCCTCCTCGCTCCCTCCACCGCCTCCGTGCCAGTAGAAAAGCGGCTTCCCGGTCCGGTCGCCCCAGGTCTGGACGCGCACCCGCGTGCCTTGCACTTCGACGTCGCCGACTTCCACGGCCGCTATTGTCGCCGCTCTCATGGAGCAGAACTTCGGGAAGAGCGCGCCCTTCAGCCTCGGGGTCGAGGAGGAGTTCCAGATCCTCAACTCCGAGAGCTACGAGCTCGTGTCCCGGATCGACGAGATCCTGCCCGCTCTCGAGGGCGACCGCGAGGAGAAACGGATCAAGGCGGAGCTCCTCCAGTCGGTGGTCGAGGTCGCGACCGACGTCGCGACAACCGTGGGGGAGGCGATGGAGGACCTGCGCCGCCTGCGCAGGCGCCTGCGCGACGTCGCCGCCGAGTCGGGCGCGCTCATCGCGTCGGCGGGCACCCATCCGTTCTCGCGCTACGAGCACCAGGAGGTGACCGAGGAGCCGCGCTACCAGGATCTGATCCAGTCGATGCGCTGGGTGGCCGAGCGCGAGCTCATCTTCGGCCTCCACGTGCACGTCGGCCTGGATTCGCCGGACAAGGCGATCGCGTGTGCGAACGGCCTGCGCACCCATCTGCCGGAGCTGCTCGCGCTCTCGGCCAACTCGCCCTTCTGGCAAGGAAGGCCGACCGGCCTCGCTTCCACGCGCGTGAAGATCTTCGAGCCGTTTCCGCGCGCCGGCCTTCCGCCGGCCTTCGCCTCCTACGAGGAGTTCGAGCTCCTCGTCGACCGGGGCATCAAGACGAACTCCTTCGACGACTACACCTACATCTGGTGGGATCTACGGCCGCACCCGCGCCTGGGGACGATCGAGCTGCGTATCTGCGACGCGCAGACACGGATGGATTCCGTCGCGGCGATCGTGGCGCTCACCCAGTCTCTCGTCGCGACGTTGGCGGCCGACTTCGACAAGGGCGAGCCGCCGGCGACCGAGCAGATCACGCTCATCGCCGAGAACAAGTGGCGCGCCGCAAGAGACGGGCTCGGCGCGAAGCTGATCGACTTCGCGAACGACACCGAGCGTTCCGCTCCGGATGCGATCCGGGAGCTCGTCGAGCGAAGCCGGCCCGCTGCGGAGGAGCTGGGCTGTGCGGTCGAGCTCGACCTTGTCGAGGCGCTGCTCGAGCGCGGCACCGGCGCCGACGAGCAGCTTGCGATCTACGAGGAGAGCGGGAGCCTGCTGGCCGTCGCCGAGCGGCTCGCGAGCGAGACGGTTCGACCCGTTTGACGGCCGCGCGCTCGGCTATCCTCCCGTAGTCGCCCCTCCGGCGACTTTTCATATGCGAACGACCCTCAAGCGTGGAACAGCCGGCCATGCCGCTGGAAACGGCCACGGCGGGATCCCGATTTCTCCGCTCACCGGCGCCACCCGGTACCGCACCAAGCGCCGGGGGCCGCTGCGTCTCCTCGGCAAGTTCTTCCTCTGGCTCGTGATGGTCGTGCTCGTCGCGGCGGGAGCCCTCGCCGGCGGCGCCTGGCTCTACATCAACGAAAGCGTCGCCGAGGTGCGCGCACACTCGCAGCCGCTCATCGACGCCCAGCAGGATCTCGACGTGCCGACCCCGGACCAGCCGACTGTCGCGCTGGTGATCGGCTACGACAAGCGCCTCGGGCCGGAGAGCTCGATCGGCTCGCGCTCGGACACGGTCATGCTGCTCCGCGCCGACCCGCAGAAGAAGGTCATCTCGATGATGTCGTTCCCGCGCGATCTCGTCGTCTCGATTCCCGGCTGCGCAGGCCAGCTGCCCTTCTCCGGCCGGATCAACGAGGCCTACACCTACTGCGGGCCGCGCGGGACGCTGAAAACCGTGAAGGAGCTGACCGGCGTCCCGATCAACTACATCATCACGGTCAACTTCATCGGCTTCCGCGACATCGTGGACAAGCTCGGCGGCGTCTATCTCGACGTCGACCACCGCTATTTCAACGACAACTCGAACGGCGAGAACTACGCGACGATCGACCTCCACTCGGGATACCAGCACCTGTCCGGGAAGCAGGCGCTCGACTACGTCCGCTTCCGCCACACGGACTCCGACCTCTACCGCGTCGTCCGCCAGCAGAGCTTCGTCAAGGCGATGAAGCAGCAGATCGCGGCCAACTGGTCGGTGACGCGGATCCCCGGCATCGTCAACACGATCACGAAGAACGTCGAGGTCGGCGTCGGCGGAGGCAAGACCCTCGACGTGCCGACGCTGTACGAGTACGCCAACCTCGCCTACGGCCTGCCCTCGGGGAACTTCCAGCAGGTGCAGATCGAGAACATCAGCGGCTACAACGAGCTCTCCGCGTCGCAGACGTCGATCGACGACGCGGTCAACAACTTCATGAACCCTGACGTCTCGGCTCCCGAGAAGGCGGCCACGGCCGCACTCGGCGAGACGCCGAAACAGCAGCAGGACACCGGGCCGCGGCCTTCCCAGGTCAGCGTCGAGGTCCTGAACGGCAACGGCGTCGCGGGTGCCGCAGACCAGGCGGCGCTCGCGCTCGGCGAGCGCGGCTATCCCGTCACGAACGGCGGCAACGCGGACAAGTTCAACTACTTCAAGACGAAGATCCTCTACGACCCCAGCGTCGCGGGCGCGGAGGCGGCGGCCACGCACATGGCCGACCTCTTCGGCGACGGCGAAGCGGAGGCGATTCAGCCCGGACAGCAGCTCGAGACCATGCTGCAGGTCATCGTCGGCCAGACCTTCCACGGCGACCTCACGCCGGGGCCGGCCGACAATACGCCGACCCACGAGCCGCCCGCGATCACCACCGAGTCGATCGCTGCCGGCGAGCTGAAGAGCGTCAGGAAGAAGGCGGGCTTCCAGCTCTACACGCCGACCGTGCGCGAGGCGAACTCGTCGCTCTCCACGCTCGAGCCGGTGCGTGAATACAGGGTCGGCGACCACAACGCGGTGCGTCTCGTCTACGAGACCGGCGGCGTCGAGTACTGGGGGATCCAGGAGATGGCCTGGGACGAGCCGCCGATCCTCGACGGGGCGAGCGTGCAGCGCCGGATCAAGGGCCGGGACTACGGCCTCTACTTCGACGGGCCGAAGCTCCACATGATCGCGTTCCGCGAGAACGGCAACTCCTACTACGTCACGAACACCCTCCTGAATCGCATGTCCAACGAGACGATGCTGGCGATCGCGAAGGGCTTGAAGCCCCTCGGCCAGAACTAAGATCTGACGATGAAGGAACCACTCGGCGTCATCGGCGCTGGCTGGGTCGGCCTCGTGACCGCAGCTTGCTTCGCCGACCTCGGCCACGAGGTCGTCGTTCGCGACGTCGTGCCGGAGAGGATCGCCGAGCTCGACGCCGGGCGCGTGCCGATCTTCGAGCCGGGGCTCTCCGAGCTCCTGGCCGCAAACCGCGAGCGCATTCGCTACACGCTCGACATCGCGGACGTCTTCGACGCTGCCCGCATCGCCTTCGTCTCCGTGCCGACCCCGCCCACGCATTCCGGCGATGCAGACCTCTCCGCGGTCTGGCGGGTGCTCGACGAGCTGCCCGAGCTCGCCGTGCGCGCGATCGTCGTCATGAAGAGCACGGTTCCCGTCGGCACCGGCGAGAAAGTGCGGCACGAGCTCGACGCGCGCGGCCTCGCGCACGTCGGCTACGTCTCGAACCCGGAGTTCCTCGCCGAGAGCACGGCGCTCCACGACTTCACGAGCCCCGACCGGATCGTCGTCGGCGCCTTCGACGACGCCGACGGCGATGCCGTCGCCGCGCTCTACGAGTCCATTGACGCGCCGGTCGTGCGCGCGGACGTTGCCTCGGCGGAGATGGTCAAGCTCGCGTCGAACGCGTTTCTCGCGACGAAGATCTCCTTCATCAACGAGATCGCCAATGTCTGCGAGGAGACGGGTGCCGACGTCTCGCTCGTCGCCGAGGGCATGGGCCTCGACCGCCGCATCGGCTCGCTCTTCCTCCGGCCCGGCATCGGCTACTCGGGCTCGTGCCTGCCGAAGGACGTGACGGCGCTCAAGCAGCTCGCCGGCAACTCGGGGTATCACTTCCAGCTCCTCACCGCGGTCATCGAGGTGAACGAGCTCCAGAAGCGCCGCGTCGTCGGGAAGCTTGCGAAGCACCTCGGATCGCTGCGCGGGCAAGACGATTGCCCTTCTCGGCCTCGCCTTCAAGCCGAACACGAACGACATGCGCGACGCGCCGAGCCTCATCCTCGCGCCGCGGCTCCTCGCCGAGGGTGCTGTCGTGCGCGGCTGGGACCCCGTCGCGCTCGAAGAGGCGAAGCAGGCGCTCCGCGGCGTCGAGCTCAGCGAGACGCTGCTCGAGGCGGTGACGGATGCCGACGCAGCCGTGATCGTCACCGAATGGGACGAGCTCAACGGCCTGCTCAGGTCAGAGCTGCGTGACGCGATGCGGACACCGCTCATCGTCGACGGGCGCAACCTCCTCGACCCGGGCGAGGCCCGCGCTGCCGGCTTCGTCTACGAGTCGATCGGGCGCGCTGCCCACGATCTCGACGCACTTCCGGAGACGGAAGAGCCCGAGACGAAGCTCCACCGGTAGCGATGGAGGCGATCATCCTCGCGGGCGGCAAGGCCGAGCGCCTCGGCGCGGCCGCCGAAGGGCGCCCGAAGTCGCTCGTGCGGATCGCCGGCCGGCCCCTGGCCGCCTACCAGGTGGCACTGCTCGTTTCCGCTGGGGTCGACCGCGTGATCGTCAGCTGCTCGGCCGGGACGGAGGATCTCTTCGCCTCTGAGCTCGGAGGGCTGGGCGCCGAGATCGTCACGGCCCCCGAGCCCGAGCCGCTCGGCCGCGGCGGAGGGCTTCGCTTCGCGGCCGCGGTTCGGAAGGAGGAGGGAGAGGTCTTCGCCCTGAACGGCGACGAGCTCGTCGACCTCGACCTCCGCGCCATGCTCGCCCGCCACCGGGAGACGGGCGCGGCGGCCACGATCGCCGTGGCGCCGCTCAAGTCTCCGTTCGGGGTCGTCGACCTCGGTGACGACGACGTCGTCACCGGATTCCGCGAGGCGCCCGAGCTGCCGAACTGGGTCAGCTGCGGGATCTACGTCCTCGGCGAGGAAGCCGTCGAGCGCCTGCCCGAGCGCGGCGACCACGAGGACACGACCTTTCCGGACCTCGCTCGCGAGGGGCGCATCCACGCGTTTCGCAACGCGGGCCTCTGGCTGACGGTGAATACGCCCAAGGATCTCAGGCAGGCGGAGGAGGCCATGTCCTCGGAGGCGGCCTTGACTCTCGTTGGGAGGCTGGGTTAGGACCGTGGACATGAGCGAGATGTCACCGAATCTCCTCGACCTCGACCGCTTCGCCGTCGAGGTGAAGAAGGTCGACAAGCCGTGGGGCTACGAGCTCGTCTTCGCCGCGACCGACCGGTACTGCGGGAAGGTCATCTTCGTGCGCGCGGGCGAGCAGCTCTCGCTCCAGTTCCACCGCTCGAAGGACGAGACGATCTACGTCCAGTCCGGTCGCGCCGAGTTCGAGATCGGGGATCCGGGCGGCCCGCTGGACATCGAGGTGGTCGGGCCCGGCCGCGCCTTTCACCTGAAGGCGGGAACGGTGCACCGGATTCACGCCCTCGAGGACACGGTCCTGCTCGAGGTCTCGACGCCCGAGACCGAGGACGTGGTCAGGCTCGAGGATCGCTACGGCCGCGCCGGCGGTTAGGGCTTCACTAGAGTAGTTCGCGGCATGGCGACGACCACTCCGAAGCACGACGTCCGCGATCTCGCGCTTGCGCCCGATGGCGTGACGAGGATCGAATGGGCCGATCGGCAGATGCCTGTCCTCGCCTCGATCCGCGAGCGCTTCGAGCGCGAAAAGCCTCTCGAGGGCCATCGCATCTCGGCATGCCTGCACGTCACGACGGAGACCGCGAACCTCGCGCGCACGCTCAAGGCGGGCGGCGCCGACGTCCTCCTCTGCGCGTCGAACCCGCTCTCGACCCAGGACGACGTGGCCGCGGCGCTCGTCGCCGAGTTCGGCGTCCCCGTGTTCGCGATCAAGGGCGAGGACGACGACACCTATTACTCGCACATCACGGCGGCGGTCGACCATCACCCGCACATGACGATGGACGACGGCGCCGACGTCATCGGCGTCCTCCATTCGAAGCGCCCCGAGCAGCTCGGCGAGATCATCGGCGGCACGGAAGAGACGACCACGGGCGTCATCCGCCTACGCGCGCTCGAGGCCGACGGCAAGCTCGGCTTCCCCATCGTGGCGGTGAACGAGGCGAAGACGAAGCACCTCTTCGACAACCGCTACGGGACCGGCCAGTCCACCATCGACGGGATCGTGCGCGCCACCAACATCCTCCTCGCCGGCCGGCGCTTTGTGGTCTGCGGCTACGGCTGGGTCGGCCGCGGCGTGGCGATGCGCGCCCGCGGCATGGGGGCGCACGTGATCGTCACCGAGGTGGATCCGCTGCGTGCCCTCGAGGCCTTGATGGACGGGTACGAGGTGCTCTCGACCGAGAAGGCTGCCGAGGTCGGCGACATCTTCTGCACCGCGACCGGCGACAAGCACGTCCTCGCCAGGCGCCACTTCGAGCGTATGAAGGACGGCGCCATCCTCGCCAACACCGGCCACTTCAACGTCGAGATCGAGATCCCCGCGCTGCAGGACATGGCGACGGAGACGCGCGTTGCGCGCCCGTTCGTCGAGGAGTTCATGCTCGGGGATGGGCGGCGTATCTACCTCGTCGCCGACGGCCGTCTCGTGAACCTCGGCGCCGCCGAAGGCCATCCGGCCTCCGTGATGGACATGAGCTTTGCGAACCAGGCCCTTTCGGCCGAGTTTGTGGTCGAGCACGCGGACGAGCTCGAGCCGAAGGTGTACGTGGTGCCCGAGGACATCGATCGGGAGATCGCGCGTCTCAAGCTGGAGGCGGAAGGGGTCGAGATCGACAAGCTCACCGAGGAGCAGGCGAAGTACCTGGCTTCTTGGGACGAGGGCACTTAGCCTTCCGCCGGTGCATTGAGACCGCGGTTCGCGGGCGGGGCGGTAGACCTACGGCCGGAGGAGATCGTGCGTCTGGAGGACGACCGCGTCGTCCTCCTCGACCAGCGCCGCCTTCCCGACGAGGAAGTCGAGGTGGAGTGCCGCTCGGCCGAGGAGGTCGCGGATGCGATCCGGACGATGGTCGTCCGCGGCGCGCCCGCGATCGGCGTCGCGGCTGCCTACGGCTACGCGCTCGCCGCGCGCGAACGGGGAGGACCTCGACGAGGCGGCGGAGGTGCTGGTCTCGGCGCGTCCGACCGCGGTCAACCTCGCCGTGGGCAGTCGCGCAGATGCGGCAGGCCGACGGCGATCTCGCCGAGCGGGCGCGCGCGACATCCACCGCCGCGAGGTGGAGCGCTGCCGGCGCATGGGCGAGCACGCGGCCGGGCTTCTCCGCAAGGGCTCGACGCCGTTGACGCACTGCAACGCAGGCGGGCTCGCCACGGGCGGCTACGGCTCTGCGCTCGGCGCTGTCAAGTCGGGCTACGAGCGCGGGCTCGTCGAGCACGTCTTCGTCGACGAGACGAGGCCGCTCCTCCAGGGCGGCGCGGCTGACGGCGTGGGAGCTCGAGCGCGCCGGGGTTCCGGCCAGCGTAATCGCGGACTCCGCCGCGGCGTCGCTCATGGCGCGAGGCGAGATCACGCACGTGATCACCGGCGCCGACCGGATCGCCGCGAACGGCGACACGGCGAACAAGATCGGCACGTACGCTCTCGCCGTGCTCGCCTCCCATCACGACATTCCGTTCTACGTCGTCGCGCCGACCTCCACGCTCGACCCCGGTGCCGCGACCGGCGCGGACATCCCGATCGAGGAGCGCGACCCGGCCGAGGTGAGCGAGCGCTTCGAGGCGCGGAACCCCGCCTTCGACGTCACGCCCGCGGCCCTGATCGACGGCGATCGTGACCGAGGAGGGCGTGCATCGCGCTCCATACGAGGAGTCCTTGCCGTGAAGGCAATGGTATGGCCGCGGGCTCGGCACGAGGCTCCGTCCGCTGACGGACTTCCTTCCGAAGCCGATGATGCCGGTGGCGAACCGGCCCGTTCTCCATCACCTGCTCAACCTGCTGCGCCGCCACGACGTGCGCGAGGTCGGGATCAACGTGCACGCGTTCCCGGAGATGATCGAGAAGTACTTCGGCGACGGCTCCTGCGCTCGACATGTCGATCCTCTGGTCGCACGAGCCGGAGCTGCTCGGGCACCGCGGGCGGGACGAAGAAGCTGCAGGACTTCTGGGGCGGACGAGACCATCCTCGTCACCTCGGGCGACGGCCTCCACGACGTCGACGTCACCGCGCTTCTCGGCCATCACCGGCGCACGGGCGCGCTCGCCACGCTCACCGTCAAGCCGGTCGACCGACCCGTGCTCGTACGGCGTCGTCATCCTCGACCGCGACACGCGGGTGCGCGGGCTTCCAGGAGAAGCCCACGCGTGACGAGGCGCGCTCCGACCTCGCCAACTGCGGCGTCTACGTGATCGAGCCCGAGCTCCTCGAGCGCATCCCGGCGGATACCTTCGTGGACTTCGGCAACGACATCTGGCCGAGCCTCGTCGCGGCCAACGAGGAGATCTACGCCTACACGACGATGGCCTACTGGAACGACGTCGGCGACCTCGACGAGCTTCGCAACTCGATTCTCGACGCGGTGCTCGGGCATGTGCGCATCGAGATCCCGGGCAAGGAGGTCGCGCCAGGGTGCTGGGCGGAGTCGGGCTGCCGGCATCGACGCCGTCGGCCCAGCTCGACGGCCCGATCGTCCTCGGCCCCAACGTCGTCATCGAGAAGGACGCGCAGGTGCGCGGGCCGGCCGCGATCGGCGCGGAGTGCGTCGTCGGCAAGGGCGCGGCCATCCGCAGCGCCGCCCTCTTCCCGGGAACTGCGGTGCCGGACGAAGGCCTCGCGATCGCGGGGATCTTCGGCGACGCGTCGAAGCTCGCCGACGCGCTGCTTCGGTATCCCGCGCGCGACGCCTCGGCCTCGCGAAGTCACGCTTTCGGCACGATCCGCGCGCCTCGCGCGCGCCGGCGATTGCTATCCCACCCCAAGGGGCGGGTAATGGACTCGTTTTTCGGGCTCGCTTTCGACCTCCGCGCGCTGCGCCTGCTCGACCTCGTCTTCCCGCGTCGCTGCGCCGCGTGCGGAGCGGAGAGGAGCTCGTCTGCCGTGACTGCCGCCATGCGCTCCGCCGCCTCGACGGCACCCTCTGCGCGCGTTGCGGCGCACCCACCGCCTGGCCGGTCGCCCGCTGCCGCGAGTGCGCGGGGCGACGCCTCTCGTTCGCCTCGGCTCGCGCCGCGGTCGTCTACGAAGGGCCCGCCCGCCCGCTCGTCGCCGGCTGGAAGGAGCGCGGCCTGCGGCCGCTCGCGCGCGAGTTCGCCTCGCTCGTCGCCGAGGTCGTGCCGCGTCCGCCCGTCGACGCGCTCGCGTTCGTCCCGGGCGACCCGGAGCGGAGCCTGAAGCGCGGGCAGAACGCGGCCGAAGCGCTGGCACGCGAGCTCGCCACGCAATTGGGAGCTCCCGGCGGGGAATCTCCTCCGTCGCCGGGCGCCGGCGCGGCCCCAGCGTGGCCTCTCCCGCCAGGAGCGGAAGCGCAACGTTCGGGGCTCCTTCACCGCGGTCGCCTCGCCGCCTGCGCACGTCGGGCTCGTCGACGACGTCTACACGACGGGAGCGACCGCGGCCGCCGCGGCGACCGAGCTCGGCGCGCAGGCGCCCGCTCCGTCCACGTCGTCACCTTCGCCCGGACCGTGCGCCGCTGATCGCACCGGCGGTCATGCGGTAGATTCAGATCAACCGGATGAGGAGGCTCTGGTGCGACTTCAGGTGAAGGGCAAGAACGTGGAGGTCTCGGATTCCCTGAAGGACTACGCGGCACAGAAGCTCGGCAAGCTCGACAAGCATCTGAACGACGCCGCCAGGCTCGAGCTCGAGCTGCAGGTGGAGAAGAATCCGTCCATCGCCGAGAACCAGGTCGCGGAGGCGACGGTGTGGACGAAGGGGCCGATCCTGCGCGCCCGTGAGAGCTCCACGGACATGAAGGCCTCGATCGACCAGCTGGTCGACAAGCTCGAGCGCCAGGCCCGCCGCTATCGCGACAAGCGCCGCCGCGGACCGGGAAGAGCTCGCACCCCCTGGTCGAAGGGATCCCCGGTGGTTGCCGACGAGGACTCGCCGGTGATCGTGAAGACGAAGCAGTTCCCCGTGAAGCCGATGAGCCCGAGGAGGCCGTGCTCCAGCTCGAGCTCGTCGGCCACGACTTCTTCGTCTTCCAGAACGCCGAGACGCTCGAGGTGAACGTCGTCTACCGGCGCCGTGACGGCAACTACGGGCTCATCGAGCCCCAGCTCAGCTGAGCGGCGACGTCACAGACCCGCGCGCGTTCCGCTGGGTCGAGGCAGGGATCTCCGGAATTCCGCGCACGCGGGAGTGGGATGCGGTCTCGACCGCCGACTGCGGGCTCGGCCGGCGACACGTGCGTCTTCGTCGTCGTCGCCGGGGCGCGACCCCATCCATATCGGAGCCGACTCGGGGCCCGTCGCCTGCCTCGCCAAGGCGCTCGGAGACGCGCTCGAGCCCCCGTATCGGGCCGTCGGCATCCGGCACGAAGGATCGACCTGGGCGGTCGGAGCGGTTCGCGATCGAGGTCGCGGAGCTTCCTGCCGATACCGAGGGAGAGGAGCTGATGCTGACCGTCAACCCAGGAGGGAGAGCGCGCGCTCGAGATCGACGGGCGACCGACCGCAGAGTCGACTTCCGGCGCTGGAAGAGGCCGTCGGCGGCCGCTTCGACGCGTACTTCGCGCGGGCGACGCGCCTCGACAGGCGCCTCTGGGAGATCGGCATAGACCCTCTCTAGCCTCCGCTACCCTGGATAGCTGATGTCGAACTACGGAGCACTCGAGAAATTCCTGCGCGTCGGCGAAGGCCGGCGGCTCAAGCAGCTCGCCAAGCAGGCGGACTACGTGACGTCGCTCGAGCCCGACTTCGAGGCGCTCTCGGACGCGGAGCTCGTCGGGAAGACCGCCGAGTTCAAGCAGCGGCTCGAGAACGGGGAGGAGCTCGACGAGCTCGTCTTCGAGGCCTTCGCGGCCGTCCGCGAGGCGGCGAAGCGAACGCTCGGGCCTGCGGCCCTTCGACGTCCAGCTCATGGGCGCGATGGTGCTCCACGAAGGCGACATCTCCGAGATGAAGACCGGCGAAGGAAAGACGCTCGTCGCCACGATGCCGCTCTACCTGAACGCGCTCACGGGCGGGAACGTCCACCTCGTGACGGTGAACGACTACCTCGCCAAGCGCGACACGGAGTGGATGAGCCCGGTCTACGAGGCGCTCGGCATGCGGGCCGGCTACATCCGCAACATGATGCCCTTCGACGAGCGCAAGGCCGCCTACGAGGCCGACATCACGTACGGCACGAACTCCGAGTTCGGCTTCGACTACCTGCGCGACAACATGGCCACGTCGCTCGAGGCCACCGTCCAGCGCGGCCATTCCTACGCGATCGTGGACGAGGTCGACTCGATCCTCATCGACGAGGCGCGGACGCCGCTCATCATCTCGGGCGAGCCCGAGACCGCTGCCAAGACGTACTACGACTTCGCGCGCCTCGCCAAGCAGCTCGAGGGCGTGCCGCGCGAAGTTCGTCCCCAAGGGCATGCCCGTCGAGGACGACGGCGCCGACTTCGAGTTCGACGAGAAGTTCAAGACGGTCGCGCCGCGCGAGATTGCGATCGAGAAGGTCGAACGCGCCCTCGGGATCGAGAACCTCTACCACGCCCAGAACGCGCAGCTCGTCAACCACCTCATCCAGTCGCTGAAGGCCGAGTCGCTCTACCAGCGCGACGTCGACTACGTCGTCCAGGACGGCGAGGTGAAGATCGTCGACGAGTTCACCGGCCGGATCATGGAAGGGCGCCGCTGGTCCGAGGGGCTGCACCAGGCGGTCGAGGCGAAGGAGGGCGTGGCCATCAAGGAGGAGCACGTCACCCTCGCGACGATCACGCTCCAGAACTACTTCCGCCTCTACGACAAGCTCGCCGGCATGACCGGTACCGCGAAGACGGAGGAGAAGGAGTTCCAGGAGATCTACGACCTCTCCGTCGTCGAGATCCCGACGAACGTCGACGTCGAGCGCGACGATCGCGACGACCTCATCTACAAGACGAAGGAAGCGAAGTACAACGCCGCCATCGACGACATCAAGGAGCGTCACGAGGCCGGGCCAGCCCGTCCTCGTCGGCACGATCTCCGTCGAGGTGTCGGAGCATCTCTCGAGGCTGCTCGAGCGCCAGGGCATCCCGCACAACGTCCTGAACGCGAAGCAGCACGAGAGCGAGGCCGAGATCATCATGGACGCCGGCGAGCCCGGCGCCGTCACGATCGCGACGAACATGGCCGGCCGCGGCGTCGACATCAAGCTGGGCGAAGGCGTCCGCGAGCTCGGCGGCCTCTACGTGCTCGGCACCGAGCGTCACGAGGCGCGCCGGATCGACAACCAGCTCCGCGGCCGTTCGGGCCGCCAGGGCGACCCGGGCGAGTCGCGCTTCTACCTCTCCGCGCAGGACGACCTCGTGCGCCTCTTCGCCGGCGACCGGATCTACAAGATCATCGACCGCTTCAAGCCTCCCGGACGACGAGCCGATGGAGGCGCAGATCCTCACGAAGCAGATCGAGAACGCGCAGAAGAAGGTC
Organism: uncultured Actinomycetes bacterium; assembly: GCA_963766155.1. GTDB lineage: Bacteria > Actinomycetota > Thermoleophilia > Gaiellales > Gaiellaceae > DATEOR01. The sequence goes on along the minus strand of CAVYAJ010000050.1, from coordinate 11,219 downwards.
GAGGAGCAGAACTTCGTCTCGCGCAAGAACGTCCTCAAGTACGACGACGTCATGAACGTGCAGCGCATGGTCATCTACGAGCAGCGCCGCGAGGTGCTCGAGGGCGAGGACCTCTCGGAGGAGATCCAGCGAGTGGATCGACGAGGTCATCGAGGCGCGGTCCTCCAACACACGCAGTCCGAGTACCAGGAGGATGGGATCTGGACGCGCCTCTTCGCCGAGATGCAGGCGCTCTACGACCCCGAGCTCGACCCCGGCGAGTTCCACGATCGACGGACGGCGATCGTCCGCGAGGCGGACCTCGTCGCCGAGTTCCAGGACGACGCGCGCGACGCGTACGAGGCCAAGGAGGAATAGCTTGGCTCAGAGCTCATGCGCGAGGTCGAGCGCTATCTCATCCTCCAGGTGGTCGACGTTCGCTGGCGCGAGCACCTCGACTCGATGGAGTACCTTCGCGACGGCATCCACCTTCGTGCGATGGCGCAGAAGGACCCGCTCGTCGATACCGCTCCGAGGGTCACGTGATGTTCGAGGAGCTGGCGCGACCATCCGCGAGGAGGTTGTGCGCCACCTCTTCCACGTCGAGGTGCAGCCGGAGGAGGCCGAGCAGCTGCAGCCGGCGGCCTCACCCGATTCGAGCGGCTCTCGTACGAGCACGAGGCGCTCGCCGGCGCCGACGCGATTGCCGCCGCGGGTGGGAACGGCTCAGGGAACGGCGGCGGCGCAGCGTTCACCGCCGGCGCGGTCGGCGCGGGCGCGACTTCCGTCGCCACCGGCCAGCGCACGGTCTCCGCAGATCAGAAGGTCGGCCGCAACGACCCCTGCTGGTGCGGAACGCGGAAAAAACTTCAAAAAATGTCATGGTGCGTAGTCATGGCCGAGCGCGCCCGCCGTCGAGCGAGAGACTGGAGGAGATCAGGGCCCAGCTGGACTGGGTCCGTGATTACCTTTGACCCGGATTCCCTGAGTATCCGAGCTCGGCGAGCTCGAGGAGGCCATGGCTGCGCCCCGGCTTCTGGGACGACCAGCAGCAAGCCGCAAAGATCTCGTCCGAGCACGCGCGCCTCACGCGCCGGCGCGAGCGCTACGACACTCTCACGCAGGAATCCGCCGACCTGAACGAGCTCATCGCGCTCGCCTCGGACGACGGCGAGTTGGACGAGGTGGCCGAGAGCGTCGCGGGCCTCAAGCTGGAGCTCGACCGGCTGCAGGAGGAGGCGCTCTTCTCCGGCGAGTACGACCCGGGCGACGCGGTCGTCTCGATCCACGCGGGAGAAGGGGGGACCGACGCGCAGGACTGGGGGGAGATGCTGCTGCGCATGTACCTCCGCTGGGCCGAGGGGCGCAGGTTCAAGACCGAGCTTCTCGAGGCCTCGCCGGGCGAGGAGGCCGGCCTCAAGTCGGCGACCTTCACGGTCTCGGGGCGAGAACGCCTACGGCGTGCTGAAGGCCGAGCGCGGCGTGCACCGCCTCGTCCGTCTCTCGCCCTTCGACCAGGCGCACCGCAGGCACACGTCGTTCGCCCAGGTGATCGTCAGCCCGCTCCTCTCCGATGACTCGGCGATCGACATCGACGAGTCCGATCTGCGCATCGACACGTACCGGGCGAGCGGAGCCGGCGGCCAGCACGTGAACAAGACCGACTCGGCGGTGCGCATCACGCACCTGCCGACTGGGATCGTGGTCAGCGTCCAGAACGAGCGCTCGCAGCTCTCGAACAAGAACACGGCAATGAAGATCCTTCGCAGCCGCCTCGCCGAGCTCGAGCAGGAGCAGCGCGAGGAGGAGCTGGCGCGCGAACGCGGCGAGGTCATGACCACCGGCTTCGGAAGCCAGATCCGCAGCTACGTCCTCCACCCGTACCAGCTCGTCAAAGATCACCGGACGGACGTCGAGGAGGGCAACACGCAGGGCGTCCTCGACGGGAACATCGACCCGTTCATCCAGGCCTACCTGCTGCAAACCGCCGCGCAGAACGGCGGGTAACCGTCGAGGGGAGCCGACCTTTGCGCTAAACTGCGGCGCTGGCAATCCAGGACCGGCGCGCCCAGGCCCAGGGCGCCCCCCAGCCCATTCCTGTGCAGGAAATCGACCTCTCAGAACGCATCTCCGAAGCCCCCGAGGCCCCTGCGACGGCACCGCTGAACGGCGACGCGCCGGCACCGGCGCCGAGCGGCGCACCGATGATCGTCTTCGAGGAGGTGCGCAAGGTCTACGAGCCCCGGATCGTCGCCCTGCGCGACGCCTCGTTCGTGATCGAGAAGGGCGAGTTCGTCTTCCTCGTGGGGCCGTCGGGGTCGGGCAAGTCCACGATCATGAGACTCCTCTTGAAGGAGCTCGAGCCGACGTCCGGCCGAATCATCGTCGGCGGACGTGAGCTGGGGCGCCTGAAGAACTCGAAGGTGCCGATGCTGCGCCGGAACATCGGCTGCGTCTTCCAGGACTTCAAGCTCCTCCACAACCGCTCGGCGGCCGAGAACATCGCCTACGCGCTCAAGGTGCAGGGCGAGTCGTCCCGCGCGATCCGCCAGAAGGTGCCTGAGGTGCTCGCGCTCGTCGGCCTCTCCGGGAAGTCGAACTCAGCTCCCTGATGAGCTCTCCGGCGGCGAGCAGCAGCGCGTCTCGATCGCGCGCGCGTTCGTCAACCATCCGCCGCTCCTCATCTGCGACGAGCCCACGGGGAACCTCGACCCGGACACGTCGGTCGGGATCATGCAGCTCCTCTACCGCATCAACCGCACCGGGACGACGGTCGTCATGGCGACCCACGACCGCGAGATGGTCGACAAGATGCGCAAGCGTGTGATCGCGCTGGACAACGGCGAAGTCATCCGCGACGAGCGCCGCGGCCAGTACACGACGGAGTAAGTAGGAATGCCGAGGGCCAAGCTCTTCTTCAGCGAGGCATTCCGCTCCATCGGCGCGAACCTCTCGACGACCGTCGCCGCGACGATGACCGTCCTGATCGGGATGTTCCTGCTCGGCCTCTTCATCGCCCTCTTCTCCTGGGTGAACTCGTGGACCGACCACGTCCGCAAGGACGTCGTCGTGAAGGTCTTCTTCCAGCAGCAGCCCGAGGCGAACGAGGCGCAGATCAACGACCTTCGCGTGAAGCTCGAGAGCTACCCGGAGACGAAGACCGTGGTCTTCGTCCCGAAGGAAGAGGCGCTCAAGCGGATGACGGCGAAATACCCGGAGCTCATCCAGGGTCTCGTCGGCAACCCGCTGCCGGACGCCTTCGAGGTGACGCCCAATGACGCCGACCAGGTGTCGGCCCTCGCGAACCGGCTCAGTCCGCTCCCGCCGGGGGTGGAGAAGGTCGACTACGCGCAGAAGAAAACGGAGCGGATCCTCTCGGTCACGAACGTGATCAAGTACATCTTCCTGCTCGGGTCGGTGATCTTGATGATCGCCTCGACGATCCTGATAGCGAACACCATCCGTCTCTCGATCTTCTCCAGGCGGCGAGAGGTCGAGGTGATGAAGCTCGTCGGAGCGTCGAACTGGTTCGTGCGCGGGCCGTTCATGCTCGAGGGGATGATCTGCGGGCTGATCGGAGCGATAGCCGCGATCGTCTTGCTCATCCTCGCGAAGGAGGTAGCGCTCCCCGTCATCGAGGGGCACAGCTCGACCTTCAGCGAGGAGGACGTCCACGCCTTGAGCTTCCCGGTGACCGCGCTCATCCTCCTCGGCGTCGCCCTCGCGGTCGGCGCCGCCGGCTCCGGAATCACGCTGCGGCGCTTCCTCCGGGTCTGACTGGCCCCCGCGTATAATCACGCCGCGGCCAATGAGACGTGCGGGTGGATTTGCCCTAATCATCCTCCTGCTCGGGGTTGCGTTCGGGCTCGGGCTCTTCCTGACGCGCTCGGGCGGCCTCGCCGGGAACTCGACCCAACCGGTCGCGCGTCCGACGCCGGCGGATCCGGTCGCCGAGGTGCGCGAGCAGCTGGTCGATAACTACTACCGCGAGCTCGGGCCGAAAGTGCTCTCCCGGGCGACCATCCCCGAGCTCCTCGAGGCGCTCGGCGATCCGAACACCGAGTACCTGACGGCCGCCGCGTATACGTCGCTGAAGAACCGGACCGCGAGGAGCTACTCGGGCGTCGGCCTCACCGTCGAGCCGTCCCGCGCGGGCCTCGTCGTCACCTCGGCTCTGCGAGGCCCGGCGCGACAGGCGGGAGTCCGGCCGGGCGACATCATCGTCAGGATCGAGGGGCGGCCCGCCGGGCGGCTGACCTTCGACCAGTCGGTCAACCTGATCAAGGGGGAGAAGGGCACCGTCGTCCACCTGACCGTCAGGCGGAGGAACGGCCGCCGGCTCGAGCTTCACGGTGGTCCGCTCCGACGTCGCCGTGCCGTCGCTCTCGTCGCGGCTCGTCAGGTTCGCCGGCACGAAGATCGGCTACGTCAGGCTCCAGTCGTTCCCGGACTCGAGCGCGCAGCGCGTGAACGACGCGACCGAGGCGCTCGTCGGGAAGGGAGCAAAGGGCATCATCCTCGACCTCCGCGACAACCCTGGCGGCCTTCTCACCGAAGCCGTGCGCACCGCCTCGGTCTTCCTCGACCGAGGTGTCGTCTGCACGGTGTCGGGCCTGCATCAGGAGGAGACCGTGTACGAGGTGAGTGGCGGCGCGGAGTTCCCGCGGCTGCCGGTGACCGTGCTCGTGAACGGAGGGAGCGCGAGCGCCGCCGAGATCGTCGCCGCCGCGCTTGCCGACAACGAGCGCGCGGTGATCGTCGGGAAGCGCACGTACGGCAAGGCCTCGGTGCAGTCGATCAGGCCCCTGTCCGCGGGCCGCGCCCTCAAGCTGACGACGGCTACCTATCTCACGCCGTCGGGAACGGACCTCGCCGGGCGAGGCATTCGGCCATCCGTGAAGGTGGACAACAATCCGCTGACGGAGCGTGACGAGATGATCCGAGCGGCCGAGCGCGTGCTCGCCGAGCAGTTCGCCGCGTAGCTGGCAGTGGAGACCCTTGTCGCCGAGCTTGCCAGGCGCGGGAAGCTCCTGGTGGGCGAGCCGTTCTTCGAGGGCGGCGTCCCCGTCACGGTCGACCGCAAGGGGAGCGGCGATGCGTCCGCCGGCGACCTCGAAGAACGGCTCGCCCACCAGGAGCTTGCCGCGCCTGGCAAGCTCGGCGACAAGGATCTCCACTGCCAGCTACGCGGCGAACTGCTCGGCGAGCACGCGCTCGGCCGCTTGGATCATCTCGTCACGCTCCGTCAGTGGATTGTTGTCCACCTTCACGGATGGCCGAATGCCTCGCCCGGCGATGTCGTTCCCGACGGCGTGAGATAGGTAGCTGTCGTCAGCTTGAGGGCGCGGCCCGCGGACAGGGGCCTGATCGACTGCACCGAGGCCTTGCCGTACGTGCGCTTCCCGACGATCACCGCGCGCTCGTTGTCGGCAAGCGCGGCGGCCACGATCTCGGCGGCGCTCGCGCTCCCTCCGTTCACGAGCACGGTCACCGGCAGCCGCGGAACTCCGCGCCGCGCTCCCTCGTACACGGTCTCCTCCTGATGCAGGCCCGACACCGTGCAGACGACACCTCGGTCGAGGAAGACCGAGGCGGTGCGCACGGCTTCGGTGAGAAGGCCGCCAGGGTGTCGCGGAGGTCGAGGATGATGCCCTTTGCTCCCTTCCCGACGAGCGCCTGGTCGCGTCGTTCACGCGCTGCGCGCTCGAGCCCGGGTACGACTGGAGCCTGACGTAGCCGATCTTCGTGCCGGCGAACTTGACGAGCCGCGACGAGAGCGACGGCACGGCGACGTCGGAGTGGACCACCGTGAAGCTCAGTTGGCGGCCGTTCCTCCGCCTGACGGTCAGGTGGACGACGGTGCCCTTCTCCCCCTTGATCAGGTTGACCGACTGGTCGAAGGTCAGCCGCCCGGCGGGCCGGCCTCGATCCTGACGATGATGTCGCCCGGCCGGACTCCCGCCTGTCCGCCGGGCCTCGCAGAGCCGAGGTGAGACGAGGCCCGCACGGGAAGGCTCGACAGTGAGGCCGACGCCGAGAGCTCCTCGTGGTTCGGTTTTCAGCGACGTATACGCGGCGGCCGTCAGGTACTCCGTGTTCGGATCGCCGAGCGCCTCGAGGAGCTCGGGATGGTCGCCCGGGAGAGCACTTTCGGCCCGAGCTCGCGGTAGTAGTTATCGACCAGCTGCTCGCGCACCTCGGCGACCGCATCCGCCGGCGTCGGACGCGCAACCGGTTGGGTCGAGTTCCCGGCGAGGCCGCCCGAGCGCGTCAGGAAGAGCCCGAGCCCGAGTCAACCCTGAGCAGGAGGATGATTAGGGCAATTCCACCCGCACGTCTCCATTGGCCGCGGCGTGAGATACGCGGGAGCCAGTCAGACCCGGAGGAAGCGCCGCAGCGTGATTCCGGAGCCGGCGGCGCCGACGGCGAGGGCGACGCCGAGGAGGATGAGCGCGGTCACCGGGAAGCTCAAGGCGTGGACGTCCTCCTCGCTGAAGGTCGAGCTGTGCCCCTTGATGACGGGGAGCATACCTCCTTCGCGAGGACGAGCAAGACAATCGCGGTCATCGCCCCGATCAGCCCGCGATCATTCCCTCGAGCATGAACGGCCCGCGCACGAACCAGTTCGACGCTCCGACGAGCTTCATCACCTCGACCTCTCGCCGCCTGGAGAAGATCGAGAGACGGATGGTGTTCGCTATCAGGATCGTCGAGGCGATCATCAAGATCACCGACCCGAGCAGGAAGATGTACTTGATCACGTTCGTGACCGAGAGGATCCGCTCCGTTTTCTTCTGCGCGTAGTCGACCTTCTCCACCCCCGGCGGGAGCGGATCGAGCCGGTTCGCGAGGGCCGACACCTGGTCGGCGTCATTGGGTGTCACCTCGAAGGCGTCCGGCAGCGGGTTGCCGACGAGCCCCTGGATGAGCTCCGGGTATTTCGTCGTCATCCGCTTGAGCGCCTCTTCCTTCGGGACGAAGATCACGGTCTTCGTCTCCGGGTAGCTTTTGAGCTTCACGCGAAGGTCGTTGATCTGCGCCTCCGTCGCCTCGGGCTGCTGCTGGAAGAAGACCTTCACGACGACGTCCTTGCGGACGTGGTCGGTCCACGAGTTGACCCAGGAGAAGAGGGCGATGAAGAGGCCAAGCAGGAACATCCCGATCAGGACGGTCATCGTCGCGGCGACGGTCGTCGAGAGGTTCGCGCCGATGGAGCGGAACGCCTCGCTGAAGAAGAGCCTGGCCCTCGGCATTACTCCGTCGTGTACTGGCCGCGGCGCTCGTCGCGGATCACGTCGCCGTTGTCGAGCGCGATCACACGCTTGCGCATCTTGTCGACCATCTCGCGGTCGTGGGTCGCCATGACGACCGTCGTCCCGGTGCGGTTGATGCGGTAGAGGAGCTGCATGATCCCGACCGACGTGTCCGGGTCGAGGTTCCCCGTGGGCTCGTCGCAGATGAGGAGCGGCGGATGGTTGACGAACGCGCGCGCGATCGAGACGCGCTGCTGCTCGCCACCGGAGAGCTCGTCGGGGAGCTGATTCGACTTCCCGGAGAGGCCGACGAGCGCGAGCACCTCCGGCACCTTCTGGCGGATCGCGCGGGACGACTCGCCCTGTACCTTCAGCGCGTAGGCGATGTTCTCGGCCGCCGAGCGGTTGTGGAGAAGCTTGAAGTCCTGGAAGACGCAGCCGATGTTCCGGCGCAGCATCGGCACCTTCGAGTTCTTCAGGCGCCCCAGCTCACGTCCGCCCACGATGATGCGCCCGGACGTCGGCTCGAGCTCCTTCAAAAGGAGTCGCATGATCGTCGACTTCCCGACCCCGACGGCCCGACGAGGAAGACGAACTCGCCCTTCTCGATGACGAACGAGGCGTCGCGCAGGGCGACGATGCGCGGCTCGTAGACCTTGCGCACCTCCTCGAAGACGATCATCGGTGCGCCGCCCGGTGTCGGTGCCGGCGCGTCTCCGTTCACGGGTGCCGTCGCAGGGGCCTCGGGGGCTTCGGAGACGCGTTCTGAGAGGTCGATTTCCTGCACCGGAATGGGCTGGGGGGCGCCCTGGGCCTGGGCGCGCCGGTCCTGGATTGCCAGCGCCGCAGTTTAGCGCAAAGGTCGGGCCCCCTCGACGGTTACCCCCCGTTCTGCGCGGCGGTTTGCAGCAGGTAGGCCTGGATGAACGGATCGATGTTCCCGTCGAGGACGCCCTGCGTGTTGCCCTCCTCGACGTCCGTCCGGTGATCCTTGACGAGCTGGTACGGGTGGAGCACGTAGCTGCGGATCTGGCTTCCGAAGCCGGTAGTCATGACCTCGCCGCGTTCGCGCGCCAGCTCCTCCTCGCGCTGCTCCTGCTCGACCTCGGCGAGGCGGCTGCGAAGGATCTTCATCGCGGTGTTCTTGTTGGAGAGCTGCGAGCGCTCGTTCTGGACGCTGACCACGATCCCGGTCGGGAGGTGCGTGATGCGTACCGCCGAGTCGGTCTTGTTCACGTGCTGGCCGCCGGCCCCGCTCGCCCGGTACGTGTCGATTCGCAGATCGGATTCGTCGATGTCGATCGCCGAGTCGTCGGAGAGCAGCGGGCTGACGATCACCTGGGCGAACGACGTGTGCCGGCGATGCGCCTGGTCGAACGGCGAGAGGCGGACGAGCCGGTGCACGCCGCGCTCGGCCTTCAGCACGCCGTAGGCGTTCTCTCCCGAGACCGTGAAGGTCGCCGACTTGAGGCCGGCCTCCTCCCCCGGCGAGGCCTCGAGGAGCTCGGTCTTGAACCTGCGCCCCTCGGCCCAGCGGAGGTACATGCGCAGCAGCATCTCCCCCCAGTCCTGCGCGTCGGTCCCCCCTTCCCCCGCGTGGATCGAGACGACCGCGTCGCCCGGGTCGTACTCGCCGGAGAAGAGCGCCTCCTCCTGCAGCCGGTCGAGCTCCAGCTTGAGGCCCGCGACGCTCTCGGCCACCTCGTCCAGCTCGCCGTCGTCCGAGGCGAGCGCGATGAGCTCGTTCAGGTCGGCGGATTCCTGCGTGAGGCTGTCGTAGCGCTCGCGCCGGCGTGTGAGGCGCGCATGCTCGGACGAGATCTTTGCGCTTGCTGCTGGTCGTCCCAGAAGCCGGGCGCAGCCATGGCCTCCTCGAGCTCGCCGGCTCGGATGCTCAGGGCATCCGGGTCAAAGGTAATCACGGACCCAGTCCAGCTGGGCCCTGATCTCCTCCAGTTCTCGCTCGACGGCGGCGCGCTCGGCCATGAGTGGATCGTAGCGTCAGCGTTCCCCGACGTACTGGAAGCCGAGGGCGCGAAGGCGACCCTTGGCAATCAGCTTCCGCTCTCGCGCCTCGTCAAGGACGTGGCGTGCTTCGCGAAAGAGAAACGGCTCCCAGGAGAACGTGCGGCGGACGAACCGCTCGTCCAGCTCCGTGAGCATCGCTTCCGCGGTGTGTAGGTGCTCGTGCTTGTCATGCCACTCGTCGAAGCGGATTCCGACGTCCTCGGCGGAACGCTCGTTCAGCCGCTCCCAGCCGAAATCGTCGATCACCACCCGCCCCTCGTCGGAGAGTACGTCCACCACCTTGTCCAACGCGACGGCGAGGTCGGTGACGTGATGAAGCGAAAGCTGCGCGATCACAGCGTCGAAGGTCTCGGTCGAGTCGAAGTCCTCGATCCTCGTGGGACGGTAGAGCGGGCCGTCAGGCGCTTCCGGGTCGATTGCGAGAACGTCGTAGCCGCCGTCGGCTAACGCGGTGGCCAACTCGCCCGACCCGCAGCCCACCTCGAGCACCCGAGCGGGCGGCCGTGGGAGCTCGGATGGAACGAACTCGAGCACGGCCGCGGGCGGCCTACTTTTCATGTCGGCGACTTAAGCGCCGTGGCACTTCTTGAATTTCTTACCGCCCGCACCAGCAGGGGTCGTTGCGGCCAACCTTCTGGTCTGCGGAAACCGTGCGCTGGCCGGTGGCGACCGATGTCGCGCCCGCGCCGACCGCGCCGCCGTGAACGCCGCGCCACCGCCGTTCCCCGAGCCGTTTCCGCCCGCTGCAGCGATCGCGTCGGCACCGGCGAGCGCCTCGTGCTCGTACGAGAGCCGCTCTGAATCCGGAGAGGCGGCCGGCTGCAGCTGCTCGGCCTCCTCGGGCTGCACCTCGACGTGGAAGAGGTGGCGCACGACCTCATCGCGGATGATCGCCCCCAGTTCCTCGAACATCGCGTGCCCCTTCTGAGCGGTACTCGACGAGCGGATCCTTTTGCGCCATCGCGCGGAGATGGATGCCGTCGCGCAGGTACTCCATCGAGTCGAGGTGCTCGCGCCAGCGCAGGTCGACCACCTGGAGGATGAGGAAGCGCTCGACCTCGCGCATGAGCTCAGCGCCGAGCTCCTCCTCCTTGTCCTCGTAGACGCTGCGCGCGTCATCTTGGAACTCGGCAACGAGGTCCGCCTGGGAGGTGCCTCCGTCGATGTGGAACTCCCCCGGGTCGAGCTCGGGGTCGTAGAGCGCCTGCATCTCCGCGAAGAGGGCGTCCAGGTCCCACTCCTCCTGGTACTCGGACTGGGTGTGGTTCAAGACGTCGTCTCGATGACGTCGTCGATCCACTCCTGGATCTCCTCCGAGAGGTCTTCTCCCTCGAGGACGCCGCGGCGCTGCTCGTAGATGACCATGCGCTGCACGTTCATGACGTCGTCGTATTTGAGGACGTTCTTGCGCGACACGAAGTTCTGCTCCTCGACCTTCTTCTGCGCGTTCTCGATCTGGTTCGAGAGGATTTTCCGCTCCATCGGCTCCTCGTCCGGGAGGTTGAAGCGCTCCATGATCTTGTAGATCCGGTCGCCGGCGAAGAGGCGCACGAGGTCGTCCTGCGCGGAGAGATAGAAGCGCGACTCCCCCGGGTCGCCCTGGCGGCCCGAACGGCCGCGGAGCTGGTTGTCGATCCGGCGCGCCTCGTGACGCTCGGTGCCGAGCACGTAGAGGCCGCCGAGCTCACGCACGCCTTCGCCCAGCTTGATGTCGACCCCGCGACCCGCCATGTTCGTCGCGATCGTGACCCGCGCCGCGCTCCGCCCGCGTCCTTGATGATGTCGGCCTCTTGCTCGTGCTGCTTCGCGTTCAAGCACGTTGTGCGGGATGCCCCTGGCGCTCGAGCAGCCTCGGAGAGGTGCTCGCGACACCTCGACGGAGATCGATACCTACGAGGACGGGCTGGCCAGCCTCTTCTTGTGACGCTCCTTGATGTCGTCGATCGCAGCGTTGTACTT
>CAVYAJ010000049.1:0-39590 GCA_963766155.1 uncultured Actinomycetes bacterium | reverse complement strand
TCACCCGCGCGGGCTTTTCTGACCACCGACGCCCAGGGAATCGTCTATTACGGGCGGCTATCTGCCCTACTTCGACGACGCGCGGGGTCGAGTACCTGCGGCACCTGGCCGGCTGGACGCCGACCTCGCCGCCTGCGAGTTCGTCATGCGCGCCTGCAACGTTCTCTACGAGGCTCCGGCCGGGTTCGACGACCTGCTCGAGGTCTTCGTGCGGACGAAGCGGATCGGCCGCTCCAGCGTGACGGGCGAATATGCGGCCTACCGCGTGGATGACGACGCGCTCATGTGCACCGCGGAGCAGACCCTCGTCCTCGTCGACCTCGCGGAACGCCGCCCGCATCCCGTTCCGGAGGACTACCGAGACGCGGTCGCGGCGTTCGAAGGCGCCGACCTCGAGAGCGCGATCCCGTCATGAGCCACTACTCCGGGGCACTCGAGGCGGTCGACCGAATCGTCAACAGGGAATCAGAGGCCGACGAGGTCCTCCGCCAGACGGTCGATGTCCTGCACGACCGCTTCGACCACTACTCGTGGATCGGCATCTACCTCGTCGAGGAGGGAGACCTCGTGCTCGGGCCGTGGAAAGGGCCTCAGGCCACCGACCACGTCCGGATCCCGATCGGCCAGGGGGTGTGCGGCGCGGCAGCCGCGAGCGGCCAGACGGAGGTCGTCGACGACGTGAACGCCGACGAGCGCTACCTCGCCTGCTTCCCCTCGACGCGAAGCGAGATCGTCGTGCCCATCGTCTACGAGGGCAAGGTCGTCGGCGAAATCGACATCGACTCCGATACCCCGGCCGCCTTCGGGGTCGAAGACAGCGCGCTGCTCGAGCGCGTGGCGGTCCTCATCTCCCCGCACAGCCTCGTCGGCTGGGACACCGGCGGCGTGCCGTGGCAAGCCTGAACCGGCTCGCGTTCTCGGCAACGCTGCACTGCCTCACCGGCTGCGCGATCGGCGAGATCCTCGGCCTCGTGATCGCGACCGCCCTCGGGTGGGGCAACGCCGCGTCGATCGCGATCGCGATCGTCCTCGCGTTCATCTTCGGCTACTCGTTCACGCTCGTCCCGCTTCTTCGCGGGGGAATCGCCTTCGCCACCGCGGTCGGGCTAGCGCTTGTGTCCGACACGCTCTCGATCGCGGTCATGGAGATCGTCGACAACACGATCATCCTCATCTGGCCCGGCGCGATGGACGCCGGTCTCGAAGACCTCCTCTTCTGGGGCAGCCTCGCCATCGCCCTCGCCATTGCCTTCGTCGCCGCCTTCCCGGTGAACAGGGCGCTGATCGCACGCGGGCCGCGGGCACGCGGTCGTGCACGCCCATCACGGGCACTGACGAGCCCTAGCTCGGGAAGGCGAGGCGCGCGCCCAGCGGGCCGAGCCCCTGAACCGCGCCGTTGGACTGCTCGGACGGCCTCCCCGCGAGAACGAGGATGAGCGCCGTCACGCAACGCGCGTCGAAGCTCGTGTCCGCCTCGGACTGGAGGTGCGCGAGAGCCTTCTCGACGGGCCACGCGTCGCGGTAGACGCGGGGCGAGACGAGGGCGTCGTACACGTCGCAGACCGCGAGGATCCGGGTCGCGAGGTCGAGGTCGTCGGCCACAGGCCACGCGGGTAGCCGCGGCCGTCGAGGCGCTCGTGATGGTCGAGCACGAGACGGGTGACGCTCTCGTCGAAGCCGCCGAGCTCCTCGAGCAACTCGCGTCCGCGCTCGGGATGCGGTCTTGATGACGGCGAACTCGTCGTCGTCGAGCGGCCCTGGCTTCTGCAGGATCGCGTCAGGGATGGAGAGCTTGCCGATGTCGTGCAGGAGGCCGCCGATCGCCATGCTTCGCAGGCGCGTGCGCGAGAGGCCCATCTGCTCGCCGATCTCGACGGCGAGCGTGGCGACGCGGCGTGTGTGCTCCTCCGTGGACGTGTCCTTCGCCCCGAGGCGTGACCATGAGCGCCCGGACGCGCGCACCGAAGAACGCCTCCTCCGACGAGACGATCTCGCTCGCGCGCAGATCGCCGACGAGAGGACGCGAGCGCCGGCCGCGGTGAAGGTCGTACGCGAGCGAGGCTCCGACGAGCGCGATGCCGAGCACCTCGAACATGTGGCCGAACCACCAGCCGAGATCCATGAAGGTGAGGATGAGCGCGCCGTAGGTCGCCGCTGCGAGGAGCATCGAGCCCGAGAACGACCGCCAGGTCGGCGAGCCGGCGGGTGAGCAGGAAGGTGTTCGCGGCGCGGACGGCGAGCCACCCGTAGAGGACGAGGGTGACGGCGAGCAGGAGAAGCGCGGGCGTCGAGCGCGGCGCGGGAACCGCAGGGACGACGCTCGGGACGAGCGCGCCGATGAGGCTGACCGTGATGATCGTCACCGCGATGGCAGCCTGGACGGCGAGCACCCGCGGGATGGCCGTCGGCGAAGCGAAGGGCGAAAGCACCGACAGCGCGAGCACAGCCGCTCCGACCGAGAGCGTTGCCGCGCCCGTGACGGAGATGAGGCCGTTCATGCCGACCAGGACGCCGGGCGTCATGAGCCCGTGAACGGCGAGCAGCGCCGCCATGAGCGCGAAGCCGCCTGCGACGACCACCGTGCGCGCGTCTTCTGCCTGGCGCCGGCGACCATGAGGAAGACCGCGGCGGCCATTGCGACGAGGGCGGTTACGCCGACGCCGTAGAAATGCACCCACATCGGCGGCATGAACATCACCTTGCCGAAGAGCCCGAGGAGGACGACCGGCACGGCCGCGCAGCCGGCGATGACGGCAAGGGTGGCAGGGAACGACCTCCGCAGCATCAGAGGGTTATCGGCCCGGCTCGAGGGTTGCTGAAGCGCTGATCACGGCTAGCGCGAGGCGTCGTACAGGACGCGCTCGGCCTCGTCGACCGGGTTTCCTTCGGGTGGGCACGGCGACAGCGTTCCGGCCGCTGAACTTCGCCCGGTAGGCGGCGCGGTCGGCGAGCGCGACGAGCGCCTCGGTCGTCGTCCCCCTCCCCTGTGCGTGGCGACCCCGACGGACACCGTGACCTTCGGATCGGAGGACGAGCTTTCGACGAAGCTCCGGATGCGCTCGGCAACGACGAGGGCGCCTTCGAGGTCGGTCTCGGGAAGGACGACGCAGAACTCGTCGCCCCCGAAGCGCGCCGGGACGTCGTACTCCCGCGTCGCGCTCTGCAACGCATTCGCAACCGACTTCAGGGCCCTGTCCCCCGCGAGGTGGCCGCGCGTCGTGTTGATCTCGCGCAGGTGGTCGACGTCGATCATGAGCACGGCGAGCGGCCGCTCGAACCGCCCTGCGCGCTGGAGCTCCTGGGAAAGAACGCTCTGGAAGTGACGCATGTTGTAGAGGCCGGTCTTCGGCTCGATCCGCGTCGCCTCGACGAGGCCGGGGATCGCAAGCGAGCGATAGGCAAGCGCGAGCGGCAGAAGCGTCAGGGCGACGAGCCCCTGGTTGATCTCCCAGAGCGCCGCCGCGACCGCCCCGAGCGAGACGAGCCCCGCGTCGATGAGGACACAGTCCAACCGGACCGTGTCCAACATCCGAACGCCGCGCGCAAGGCGGAGCATGACCGCGAGCACGGTGTACTGAGAGACGATGAAAGCGGCGATTCCGGCCGATGCCGCGAGAGCCCAGGCGGTGTCCCCGGTTCCGCCGACGACATCGAAGCACGCACGCGCGAGGAGTGCCGGGCCGACGAAGTTCGCGACGTTGAAGACCGCGATGTACCAGCGCGGACGCGCGCGGACCGTCTCCGGCACGAAGGCGATGACGATCGCGAGCGTGGTGAGCGCAGGCGGCAGAAGAAGCGCCGCGGCGAAGATCGGCGCGAGCGAGAGGTGCGATCCTTGATGCTTCTGGCGCTCGGCACCGACGAGGTGGACCGCGGCGATGATCGGGACGAGGATGGCGAAGGTGAGCCAATCGTCGCGGGCGATCTCGGCCGGAATCGCCGTGAGGGCAAAGCCGGCCATCGTCAGCCAGACGACGGCGAACTCGAAGGCCGCCGCAGCAGGATTGAGCCCTGAGAGAAGTGGGTCGTGTCGCGCGGGCCGCATGACGCTCCGATAGATCGTGCGTGACAGCTCATGCCCCGAATCCCCCGAACGGGTGACGAAACGGCCGAACTTGATCCCTCGAACGAGTGAAATGTCCCTCGAACGAGGGACATTTGGGCCCTCGGGTGCCCTGTCTACGACGGCGTAACGCGGTAGGCGTCGAAGACCGAGTCGACGTTGCGAAGCGCGTTCAGAAGACCGCGGAGGGCCTTGATGTCCCCGACCTCGGCGACGTACCAGTTCTTCGCCATTTGATCCTCGACATGTCCGCCGTACTCGACGATGTTCGCGCCGTGCTCCGCGAAGGTCCGGGCGACGTCCTCGAGGAGGCGCGGGCGGTCCCACGAGACGACGGCGATCTGGACGCGGAAGCTCTGCGAGGCGCCGCCGTCCCAGGCCACGTCGGTGAAGCGCTCCGGGTTGCGCATGAGCGCCTTCACGTTCGGGCAGTCGAGGCGGTGGATCGTGATGCCTTTGCCGAGCGAGATGTAGCCGGCGATCTCGTCTCCCGGCACCGGCGTGCAGCACTTGGCGAGGCGGACGAGCACGTCCTCGACGCCCGGCACGGAGATGCCGAAGTTCTGTGACGCGACGGCCTCGCGGGCCTTCGGCTTGAACGGGACCGGCTCTTCGTGGACGACCTCCTCGGTCTTGAGCCGCCCGAGCACCTTGTTCACGACCTGCGAGACCTGGAGCTTTCCGGAGCCGAGAGCGAGGTAGAAGTCCTCGGCCTTCTTGAAGCCCATCTCGCGGATGATCTGAGCGAGCAGCGGGGAGCCCGCGAGCTTCTTGTACGGAAGGTTGTGCTGCTTGAGGGCGTTTTCGAGGCTCTCGCGGCCGCGGTGCTCGGTTCCCTCCCGCGTCTCGCGGCTGAACCACTGGCGGATCTTGTTGCGTGCGCGCGATGAGGTGGCGAGAGAAAGCCAGTCGCGCGAAGGGCCGCGCCCTGCTCCCTTCGAGGTGAGGATCTCGACGAAGTCTCCGCTTTGCAGGCGGTAGTGAAGCGGGACGATGCGCCCGTTCACCTTCGCGCCGACGGTGCGATGGCCCACGTCGGTGTGCACCGAGTAGGCGAAGTCGATCGGGGTCGCGCCCGCAGGGAGGTTCTTGACCTCGCCCTTGGGCGTGAAGACGTACACCTCGTCGGAGGCGAGCTCCGGGAAGGCGCGCCGGAACTCGCGCGGATCGGATTCCTCCGCCTGCCAGTCCGCGAGCTGCTGCATCCAGGCGAGCTGGTCGGCCTCGGCCTTCTTGCCCTTCTTCCCCTTGTAGAGCCAGTGTGCGGCGATGCCGTACTCGGCGGTGCGGTGCATCTCGCGCGTCCGCACCTGGATCTCGAGCGGCTTCCCCTCCGGCCCGATCACCGTCGTGTGCAGGGAGCGGTACATGTTGAACTTGGGCATGGCCACGTAGTCCTTGAAGCGGCCGGGCATGGGCTTCCAGAGGGAGTGGATGACGCCGAGGGCCCCGTAGCAGTCGCGCTCGCCCTCCTTGCCCTCGTGGTGGACGAGGACGCGCATCGCGGTCAGGTCGTAGATCTCGTTGAACTCCTTCCCGCGCTTGGCCATCTTCTCGTAGATGGAATAGAAGTGCTTTGCGCGGAAGGAGATCTCCGCCGGGATGCCCACCTTCTCGAGCTCCTTCGTCAGGTTCTTGCCGGCGGACTCGACGAACTTCTCGCGATCGGCTCGGCGCTGGTTGACCATCGCCTGGATCTCCGAGTACTTCCGCGGATGCAGCGTCGCGAAGGCGAGGTCCTCGAGCTCCCATTTGATGGAGTGGATGCCGAGGCGATGCGCGAGCGGCGCGTAGACCTCGAGCGTCTCGCGCGCCTTCTGCAGCTGCTTCTGCTTTCCGAGGTACTCGATCGTCCGCATGTTGTGAAGGCGGTCGGCGAGCTTGATGAGGATGACGTCCGGGTCCTGCGCCATCGCCACGATCATCTTGCGGTAGTTCTCGGCCTGGGCCTGCTCGCGGCTCTGGAACTGGATTCGCGTCAGTTTCGTGACGCCCTCGACGAGCGTCGCGACGTCGTCGCCGAACTCGGCGCGGACCTCCTCGATCGTCGCGGGAGTGTCCTCGACGACGTCGTGCACGAGCCCGGCGGCGAGTGTGGACTCGTCGCTCCCGAGCTCCGCCAGGATCTTCGCCACGCCGATCGGGTGGAGGACGAAGTCCTCCCCGCTCCTGCGCTGCTGGCCTTCGTGCGCCTCGCAGGCGAACCGGTACGCGCGCTCGAGCAGGTCCCGATCGACCTCGGGGTTGTACTCCTCGACCTCCGAGAGCAGCTCCTCGAACGCCTCGTGATGCCGCTCGGCGGAAGCTGTCAGAACCGTATCCGCCATGAACCCATTCTAGCGAGGGCTGCCTCCGGAACTACCTATGCCGCCAGGGACATCGGCTCCTTCAGAGCGGTGAGGAAGGTCTCCGACTCGACGAGCGAGCGCCATGACCCGCCCTCCGCAACGCCGAGCTCGGTGAAGACGCCGCGGGCGAACTCCGACCACTCCGCCGGGCCCGCCTTCCACTCGGCGACGAGCGCGAGGCGCAGGTCCTCGAAGCGCTCGGGCGTGTCGAAGATCCGCTTGACGACGAGCTGCGGCGACACCGCCCCGTTCCACTGGTTCGCCGCGAGCTTGAAGGCGACGTCGTATCGCACCTGCCGCCGGTAGCGGTCGAGCTGGCTTCCCTGCCCGAAGGCGATCGCCCCGGACCGGGCTCCGTCGGCAGTCACTGCGAGCTTGAGATGCTTGCCCTCTCCCACGGCGCCGAGCTCGGAGATCTCACAGTCCACGGCGAGGAGCGTGACGCCTGGATTCCCCAACCCGAACGGCGCCAGCCGCTCGAGCTCCGAGCAGAGGTCGAGCGTCAACTCGGTGCCGCGCACGACGGCGTCCACGCGCACGACAGGCGCGAGATCTTCCTCCGCGAGTTCCTCCGCCGCCCATGCGGCGAAAGCCTCGGCGAACGCCTCGACGTTCTCCGAACGGATGGAGAGGCCGGCGGCCGCCCTGTGTCCACCCCAGCGGCCGAGCAGGCCGGCGCACGCGCCCAGCGCGCCGTGGAGGTCGAAAGCCGGGATCGACCGACCGGAGCCCGTCCACTCCTCGTCGCCGCCCGCGATGAGCACGACCGGGCGGTGGAAGCGCTCGACGAGTCGTGACGCGACGATCCCGATCACCCCGCGGTGCCAGTCTTCGCCCGCAAGCACGTAGCCCCGGCGGCGCTGCTTTGCCTCCGGCCACTCGGCAACCTGGGCCAGAGCCTCACGAAGGATCCGGTCCTCGACCGCCTGGCGGTCACGGTTGAGGGTCTCGAGCTCGCCCGCGAGCCGGTCGGCTTCCTTCGGGTCGTCCGTCAGGAGGAGCTCGAGCGCGGTACCGGGGTGCCCGAGCCGTCCTGCGGCGTTGATCCGCGGCGCAAGGCGGAAGCCGATCGCACCCGCATCGACGGTCGCGGGATCGACCCGCGCGGCTCGCATGAGCGCACGCAGGCCGGGGTTCGTCGTCACTGCGAGCCGCTTCAGGCCCGCGGCGACCAGGCCCCGGTTCTCGTCGAGAAGCGGGACGACGTCCGCGACCGTGGCGAGCGCGACGAGGTCGAGCCGGCGGTCGAGGCCGGTTGCGCCGAGGGCCTGTGCCAGCTTGTAGACGACACCGGTTCCGCAGAGCTCGGGGAACGGATAGTCGGAAGGACGCGTCGCGACGACGGGGCAGTCGGGAAGCGTCTCGCCCGGACGGTGGTGGTCGGTGACGACGACGTCGAGCCCCAGCTCCTTGGCGTGCGCGACCTCTTCGACCGCCGTGATCCCGCAGTCGACCGTGAGGACCAACCCGGTTTCCTCGCCGGCGAGGCGCGTCAGCGTTTCGCCGGACAGGCCGTAGCCCTCTTCGAAGCGGCTCGGCAGATGCCAGGAGACCTCCGCGCCGAGCTCGCGCAGCACAGTGACTGCGAGAGCCGTGGCGCAGATGCCGTCGACGTCGTAGTCGCCGTGCACGCAGATCGGTTTCTCGTCGGCAATCGCCGCGCGGATAGCCGCGCAGGCTGCCTCCATGTCGCCGAGGAGAAACGGGTCGTGCTCGGGGATGTCGGCCTCGAGGAAGGCCCGCGCGTGCGCAGGGTCGGAATACCCCCGCCTGACGAGCACGCTGGCCGTCGTCTCGGAGAGGCCGAGCGCGCTTGCCAGCGCCGTGACCTCGGGGCGGGGGCACGGAGTCATCCTCCACGTGCCCTCGTACATGTAACAGACCGTAGAGCGCGGGTCGGACGGTATTCTCAGGCCCGGTGTCCGAGACCAATTATCTCTCCGGCGACGACTTCGTCGTCGAGTTCCTCGGCTATCGGTTCAGCTTCAACCAGACGGATTTCGAGCAGCGCGTGAACGCAGCGGCCGTGAAGCTCGGCCTCGTGGAGGCAGGCGAGCTCGAGGAGGACGAGACCGCCGACCTCGTCGAGCTGACCGCGCACGGACGCATCGCGGACCCGCAGTCGGAGCTCGGCGACTACCTCGTCCACAACTGGGAGCGCCTGGCCGTCATGGGTGACGAATCGCTCGTGTATTGGCTCCGAAAGTTGATCTTCCGTGGCGCCTGGCTCGACCACCGGGTGAAGGAGAACCTCCTCGAGGTCGCCTGGGACGAGCGCAGCTCCGAGTTCGGCTACCGGGACCCGCGGGGAGGCCGCGCGCTGCTCGAGCTCGCGCCGGTCCCGTCCTGGCACGAGCTCCAGTACCGCCGGTGATCGTCGGGCTCGACCATGCGTTCTTCACCATTCGGGAAGGAGGCGAGGACGAGGCGCGGCGCTTCTACGGCGATCTCCTCGGGCTCGAGGAGGTCCAGCGGCCGGAGGGACTCCAGCGCGCCGGCGGCGTCTGGTTCCAGGCGGGCGGCCAGGAGCTCCACCTCGGGGTGGACGATGCGCACCTTCCGCCGAAGCGCCCGCACCCGGGATTCCGTGTAAGCAGCTCTGCGGAGCTGGACGAGCTCGCCGAACGGCTCACCTCGAACCACTATGACGTCGAATGGGACGATCGGATCGAGGGCCGCAGCCGCTTCTACACGCGCGACCCGTTCGGCAACCGCATCGAGATTCTGGCGGATCTCTAGAAGAGGCTGGACTCGGCCTTGGCCGCCGCACCTACGTGGGCGCGCCCGAGCTTCGTGATCACGCGGCCGCGCGGCGTGCGCTGGATGAGGCCGAGCTGCAAGAGGTACGGCTCGTAGACGTCCTCGATCGTGTCCGTTTCCTCTCCGAGCGAGACTGCGAGCGTCGAGAGCCCGACCGGGCCGCCGTCGAACTTCTCCAGGATCGCGCGCAGGAGCTCGCGGTCAATGCGCTCGAGCCCCTCCTCGTCGACTTCGAGAAGGCCGAGCGCCTCCTGGGCGATGGCGAGAGTCACTGCTCCGTCGTGGCGGACCTGAGCGACGTCGCGCACCCGCCGCAGTATCCTGTTCGCGACGCGCGGAGTGCCGCGCGCGCGGCGAGAGATCTCCTCGGCGGCCTCGTCCTCGATCTCCACGCCGAGGATCCACGCCGAGCGGCGAACGATGCGCGCGAGATCCTCGGCGCCGTAGTAGTCGAGCCTGTAGGTCATGCCGAAGCGGTCACGGAGCGGCGTCGTCAGCAGACCCGTGCGGGTGGTCGCGCCGACAAGAGTGAACGGCGGCAGGTCGAGCGTGAGCGTGCGCGCGGCCGGCCCCTGGCCGACGATGATGTCGAGCCGGTAGTCCTCGAGCGCCGGGTAGAGGATCTCCTCCACTGCGCGGTTCAGCCGGTGGATCTCGTCCACGAAGAGGACGTCGCGCTCCTCGAGCGAGGTGAGTATCGCCGCCATGTCGCCCTTGCGCTCGAGGGCCGGGCCGGCCACCGAGCGAATGCCGACGCCGAGCTCCTCGCGGATGATGTAGGCGAGGCTCGTCTTTCCGAGGCCGGGCGGGCCGACGAGGAGGACGTGGTCGAGCGCCTCTCCTCTCCCCTTCGCGGCCTCGAGCACGATGCCGAGCTGCTCCTTGATCCGCTCCTGGCCCACGAACTCGTCCAGGCTGCGCGGACGGAGGGAGCCGTCGAACTCCTCGTCCTCTGGGACGAGAACGGCAGTCGTGACGCGCTCCTCGCTCATGCCGCCCTGAGCGCCTCGCGCACCCGCTCGGCCGGCGGGAGGTCGGGATCGACCGCGGCCAGCGCGCTGCTCGGCCTCGGCCGGGGAGTAGCCGAGCTCGACCAGCGCGTCGCGGGCGACGATGTGCCCGTCGCCGGCGCCGAGATGCGGTGCGTCGACCGCGGCGAGCGGTGCGATCTTCTCCTTCAGCTCGAGCACGACTCGCTGCGCCGTCTTCTTGCCGATCCCCGGGATGGACTGGAAGAGAGCGTCGTCCTCGCGGACGATGGCGCGCCGAAGCTCGCCCGGCGAATAGCCGGACACGATCGCGAGCGCGACCTTGGGACCGACTCCCGAGACGGAGAGCAGCTGCTCGAAGAGCTCGCGCTCGTCGTGGTCCGCGAAGCCGAAGAGCTGCATCGCGTCCTCGCGCACGTGGAGATGCGTCTCGAGGACGACCTCTTCCGCTCCGTCGGCCTTCTTCACCGCCGCCGGAGTCGCGAAGAGGCGATAGCCGACGCCGTTCACGTCCAGGACCAGGCCGTCCGCGTCCCAGGCGACAGCCTTGCCGCGAAGCCGCGAGATCACCGCGCGCTCCCGGCGAGGGCGGCGAGCGGCGGCGCGAGCGCATGGCAGATCGCCACGGCCAGCGCGTCGGATGCGTGGTGGGGCTTCGGAGGCTCGGCGAGCCCGAGGATCGCCTTCACCATTCGCTGCACCTGCGCCTTCTCGGCGCGGCCGTAGCCGCAGACCGCCTGCTTCACGCTCGAGGGCGGGTACTCAGCGCAGAACACGCCTGCGGACGCGCAGGCGACGAGCGCGGCGCCGCGCGCCTGCCCGACGGAGAGCGCGGTGCGGGCGTCGGCGCCGACGAAAGACTCCTCGAGGACGACCGCCTCCGGCTCGTGCCGGTCGATGAGCTCCGCGATCGCGTCGTGGATCTGCTTCAGGCGCAGCTCTGGCCGCTCTCGGGCAGGCGTCTGCCACCACCCGAACTCGACCGCCTTGAGGCGGCCGCCGCTTGCGTGGACGATTCCGTATCCGCACGCTGCAGTACCCGGGTCGATACCGAGGACCTTCACGCATCGAGGTTACGCACGGGAGCGGACGTTCCTGCCCCCGCGTGCAGAGCCTATGCCGTCAGGATGTTCGCCTTGACGCCTGGATGCTCGGCACACCACTCGCGCAGGTGCCCGAAGACTTCAATCGGTCCGCAGAGTCAGAACGGTCGCCCTCCGACCACAGGACTCGCACCTCGCAGATGTCGGCCGCCCGGGGCTCGCTCGGACAGCCGTTCTTGAGGAGATAGCCCCGCAGGTCTTCGAGCAGGGTTGGATCACTCACTTCTACGCGCACGTCTCCCGTATCGGCAGAAATGTGCAGGAAGGATTAGGAAATCCCCCTTGCCAGTTGTCTACGTCGCGACGGTCTCGAGCACGCGCTCGGGAATGTCGAAGTTCGCGTAGACGTCCTGGACGTCGTCGTTCTCCTCGAGGGCGTCCATGAGTCTCAGGAGCTTCTTCGCCGCGCTCTCGTCCTCGATGGGGACTGTGGTCTTGGGAAGCATCGTCAGATCGGCGGACTCGTAGCGGATCCCGGCCGCCTCGAGGGCACCGCGGACGGCCTGCAGATCGTCCGGGGCCGAGATCACCTCGAAGCTCGATCCTTCGCGGACGACGTCCTCCGCTCCCCCGTCGGCCGCGGCAAGCGTGAGCTCGTCCTCGTCGGCCGACTCGGGCACGAGGATCACACCCTTGCGCTCGAAGAGCCAGGCGACGGAGCCGGACTCGCCGAGCGAGCCGTCGTTCTTGGTGAAGATGTGGCGCACGTCCGACGCTGTGCGGTTTCGGTTGTCCGTGAGCGCTTCGACGAAGAGCGCAACGCCGCTCGGGCCGTAGCCCTCGTACGTGATGTGCTCGTACGCCTCGCCGTCGGAGGAGGTGCCGGCACCGCGCTGCGATCGCGCGCTCGATGTTGTCCTTCGGCATCGAGCTGTCGCGTGCCTTCTGGATCGCGGTCGCAAGAGTCGCGTTGGCGTCGGGATCGGGCCCGCCTTCACGCGCCGCGACGATGATTGCGCGCGAGAGCTTGGAGAAGAGCTTGCCGCGCTTGGCGTCCGCCGCGCCCTTCTTGTGCTTGATGCTCGACCACTTGCTATGCCCCGACATGCGTCTCCTCCCTGACGAGGTCCAGAAAGCGCTGGTGCACACGGTTGTCGTTCGTGAGCTCCGGATCGAACGAGGCGACCAGGAACCTCCCCTGCCGGAGCAGGACCGGATCGCCCTCGAGCTCCGCGAGGACCTCCACCCCTTCGCCGACGTCGGTGACGCGGGGGGCCCGGATGAAGACCCCGCGCAGCGGCCTCTCCTCGTCCTCGAGCGGAAAGTCCGCCTCGAAGCTCGCCACCTGGCGCCCGTAGGCGTTACGGGCGACGCCGATGTCCACCTGGCCGATGAGGCCGTCGCGCCCCATGAGGATCATCCCGGCGCAGGTGCCGAACATGGCGCCCGGAAACTTCCGCAGGGGCTCCTCGAAGGAGTAAAGGCCGATCAGCCGGCCGATCGCGGTCGACTCGCCGCCCGGCACGACGAGACCGTCGAGACCCTCGAGATGCTCGGGCTTGCGCACCTCGACCGCCTCCACGCCGAGACCCGCGAGCGTCGCGATGTGCTCGCGGAAGTTCCCCTGTAGGGCGAGAACGCCGATCCTCATGCCCTGAATTCTGAGAGTCGCGCTAGAGGAGTCCCGCGGCCGGAACGTTGTCCCGGCGGCGCCGCGCGAGGAAGAGCGCGACCGCCATGAAGAGAAGCCCGGCCGCCATGAACACCAGGGGGCCGGCCCACTCGTGCGCCGATGGGCCCCGGGTCTCGTCGAACGAGGGCTGCTGGAACGGAGAAGAGGGGGAACGGCAGGAAGAAGAAGAGGACGTCTCCGACCGATGACCACTTGGCGGCGAAGTGCTCGGCAGTCTGGAGGAGGCCCCACGCCCCGAGCACGATCCAGCTCGAGCGCGCGAGCCCGTCCCCGATCGCCATGTACGCGAGCGCGATCACCGCGACCAGGATGAAGTCGACGTCCCCGTCGTGGAAGAACCAGAGCAGCCCGCCTCCGATGACGAGGCCGGCCGCCACGTGCAGCCACAGCCCGTAGTAGCTCGACTCCCCAAGGTCGATGCCCACGGCAGCGGCGAGGAAGACGAGGCCGATCAGGATGCTGAGGATGGCCGTCCAGTCGCCTCCGTTCGAGATCAGGTCGGCAACGAGGAAGTAGATCGACGCCGCGAGGAACAAGACGAAAAGCGGGAACCGGAAGACGGCAAGCGCGAAGGCGGAGGCGACGACCGCCAAGAGCTCGAGGAAGAACCGGGCGAGGTCGAAGCCGCTCAGGGCGAAGTCCGGGTTGTCGAGCCAGCCGAACCAGTTCAAGAGCGAGCCGGCGAAGACGACCACGGAGACGACGGCTGTGAGCGCGAAGAGGCCCGCCGTGACCCGGTGTCCCGTGATCAGCGCCCCGAACGCGAGCACGAGGCTGACCGCCAGGACGAGCAGGGCGAGCAGGACGAAACCCGCTGCGCCGCGGTCGCTGGCGAGAACACCGAGCAACGCGCCCGTCGCGACGAGAATCGTGAAGCCGCCGAGGTACGCGAGGAAGGACGCGCCCGACCAGGGCATGCGGGCCGGAGTGCTCACGGCCCTGAGAATGGCCCGTGCGCCGGACGGCGCGGCTAGCTGTCGAAGCCGAGGCCCATGCGGTCGAGCGCCCTGAGCCAGAGGCTCCGCTGCCCGGTCCGGTCGGCGCGGGCGAGCCTTCCGGGTCAGCGTGATGCCGGCCCAGCGGATCGGCTCGGGCGGGAACGGCAAGGGCTTCGTCCGCACGAGCCGAAGCCGGGTCAGCTCGGACTCGACTCCGTCCGCGAGGTCGAGGGCCGCGCACGCGCCGAAGCGGCTCGCACCGACGCCGAGGCCGGTGAACCCGACGACGTAGACCGCCCTCCCGCCGAGCGCCTTCCCGAAGGTCATGCAGAAACGGCTGCACGTGTCGATGGCGCCTCCCCACCGGTGCGTGAACCTGACTCCCTCCAGCTGCGGGAAGGTGGCGAAGAAGTTCCGGGCCGAGCATCTCGAAGGTCTCCGGCCGCTGGTCGAGGTGCGGCCCCAGGCCGTTGCGAAGTTGTAGACGGCGTCGTAGCCGCCCCAGAGGATGCGATCGTCGCTCGTCAGCCGGTAGTAGTGGAACTGGTTGCCGGGTCGGCCGCGCCCTGGCGGTTCTTCCAGCCCACGGCGGCGCGCTGCTCCGCGAAGCGGCTCCGTCACGAGCACGTAGTCGTAGACCGGGACGACGTAGCGGCGGATCGAGCGGACGATCGGCGGGAACGCGGAGGTCGCGAGCACCGCGCGTCGCGCGCGGACCCGGCCACTCAGGGTGCGCAACGAAACGCCGGCGCCGTCCGCCTCGATGCCGAGGACGGGCGTCGCCTCGTAGACCCTGGCTCCGAGCGACTCCGCTGCGGCGGCGAGCCCCCACGCCAGCCGAGCCGGGTCGAGGATCGCGGTGCCTGTCTTTTTCCATACCCCGCCGAGGTAGGTGGGCGAGTCGATCTCCGCGCGGACGGCCCTCGCCGTCGAGCCAGTCCGCCTCGTGCCCGAAGCGCCGCAGCTCCTCCGCATGCTCCTCGAGGTCGGCCACCTCGTGCTCGCGGGTCGCGACGTCGAGGACGCCGACGGGCTCGTACCGCGCGTCGATCCCGCAGCTCGTCGATCGCCGCCGCGATGCCGGCGAGGTTGTCGCGCCCGAGCTCCTCGAGGCGCTCCATCTCCTCCGGAAAGCGCGACAGCCCATTCGCGAGCCCGTGCGTGAGCGACGAGTCGCAGAAACCGCCGTTTCGCCCGCTCGCGCCGAACGCGATCCGCTCGCCTTCGAGGAGGATGACGGAGCGCCCGGGTCTCGCCCGCAGCGCTTCGACCGCAGCCCAGAGCCCGGTGAGCCCGCCGCCGACGATGGCGAGGTCGCAGTCGACCTCCTTCTCCAGCGGCTCGCGGGCCGGCGGCCGGTCGTCCGCGGCGAGCCAGAAGGGCTCGCGCTCGGCGTCGGCGAGCGCTGGGTGGAGCCGGTCTACCAGCCGCGCGTTTCGAGCAGCTCTTCGGGGGCGAGCGCGGCGTGTCGAGAGACCGCGCATCGGCTCGCCGAGCCCGGCGGAGACGCGGGCGAGCACCTCGGGATCCCGGAAATGCGTCGTCGCCTCGACGATTGCCTTTGCCACGGGCGCGGCGACGGCTCTTGAAGATCCCGCTGCCGACGAAGACGCCGTCGGCGCCCAGCTGCATGCAGCAGAGCCGCATCGGCGGGAGTCGCGATGCCGCCCGCGGTGAACATGACCACCGGGAGTCGTCCGGCTCGGCCACGCCTTCACGAGCACGAACGGCGCCTCGAATGTCCTTCGCGATGGTGAAGAGCTCCTCTCGGGCGTGCACTGGCAGGCGGCGGATGTCGCCCATCACCGCGCGCATGTGGCGCACGGCGTTGACGATGTCGCCCGTGCCCGCCTCGCCCTTCGTTCGGATCATGGCCGCGCCCTCGTTGATGCGCCGCAGCGCCTCGCCGAGGTTCCGGCAGCCGCAGACGAACGGGACGCTGAACTTCACTTGTCGATGTGGTTCTGCTCGTCGGCGGGCGTGAGGACCTCGCTCTCGTCGATGTAATCGACCTCCAGCGCCTCGAGGATCTGCGCCTCGACGAAGTGGCCGATCCGCGCCTTGGCCATGACCGGAATGGTCACGCCCTCCTGGATCTCCTTGATCTTCGACGGGTCGGCCATCCGCGCGACGCCGCCCTCCTTGCGGATGTCCGCGGGAACGCGCTCGAGCGCCATGACGGCGACCGCGCCGGCCTCCTCCGCGATCCGGGCCTGCTCGGCGGTGGTGACGTCCATGATGACGCCGCCCTTCAGCATCTCCGCGAGGCCGCTCTTGACGCGCATGGTCGCCAGCTCGGACATGGGATGGATTCTAGCCCGCGCGCGAGCAGACGAGGGCCTAATAGACAATCGCCTCAGTGCTGCGGGCTGAACGGCCTCAGCTCGTCGTCGCCGGCTTGCACGATGCCGACGTGCGACTCGGGCAGCCTCCTGCCAGGCGCCCGGTAGGTCTCCGAGCGGCTCCGAGACGACCACGCGCGTCTCGTCGGAGAGGCCCTGGAGCTCGGTGCTCTCCGGATAGAGCGCCTTGAGCGCGTCCATGCGGGTGCTGAAGTAGAGCGAGCGCGAATCGTGCTCGCTCGAGTAGCGGAATGCCCAGATCGTCTCCCCGTCGGTCGTCGCGACGGTCATCTGGATCGGATGCTCGATCGCCGTGTGCGCGACCTGTCTCCTCCACGAAGCCGACCATCCGCTCGACTCCCGCGACCGGATCGTCCTCGAGCCCGAACGTGAGCGCGAGATAGAACATCGTCTCGGAGTCGGTCGTCCCTTCGATGAAGCCGAAGTACTCGTCGTCGACCGCGCTCTGCAGCTCGCGCTTGACGAGATGGAAGTCGCGGATGAGCCCGTTGTGCATCCAGAGCCGGTTCGCGTAGCGGAACGGGTGCGTGTTCGTCTCCTGGATCGCCGTGCCCGTAGAGGCGCGGATATGGGCGAAGAAGAGCGGCGAGGAGATCCCCGGCGGCGAGCTCGCGCAGGTTGCGGTCGTTCCACGCGGGATGCGTGCTGCGGTAGACCCGCGGCCCTCCCCTGCTTCGTACCAGCCGACGCCGAAGCCGTCGCCGTTGGTCGGCGTCGCGCCCTGGCGCGAGTGGAGGCTCTGGTCGATCAGCGAACGGTCGCGCTTGACGAGAAGCTCCTCGAGCCGGATGGGCGACCCCGAGTAGGCGAGCCAGCGGCACATCGCTACGTGGCCGCCGCCGCACCGGGCTGCGACCTCGGAATCCTCGGTGTGAGGAAGAGCGCGCTCAACGTGAGGAGCGCAAGGATAGCCAGCGCGCCGCGCAGCCCGTCGATGCGCGCGTCCGCGTACGCGTCGAGCGCCGCCTGGCTCTCCTCGGAGCTCGCGCCCGACTCGTCGAGCGCCGCCTTCAGGTCGGCATCGGAGACGAACGGGACACCTCCGGCGAGCTCGACCGAGGCCTGAGACTTCACCTGCTGCGGGATCGCGGGGCTCTCCTGGATGTTGGCCAGGAAGGTCGTCGTGACCGCCGCGATCAGGATCGAGCCGGAGATCGCGGTGCCGAGCGACGCGCCGAGGTTCGTGGCCGTGTTCTGGATTCCCCCGACCTCCGTGCTCTGCTCGTCCGGGACCGCCGAGACGGTCACCGCCCCGAGCTGGGAAGCGAGCGCGCCGATACCGAGCCCGATGAGGAGCATTGGGACGAGGACGATTTCCGGGCCGGCATCCGCATCGAGCGCGGCGAGCAGAACGACGGTCCCGGCGAACAGCCCCAGGAGCCCGCCGCGGACGACGAGGCGCGGCGAGACGTTCGGCGCGAGCCGTGGTATGCCGAGCGCCGCGACGAGCAGGGTGGCGGAGAGCGGCAGAAGCCGGACGCCGGTGTCGATCGCGGAGAGCCCCAGACAGACGGACAGATAGAGCGGGACGACGAAGAAGAGCCCGGCCTGCGCAAGGAACTGGAAGAAGAACATCGCGAGGCCGCCGCTGAACTGCCGGTTGCGCAGCATCCCCGGCGGCGACGAGCGGCTCTCCGCCCCGCGCATCCACGCGCAGTTCCCAGGAGCGGAACAGCCAGAGGACGAGCAAGCCGGCGAGAACGAGCCAGACGGAGGGCGAGAGCCCGGCCCACGAGGGCCCCCCGGCCTTCGGCTGGATCCAGCCCCACTCACCCGTCCGCAGAACGCCGAACACGAGGAGACCGAGGCCGGCCGCCGAGAGGATCGAGCCGACGAAATCGAGTCGTGGGCGCTTCTCGACCGGCGCATCGGCGATCTTGCGCGTGAGGAGCAGGATCACGGCGACGATGACCACCTCTCCGGCGAAGACCCAGCGCCAGGAGAAGTATGTGGTGCAGAAACCGCCGATGAGCGGCCCGACGGCGACGGCGACGGCGCCTGCAGCCGCCACCATCCCGTAGGCGGCGGGCCGGCGTTCAGTCGGGAAGTTCCCGGCCACGAGGGCGACGATGGCGGGCATGATCAGCGCGGCTCCCACGCCCTCGAGAAACGACCAGCCGAGCAGGAGCACCGGAAGGCTCGGCGCGATCGAGGTCGTGAACGACCCGCATCCGTAGATGACGCAGCCGATCGCGAAGGCCCTCTTCCTGCCGATCAGCGCCCCGATCTTGGCGCCCGTGATCATGAGGGCGGCCATCACGAGCGTGTAGGCGGTGATCGCGCCCTGGATTCCTGTGACGGTCGTGCCGACGTCCTTTGCGACGGTGGCGATCGAGACGTTCATGACCGAGCTGTCGAGCGTCATCAGGAACTGCCCCGCCGCGAGCGTCAGCAGGACGAGCATGCTCCCCGCCGGCGCGGCGGCTCTCGCGGCAACCGCGCTCATGGTGTGCCCGCGTCAGCCCAGGACGACGGCACGTCGCCGCCGCCCTCCTCGGCGATCCGCGGCCCGAAGCGGACGAATGCCGGATGCGAGGCCACCTTGCCCGACGACGAGCGCCTCGCCGGGCCGGAACGCTCCCGCCCGTCGACGAGCGCGCCGGGCGCGAACGACATCGTCTCCGCGAGGTAGGCGAGGTCGGCCGCCGAGCTCATGCGCATGAGGACGAGGTTGTCGCACTGCGAGACCACGAGCTCGTTGACGCTCTGCGGCCGTTGCGTCGAGACGAGCAGGTAGAGGCCGAACTTCCGCCCCTCCGCCGCGATCTGCGCTGCGCGCTCGGTGGCGAGCGCGGTCGACCTCGTCGCGCGGGCTCGCGGGGACAGACGTTGTGCGCCTCGTCGATGACGATCAGCACCGGCTCGCGCTCGGCCCGGCGCCGCCACAGCGCGGCCAGCACCGCTCTCGGCACCGATCGCCTGCTCCTCGGGCGTCGCCAGCGAGCCGAGGTCGAGCACGAGGCAGCGCGGACCGTCCCTCGGCGCAGATCCTGCGAGCGAGCCCGACGTCGCCGGTGTCGGCGCCAGACGCCCCAGCGGTCGATGCCGAGGTTGCGGATCCGCATCGCCAGCGCCGCGCTCCGGGTCGGCCGCTCGCAGGCGCCCATCAGGTCTCCTGGAGCGACGCCGGCCGCTCGTCCTCGACCAGCGTCGTCGAGCTCCCCGTGCTCCTCGCGGTCGGCGACCGGGTCGAGCCGCAGCGCCGCGGCCTGCTCGCTCGCGGCTCAGCTCGCTCAAGCGCACGCACAGGCGGCGCTCGCCGGCCCCGGTGCGGACCTCGATGCCGCCGGCGACGCTCGCGCAGCGCTCGGCGACGCGGCGTCGACGTCGTCGCGCGACGCTGTCGATGCGGACGAAGTCGGAGTTCGGGTCGAGGACCACGATCCGCAGCGCCGGTCTCGAGCAGCAGCTGCTCGAGCACGCGCCGAGCGCGTAGCGTCTTGCCGGAGCCGACTGGCCGCAGAAGAACGTGTGGCGGTCGAAGCCGCCCGCGTCGAGGAGGAACCGCACCCCGTGCTCGGTGGTGAGCTCGCCGATATCGAGCCCAGCCCGCCTTGGCCGCGTCTCTTCCAACCATGCCGCCACGCGCGCTTCGTCGGCCCGCGCGATCGCGACGTCGTGGAACGGGGCGACACCGCCCTCGAGAAGCATTCCTTGGCCGTGGACGGAGCCTCGCTCCTCCGCCATGAGCTCGACGGTGTGCACCTGACCGAGGTGTTCGCCGACCGACGCGTAGCTCCCCGGCTGGAGCTCGAGCCCGTCCACCGGAGCGTGGAAGCTGAAGGTTCCGCCGTCGATCGACGTTGCCGTCGCTTCGGTCATCGATCGGTAGCAGCGGCCGGAGGAGACGGCGGTCGCACACGTTTCCAGACCGCGTCGAGAACGACGGCGAGCACGCCGATGACGATCATCGCGGTGAAAGTCTGCGGAGCATTGCGAGCCGTGTCTATCGCGAACAGAACGAGCACGATCCCCGTTGCAAGCATGGTCACGCTGACGACCACGGCGCTCGCTCCGGTCTCTGCGCGGAGCTTGAGCCCGGCCAGGCCGACAACGAGGAACACGACGAGCGACACCGCGCTGCCAAGCGATGCGATCGCGCTCAGGTCGAAGACGTTCGCGAGGATCAGGACGAGGACGGCCGTCACCGTCACCCCGCGCGTCCCGCGGAAGTACCCCGGCTGGCCGAAGATCGGCGGGAACTGGGTCAGCTCGGCGAGAGTCTGCGTGAGCCCTCCCGCGGCGAAGAGGTTCGAGTTGATCGACGAAGCGGTCGCGAGGAGAGCGGCGATGGCCATGATCGTGAATCCGGCGTCTCCGAGCGCAGGCCGCGCTGCTTCGGCCAGCGCGGTGTCTCCATGCTCGATCACCTCGGGGACCGTCAGCGTGCCAAAAACCCCGAGGCTGACCGCGACATACACAGCCGTCGTCACGAGGAGCGCGAGCGCCATCGCGCGCGGGAGCGTCCGTCTCGGGTTGGGCAAGTCGCCGGCGGCGAAGGCGATGACGGAGAAGCCGAGGTACGCGAAGAACGTCAGGGCGACCGATGCAACGATCTTCGTCACGGACGGGTAGCCCGAAGGAGCGAGCAGCGACGGGTCCATCTCCGCGAGGGTCACGACGGCGAAGACTGCGAACACCGCGAGCAGCACCCAGACGATGAGCGACTGGATTTTTGCGACCGAACCTGCACCCAGCTGGTTGACGACGGCCATGCCGACGACTGCCAGCGAGGCGAGGATGTTGTCCCAGTAGCTCGCAGCATCGTCTCCGAAGAAAAGCGAGCTTCCGTACGCCCCGAACGAGACGGCGACCATGGCCGTGACGATGAGGATGACGAAGAAGAGCAGCCAGGAGGTGATGCCTACGAGGCGGCCGTTGCCGAACGCCTCCACGAAGTAGGAGACGAATCCGCCCCGCGACGGGTACCGCACGCCGAGCTTGACCACCGTGTAGCCGAGAAGCGAGGCGACGACACCCGCCAGAAGGAACGAGAGCCAGGTGGCCGCGCCTGCAACCGCTCCGGCCTGGCCGAGGAGCGCGAAGATGCCGGCCCCGACCATCGACCCCACGCCGAGGAAGGCGGCGCCGATGACTGTGAGTTTCTTGGAGGACTCCGGCGTCTCGCCCAGCGACCCTTGCGCCGTCTCGGCCATCTAGTGGAAGACGGCGACGATCGCAATGCCGACGAGCGCCGTCGAGATCCAGGCGACCTGAAGCGGGAGCTGGAAGGAGTGGTCGATCACGCGCTTGCCGAGCGTCGTCGTGCCCGTCGAGTCGGCCTCGGCCGCCGCGATCTGCGTCCCGTTCGCCGGGAGGAAGAGGACCCCGACGACCGCGGTCCACATGGCGATCATGTAGCCCGCGCCGATCCCGAGGGCCAGCCCGAGCGGGACCATGGTTCGCGTCGCAGCCGACTGGCTCGTGGTCAACGCCGCGACGCCGAAGATGGCGACCGCGATCATGAACGGCCATTTCTGCGCGAGGCCGCCCATCGCCTCGACGATCGCGTCCTCGTTGTTGGCGATGAAGGTGTCCGCCATCCAGGCGATTCCGAAGAGGGCGATCATCGCCACCATCCCCGACCTGAAGATCGGCGTCCCGGGAATGTCGCTGGCCTTGACCTTGCAGAGGAGGACGATCAGGGCGGCGGCCGCAAGCATGACCATCTGGATGATCGGCGTGACCGACAGCGGCTCGACGCCCCCGTCCTCGGCTGCAATCGTCGGCCGGAGGTCCTCGAAGAGCCCGAAGATGCAGATGACTGCGACGGCGCCGAGGAAGATGGCCACGCTGCGCTTGGCGTACCGCGTGAGCACGATGTCCGACGCAGGGCTCGGCGGCTGCACGAGGCCGGCGTCGATCCGGCGGCGGTACTCGACGGAATCTTCCAGCTCGGCGCCGTGACGGCTCATGACGAGGGACATGAGGAAGACGCCGACGATGCTCGCCGGGATCGTGATCAGGAGGACGTCGACGAGGTCGTAGTTGTAGACCTCGACGAGCGGCAGGATCGTCGCCGTGGCGGCCGCGACCGGGCTCGACGTGATCCCCAGCGCCGATGCGACGGTCGATCCGGCGAGCGGTCGCTCGGGCCGGATCTTGTTCGCGTAGGCGACCTCGTTGATCACCGGGATGATCGAGAAGAACGTGTTGCTCGTGCCCGTGAGGATGCAGAGGAGGTACGAGACGTACGGGGCGACGAAGTTGATCGACTTCGGCCGCGCGCGGAGCGCCTTGCTCGCGATCAGGACCATGTAGTCGATCCCGCCGGCCGCCTCCATTGCGGCCGCCGCGGCGATGACCGCGATGATGATGAGCATCGCGCTGACGGGGGGCTCTCCGGGGTCGAGCCCGAAGCCGAAGACGAGGATGAGCGTCCCGACGCCGCCCCAGAGGCCGAGGCCGATCCCGCCGGTGCGCACACCGAGGGCGATGAAGCCGATGACGACCAAGCCTTCGATGGCGATGAGGAACCAGTCACTGGTGCTCGTCGACGTCTCCTCGGCCGCTTGCGCCAGCGCGGAAGCGGGACCGGCGAGCGCGACCAGGGTCAGTGCGACGGTTGCGAGCGCGAGCTTCCTCACGGCTGCTCCTTCATCAGCTCCTGGCAGTTCCCGCTCGACTCGAGCGCGTCGGCGAGCTCCGGATCGAGCTCGGAAACCTGCTTGAAGGCCGCGCGTCCGTCTACCGCCGCCTTCTGGAGAGCTCCGATCGCGCCGCCGAGCGCGCCGAAGGCGCCACTCGTCGTGTCGGCATCGTCGTCGAGCGACTGCTGCGCCGCGCGGAGGTCGCTCTCGGTCTTGTCGGCCCAGTCCTGGAGTATCTGAGCGGCCTGCTCTCCCTGGCCTACGTCCGGGATTCCGGCCCGCGGCAGCCCTTCGCCCAGCGTGTCGTTCGTGATCTGGACCGCACGGTCGATGGCTCCGCTGACGACGAGTGTGCGCTCGACCGAGTCACCCGTCCCGCCGTCGTTTCGGCGGGCGCCGTAGTTGCTCTGGCCGAGCTCGTCCCGAAGCGCCTCGAGCTGGCCCTCCCACGCCCCGACCGACCCGCAGACGTCGTCGGCCCAATCGGAGGCGCTGACCGTCTCGCCGGTGTTGTCGCCGTTCCCGACCGCAGCGGACACGCCGATGATCGTCCCGAGCCCGAACACGATGCAGGAGGACGAGGAGCCAGCGGTTCATGACTTCCCCGCGCTCGGACATCTCGTCGACGAAGCCGACGAGGAGCTTCCAGAAGCGTTCCACGGTCGGGATACTCACACGCTCGTCGGGGGAATGTGGCGCCTCGATCTGTGGGCCGAACGAGATCATGTCCAGCCCTGCGACCTTGTCGCCGATCACGGCTGTCTCCAGGCCGGCGTGCACCCCGGTCACGATCGGCTCCTCCCCGAACAGGCGCTCGTAGGACGACTTGAGAGCCGCGAGCGCGGGCGATTGGAGGTCGGGTCTCCAGCCGCCGTAGTTGTGCTTCGTCTCGAGCTCGCCGCCGCCGAGCCGGGCCGCCGCATCGAGGGCGCCGATGAGCTCGGGGAGAGCGGCGTCGTTGGACGATCGGGAAAGGCTGTGTAGCGTGAGCCGGCCGCCGTCGGTGCCCGCTTCGCCGAGCGACGTGCTCGTCTCGACGAGGTCGTCGAAGTCCTGGCTCATCGCGAGCGGCCCGGTCGGGACGAGCGCAACGACGTCGAGCAACGCTCCCGTCGCCTCCTCGCTCCAGGCATCGGCTGCGGCCTCCGCCTCGGCGACGGCCGCGGTCGCTCCGGAATCAGTGTCTTGAACGCGTCGCGGACAGTTGCGACGGCGCCTTCCAAGGCGTCCTCGAAGGCCTGGCGCCGCTCACCTGCGACCGAGACCACCGCGACGGCGTCGCGGGGGATCGCGTTTCGGCTCTTGCCGCCGTCAGCGAGACGAGCCGGAACGGGCGCTTCGCGTACGCCTCGCGCAGGACGCGCCCGAGGACCTTGATCGCATTCGCGCGGCCGAGCGCGATGTTGCTCCCTGAGTGCCCGCCGAGCCCGCCGCTCGCCGTCACCGAAAGCGTGACCGAATCCGGCGCCGTGGGCTCGCGCGGCTTCTCGACGTGGATCCACGTGTCGGTGCTCCCGGCGCATCCGACGGTCAGCTTTCCGTCTTCCTCGCTGTCGAGATTGACGAGGACGGTGCCCGTGACGAGCTTCGGGTCGAGGCCGTTGGCGCCTTCGAGGCCGACCTCTTCCGCGACGGTCATCGAGGAGCTCGAGCGGCCCGTGGAGATTCGACTCGTCCTCGACGAGCGCCATCATCGCTGCGATCGCGACGCCGTCGTCCGCGCCGAGCGTCGTCCCGTTCGCAGTCAGCCAGCTCCCCGTCGCGCGCGAGCTCGATCCGTCCTTCGGCCGGGTCGTTCGGGCTGTCCGGCTCGCGCTCGCAGACCATGTCGAGGTGCCCCTGCAGAGTGATCTTCGGCGCAGACTCGCGGCCTTCGCTCGCCGGAACCCGCACGACGAGGTTCCCGGCCGAGTCGCCGTCGACCTCGAGACCGTGCTGCTCGGCCCAGGAGCGGACATGGTCGCTCACCGCCTCCTCCTGGCGAGAGGGACGCGCGATCCTCGTCAGCGCATCGAAATGGCCCCAGAACGCCTGCGGCTCGAGCCCCGACAACACGGGCGCCTGCACGGCGGTGGGTTCGCCTCCTCCCATCCCGCGCGACGATACCGCGCAGACTTGCGCTGGAATAGCCCGGCACCCGATTTCACCCGGGTGATATCGGTGATGGGCCCGCCAGGATTCGAACCTGGGACCAACGGATTATGAGTCCGCTGCTCTGACCGCTGAGCTACGGGCCCTGCGCCGCTGAGCGTATCGCCTCGACAGTGCCGGACTGTTTCGGGCACACTCGTCCCTGGCATAAGATGCCGTCGTCCCGAAACCCGACCGACGGAGGTGGGAGCTCGAGGTGAAGGTCTTTCAGCGGGAACACAGCCTGAGGACAAAGGCAGGCCTCGAGATCCGGGACATCACAGACGAAGTGAAGGAATGCGTTGCCGAGAGCGGCGTGAGCGACGGCATCGCCTGCGTCTACTCCCCGCACACGACCTGTTGCGTGCGGGTCAACGAATTCGAGACGGGCTTCCTCGAGGACTTCGTCCGCATGCTGCGGCGGATCGTCCCGAGCGAGAAGTACTACGCGCACGACGACTGGGACCGGCGCACCGAGAACATCTGCCCCGAGGACGTCGAGTTTGCGAACGGCCACTCACACTGCATGGCGATGCTCCTCGGGCCCGCAGGCGAGTCCATTCCGGTTCGTGACGGCGAGCTCTGCCTCGGCACCTGGCAGCGCGTCCTCTTCATGGAGCTCGACCGCTCCCGCGAGCGCCGCTGGATCGTCCAGGTCGTAGGCGACTAGCGCTCGGACCAAATGAAACGGGGCCGCCGCCAGCCCCGTTTCTGTGGAAAATCTGTCCGGGCTGCCCCCGCCGCATCGGGGCCCGACCCGGTATTTCGTTCGCCTCCGTCACTTTGCCGCAGCGCACCCCCGGCGTCCCCCCTCCGAGGGAGTTGACTCCCTCCCCCGTTCGGGGTTGACCGCCGTGCTTCACACGGTTGACTCGACCGCTCAGGCGGCCTGACAAGCGGCACAAAGCCCGGTGACCTCGAGCGTGTGCCCGGTGGGCGTGAACCCGTGCTCGCGCGCGGCTTTCCCGAGCCATTCGTCCACCTCGCAGCCTTCGAGCTCGGCCACGCCGTGGCAGCGCGCGCAGACGAGATGGTGGTGGTGCCCCTCGCCGCACAGGCGGTAGCACGTCTCGCCCGGCCGGTGCGCGAACTCGTCGACGACGCCGTGCTCGCTGAGAAGCGAGAGCGTCCGGTAGACGGTGGCGAGGCCGACCGGATCGCCGCTCTGGCGAAGGCGCGAGTAGATCTCCTGCGCCGTCGCATCGTGCGGCTCCGCCGCGAGCGTCTCGAGGACGAGCAGGCGCTGGCGCGTCGCTCGGAGGCCGGCTTGCGCCAGGCGGTTGCCCGAAGTGCTTTGCGCGTCGGTCATCGGCCAGTACGATACCGCAGACATGAGACTGAGAATCATTCTCATCCTAGGAGTCGTCTCTCCTGCTGACCGCATGCGGGCCGTCCGTGCAGGCCGGGCCAGACACGGTGGTCGCGAGCTTCTATCCGCTCGCATTCGCGGCGAAGGAGATCGCGCCGGGCGACCCGGTCGAGAACCTGACGCCGCCGGGAGCGGAGCCGCACGACCTCGAGCTCTCCCCCATCGACGCCGCGGCCGTGCGCCAGGCGACGCTCGTGCTCCTCCTCGGCCACGGCTTCCAGCCCGCAGCTCGAGGATGCCGCCGGCGACGGGGACAACGTCCTCCACCTCCTCGACACCGCGGGGCTCGACCTGCTCCCGAACGGAGACCCCCACGTCTGGCTCGACCCTCTGCGCTACGCGAAGATCGTCGAGCGGATCGGCGAGGCCCTCGGCGCCGAGAACGCGGCCTCGAGGCTCGTCGCGCGGCTCCATGACCTCGACACCGAATACCGCGAGGGCCTGGCGAGCTGCGAGCGCCGCGAGATCGTCACGAGCCACGAGGCGTTCGCCTATCTCGCGGAGCGATACGGGCTCGAGCAGGTCCCGATCACGGGGCTCGAGCCCGGAGGCCGAGCCGCAGCCGGCCGACCTCGCGCACGTCGTCGACAGCTCGTGGAAGACGCGGGGACGTGACGACCATCTACTACGAGACGCTCGTCTCGCCGCGGATCGCGGAGACCGTCGCGCGGGAGACAGGCGCAAAGACCGCCGTCCTCGACCCGATCGAGGGCCTGACCCGCCGCCGAGACGCGCCAGGGGCGACGACTACTTCACGCGTCATGCGCGCGAACCTCGCGCGCTCGAGGAGGGACTCGGGTGCAGCTAGCCGTCGAGCTGAAGGACGTCTCGTTCGCCTACCCCGGCGGGCCCGTGGTCCTGAGCGGCGTCGACCTCGAGATCGGGCACGGGCGAGTTCGCCACCGTCGCCGGCCCGAACGGAGGCGGCAAGACGACGCTACTCCGGATCGCGCTCGGCCTGGAGCGAGCCGCAGACCGGCCGAGGCGCGCTCTTTGGCGAGCCCGCCGATCGCGCGCGCGACCGCTCGCGCATCGGGCTATCTCGCCCAGCGCGCCCGGCTCGCATCGACTCGCCCGCCACCGTGCGCGAGGTCGTCGACCGCCGGCCGCGTCGCCGCGTCGCGGCCTCCTCAGGCCGTTCGGCCGACGCCGACCGCGAGGCGGTCGCCGACGCGATCGCGCGCGTCGGTCTCGCGGACCGGGCGGCAACGCCGATCCAGCCCGCTTTCCGGCGGCCAGCAGCAGCGGGCCTTCATCGCGAAGGCGCTCGCCGGCGAACCGGAGCTCCTCGTCCTCGACGAGCCGACCGCCGGCGTCGACGTCGACGCGCAGGAGGCTTTCGGCGCGTTCCTCGGCGAGCTGCACGAGGCTCTCGGCGTCACGTCCTCTACGTCTCGCACGAGTTCGGCGCGGTGGAGCGGTTCGTCGAGCGCGTCATCCTCGTCCGCGGCGGAATCGTCTTCGACGGCCCGCCCGCCGAGCTGCCCGCCCACTGGCACGACCCATCCCATGTTCATCCTTGACGCCGACTTCATGCGGATCGCGTTCGCGACCGGCGCGGTCGTCGGCGTGCTCGCGCCGGCGGTCGGGTTCTTCCTCGTCCAGCGGCAGATGAGCCTGATCGGCGACGGGATCGGCCACGCCGCCTTCGCCGGCGTCGCGGCCGGCTACCTGTTCGGCGTCTCGCCGGTCGGGGCCGCGCTCGTCGCGGCCACGCTTGCCGCGGTCGGCGTCGAATGGCTCCGGAGCCGGCACCGCGCCGCGGGCGACCAGGCGCTCGCGCTCATCTTCTACACGGGGATCGCCGCGGGAGTCGTGCTCGTCTCTGCCGCGGGAGCACTGAACGCCAACCTCTTCTCCTTCCTCTTCGGCTCGATCCTGACGGTGACCTGGTCGGATTTCGCGCTCGTCGCGGTGCTCGGAGCCGTGGGGCTCGGCCGTCATCGCGTTGCTCTATCGCGGGCTGGTCGCCGTGGCACTGGACGAGGAGGGAGCGCGCGTCAGCGGGCTTCCGATCGGGCTCCTGAACGTCGCGCTCGCGGCGCTGGCAGGCGTGACCGTCGCGTCTCGATGCGGATCGTGGGCATCCTGCTCATCGCCGCGCTGATGGTCCTGCCGGTCATCGCCGCGGGGCGGATCGGCACGAGCATCCGCTCGACCATCCTCCTGTCCATGGGAATCGGGCTCTTGTCTGTTGCGGCCGGTTTGACGATGTCCTACTACGCCAACCTCGCCCCGGGAGGCGCGATCGTCCTGCTCGCAGCCGCTTTTGCGGTGGCCGCACAGATCGGTGCGCCGCTCCTGAATCGGGCCCGATAGTCACTTCAAGACCAATTTCCTACGTTTCATGCCTATATTTGAATCCGTGAAACGGTTCGGCATCCTTGCTGGGCTCGGCCTTGCGCTGCTCGCCCTCCTCCTCCCCGCCCGGGCGAGCGCCGACGCGCTGCCGGTCGTCGTCCAGGTGCAGGCGCCGGACGGGACGCACGTCCAGGTCTCCGGCGAAGGCGCGCTGAGCTATCCGCGGAAGGGCCGCTTCGTGCGCGCGCAGTCGGTCACCGTCGAGGGCGACCACCTGATCTTCACGGGACTTTCGCTGCTCGGCGGACGCGTGACCGCCGACCAGCTCGTCATCCCGGTGAACGGGTTCGGAGACGCCTCGCTGTCGGGCCTGAGGATCGAAGGAAAGAAGCCGCAGGGCCTACCGAACCAGGTGATTCCCTTGAAGGACGGCGGCTATGTCGTCTCTCTCCAGGAGTCGCTCGACGGGCAGCAGCGCCAGCTGGCCGGGCTTTTCGTCCATCTGGGCGCGAAGACGGGCAAGCTCCCGGCCGGCACGGAGATCCTCGTGGGCGTGCCCGCTGAGGTCGATGTCGCCGCCGGCTACACCTACCCGCTTGCGGCCCAGGGCGAGATCATCGGCTGCCCGTTCGTGCCGGGCTCGACGCACAGCGCCTTCGTCGCTCCGGACAACCTCGCCTCCGACAACGCGGTGGACATCTCCGTCCCGATCGGAACCCCGGTCTATGCGGTCACGGACGGCGTGATCGGGCCGCAGATCGGCGCGCTCGACTCCACGGATCCGCGGATGGCCGGGCTGCGCCTCCACCTCAATGCGCCGGGCGTCCAGTTCTACTACGCCCACCTGTCTGAGATCGACGTGGTCCCGGGCCAGTTCGTCCAGGCCGGGCAGCAGCTCGGGCTCTCGGGCTCCGCCAACGGCGCCGCCCACCTTCATTTCGCCCAGGACGTCGGCAATCCGGCGGAGACGGTCGGCGCGCTCGGCGCCTGCCCGTTCTACCAGTCGTATTCCGAGCCCTGGGGCTAGCTTCTCGAACGCGTGACTACGATTCGAGAGGTGCGGGAGCTGAGCGTCTCCGAGGTCGCGGTCGCGGGTGGCACGTCGGAGGAGACGGTCCAGCAGCTGTGCGAGCTCGGCGTCATCGCGCCGCAGAACGGCAGTTTTCGGCCGAGCGACGTGCGGCGCGTACGCCTCGTGCTCGCGCTCGCCACCTCCGGCGTCCCCTTCGAGGCCGTCGGTGAGGCGATCCGCGAGGGGCGCATCACCTTCGACTTCATCGACGAGCTCGCCCCGAACCCGATCCCGCTTCTCCCGGAGACTCAGACCGAGCTCGTCGAACGGCTCGGGCTCTCGGCCGAGCTTGCCCGCGGCCTGGGCACGATCCTCGGCACCTGCTCTCTGCCGCCGGACCAGCAGGTCCGCTCCGACCACGCCGAGCTTTTCGAGCTCGTCGGGGCGGCCAAGTCGCATGGAGCCGACGACGATCTGGTGATTCGCGTCGTCCGGGCCACGGCGGAGAGCCTGCGGCACATCATCGACGCACAGCGCGACTTCATCGACGTCAGCCTCCTCGAGCCGGCCGCCGCCGCCGGGGCGACACCCTCGGAGATGCTGTCCATCACCGCGCCGACCAGACGCCGCTACCGCGAGCTGGGGCGCCGGTCGGTCGAGCTTCTGTTCGATCGCTTCGTCGACGAGTCCACCTTCCAGCAGATCGTCGAGTTGATGGAGACCGAGCTGGGCGAGCAGCGAGTCGTCGCGGGAGCGGCGCAAGCGATCGCCTTCATCGACCTGAGCGGCTACACGCGCCTCGCGGAAGAGGCCGGCGACGACGAGGCCGCGGCCCAGGCGGCACGCTTCACGGCGATGGTGGAAGCGGCGGCGAGCGAGACCGGAGGGCGTCTCGTCAAGGTGCTCGGCGACGGCGTGATGATGCATTTTGGGGATTCGGACGCGGCGATTCGCGCCGCGATCAGCGTCCTCAGCCGCGTGCAGGCCCAGGGCCTCCCGGCCGCGCGAGCTGGGATCAACGCCGGGCCGATGGTGCGCCGGGACGGCGACTACTTCGGATCGGTCGTCAACCTCGCCGCGCGCGCCGCCGACTACGCCCGCGCCCACGAGATCCTGGTCACCCAGGAGGTCATGGACGCCTGGTCCGGCGGCGACTCGATCTACTTCCGCGCGATCGGCGCCGTCTCTCTGAAGAACGTGAGCCGCCGCGTCGAGCTCTTCCAGGTCATGCCCACCGAGGGCTAGCCCGCCGGCGAGCCGACCCGGACGAGGTTGCCGCTCTTGTCCACGAGCGCGAACTCGCGCATTCCGTAGTCCGTCTCGCCGGGCGGCATCAGCCGGCTGCCGGTCTCCGGATCGGAGCGAACCCCGGCGGCTTCCCACTCTGCGTGGAGCGCATCGGCGTCGGCAACGCGGACGTAGCACGAGTGGTCGGTGGTCAACGGGTCGACCTCCGGCGACTCCCAGAAGTGGAGCTCGATCATCCGCCCGCGCCCGATGATCAGATAGCCGTACGTCTCGGGCGGCGCACCCCGCATCTCGAAACCCAGCCGTCCGTAGAACTCGAGGGTCTCGCGGAGATTCCGGCTCGGCATGATCGGGACGGCGTACTCGGTTCACGGCGATCTGCGGCGCCACGGTCTCTTGGCTTTCATCAGCGTCGGGGTTTGCAGGGCATTCAGTAGCTCCCCGGGTTGGACTCGAACCAACAACCCTCCGGTTAACAGCCGGATGCTCTGCCAATTGAGCTACCGGGGAACGGCCGAGGAATTTTAGCGGGCGCTGGACGAGGCCTCTTGCTGAGCCTCGCGGATCTTCGTCAGGAGCGTCTGGAGCTCGACGGTTCGGGCCAGGTCTTCTCCCTCGAGCCGCGCCAGCTCGCGGCGCACCATCCGCTCCTCGAGGCGGAGGAAAAGCTCCTTCGCCGCGTCCGCGTCCAGGTGCTCGGTCTCGGCGGTCGCGTCGAGCTCGGCCCTCGCCTGCAGGAGCTCGTCGTCGGCCTCGGTCTCGCCGCACAGGAACGCGCGCAGGCGCTGGTGGAGTGGGTCGTCGAAATGGCGCTCGTCCAGGGGAGCCAGGTAGTGCTCCACGAGCTCCGGGTCGGCGGCCACCGCGGCGAGGAGCCGCTTCTCGAGCCGGTCGCCTCCCTCGAGCGCGCGGTCGGATACGGCGCCGGTCTTTCGCTGCGCACGAGGAGCCAGCCCGGCTTGCATGTCCGGGGAGAGCCCGAGCTTGTCGGCGGCGACGCGAACGGCATCCGCGCGCTGGGGCGAGTCCGGAAGGCCGGTGAGCACCTCGCGCACCCGTGCGAAGCCGTCCTGGCGCGAGGGTGCCCGCGCCGTCTCGACCTCAACGCGGTGGACGAGGTAGCCGACCGACCGGCCGATCAGATCGTCGAACTCGTCGGCGGCGTCCGCAGGATCGACGCCCGCAGGGAGCGGGACCACTCGAACGTCGAACCCGCGCGCGGCGGCGAGATCCATCCCGCGAAGCGTGGCCGCCTCGCCGGCCGCGTCCGCGTCGAAGCAGAGGAAGAGCCGCTTCGTGAGATGGCCGAGCTCCTTCAGCTGCTCCTCCGTGAGCGCGGTTCCCATCGAGGCGACGACCGTGCTCCGGCCACGCTGATGGAGAGCGAGCACGTCCGTGTATCCCTCGACGATGACCGCCTCGTCCTGCTTGGCGATCGCTGCCCGAGCGCGGTGGAGGCCGTAGACGATCTGGCTCTTGCGGAAGAGCTCGCCCTCCGGCGAATTGACGTACTTCGCCTTGATCGGGTCGTCGTCGTGGAGCCGCCGCGCGCCGAAGCCGAGCACGCGGCCGCGTGCGTTCGAGAGCGGGAAGACGAGGCGGCCGGCGTAGTAGTCGTTGCCGCGGCGGTTGACGAGCCCCGCGGCCACGAGCTCTTCCTGGGAGTACCCCTTGGTGCGGGCCTTCCCCGCGAGCTGGTCGCCGCCGGGCGAGAGCCCGAGGCGGAAGTCACGGCAGACCTCCTCCGTGAGGCCGCGCTCGGCGAGGTAGCCGCGGGCGAGCTCGCCGGCGGCGGTATCCCAGAGGTAGCGGCTGTAGAAGCTCGCCGCGTCCTCGAGCAGGGACTCGAGCCGGTCACGGTGCTTCCGCCGCGCCTCCTGGGCGGGCGAGGTCTCCTCGTACTCGAGCTGCGTGCCCGTCCGGTCCGCCAGCCACTCGACCGCCTGCGCGAAGTCGAGCCCTTCCGTCTCGCGGATGAAGCGTGATGAGGTCGCCGCCCTTGTGGCAGCCGTGGCAGTAGAAGAGCTTCTCGACCGGGTTGATGCCGAAGCTCGGCGTCTTTTCGGAGTGGAACGGACAGAGCCCGACCCAGCGCGCGCCGGACTTGCGGAGCTGTGTCCGGCCCTGAACGACGTCCACCATGTCGG
Source organism: uncultured Actinomycetes bacterium (assembly GCA_963766155.1). Classification (GTDB taxonomy): domain Bacteria; phylum Actinomycetota; class Thermoleophilia; order Gaiellales; family Gaiellaceae; genus DATEOR01. The sequence continues at coordinate 6,596 of CAVYAJ010000049.1, read as the reverse complement.
CCGCGGCGACGACGTCCTCGATCGACGTCTTCTTGATCAGTGCCATGCGAGCGCGAAGCGGTCGGTCATGCCGGCGATGTAGTCCGTGACCTGCTCGGAGACGTCGCCCGGGAGACCTTCGGGGAGGTCGTCCGGGTGCTCGACGAGGTGGGCGAAGATCCGGCGCACGGTCGCAGTCGCAGTATCGCGCTGCTCCTGTGCCGCGGGGCCGAGATAGACGCGCTCGAACATGAACGCGCGGAGATTGAGCATCGCGTGGCCGATCTCGTTCGACTGGACGATGTCGGCGGCCTCGGCCGAGCTCTCGACGATGTCGTGAACGAGGCGGTCGATGCGGCGCGCGCCGCTCTGTCCAAGTAGCTCGAGCTCCTCTTGCGGAAGATCGCCGTGGCGACAGGAGCCCCGCGCGGAGCGCGTCGTCGATGTCGTGGTTGATGTAGGCGACGCGGTCGACGAGACGGACGATCTTGCCCTCGAGTGTGGCCGGGTCCCCCGGCCCCGTGTGCTTGAGGATGCCGTCGCGCACTTCCTCGGTGAGGTTCAGGCCGCGACCCTCCTTCTCGAGCACGTCCACGACGCGAAGGGACTGCTCGTTGTGGCGGAACCGGCGGCCGTAGCGCTCGAAGACGACCTCGTCGAGCACCTCCTCGCCGGTATGGCCGAAAGGCGGGTGGCCGAGGTCATGGCCGAGCGCGATCGCCTCGGTGAGATCCTCGTTCAGGCGCAGCGCCCGCGCCACCGTTCGCGAGATCCCGGCCGTCTCGAGCGTGTGTGTGAGCCGCGTGCGGTAGTGATCGCCCTTGGGTCGATGAAGACCTGGGTCTTGTGCTTCAGCCGCCGGAAGGACTTCGAGTGGACGATGCGATCGCGATCGCGCTGGAACGGCGTCCGCAGGCCGCATTCCTCTCCCTCGGCGACCCGCCCGCGCGTCTCGTACGAGCGCACGCGCGAGCGACGAGAGCCAGGTTTCCTCCTGCTCCCGGATCCGCGCTTCGAACGCGTCCGCAATCCTCCCGGCAAGTTCGGGCATATAGGAAAGCTAGATGATGATGGGGACAGTCCCGCCGTCCGCGCTCCACGCCGATCCGGTCACATAGCTGGCTCGGTCCGAGCACAGAAAGACGATCACCGCGGCGATCTCCTCCGGCTCGGCGAGTCGGCCCAGCGGCCGGCCCTTCCCCACGCCGTCCAGGATCTCCTCGCGGCTCTTCCCCGTTCGCTCGGCGCTCTGGTCGGCGAGGCCGCCGGCGGCAAGCCAGGCCGGCGAGGCCGTCGGCCCCGGCGCGACGGCGTTGCAGAGGATCCCGTCCTTCGCGTAGACGTCGGCGACGAGACGCGAAAGCGAGAGGACGGCGGCCTTTGTCACCGAGTAGTTCGGCATCCCGGTGGACGGGCGCTTTCCGGCCGTCGAGCTCACGTTCACGATCCGGCCCGCGCCGCGCTCCCGCATTCCCGGGAGGACGGCCTTGATCGCACGCACGTAGCTCATGACGTTCAGCTCCCACATGGAGGCCCAGTGTTCGTCCGTCAGCTCCTCGAAGCTCGTCTGGTAGGCGACTCCGACGTTGTTGACGAGGCAGTCCACTTGCCCGAAGGCCTGCTCGCTGCCTCCACGAGCTCGCCCGGGCGCCGACGGCACGGAGAGGTCCAGCGCGACGTGCAGCGACTCACCCACGCCGGGCCCGGAGTCGCGCCGGCCGGACGTCACGACGCGCGCGCCCTCCTCGGCGAGCATGCGCGCGGCCGCCTCGCCGATCCCTTCGGTCGAGCCGGTGACGACGCAGACGCGCTCTTCGAGGCCGAGCTGCACGGGCGCCTACGATAACCGCCGTGACGACCGTGTACCTCGCCCGCCACGGCGAGAGCGACTGGAACGTCGACCGGCGCTGGCAGGGCCACGCCGACCGCCCGCTCACGGAGCGCGGCCGCGAGCAGGCGCGGGCGCTGGCAGAGCGGCTCGCAGACGTGGACCTCCAAGCGGTCTATGCGAGCGACCTGCAGCGGGCCTGGGAGACCGCGGAGGCTGTCGCTGCTCCCCGCGGGCTCGACGTCGTCAGGCTGCCCGAGCTCCGCGAGGTGGACGTCGGCTCCTGGAGCGGCTTCACGCGCGACGAGTGTGCCGAGCGCTTCCCCGATGCCTTCGTTCGCTGGCAGGGAGGCGGGACGGGCTGGGAGGACGGCGAGTCCTATGAGGACATGGGCGAACGCATCGTCGCGGCGATCCAGCGGCTCGCCGTCCAGCATCCTGACGGCGCGATCCTCGTCGTCTCCCACGGCGGCCCCATCCGGGCCGTGCACGCCCACGCTCTCGGCGTCGACATCGCCACGCACCGCCGGACCGGCCCGGTCGAGCCCAACGCCCGCCTCTCCTCGGTCTCCGTGGAGGACGGGCGCATCGCGCGGATCGAGTGAGCAGGGCCCGCCGCGGCCGGCGCGGCGAGCCCCACCGTCGGCTCAGCGGCTCTCGACGCTGACTACGTCGAACTGCTTGTCGACGTAGACGGTCGCAGGCGTTCCGTCCGCCTTGACCACGTGAGCCTCGTATGCGGCGTTGCCGTCCGCATCGGTCTCGACGCGAACGATCGTCGCGTTCAGGGACCTCCGCGAGAGCGGCCGCCTTGACCTTGGCGAGCGTGTCGCCGGTCAGCGGGGTCTCGTCGCTCCGCTGGGCTCCCCACGGATTCTGGGGATCCGGAGCACTCGGAGCCGGCTGCGTCGTCGTGCCGTCTGTGGACGACGAGCGGTTCCCGCTCGCGGCGGCAGCGACGCCGTAGCTCCCGGCCACGAGGCCGAGGACGACGGCTCCCGCGGCCAGCACGCGTCGTGTCCTGTTGCGGTTGTCCATGCTCTCCTTTCAGTCGGTTGCAGGTCGCGTTCGAACGTGACTTGCACCGTGAAGGCATGGACTAAGCGCGCCCTGAGAGCCGCCTAAGAAGTGCGTAATTTCGGAATGAGGCGCGGGCGCTCGCTCCGCGCCCGATCGGTAAGACCCCAAACTGCGATCGGGCGCGCAGCGAGCCACCCGTTGCCCCGGTGCCGCAGACCGGGCCTGGGGGTTCGGGTCGCGCATAGGAATTGTCCAGGGCCGACCGGGTCAGCGAACCGGTCAAATGAGTCATTCCGCGAGCTCTGCGGAACGAGACGTCAACCTTGGAGGCGGCCCAGCCGGCGCGAGGAGTAGGCGATGACGGCAGGCGCAGGCGAGAGCTTCCCTTGCTCCGCATTAGGTACATACTGGAGTGACTGGCCGCTCCGTGATGGGCCCCAACCCAACAACGGAGGTTGATGTGTTGCTCGCAACGCACGGCTGGTGGCCTTCGGCTTCTGCGTATTTCTTCATTTTCATTCTGATCGCGGCCGTAGTCGTCTACTACGTCAGACGCCGCAGGACGACCCCCTAGCGTCTATCGGCTCTACGTCGGGAGCCAGCGGGCCTTGGCGCCAGCAGACACGTCTCAGGGAACACTCGTTCGCTGGACGAACGAGACGTAGAACTCCACCTGTGCCAACGGCGCTCGACAACGGCCAACGCTCGCCGCGCAAGCTCCTCCGCGCCGTCGTCGCTCGGCTGCTCGGGCGACGTTGAAAGGGCTTCGCCCTAGAAGAGCCTCGGGCCGCCCTGCGCGAAAACTAGAGACCGGGTGATTGCCCCTTGAGTGGCGCACCGTCGAGCGTCGGCCGCATCAAGAAGGCTTGTCTTGCGTGTGGGACTCGTCTTCGTCCCGCTGCCGCACTTGCTCGTCCATGAAGTCTTCCAGGCGGTCCTCCCGGTCCTGCTCCGTTTCCTTTCTGCTCGGAGCGCGACCGCTTGGGGAACGTTCTCACCTCTGCCGAAGAGACGCTTCAGCCACATTGCAAGCGCGATCCTATCCGGCCCGTCCCTCGCGGGGTTCTGAGAACAACTACCGACGAGGTCGCTCTCGTACATTGCACGAGACATCGAGGGTCGAAAGGAGCCATCCGATGACGGATCCCCCCGACGAAGCCGAGCGCATACAAGCGTCGAGTAGAGGCGACAGCGAATGAGCGCGTCGCGATCGTTGCCACGCTCAAGCCAGGCTCGCGCGAGCGAGCAGCGGCAATCCTCGCACAGGGCGCGCCGTACGGAATCGACCGGGCTGGCTTTCGGCGACACAGCGTCTTTCTCGCCGAGGAAACCGTGGTCTTCTTGTTCGAAGGCCTGGGGATCGAAAGACTTGTACGCGACCTCGTCAACGACCCCGCCCGCTCCGGCGGGTTCGGCGTATGGGCACCGCTCCTGGACGGGACTCCGGCGCTTGCGCCGGAAGAGTTCTACTGGCAGGCCGATTCGTCAGAGTGACCTCGGCCAACGCTCGCCGCGCAAGCTTCTCCGCGCCCTCGTCGCTCGGCTGCTCGGGCGGATGCCGGGTGCCTCGTCGACGACGACGAGTTCTCTCTCTGAGGTCGGAAGGGTTAGATTCGGGAATGCGAGCCCAGCTCTTCCTGAGAATCGCTTTAGGCGCAGTAGCGGGCGGCGTGCTCTACGCCCGCTTGCTCCGAAGTCCGATCCTGACCTGGGGAGCGACCGATGCAGGAAGCCTCCGCCCGGTTTCCCGGGCGACGAGCTCTCGAGGACGCCGACGGCGTCGCGACCCGCGCGATCGACAATCGACGCTCCGGCCTCGGCGGTCTGGCCCTGGCTCGCGCAGATGGGGCCGTCGCCGCGCGGCGGCGCCTACACGTACGACTGGATCGAGAACCTGCTCGGCCTCGACATGCACAGCGCCGATCGCGTCCTTCCCGAGTTCCAGCATCCCGCAGATCGGCGACACGATCGGCTTCGGCTCGAACCGGATGCGGCTCGAGCGGGTGGAGCCGGAGCACGTGCTCGCCTGGCGCTCGGCAGGACGGCAACTGGGTCTGGACGTTCATCCTCGACAGAGCACGATGGCTCGGACGCGGCTGTCAGCCGCAACCGCTTCCGGCTGCCGACCCTCGTCGCCCGGTCGGGATGATGCCGATGGAGCCCGCCTCGCTGCGTCATGGAGCGCAAGATGCTGCTCGGGATCAAGCTGCGCTCGGAGGCGTAGCCAGAGCTCGGCGTCTCTCTTCAGCGCGTGGACGAGTCCGCGGAAGCTCCTCAGTGCCGTCGTCGCTCGGCTGCTCGGGCGGAAGGCCTGACACGAAGGATCGTCGTATTCGGGCTCCTTGCTGCGACGCCCAGCGGGCGGGTTGCATAAGCGCCGCATAAAGAGGATGCGACGCCACTTCCCTCGGCGTCAAGAGCACCGGTAACGATTCCTCATGGTTCGCATCTCTGTCATAAGTAGATTTTATCGGCGGGTCGGAACGTCCAGGCACCGCGACTTTGTCTCTGCTGGCGACGATCCCGAGAAACCACCGAGACATCACGGCTACGGCATTTGGCGACCCTATACGGCAAGGACGAACGGGATGAATCCGAGGAAACCGCTACGCTCCGACCGGTGGAGGACTACACGCACAAGTACAAGGGCGAGCAGGTCGAGGTCGAGCTGTTCGGCGGCGAATATCAAGACGGCACGCTCACCGCCTACTGCGGAATCGAGGGCGTCCGCACCTCGAGCTGAACGGGCACATCCTCATCCCGCTCCAGAACATCGCCTCTCTCCACTGCTCGAGCCGGTGCGACGCGCCGGAGCCTGACTGGCCTCCGCGAGGTCTGAGACGGGGGCCGACGGCGACGAGCCCTAGGCCGTGTTCCTCACGGCGCGGAACATCCTCAAGGCCTGGCTCCTCTCTCGGCGGATTCGTGGCCGCGTTCACCGCACTCGGCTGGTGGGTCGGAGGTCTCGGCCTCGCCAGCGTCTTCTTCGTCGTCTGCCTGCTCATGGCGGCGACCGTGTTCTGGTACGGGCCTCGCATCGTTCTCGCGTCGCTCGGCGCCCGGGAGCTGACGCTCGCCGAGGCACGCTGCTCCACACCACCGTCGAGCGGCTCGCGGCGCGGGCGGGAGTCGGGCGGCCCCGGGTGTTTCTCCTGCCGAGCGGGCACCCGCACGCGATCTCGGTCGGGCGTGGCGTGTCGAGTTCGGCCCGTCGGCCTGAGCAAGGGGCTCATCGGCCCTTCCACCCGCGGAGCTCGAAGGCGTGATCGCACACGAGCTCGCAGAGATCCGGCACCGCGACGTCGTCGTCCAGACCCCCGTGGTGGTCCTCGCCGGCTGGCTCGTCGAGGCGAGCCGCATCGGCGGCTGGCTTCAGCGCGCGCTGCTCTTCGTCCTCGCGCCCATCGCGGCGAGCCTCGTCCAGATCCTGCTCTCGTCGAGGCGGGAGTTCGCTGCCGACCTCCGGGCAGCGGACATCTGCGACTCGCCGCACGGTCTTGCCGACGCGCTCATCCGGCTCGAGCAGGTGAACGAGCTCGTCGAGTTCAGCGCGAGCCCGGTCACGGAGCCGCTCTACACGGTCAACCCGTTCGAGCCAGTCGGCCTCGCTGCGATGTTCTCGACCCATCCGCCCATCGGCGAGCGAGTCGCACGCCTGCGCGCGCTCGACTCCGAGTGGCGCGAGAAGCTCCGCGCCGCCTAAAGCGTTGCTTTAAACGAAAAGGCCGCCCGAAGGCGGCCTTTTCGAAAGAAAAACCGGCGGCGTCCT
>CAVYAJ010000048.1:0-16292 GCA_963766155.1 uncultured Actinomycetes bacterium | reverse complement strand
CCGCGGGCCTCCTCGTCCTCGACGCCGTGACCGGGCCGGAGAGCCACGTGTCGCGCGCACTCGAATCCGGCCCGTCCGGGATCGCCGCCGACCTGCGCGACCGCGTCGAGCTCTCGTGGGATCGGATCGCACAACAAGCCGGGCATCGCGGCGGTCGTGGCCGTCTGTCTGCCGGTCCTCGTGATCCTTGTCGTCCGGCTCCTCCGCTCCGACGCATCGCTGGAGAGGCGGGCGCTACCGCTCGCCTACGCAGCGGCGCTCGCAACCTCGCTCGTGGTGAACGACTCGCCGAACGACGTCCTCACCGCCGGCTTGGTGGGGTATGTCGTTGTCGAGGCCGTTATGCTTCGCGACCGATGCGCTGTGCTCTCGCCGTCACCGGGATCCTCGCCGGGCTCGCCATCCTCGTTGCCGGCTGCGGCTCCGCCACCGTCGTGAGCCCGACGGCGCGAGACCGTGGAGGGCGCCCTCCCGACGGAGCCCACGCAAACGGTGAACACGAGCAAGGGCGACCCGGCCGCAGGCAAGGAGGTCTTCACGTCTGCGGGGTGCGCCGGCTGCCACACATACGGGCCCGCCGGCTCGTCGGCGACGATCGGGCCCGACCTGGACACGGCTCTCCAGGGGAAGGACGCAGCCTTCGTGCTCGAGTCGATCGTCGACCCGAACAAAGAGGTTGCGTCTGGCTTCCAGCCGAACATCATGCCGAGCACGTTCGGCGAGTCGCTTTCAGACCAGCAGCTCGCCGATCTCGTCGCCTTCCTGACGCAGCCGTCGAGCTGAGCCCTTCCAGCCGGCTTCCCCCGCGATGTCGAGGTGCTCGCCTGCGACCTCGACCGCACGCTGATCGCGAAGGACGGCATGCTGCCTCCGAGGACAGAGGCGGCGATCCGCGCAGCCCGCGCAGCCGGGATCCGCGTCGTCATCGCCACCGGCCGCATGTTCGTCTCGGTGCGCCCGTACGTCCTCCAGGCAGGGATCGACGACCCGGTCGTCTGCTACCAGGGGGCCGTCGTCGCCGAGCCCCAGAGCGGCCGCTGGCTTCGCCACGAACCGATTCCGGTCGCGCTCGCAAAGGAGGCGATCCAGGCCATCGTCGCCGAGGGCTTCCACTGCAACGTCTACGTGGACGACGAGCTCTTCGTCGGCAAGGTCACGCCCGAGGCCCGCGCCTACGCCGACTTCCAGGGCCTCGTCATCCACGAGGTCGGCGACCTCGCCGCCTGGCTGGAGAAACCGGCGACGAAGGTGGTGTCCGTCGGCGAGCCCGAGCTCCTCGACGGCCTCGAGGCGCGCCTCAAGGAGCGCTTTGCCGATCGCCTGTACATCTCGAAGTCCCTGCCCTTCTTCCTCGAGATCGCAAGCCCGCAGGTGACGAAGGGCTCGGGGCTCCAGTTCCTTGCCGACACATCGGCTTCTCGCCGGAGCGAACGGTTGCATTCGGGGACGGCGAGAACGACATCGAGCTCCTCGAATGGGCCGGCTTCGGGATCGCGGTGGCGAACGCGCACGAGCGCCTGATCGGGATCGCCGACTACGTCTGCCCGTCCGTCACCGAAGAGGAGTGGCCCAGGTCATCGAAGCACGTCTTAGACTCCCGCGCATGATCGACGTTCGCGCCGCCCGCGCCGACCCGGACGCTTGGCGCACGGCGCTCGCGCGCAAGGGCGCGGCCGACACCTTCGACGAGTTCCTGCAGGCCGACGAAGCTGGCGCGCCGCCAACACGCGCGTGGACGAGCTCCGCGCAGCACGCAAGCCGACCGGGAGGGCAAGCCCTCTCCGGAGGAGATCGAACGCCTGAACGCACTCAAGGAGGAGCTGAGGCGGCCGAGGCGGCGCTCGAGAAGGAGGCCGTGAAGCGGGACGAGCTCCTCGCCCGCATCCCGAATCCTCCCGACCCGACAGCGCCGGACGGCTTCACCGAGGAGGACGCGGTCGAGGTGCGCCGGTCGGGCGACCCGCCTGAGCTCGGCTTCCAGCCGCGCGACCACCTCGAGCTCGGTGCGATCGACATGGAGCGCGGAGCGAAGGTCTCGGGCTCCGCGCTTCGCCTACCGCTCGGCGACATGGCGCTTGCCGAGCTCGCGCTGTACCGCTTCGCCCTCGACCGGCTGGCGAAGAAGGGCTTCACGCCGGTCCTTCCGCCGGTGCTCGTCCGCGAGGCGGCCATGTACGGAACCGGCTTCCTCCCGACGGACGAGGTCAACATCTACCGGATCGAGCGCGACGACCTTTACCTCACGGGAACCTCAGAGGTCGCGCTCGCCGCGTACCACATGGACGAGGAGCTCGACGCTGCCTCGCTCGCCCTACCGCTACGCCGGGTACTCGACGTGCTTCCGCCGGGAGGCGGGCGCGGCCGGCAAGGACACGCGCGGGATGTTCCGGGTCCACCAGTTCGACAAGGTCGAGATGTTCGTGTTCTGCCTCCCGGAGGAGTCGGCCGACAGCACGAGTTTCTCCTGTCGTGGAGGAGGAGCTCGTCAAGGAGCTCCAGGTTCCGTACCGGATCGTCAACATCGCCGCGGGCGACCTCGGTGCAGGAGCGACCAAGAAGTACGACATTGAGGCGTGGTTCCCGAGCCAGGAGCGCTACCGGGAGATCACGTCCACCTCGAACACGACCGATTTCCAGGCGCGTCGCCTCGGCGTCCGCTACCGCACGGAGAGCGGCCTCGAGCCCGTGCACACGCTGAACGGGACGGCCGTGACCGCCCGCGTCCTTCTCGCGATCATGGAGAACAGCCAGGACGCGGAGGGCAAGTGGAGCGCGCCGGCCGCGCTGAAGGAGTTCGGGGCCCCGTAGCGGTTTCGCGCAAGCTCATCCTCGCGGCAGCGCAGAGCCCGCGCGTGCGGTCGTTCGTGGGCAAGCACGGCATGCGGCTCGGAGCCGCGCGCTTCGTCGCCGGTGAGACCCTCGACGAGTGCGTCGCCGTTCTGCGGCGGCTGAACGATCAGGGCCTCCACGCGAACACGACCATTCTCGGCGAGGACGTCGCGGACGCGGAGGAGGCGCGCGCGGTCGCGACGGAGTACGAGGGCGTGCTGCAGCGCCTGCACGATGAGGAGCTCCGTGCGAACGTCGCGCTCAAGCTGACGCATCTCGGGCTCGACCTCGGCGAGGACGTTGCCTACGAGAACGTGCGCCGCCTGGTCGAGAAGGCAGCCGAGATCGGCAACTTCATCCGGATCGACATGGAGTACTCGGCGGTGGTGGACGAAACGCTCGCTATCTACCGCCGGCTCCGCCAGGCGGGGCTCCGAACGTCGGCACCGTCCTCCAGTCGTATCTCTACCGGTCCGAGGACGACCTCGAGTCGCTCCTTCCCCTCGAGCCGAACCTGCGCTTCGTCAAGGGCGCCTACCTCGAGCCGCCGGAGGTCGCCTATCCGGAGAAGTCGGATGTGGACGCCGCGTACATCCGCCTCATCGAGCGCTCGCTCCGCGATTCCGGCTACACGGCGATCGCCACCCACGACGAGCATCTCATCGATCACGCGATCGCCTTTACGGAGCGCGAGACGATCGCACGCGACCGCTTCGAGTTCCAGATGCTCCACGGCGTCCGGCCCAAGCTCCAGCTCGACCTCGCCCGGCGCGGGTCAAGGTGCTCGTCGCCACGCCCTTCGGGCCAGAGTGGTTTCCATACCTCATGCGCCGTCTGGCCGAGCGCCCTGCAAACCTCGGCTTCTTCCTCAAGAGCGCCGTTCGTCGCTAGCCTGTCTCGCGGCTCGGGGCCGATTTGGCGAAACCTCGTGTGAGTGCTTTGATTCGCCGGCGTGCCTAGGGTCTGTGACTTTCAGCGCGCGACGAGGCAAGTCCGGGCGGGGGTCTACGCGCTCGTCGCGGTCGCGGTCGTCGCCGTGCTGAGCTCGTCGTCGGCAATTGCGGCCACTCACCAGGTTGGCCTGCTCAAAGACATCAACCCTGGCTCGGACGGGAGCAGTCCCCTGCGCTCCTCGCCGTCACCTGTCCAGGCTGTGGAACGGTTCAAGTGCTTCAGGGCAAGAAGGTCCTAAGGAAGTGAGCCTGGACAAGGCTGTCGAGCACAGGGTCATCGCGATCGGGAGCTTCGCCTCGGTTCACAGCGGGACAGTGAGGTCAGGTGGTGAGCTCCGGCAGGCCCGTGACCATCGACGGCCTCGGCGCAACCCGGGCCTACGCGCTCCCGTCCAGGCCCACGTGCAACGCGTGGACGCTAGCCTCTCGACCGGCGGGGTGCCCGAGCGGTCGAAGGGGGCGGTCTTGAAAACCGTTAGGCGCTGAAAGGCGCCTCGTGGGTTCGAATCCCACCCCCGCCGTTCCGAGAACCCTCCGGCTCAGTACTGCAGGTCGTCCACCCCGTACGTCGTGAGCGCGTACACCACCATCAGGTTCAGCGTGATCATGAGGATGCTCGCGAGTGGATAGCTGAAGATCCAGAAGATGTTCAGCACGGCGCCGATGCAGCCGACGAAGATGCCGACTCCGAACGCCCAGGCGGCCCGCTGGAAGATGAAGTAGCCCGTCACGAGCAAGCCGACGCCGAGGATCAGGTAGAGCCAGCCCCAGGCCTCGAGGTTGTTGTTCCAGAAGAGGGCGTCGACGGCGGTGTCCTGCGTCCGGATCGCCCACAGGCCGTCCAGGAACTGCATCGTCCCCGCGACCATGAGCAGGATGGCGGCGAAGCCGACCCATCCGCGCCCCGGGCGCGTCTTAGTGGTGGTCGTCATGCATGCTCCTTTCGTCGCCTACCGACCCCGACGGCACAGATCTTCCGGGGCGGGCCGGACGGAGTGACGCTAGGGCACGTTGACACGGTCTCGCCGCCCGTCGACGAGTCGATGCCTGGGCCTCCGTCGATGTAGTCCGTGTTCGCGTCGCCGTTCAGTAGGAGGCGTACGCGGGCGAAGCGATGACCGTCGCGACGAGCACCGCGATTCCCACCCAGAGCCGTTCGGCGGATGGATTTCATCGGCCGAAAATGCGCCAAAGCCCGGCCAAGCTCCACCCAAACGCGAGCGGCCCGCCGAAGCGGGCCGCTCTGAGATCGAGGTTGAACCGAGGGCTAGCTCGCCGTCGGTACCGTGACCGGCTGGCGCATGCGCGCGCCGCCGAGCACGTAGTAGACCCCGCCGCCGACCACCATCCCTGCGAGCCAGGAGAGATCGGTGTTGTCCAGGGCCTTCGCGATCGGCCCTTGCATGAAGCCGGGCTGCGCGAACTCGACGCCCAGCCGGCGATGAGGCCGAGCACCAGCGCGATGACCGCGGCGACGTTCACGTCGCCGTACGGAGACTCCTCGGGAGGCAGAGAAAGCCCCGCGATGTCGATCTCCTGCCGCCTCACGATGAAGTACTCGACGATCGTGATGCCGGCCCACGGGCTGATCCAGACGACGATCGAGACGATCCACTTGTCGAACGACGAGGCGAAGCTCGCCGACTCGACGAACGCGATCAGCACGATCCGCGCCCACCACTCCCGCCACCGCCGCAACGATCGGCCGCTTGACCTTCACACCGAGCGAGAGGAAGGCAAGTGAGCACGAGTAGATGTTGAGGATGTTGGTCGCGATCGGCCCGTGCAACACGACGAAGAGCACCGGGATCGCCATGGCCCCGAACGCGGCTGCGACGAGCTGGGCCGGGTCGGTGCCCTGGCCGCCGGTCGCGATCGCGGCTCCGAGGATGGCGAGCCAGACCGTCGGGATGAACATGCCGAGCGACGTCGCCCAGAACACCTGCTTCTTCGTGTACTTCGGGTTGACGAAGCGCGGATAGTCGGCGCTCATCGTCAGCCAGGAGATGCCCCAGCCGATTCCGATCGCCGTCATGAGCCCGGCCATGGCCGAGATCTTGTCTCCGCCTGCGACCTGCGAGCCGCCCCAGTGCACGTCCACCTTGGTGAAGGCGAGAGCGGTCATCGCGACCATGATCGCGGCTGTCACGGGCACCGTGTACTTCTCGAACGTACGGATGAGGTAGAAGCCCCAGATCGCGATCACGACCTGGACGAGCATGATCAGGAGGCCGACGACGTAGCGCGTCCCCTGCCCGCCGTGGTAGCCGAGCTTGTCGAGGATTCCCGACTCGCCGACGACCAGGTCGAGGATGACCCAGGTGTTCACTCCGATCCAGCCCATCGTGAGGAGGAGCTGTGCGGCGGACGGTATGTAGGCGCCGCGGCGACCGAGGCGCTCCGCGAGAGCACCATCTGGTTGACGCCGGTCTTGTGCCCCATCGTGGCGAAAAGCCCGAAGAGGGCGCAGCCGACGAGGTTCCCGATCACGACCACGAGGATCGTCTCCACCAGGCTGAGACCGAAGATCGGGCCTAGGGTGCCGAGCACCCAGTTGATCGGCGCCAGGTTCGCGCCCATCCAGACCCAGAACTGCTGAAGCGGCGTCGAATCCCGGTCCTCAACCGGGACCGGCTCGATGCCGTGCGCGTCGAGGCGGACCGCCTCGCTCAGCTCGCGCTTTTCCTGCTCGAGGATCGACATGTATATGCCCTCCTGCTGGGGGTGTCCCGGGAAATCCGGTTGGCTGGATTGTGCGCCCAGAATCGGACGAGTTACAACCCGAAAAAAACCGCTACGAGCGCACTTCTGCGCGGCGTGCGACGGCTTCCGCCCGCTCCTGGGCCTCGGCCAGCGTCTCGCTCTCGTCCACGACCGTGATCTCGCCGTCGTCGAGGAGCCAGCGGCCGGCGCACATCACCGAATTCACGTTCTCGGACTTCATCGCCGTGACGAGCGCGGACACATGGTCGTGTACCGGAGTCATGTTCACCGTCCGCGGATCGACAAGCACGAGATCGGCCGCCTTCCCGGGCTCGAGCGACCCGATCTCGTCCCCGCTTCCCAGCGCGCTGGGCGCCGTTGCGCGTCACCATCGCGAAGGCCGTCCGCGCGTCGAGGACCGTCGGGTCGAGCCTCAGCCCCTTCTGGAGAAGCGTCGCCGCCCAGAGCTCGTCGATCAGGCTCATACGGTTGTTCGCCGGCGCGCCGTCGGTCCCGAGCCCGACGAGAACTCCGGCGTCCAGCATGTCCGCCACGCGCGGGAGGCCGAGCACCCGCAGGTTGGAGGCGAGGTTGTGGGAGACGGCGGCGCCGCTCTCGGCGAGGAGCGCGATCTCCTCGTCCTCCAGCCAGACGGCGTGGGCACCGAGGAACCAGGGCCCGAGCGCACCGAGGTTCGCAAGGTGGCGCACGGTGGTGGTGCCGCGCGTCGCCTTCGTGTGCTCGTTCTCGGCCGGGATCTCGGCGATGTGCATCTGCAGCGGCGTGCCGAGCTTCCGGGCCCGCTCGACGCTCGCCTCGATGAGCTCGTCCGAGCAGTTGAAGATCGTGCGAAGGGTGTAGGAGAAGCGGAGGCGCCCGTCCGCGGCGCCGTCCCAGCGCGCGCAGAGCTCGTCCTGGACGGCCAGCGTCTCCTCGGTGGACTCGCGCCGCGACTCGGGAACGCCCTCGGGCTCGTCCATCGTGCTCCGGCCGAGGAAGCCGCGGATGCCTGCCCGCTCGAGCCCGCGACGCGGCGCCGTCCACGTGCTGCCCGCCGGGATCGGCGATCGTGGTCACGCCGTTTCGGATCTGCTCGAGGGCGCAGGCGAGCGCGCTCACCTCTACGTCCTCCTCGTCGAGGGCGGCCTCGTAGGGCCAGATGCGGTCGCGGAGCCAGGTGAGGAGGTCGACGTCGTCGGCCAGCCCGCGCCCGAGCTGCTGGCTCAGATGGCAGTGCGTGTTGACGAGGCCCGGGACGACGATGAGCCCGCGGGCCGAGCGCGCCTCGGCCTCCTCGTCAGTCGGTTCGGGCCCGACGTGCGCGATCCGGCCGCCCTCCACCTCGACGACTCCCGGGTCGAGCACCGTCCCGGCGCCGTCCATGGTGACGACGAGCCCGCCTTCGATTCGCAGCCGCACCCGATTACGATACCGCCGTGCCGGCCGACCTCCTCGTGCGGAACGCGCGGCTCCCCGGCCGCGACGGCGTCTGCGACCTCGCGATCGAAGGCGGCCGCTTCACACGCATCGGCGCAGACCTCGACGTGGACGCGAAGGAAGCGCTCGACGCCGAGGGCAGGCTCGCCTCGCCGCCGCTCGTCGACTGCCACCTCCATCTGGACGCGAGCCTCACGGCGGGCAAGCCGCGCCACAACGAGTCGGGCACGCTTCTCGAGGGGATTCAGGTCTGGGGGAGCTGAAGCCGTCGCTCACCGTCGACGACGTCGTCGCGCGCGCGACCGAGATCGTCCGCTGGTCGGCCGCGCAGGGCACGCTCTTCATTCGCGCGCACGCGGACGTCTCGGGTGACAACGACGCGATGGTGCGCGGCCTCCTCCGCGTCCGCGACGAGCTTGCCGACCTCGTCACGATCCAGGTGACCGCCTTCCCCCAGGACGGGATCTTCGCGGACGAGGCCGACGAGTCGCGCCTCGAGCGCGCGATCGAGCTCGGCGTCGACTGTGTCGGCGGAATCCCCCACTACGAGCCGACCTCGGAGCTCGGGCTCCTGGAGGTGCACCGGGTCTTCGAGCTCGCCCGCGAGCACAGCCGCCGGATCGACATCCACTGCGACGAGACCGACGACCCCAGCTCACGCTTTCTCGAGGTCATGGCCGACGACACCGTCAAGCACGGGCTGACGGGGCGCGTGACCGCGAGCCACTGCACCGCGATGGGCTCCTACGAGCCCTACTACTCGTCGAAGCTGCACGGGTTCCTTCGCCGCAGCGGGATCAACATCGTGGTCAATCCGTACGCAAACTCGCTCATCCAGGGACGGCTCGACCCCTATCCCAAGCGGCGCGGGTTCGCCCAGCTCAAGGAGCTGCTCCGTGCGGGCGTCAACGTCTCGCTCGGAAACGACGTGATCATGGATCCCTGGTACCAGCTGGGGAAGGCCGATCTCGTCCACGCCGCGAACCTCGCACTCCACTTCACGTACATGAGCGGCCTCGACGAGATCCCCGAGATGCTCGCCTGCGCGACCTGGCGCGGAGCGAAGACCCTCGGCGTCGAGGACGAGTACGGGATCGAGGAGGGAAAGCCGGCCCACCTCGTCGTCTTCGACGCGCCGACGCCCGTCGAGATACTCCGCCTTCAGCCGGTGCGCCGCTGGGTGATCAGAAGCGGCCGCGTCATCGCCGAGACGACGCCGCCCGTCACGCGCCTCTTCCACGAAGGGCGCGAGGAGACGATCACGTTCTCGCCGCCGTCTACTGGCGAGTGATGCTGCCGACGGCCAGAGCGACGAGCTGCGTGCTCCTGGCCATCACGGTGCGCGGCGCGCCACCCTGGCGCGCGTAGCGGCACTTGACGTCGGCGCCGCCCGGCGCGCCGAGGTCCTGAGCGACCATGAGGCTCATCGTCATCGCCGACGCGCCGAACGCGGGCCCGAGGCGGTTGAGACCGCGGTCTCGATCCGTACCGACCCAGAGGGAGCAGGAGACGCGGGTGGGCGTCGTGGTGGCCGACTGAGAGAGCTTCAGCGACGCGTAGACGACGTAGGAGCCTGGATCGAGATCGAGGTGTGCAACCTTCGTCCGATGGGTGCCGACCGTGACCTTGCCGGTCACCGTCTTCACGAACGCGTCCGAAGCACCGGAGGCGCCGGCAGGCCCTTGCGGCCCGATCGGGCCGCCAGGACCCGTCGGGCCCTCGGCTCCGTCCCCCGTCCTCCGTCCACCCCGTCGACCCCGTCGACCCCGTCTGCGCCCGGTGCACCTTGCGGCCCGGTGGGGCCTGCGGGACCGCTCGGCCCTGTCGCGCGTCCCGTCGCGCCTTGTGGCCCCGGGGACCCGTAGCGCCAACCGAGCCCGGCGCGCCGCTCTGGAACCAGGTCAACTCTTCCTCGCTCGTGCCGCACTCGGATGCATCGTTGACGACGCGCATGCCGCCGTTCGCCGTGTGGTAACAGGCGTGGATGACGCCGTTCGAGTCGGGAATCTGTGCAAGCGCCGTCGCCGCGAGGCCGCCGAAGAGGACGGTCGCCGCGATGACCGCATAGCGAAGACGTAGACGCCGCATGGAAATTCCTTCCATCCACATAGATCGCCCGCTTCAGGGAGCCGGAGATCACCCGGTTGGGGAATCGCGACGATCGAAACGAGCGCTAGGCGGCGCGGAGGGCTTCGATCTCGCGCTGCACGGCGAGGCGCTCGAGGGCCTCGGACTCGATCTGGCGCACCCGCTCGCGCGTGATGCCGAGACGGCGGCCGATCTCCTCGAGCGACTTGGGCTCGATGTCGCCGTTCAGGCCGTAGCGAAGCTTGACGACATCGCGCTCGCGCTCCGGGAGCTTGGAGACCGCGCGGCGCAGGACCTCCATGTCGAGGCTGACCGTGACCTCCTCCTCGGGCCCCGCGTCCTCGCCCGCCATGAGCTCGCCGAGCGACGTCTCGGAATCGGACAGCGGCCGGTCGAGACTCGTGACGGCGCGGGCGGCTTCGCGCACCTCGCGCACCTGCTTCACGGGCAGCTTCGCCGTCTCCGCCACCTCGTCGTCCGTCGGCGGCCGTCCGAGCTTCGGAGTCAGCTCCCGCTCGGCGCGGGCGATCTTCTGCTCGCGCTCGACGATGTGCACGGGGATCCGGATCTCGCGTGCCTTGTTCGCCACGCCGCGCTGAACGGCCTGCCGGATCCACCAGGTCGCGTAGGTCGAGAACTTGTAGCCGCGGCGCCAGTCGAACTTCTCGGCCGCGCGGATGAGCCCGATGATCCCTTCCTGGATCAGGTCCAGAAGGCTGAGCCCGTGGCCCTGGTACTTCTTCGCGATCGAGACGACGAGCCGCAGGTTGGAGTTGATCATCCGCTCCTTCGCCTCTTGGTCGCCGCGCTCGATGCGCTTGGCGAGCTCGACCTCTTCCTTCGCCGTCAGGAGCGGGTAGCGGCCGACCTCGTTCATGAAGAGCTGCAGGGCGTCCGTGGTCGCATGTGCGAGGTCGCCGTTGACGTACGTCGCCGCCGGCGCCGACTCGCGCGCGCAGTTGTCCTTGAGATCGATGCCGCGGCGCTCGATCTCCTCGTAGACCTCCTGCACCTGCTCGTCTTCGAGGTCGAGCGTCTGGGCGATCTCGTCGACCTCGGAGTACTCGATGCAGCCGCTTTCCTCCCCACGGTCGAGCAAGGCCTGCAGAGCAGCGTCCATATGAGTCGTATTTCCGTCCATGGCCGAACGAAACAGCGATCGCGAATCTGACTCGAATGGTAGTCGAATACGAACGTATGTTCTATACTGGAGCATGGCCCGCCCGCAGTACCTCGAGGACACCTGCAAGTCCGCGTTGAACCGCGTACCGGCCGAGAGCCGCGTGCCCTTCCGCTGGACGATCAACCCGTACCGCGGCTGCACGCATAGCTGCCACTACTGCTTCGCCCGCGCGTTCCACACGTACCTCGACCTCGGGATCGGTGACGACTTCTCCTCGAAGATCGTCGCCGATCCCGAGGTCCAGGTACGTGTGGAACGCGCGGGCGAAGCAGTAGTGGCAGCTGTGCGTGCAGCCGCGGTACGGATTGATCGTCCAGCGGAAAGGCACGCGGCTCTCGGCCGGCACCCGGTTCAGCGCGCTTTTGCAGATGTCCTCGAGGTACTGCGGGCGGGCCATGCCCAAGTATAGAACATATGTTCGTATTCGACTACCATTCGGGTCAGCTTCGACATCGCTGTTTCGTTCGACCATGGACGGAAATACGACTCATATGGACGCTGCTCTGCAGGCCTTGCTCGACCGTGGGGAGGAAAGCGGCTGCATCGAGTACTCCGAGGTCGACGAGGTCGCCCAGACGCTCGACCTCGAGGACGAGCAGGTGCAGGAGGTCTATGAGGAGATCGAGCGCCGCGGCATCGAGCTGAAGGACAACTGCGCGCGCGAGTCGGCGCCGGCGGCGACGTACGTCAACGGCGACCTCGCACATGCCACCACGGACGCCCTGCAGCTCTTCATGAACGAGGTCGGCCGCTACCCGCTCCTGACGGCGAAGGAGGAGGTCGCGCTCGCGAAGCGCATCGAGCGCGGCGACCGCGAGGCGAAGGAGCGCATGATCAACTCCAACCTGCGGCTCGTCGTCTCGATTGCGAAGAAGTACCAGGGCCACGGGCTCAGCCTCCTGGACCTGATCCAGGAAGGGATCATCGGGCTCATCCGCGCAGCCGAGAAGTTCGACTGGCGTCGCGGCTACAAGTTCTCGACCTACGCGACCTGGTGGATCCGGCAGGCCGTTCAGCGCGGCGTGGCGAACAAGGCCCGCGAGATCCGGATCCCCGTGCACATCGTCGAGCGCGAGCAGAAGATCGCCCGCGCCGAGCGGGAGCTGACTCCGAAGCTCGGGCGGCCGCCGACGGACGACGAGGTGGCGGAGACGGCGAAGCTGCCGGTGAAGCAGGTGCGCGAGGTGCGCGAAGCCGCTCGCGCCGTCACGAGCCTCGACCGGCCGCTGTCCGATTCCGAGACGTCGCTCGGCGAGCTCATGGCGGGGGAGGATGCCGGGCCCGAGGAGGAGGTAACGGTCAGCCTCGACATGGAGGTTCTGCGCCGCGCGGTCTCCAAGCTCCCGGACCGTGAGCGCGACGTCGTCAGGCTCCGTTACGGCCTGAACGGCGACATCGAGCCCAAGTCTCTCGAGGAGATCGGCCGTCGCCTCGGCATCACGCGCGAGCGGGTGCGCCAGATCGAGTCTGAGGCCCTCGAGCGCCTCGCCGTGCAGCGCGAGATCGAAGCCCTCCGCGCCGCCTAGGCGCCGCTCCGATCGCTGCGATTCCCTCTACCGGGTGATCTCCGGCTCCCTGAACCGGGCGATCTATGTGAGTGGAAGGAATTTCCATGCGGCGTCAACGTCTTCGCTATGCGGTCATTGCGGCGATCGTCGTCTTCGGCGGCCTCGCGACGTCCGCCCTTGCCCAGATTCCCGATTCGGACGGCGTGATCCACGCTTGCTACCACACGTCCAACGGAGGCATCCGCGTCGTCAACGACGCATCCGAGTGCGGCACGAGCGAAGAAGAGCTGACCTGGTTCCAGAGCGGCTCGCCGGGCTCGGTTGGCGCCCCGGGGCCCCAGGGCGAGCACCGGCGCGATCGGTCCCGCAGGCCCCGCCGGGCCGCAGGGCGCTCTCGGCGCAGACGGTGCCGACGGAACCGACGGAGTGGACGGAGCCCAGGGCCCGGCGGGCCCTCCAGGTCCGGCCGGTCCTGCCGGGCCGCAAGGACCTGCCGGCGCCTCCGGTGCTTCGGACGCCTTCGTGAAGACGGTGACCGGCAAGGTGACGATCGGCACCCACCGCACGACGGTCGCCCATCTCGACCTCGATCCGGGTCATACATCGTCAATACGTCGCTCAAGCTCTCGCAGTCGGCGACCACGACGCCCACCCGCGTCTCCTGCTCACTTTGGGTCGGTACGAATCGGGACCGCGGGCTCAACCGCCTTGGCCCCGCCGTCGGCGCCTCGGCGATGACGATGAGCCTCATGGTCGCACAGGACATCTCCGCTCCAGGCGGTGCCGAGGTCAGGTGCCGCTACGCGCGCCAGGGTGGCGCGCCGCGAACGGTGACGGCGAAGAGCACGCAGCTGGTTGCTCTGGCCGTCGGCAGCATCACGCGCCAGTAGGCGGAGGCGAGAACGTGATCGTCTCCTCACGCCCTTCGTGGATGAGGCGCGTGGCGGGCGGCGTTGTCTCGGCGATGACGCGGCCGCTTCTGATTACCCAGCGGCGCACCGGCTGAAGGCGGAGCACCTCGACGGGCGTCGGCGCGTCGAAGACGACGAGGTGCGCCGGTTTTCCCTCCTCGATCCCGTACTCGTCCTCGACGCCGAGAGTCTTCGCCCCGCGCCAGGTCGCGCAGGCGAGCATCTCGGGGATCTCGTCGAGGCCGCTCATGTACGTGAAGTGGAGCGCGAGGTTCGCGGCGTGGATGAGATCGGCCTTCCCAGCTGGTACCAGGGATCCATGATCACGTCGTTCCCGAGCGAGACGTTGACGCCCGCACGGAGCAGCTCCTTGAGCTGCGCGAACCCGCGCCGCTTGGGATACGGGTCGAGCCGTCCCTGGATGAGGGAGTTCGCGTACGGGTTGACCACGATGTTGATCCCGCTGCGACGAAGGAACCCGTGCAGCTTCGACGAGTAGTAGGGCTCGTAGGAGCCCATCGCGGTGCAGTGGCTCGCGGTCACGCGCCCCGTTAGGCCGTGCTTGACGGTGTCGTCGGCCATGACCTCGAGAAAGCGTGAGTTGGGGTCGTCGGTCTCGTCGCAATGGATGTCGATCCGGCGGCTGTGCTCGCGGGCGAGCTCGAAGACCCGGTGCACCTCCATGAGTCCGAGCTCCGAGGTCGGCTCGTAGTGGGGGATGCCGCCGACGCAGTCGACGCCGAGCTCGATCGCGCGTTGGAGTCGGTCCTCGTCGGCCTCGTCCGCGAAAATCCCGTCCTGGGGGAAGGCGGTCACCTGGATCGTGGACCAGGTCGGCGAGCTCGTCGCGGACGCGGAGGAGGCCGCGCACCATCGCGTCGTTGTCACCCGAGACGTCCGCATGCGCGCGTATGAAGAGCGTGCCCTGCGCGGCCGACCAGCGGACGATCTCGGTCGCGCGCGCGACGACGTCGTCGACGGCTAGGCGACGGCTTCAGCTCGCCCCAGACCTGAATCCCCTCGAGAAGCGTGCCCGACTCGTTATGGCGAGGCTTGCCCGCCGTGAGGCTCCGCGTCCAGATGGAGGTGGCAGTCGACGAGCGGCGGCGAGGCGAGCCTGCCCTCGGCGTCGAGCGTTTCCTTCGCGTCCACGTCGAGGTCCGTGCCGATACGCGTAAAGCGGCCGCGTTCGATCGCGAGGTCGCAGACGCCGTCACGGCCGGCGAGCCGCGCGTTCCGCACGAGGAGGCCGGCCGGCACGGCGGTATCGTAATCGGGTGCGGCTGCGAATCGAAGGCGGGCTCGTCGTCACCATGGACGGCGCCGGGACGGTGGTCGACCCGGGGTTCGTCGAGGTGGAGGACGGCCGGATCGCGCACGTTGGCCCCGAGCCAGCGGACAGGACGCCGACGCGCTCGGCCCGCGGGCTCATCGTCGTCCCGGGTCTCGCCACCACGCACTGCCATCTGAGCCAGCAGCTCGGGCGCGGGCTGGCCGACGACGTCGACCTCCTCACATGGCTCCGCGACCGCATCTGGCCCTATGAGGCCGCCCTCGACGAGGAGGACGTAGAGGTGAGCGCGCTCGCCTGCGCCCTCGAGCAGATCCGGAATGGGGCGGCCACGGTCGCCGATCCCGGCGGGCAGCATGTCGACGGCGCGGGTCGCGGCCTCGAGCGGGCAGGCATCCGGGGCTTTCTTGGCCGGAGCACGATGGACGAGCCCGAGGGCGTGCCCGAGTCGCGGCGCGAGTCCACAGAGGACACGCTGACCGTCCAGGACGAGTTCGCCGCGCGCTGGGAGGGAGCCGCGGACGGGCGCCTCCGCTTCTCCGACACCCTCCGCACGATCTTCAACCGCTCCGACGAGCTCATCGAGTCGAGCGTCGACGGGCGCGGAAGCTCGGCACGCCGCTGCAGATGCACATCGCCGAGATCCCGGCCGAGAACGAGCACACGAAGGCGACGCGCGGCACCACCACCGTGCGGCACCTAGCGAACCTCGGTGCGCTCGGACCCTGGTTCCTCGGTGCCCACGCGGTCTGGCTGGAGGACGAGGAGATCGCACTCCTCGCCGAGAGCGGCGCCGCCGTCTCCCACAACCTCGCCTCCAACCTGCGGGTGCTCGGCCTGCCGCGTGTGGCGGACATGCTGCACGCCGAAGTCCTCGTCGGGCTCGGCACCGACGGCGCCCCGGCGAACAACCGTATGAGCCTGATCGACGAACTCTGGGCGGCGACGCTTCTCCGAGAAGGGGCTGCGGCTCGACCCGACGGTCCTCGACGCGCGGACGGCCTTTGCGATGGCGACGCGCAATGGCGCCCAGGCCCTCGGAATCGGGGACGAATGGGTCGCTCGAGCCTGGGAAGGCAGCCGATCTCGTGCTCGTCGATCCGCGGACGGTGAACATGATCCGCCCCACGACCAGGTTCTGCGCTCGTCACCGCGATGAAGTCCGAGAACGTCAGTTCCGTGATGTGCGCCGGCCGCTGGCTCCTCGATGAAGGCGAGATCACGGTCGTCGACGAGAGCGAGACGCTGGCAGAGGCCCAGGAACGGGCGGAAGCCGTCGCACGCCGCGCAGAAGTGCGCTCGTAGCGGTTTTTTTCGGCTTGTAACTCGTCCGATTCCGGGCGCACAATCCAGCCAACCGGGTTTCCCGGGACACCCCCAGCAGGAGGG
>CAVYAJ010000047.1:0-3997 GCA_963766155.1 uncultured Actinomycetes bacterium | reverse complement strand
CCGCCCGACACCAACGGAAGGAGGCTCGTGATGCGATTGCTTCGCGCGAGACGCCGACTGTTTCTTCTCCTCGGGGTCTCGCTCCTGATCGTGGCCGCGCCGGTCGCGGTCTTCGCGGCGAACCACAACTTCAACGGGGCCACCGAGCGCCAGTCCGCCAAATGGACGACGAGCGGGGGCTCGATCTCGGGGACCGGATGGCACAACGTTCCCGGCCTCGGCATCACCCGCTGCACGGTGCGCGAGGTGAGCGAGAACGGCGACGCTCACCGTGAGCGGCGGGCCCGTGCGGTTCCGCGCCGTGATCGACGGCGTGCCGGAAGCGCCCATGAAGCCGGGCATCGTCCGCTTCGTCCCGAACGGCAAGGAGTCGGTGACCTATGCGTTCGTGGCGAACACGGGGCCGTTCGAGGCCGACGACGACCACCGGTTCGACCTCCAATGGCAGTCCCCCACCGGTGCGACGATCACCCTCCACGAGGGAGCCGTGAACCTCGTCTTCCAGGCCGGCACGCAGAGCTGCTCCTAGCCAGACGCGAAACGGGCCGGCTCTCGGGCCGGCCCGTTTCCCGCTCAGACCCTTCCGCTAGCCGCGGAAGAAGAGGTACTGCTCCTGCATCCGCTCGGCCTGGCCGGCGGTGAACTCGAAGTAGCAGGGGTCGTCCGAGTAGTCCATGAAGTTGTGGATCGGATCGACTCCGGCCTCGAGGCAGGTGTCCCGGCCGACCTGGCACCCGAACGCCGGGCCCTTCTCGGCGGGCGTGTCGGAGACGTGGTCGCCCTTGGCGTTACAGCCGCCCTGGAACGTGTGGTAGAGGCCGAGCCAGTGGCCGGCCTCGTGCGTGGCGGTGAAGCCCAGGTTGTAGTTGCCGAAGCCCGGAATCGTGCTGCCGGGCAACGAGCCGAACGCGACGATGACGCCGTCCACGTGCGGCCGCGACGCGTATCCGGACGGGAAGTACGCCCAGCCGAGGTACTTGCCGCCGTCGACCGTGTAGATGTTCAGGGCGTCGGCGCCGCCGCGGCGAAGCGCGCGCTTCGCCTTGTACTCGTCTTCGCCGCCCGGGGTCATGTTGAACCAGCGGGCGTTCGTCGTGCGATCGACGCCGGCGAGCTCGAAGCGGAAGCCGGTGTCGGCGCCGCCGTAGAAGCCGGCGTAGCTCAGGTTGAGCGCCTCGATCTGGTCGTCGATCCAGGCATCCGGCACGTTGCCCTGCGTGACCGCCATGCCCGTGCGGATGACGTGGATGTAGACCGGGATCGTCGCCTCGAAGTTCGCGTTCGACGCCTCCTGGCCGGCGGGAACCTCCTCGAGCACCTGGTTCAGGCTGGGCTCGCGGCCTTCGCCGCGGGCGCCGCCGCCTCGAGCGGCGAGCGAGTCGAGGAAGCTCGTTCCGACGCCGCAAGCCGGCGAATAGGGCGCGCCCGTGAGGACGCTCGTCCGCCCCGCGCTCGCGGTGGCCGCGAACACGGACGCGACGATCACGAGCAGGGCGGCGAGGCCGGTCCGGGCGTGCCAACGCCGCAGCATGCTCCTTCGCATTCGTTCTCCTCTCCCTAGAAAACAGTCCCTGAGGCGCCCGAGAGTAGCGCAGCCCTCGAGGAAGGCCAACCGGGACTACAAAGTTTGTGCTTCGTCCGGCGCCGGGACCTCGGCGAGGAACCGGGCCAGCCGCTCGGCCTCGTCCTCGGTGAGGGAGACCGCGGCGTCGGCGCGCAGGTGCCTTCCGAGAGCCTCGCTCCAGACGCTCACGCGAACCTGGGACTCCTCGTCTTCGTCGCCGAAGTAGCGGGAGACTCGGAGCGCCTTGCCGTCGGCGCCTCCGAAGAGCTCGGTGACCTTCATCCGCAGGGGAGCGCCGCACCAGGGGCAATAGCGAAACGCGCGGTCCACCTCTTCGGCGCAGCGGCGACACCCGGTCATACGGCTCCTTTCGGGCTGAGCGTAGCGCGGCAGCAGGGACACGGCTAGCTCACGCATGTACCGAGCGTCACCTTCCGGCGGTTCAAAGAACCGATGCCGGGTAGGTGCAACGCGTGTACGCAGAACGGACACCGCGCGCGAACCAGGACGTCTTCCGACGGGCAAACGAGCGGCTCCTCGCCGCCGTCCGAGACGTCGTCGACGACGCGCGCCCGATTCCCTTCCTCTGCGAGTGCCTCGACACCGACTGCAGGAGCACCGTGCAGCTCTCGATCGAGCAGTTCCGCGACCTGCGCGAGATCGACAACCGCTACGCCATCGTCACGGGCCACCCGATCATGAACGGCGAGCGTCCCGTCGAGGTCGACGGGGACGTCACCATCGTCCAGAAGCCCTGACCCCTCGTTTGTCCGACCCGCTCCCGGGTAGAGGTCTGAGAGCAACCGAGGGGGACTGATGAAGCGACTATTCGCTCTTGGCGCCGCAATGGGTGCGGCGCTTGCGTATTTCTTCGATCCGGAGACGGGCAACCGCCGTCGCAGCACGATCCGCGACCGTGTGCTCGCCTTCTTCCGCCGGACCGGCCGCGAGGCCGGGCGCGCCGGACAGGCAGCCAAGTCGCAGGCCTACGGCGTCACCCAGAAGGCCGTTCAGCTCAAGGAGCGGTCGAAGGACGAGCCCGCTACTACGCCGGCCACGAAGCAGAGCTAAACGGAAAACAACGCGGGGCGGGTTTGCGCCCGCCCCGCTCAGACCCCCACCTCGGGCCGGTTAAGACCTGTCTACGAGGGAGAAGCGGCCGACCTTCACGCGCCGGCGTCCTTCGCGTCCGCGCCGCGCGACGAAGCGCATCGTCGCCCCCACCCCACCCGCAAGGACGAAGCCTGCCCCCAGCGCGCTCGCAGCGATGAGCGGGAGCTTCCCGCGGAGATCGGTCGCCTCGCCGATCCCGGTACGGAGATCCTCGACGGCGCCCGCAAGCTGCTCGCGCTCTGTCGCGATGTCCCGGCGGACATCCTCCGTGGAACGGTCGTTAGCTTCGGCCATTGCGAATCGCTTCCGTCGTCAGCTTGGCCTCTCGAATCGCCTGCTCCGGGACCGGCGGCGCGCCCTTCTTGATCGCGCCCAGGCCGGCGAACAGGAGAATCGCGGCGAGAAGAACGAGCGCCCCGCAGACGATCAGGAGCGAGGCCCACATCGGGAGAACGAGCGCGAGCGCGACCGCCGCGGCCGCGAGCCCGAAGCCGAGCGCGAAGAGCCCGAAGACCCCTGCCGCGATCGACATGCCGATCCCCACGCCGAGGGCCGCGACCTTGCGCTTGACCTCGAGGAGCGCTAGCTCGAGCTCGAGACGAGCGAGCGTGCTCGCGTGCTCGGCGACATTCTTGGCCGCCGTGCCGACGCCGTGCTCAGTCTCTTGGGTAGGCATGGCCCCTCCAGTCGAGCACCTTCGCGAGGACGATGCCCGCGGCGAGCGCTGCGCCGATCACGAGAAACGGGCTGGGCCCACGCCTGCCGCGCTTCGCCTTCGGGGCCGGCGGAGCGACGACCGCTCCCGAACCGGGCTCGAGGTCTGTCGGCGCCTCGCCCTTGAGGCGAGCGGCGATGAGGCTCGGCTTCATACGGCGTAACAGTACCGCGTCTTCCGCGAGCGGCTCCGCGAGCTTCGCAGCGGGACCGCCGGTCTCGGCCGCGCGATCGGAGAGCTCCTGGAGGCGCTCGGCCCCCCGCTCGAGAATGGCATCGCCGCCGGTCATTTCTTCACCGGGGGCTCTTCGCCGGTGGCGACGCGCCAGATGCGCGACGCGAGCGTCCGGGCGACGACGGTCGCGCCGGCCGCGATACCCGCATAGAGACCCGTCCAGAGGAGCTTCCGCAGCACGTCTCTCTCGTTACCGGGATCGGATCCGTCGAAACACGGGAGGCGCCAGCGCGAACGGCTACGATGGCTCCGCTGCCCTCTTAGCTCAGTTGGTAGAGCACCTCCATGGTAAGGAGGGGGTCTCCGGTTCGAGTCCGGAAGAGGGCTTGCCGAAAGCCCCCGCATAGGGGGCAACGGTCGACCACGGCGCG
>CAVYAJ010000046.1:0-64456 GCA_963766155.1 uncultured Actinomycetes bacterium | reverse complement strand
GACCGGTGCGACGGTGAAGGTGACCGACACGCGCATCGAGATTCCGTTCGCCGACGAAGTCGCGCTCGCCGAGATCGTCGAATCGCTCGAGGCCCGTAGTTGAAACCCTTGGCGGCTCGTTATGCGTAGGTGCGGCCCTGGGTGCAGGACATCGAGTCTCTCGAGGCGATCAACCAGGACGAGCTGGTGCGCCAGCTCGTCCTTCGGCACGGCCGGCCTCGCCCGAGGCGGCAGGCTTCCTGGCTTCGTCGCAGCCGTCGGCGCGGACGCGGAGCTCGATGCCGAGACGAAGGCGGCGGTGCTCGAGCTGGCGCGCGACGAGACGTTCCTCCTCGTCTGCGAGGACTACATGCGCGCGACCGCTTATCTGCACTGAGCGATCTGGGCGGCGGCCAGAGTACTCAGGGCGCTCGCTACAATCGCACGTCTCGGGCGATTAGCTCAGTCGGTTAGAGCGCCGCTCTGATAAGGCGGAGGTCCCTGGTTCGAGTCCAGGATCGCCCACTGGCTTAGTCTCGCTTGCGGTTTCGTAGCCCGGCGGGGACGCGGTTCCGCGCAGGCTCCAGACAAGGCCCAACGCATGCAGGAGATGGTCATCTACGGGGTCAGCTTCGACATGGTCGGCAAGCAGCCGATCGTGCTTTTGAAGACCGTCGACGGCAACAAGTTCCTGCCGATCTGGATCGGCCACCCCGAGGCCGCGGCGATCCTCATGAAGCTCCAGGGCGCGTACGACGCCGCGGCCCATGACGCACGACCTTATCTCGCGAGATGCTGGCGGAGCTCGAGGCGAGTCGTACGCATGGCCGTCACCGAGCTCCGCGAGAACACCTTCTACGCCCCGATCACCCTCGCGCGAACGGGCGCGAGATCGAGATCGACTCGCGCCCGAGCGACGCGCTTCGCGCTGGCCGTCCGTACCGACGCGCCGATCTTCGCCGCCGACAAGGTGATCGAGGAGAGCGCGATCGAGTTCGAGCACGAGGTGGAGGACGACGGAGGAGATCGTCGAGAAGTTCAAGGAGTTCCTCGACGACGTCACGCCCGAGGACTTTTTTCCGCAGAGACCTAGCTCAACTCGCGCTTCGTGAGCTCGAGGAGCTCCGCATGAAGCTCCCGCAGGCCCTCGGCCGAGAGCGGCCCGCCGTTCTCCCGCTCGAGCTCGTCCGAGGAGCTCGTTCTCGCGGCCCCTGTTCCAGGAAGTCGTAGCCCATCGCGGCCTTGTGCTTCTTCAGCCGGCGGACGAGGTCGAGCCGGCGGTTGACGGCGCTCACGATTTCGTGGTCGGTGGACGTGATCTCCGCCCGCAGCTCCTGCACGCGGGGGTCGGAACCGGGGTCGACCTTGCATCAGGCGAAGATATAGAACGTCGTGCCTACTGCCGAGCGGTCATAGAAGCCGGGCGCGTACCACATCGGGGTGCGGAACAGCCGTGGCGCCTGATAGGCCGGCACGGAGTGAGTAACCGTGGATGGCGAACGCGCCCGTAGAAGAAGAGCGAATAGTAATTCCTGCTCCGTTCAGGTCCCGGGCTTGCGGTAGACGTGGAACTCGTCCACGGGGGTGTTCCCGGTCGCCCGGTCGAGACGTGGCGATGCGGACGATCTCGCCTTTCCGCAACTGGTAAGGCCTGCAAGGTCTTGGAGTCTCGACGTGGTTGCCCTTTGGAACGCGCGCCTTGGGAACCTTCGCCGCGCGAGCACGCGCCAGACGTCGCGTGACACCCGGCCGGTACGGGCCATCCCGTGCACCTTCTGGAAGGCGAGCCGGCCTCGTACGTGTCGTAGGCGTAGTAGCCGTTTGGGCCTCCACGCACGAGGTGGCGGAGTCGGGCGAGCCGGCGTTCGAGCGCGAGGACGGCGTTCCCGTGGGCGCCGGTCGAGAGCGCCGGCGCGAGAATGCGGTAGTGCTTTCGCACCGTGAGGCCCTTGTAGCCGGCATGCGGTCCGAGCACGAGGCGCGCCCGGTGTCGCCCGAGGCGGTCGGTCGGAAGGAGCAGCCCTGTAGTGCCGCCTTGCTTGATGTGGACGTGCCAGTCGCGCGCACCGACCTTCAGGGTCAGCGACCCTGCCGAGGCCGGGCGCAGGCGTCCTTTCAGGACAAGGCGATTGCCCGGATAGCGGAGACCGTCCATCCGCTTCTGTGAGGATCGGCCTGAGCTTCAGGTCGACCGAGTCGGAGACGTCGCTCGCGGTCTCGACGTGGTAGGCGCCCGGCTGGGTGGCCGGGAAGGCGAGCCGAACTCCCGGTCGTCGCGTCGGCGTTGGCCGTCAGCCCGTCGAGGCGCCGTTGTAGAAGAGCTCGACGACGTCGCCGGGCGCGGCCGTCCCGCTGAGCGTCACCTGTGATCCGTACCGCGGCGCCGAGGGGTGGGCGGCGAACGGATGGTCGCGCCTGCGGTCGCGGGTGCTGCGACGGCGAGGAAGAGGACGACGAGGAGAGCCCGGCGCACGGGCGCATTTGACAGACGACCCGGTTAGTACGCTCAGCTGCACATAGACGATCAGGATGCCGACCGCGTTGTAGAAGCCGTGCGCGAGGATCCCGGGCCAGACGCTGTCGGAGCGGAGGCGCACCCACCCGAGCGCGATGCCGAAGAGGATGTAGTGGCGGAAGCGCCCGAGGATCCCATGGCTGAAGCCAAAGACGAGCCCGGTGATGACCACCGCCGACATCCCGCCGAGGAACCGGAGCGCGCGCACGCCGAGCCCGCGGAAGAAGAGCTCCTCCGTGAAGGGCACGACCGTGCTGATGATGATGCCGTTCAGGAGGAACGCGCCTGCGTGCTCGGGCTGCCACTCGTCCGGGGAGAGACCCTGCTCGCGGCCTCCGTGGAGGATCGGCTCGAGGAGGACGCTGACGATGAGCACGCCGACGATGAGACCGATGGCGATGCCGACCCAGCGCCAGCGGAACGGGTTTCAGGCCGAGCGCGCGCGGGGTCCGCGGGTACGGGATGGCCAGTGCGAACGTGAGGCCGACGAGGATCGCGTAGTAGACGATCGTCGTGACCGCGAAGCCGTAGTCGTAGAAGATGTCCTTCGTGTCTTCGGTGCTGATCTCGCGGCTGGCGAAGCTCCCCGCGACGAAGAGAATGGCCAGGATCGACCATCCGAAGAACGGGACGGCTTTATAGTCGCTCGAGGGCGTTGCCGAAGTCGGCGACGATGTCGTCTGCATCCTCACACCCTATGGACACGCGCAGAAGCCCAGGCGTGATTCCCGCGGCCGCGAGCTGCTCCTCGGAGAACTGCCGGTGGCTCGTCGAGGCCGGGTGCGAGACGACGGTGTCCACGCCGCCGAGGCTGGTCGCTCGCTTGCAGAGCTCGAGGCCGTTCATGAACGCCTCGCCCGCCTCGCGGCCCCCGTCGAGCTCAGCGGCGAGCATCCCGCCGGAGCCCGCGAGCTGGCGCTTCGCCAGCTCGTGCTGGGGATAGCTCTCGAGCCCTGCGTAGTAGACGCGCTTGGCCCGAGGGTGGCCTTCGAGGAAGCGGGCGACGGTCAGCGCGTTCGCGCAGTGGCGCTCCATGCGGAGCGCGAGCGTCTTCAGGCCTCGCCGCAGAAGGTAGGCGGGGAAGGCGTCGAGCACGGCGCCGGTGTCGATCTGCCATGCGCGTGCCCGTGCGACGGCTTCGGCTCCTCCGGCGAAGACGCCTGCGGTCACGTCGTGGTGGCCGTTCAGGTACTTCGTCGCCGATTCGCACACGATGTCGGCGCCGAGCTCGAGCGGGCGGCAAAGGGCCGGCGACGCGAATGTGTTGTCCACGATCATGAGCCCGTCGCCCTTCGTCGCGGCGATCGCCTCGAGGTCGGCGACGGGGAGGCCGGGGTTCGACATCGTCTCGACGTAGCGAACCTTCGGCGGGACGCTGCCAGGCCTCGTGGTCGGTGACGTCGAGATGGAAGACCTCGACTCCGAGCGGCTTCAGGCGCTGCTCCGCGAAGGCGTACGTGGCGCCGTAGAGCTGCTTCGCGCAGAGCAGGGTGTCCCCGGGCTGGAGCGTTGTCATCAGCGCTGCCGAGATGGCGGCCATTCCGGAGCCGAAGGCCTGCGGCGCCCTCCGCACCCTCGAGGTCGGCGAGCACGCCGTTGAGCTCCTCGACAGTCGGGTTGCGGAGGCGCGAGTAGAGGAAGCCGTACTCCTCCTCGCTCATCACGCGCCCGAAAGTGGCGGCGTCGTCGAAGGAGAACGTCGTGGCCGTGACGACGGGCTGGACGACAGGCTCGCCTGGAGCGTCGGGAAGCGCGCGACCGTGAATCGCGCGGGTTGAGAAGCCGCGGTTCTTCATAGGCCCAGCCGTGCGGGGAGCGTAGCGAGCGGAGGGGGCTCGAAGCCGAGCCCGGCGGCGAGAGCGCCCGCCTGGTCGGCCTCGTCGTCTCCGATGTGGATCGCCCGTTCGGGCTGCACGCCGACCCGCCTCAGCGCCTCCTCGAAGACACGGGGATCCGGCTTCTCGGCGCCGGTCTCCGCGGAGCTGACGACTGCGGAGAGATACGGCGCGAGCCCCGCCCGCTCCAGCTGCTCGCCGATGCCGACGTCCCAGTTCGTCACGCAGGCGAGCTCGAGCCCTGCCCGCCGCAGGCGACGAAGCGCCTCCACCGCGCCGTCGAGCGGGCGGAAGACGAGCGCGCCGACGAACGCGGGCGCGAACTCCTCCGCGTCGAGCTCGGGCGCCACGCCCTGAAGGAAGACGCCGGCGCAGCGGTTCCTCAGGTCGAGCAGCGTGGCGTCGTCTTTTCCCTCGCCCTTGTGGACGAGGTAGTACTCGACCTCCGCGGCGAAGGCGGCGGCGACGGGCTTCTCGTCTCGCTCCAGGCCGCGCTCGGCGAGGGCGGCCTGCAGGCGGCCGACCGGGTTCTCGAGCTCGACGAGCGTGCCGAACGCGTCGATCGTGATCGCGTCGACGCTCGCGCCGCTACTGGAAGGCATCCGGGTGAAGCGCCCGGGCGATCGCCTCGAGCCCCTGGGCGACCCTGGGGCCTGCGCGATTGACGAGCTTGGCCGGGACGACGACCACGCGCTTCTTCCGCACCGCGTCGAGGTCGGAGGTCACGGGGTTCGCGCGCAGCGACTCGAGCGTCGTGTCGCTGTCGGAGGTGGCCAGGAAGACCTCGCGGGTTCGCGTCCCGGAGATCGGCGAGCGGGAACGGGCCCGGCCCGGGGCTCGGGCCGGCGACGCTCGTCCCCTTCGCGCGCTTCACGAGATCTCCCAGGAGCGAGCGGTCCGAGACCGTGATGAAGAAGCCCGTGTCCACGAAGACGGAGACCGGCGGCACGTCCGCGAGCTTCTGCTGGATGGTGGCCACGTCCTGCTGGATCTTGCCGACGAGCCGCCGCGCCTCTCGAGGCCTCGCCGACGAGGAAGCCGAGGTCGATCACGCCCTGCTCGACGTTCAGGAGCGATGCCGCGGGCTGGATGTAGACGGCCGCGTCGGTCGCTCTCTGGATCCGGGCGACGTCGAGCTGGTCGGCCGTCTGCGTCGCCACGAGGAGGTCCGGCTTCAGGCCGATCGTCTGGTCGACGTCGATCGTGCCGGTCCGGCTGACGACCTTCGCCGCCTTCGCCTGCGGGATCTTGACCCCGGTGGGCACGCCGACGAGCCGGTCGCCTGCGCCGAGGGCAGCGATCAGCTCGGCCGAGCCCGGGATCGAGCGCCACGATCCGCTGCGCACGCGCTTGTCGAGAACTGTCGGCTGGTCGCCCGCACCCTGGACGGTGACCGGATACGGCTGCGCCAACGTGCCCAGGGGCTCGCCGCGCTCGCCGCAGCCCGCGCCGGCCAGAGCGGCAAGGAGAAGGGCGCAGGGCAGGAGCCGGGGGAAACGCACGACCGGCACTATTCAACATGTATGCGGTTCTTCAGCGAGCAGGAGGCGAACGACGCGCTGGGCGTCGTTGCGCCGCTCGTCGAACGGCTCGTCGCCGCGCGCGGCCGCTTCGTCGCCGACGGGCAACGCCTTGCCCGGCTCAAGCGAAAGGTGACGGGGAACGGCGGCGGGCTCGATCCGGCTCGCGCGCAGGAGGTCCAGAGCGCCGTCGAGGAGGTCGCGAACGAGATCGGGCTGCTCGTTGCCGAGCTCGAGTCGGCCGGCGTCCAGGTCGAAGGACCTCGACCGCGGGCTCGTGCGACTTCCCGGCCCGCCACCCCGAAAGCGGCGATCTCGTGCTGCTCTGCTGGCATCTCGGGGAGGACCGGGTGGCCTTCTGGCACGGCCTCGAAGAGGGCTTCGCGGGCAGGAAGCCGCTTCCGTTCTGAGAATTCCCGTTCGTGAGCGATTTCTGGCAGCACCTGCTGACGGCCGGCGTCGTCGTCCTGATCACGATCGTCGTGGCGAAGCTCCTCGACCGGTGGCTTGTCCGCCGCCTCAAGCTGAGCCCGCGCGTGATGACGCGCTACAGCGTCATCCGCCGCACGGTCGTTGTCGCCGTGGTCATCGTCGGCGTCCTCTCGGCGCTCCTCGTGATTCCCGAGGTGCAGGCGGTGGCGGGCTCGATCCTCGCGTCGTCGGCCGTGATCGCGCTCATCCTCGGCTTCGCCGCCCAGTCGACCCTTTCGAACGCGATCGCAGGCATCCTCATCGCCTTCACCCAGCCGCTTCGCCTCGGCGACCAGGTCGAGGTCGGTGTCGGCGGCCGGAACGGTCGAGGAAATCGGGCTCATCTACACACTGCTGCGCACCGCCGACGGCGCGCGCTTCTATGTGCCGAATACGCGCATGGCCTCAGATACCATTCGGAACGCGACGCTGCAGAGCTTCGAGCACCGAGCCCAGATCACCATCGGCGTCCCGGTTGGAAGCGACTTCGAGCGAGTACGCGACATCCTCGTCGAGGAGGCGCGGCGCGCACCGGAAGCCATGCCTGACAAGAACCCCGTAGCGACTTTGAGCCAAATCGACGCGACCGCGGCCGTTTTCACGGTCGAGGCGTGGGCGCGCAGCGTGGGCCAGGCCGCGAAGCTCGCCGCCGGCCTGCGGATCGGCGCCTACAAGCGGCTGCTCGCCGAGGGGATCTACGCCTGATGGCGACGAACGGGAACGGCAAGCGGAACGGAAACGGGCCTCTCTACCCGGCGCACAGGCGCCGCCGGAGGAGGCAGAGGCGGAAGCGCGAAAAGGTCACGTCGCGGCGCTTCGCCGTCCTCCTCGCGCTCGTCGTCGTCCTCGGAACCATCGCGACCTTCGTGGCTGCGACGGTGACCGGTGCGGCCGGAATCTTGAACAACTGCGACCTGAACTCGCTGAAGCCCGTCGCGATCGGCGCGAACTCCTTCGTCTACGCGGCCGACGGAACGGTGCTCGGCGCGATCCCCGCAGAGCGGAACCGCCAGCCGGTCGGTCTCGACGGCATGTCTCACTGGATCACGAGCGCGACTGTCGACGTCGAGGACCGCCGCTTCTACGAGCACGGTGGGATCGACTGGGAGGGCGTCGTCCGCGCCGCGGTCGAGAACGTGAAGAGCGGCCACATCGTCCAGGGCGGCTCCACCATCACGCAGCAGCTCGTCCGCAACCTCTACATCGGCAAGGAGGTCTCCCTCGACCGCAAGATCAAGGAGGCCTGCCTCGCCCAGAAGCTCGAGGACGTGCACACGAAGGACTGGATCCTCGCGAGCTACCTGAACCAGGTCTACTTCGGGAACCACGCCTACGGCGTCGAGGCCGCGGCGCAGACGTACTTCTCCAAGCACGCCGCCGACCTCAACGCTCGTGCAGGCGGCCATGATCGCGGGGCTCCCGCAGGCGCCGTCGATCTACGACCCGTTCCAGCGGCCGGCGGAGGCCGTCGCGCGGCGAAACGAAGTTCTCGGAGCCATGTACTCGGCCGGCGACATCACGGCGGAGCAGTACCAGAGCGCGGTCTCCGCTCGGCTCAAGCTGCATCCGGGTCAGCTCTACACGCGGATCCGCGAGCCGTACTTCTTCAGCTACGTGCGCGAGCAGCTGATCGCCAAGTACGGAGCCAACACCGTGCGCGGCGGCGGCCTCAAGGTCTACACGACGATCGTCCCGAGGTTCCAGAAGCTCGCGACCCAGGCGATGCAGAGCACGCTGAACCTCAAGACCGACCCGGCCTCGGCGCTCGTCTCGATCAACCCGAAGAACGGCGCCATCAGGGCGATGACGGCCGAGATCCCGGGCAAGAAGAACAACCAGTTCAACCTTGCTGCCCAGGGACGCCGTCAGGCGGGCTCCTCCTTCAAGACATTCGTGCTCACCGAGGCGATCCGGGAAGGCATCAATCCGGACACGACGATGTACATGTCCGCGCCGTTCCACTGGCAGCCCGACCCGTCGAGCGAAGCCTGGGACGTGAGCACGTTCGACGGGAGCTTCTACGGCCCGTCGTCCATCACCCAGTCCACGCTCCGCTCGGACAACAGCGTCTACGCGCGCCTGACGCTCGATCTCGGGCCGGAGAAGATCGTCACCCTTGCGCATCAGATGGGGATCAAGACGAAGCTCGAGCCTGTCGCCTCGATCGGCCTCGGCTCGAACTCGGTCGGCGTTCTCGAGATGGCCTCGGCGTACGCGACGATCGCGGCCGGTGGGATCTATTCGGAGCCGATGGCGATCCGGAAGGTCGTCCTTCCGAGCGGCGAGGTCGACCGTGGAGCCGGCTGGGGTCGCGTCAAGCAGAAGCGCGTGTTCTCGGACGGCGTTGCCTACCAGGTGGCTCGCATCCTCAAGATGAACGTCCAGGCCGGCACCGGGGTCGGCGCCAACCCGGGCTTCGTCGCGGGCGGCAAGACGGGGACGACGGACGACTTCGGAGACGCATGGTTTGCCGGAATCACGACGACCGCGTCGACGGTCGTCTGGGTCGGCTATCCGAACGCGAAGATCCCGATGACGGCGGTGCACGGGATCCGGGTCGCCGGCGGCACGTTCCCCGCCACGATCTGGCGCCTCTTCATGGTCGGGGCGTTCGCGAACAACCCGCCTGGGGACTGGCCGCTCCCGAGCGACCCGGTCGTCTGGCAGCCGTTCCGCGGACAGTACGAGTTCTTCGGAGCACCCTCCACGTCATCGGAGTCGACCGATACGAAGGAGCAACGGCAACGGCCACGGGCCGCCGCCGACCGAGCCGACGACGACCGAGACGCCGCCGACGACGACTGACACGGGCACGGACACCGGCTAGCGGCACCCTCGTCTGGGCCGCGGGCGGCGCGTGCCTGCTCCTCCTCGCCGCAGCCCTGGCCTGCGCCTGGCCCGGCGACTCCCTTCTTACGCCCGACCACTCCGAGGGGATCACTCGTTGGTCCTGGCTCTTCCTCGGATTCCTCTCCGCGGCCTTTCTCGCGTATCTCGCGGCGCTTCTCCTCATCCGGAGCGGAGCGCCGGCCCTCGTCCCGGTCCTCGCCGTCGCCGCCGCGGTCCAGCTCGTGCCCCTGGCTTCGCCGCTCCTCCTCTCGACCGACGCGTACACCTACTGGGACTACGGCCGCATCGGGGCTGTGCACGGAGGCAACCCGTATTCGGACGAGCCGTCGGCGTTCCCCGACGACCCCGCCTACGCGCGCATGGGAGCGAACTGGCGGGACACGACGACGGTCTACGGGCCCGCGTTCACGTTGGCCTCCGAAGGCCAGGCAGCGGTCGTGGGAGATTCGCCCGGCGCCGCTGCGTGGCTCTACAAGGCTCTGGGCGCCCTCGCCATGCTCGCGCTCACGGCGTTGGCCGCGTTCCTCGGGCGCGAGCGAGCGTTCGCCGCTGCCTTCGTCGGCTGGAACCCGCTTCTGGCCGTCCACTTCGCCGGCGGAGGGCACAACGACTCGTGGATGATGGCGTTCGTCCTCGGCGCCCTCGCGCTCGGCGCGGTGGGGAAACGGCACTGGGCGGGCGCCGCGTGGGTCGCCGCGATCGCGATCAAGTGGGTCGCCGTCGTCTTCCTGCCGCTTCGCGCGCTCGAGGCGCGCGCACAGGGTCGGCGTGTCGGCCACCTCGGCTTCGCCGCAGCGGCCGTGGTCGTCGCGGCCCTTGCGAGCTGGCGGTACGGGACGGGCTGGCTCGAGGCGTTCGGCCCTCTGGCGAAGAACCTGCGTGAAGGAGCGCACTACAGCCTGCCGTCCAGGCTGTCGTCGCTGGGCATCCCACACGACGTCGCCGTCGGCCTCTTCATCGCCCTTTTCGTGCTGGGCTACCTCTGGCTTCTGCGGCAGGCCTGGCGCGGGCGTGCCCGGCTCGCGCTCTGCGCCGACCTCGTGCTCCTGACGACGCCATGGCTCATCGCCTGGTACGCCGTGTGGGCGGTACCGCTCGCCGCCGTGGAGGAGGACCGGGCTGCGCGCCTCGTCGCCCTCGGGCTCTGCGCGTACCTGCTCGCGAACGCGGTGCCCCTATAGCCTTTCGCCCGTGAGCACGGCGACGAAGCTGATCTCGGTCGCGGAGGCACAGCGCCTCGTTCTCGAGCGCGCACAGCGCCTCGACGCAGAGCGCGTCCCGGTTGAACGGGCCGCCGGCCGCGTCACTCGCGGAGCCGGCGTCTTCGCTGGTCGACCTGCCGCCCTTCCCGAGCTCGGCGATGGACGGCTTCGCGCTCCGCGCAGAGGATGCGGCGTGCGGCGCCCGCCTTCCGGTCGTCGCCGGATCGCCGCCGGGTCTCCCGCGGAGCGGCCGCTCCGCGCCGGGGAGTCGATGGCGATCTCCACTGGCGGCGCGGTTCCCGAGGGAGCCGACGCGGTCATCCCGCTCGAGCTGGTGGAGGAGGCGGGCGAGTCGATCGAGATCCGGGAGGCGGTCGCCGTCGGGGCCAACGTCAGGGAGCGTGGAAGCGACGTGCGGACGGGCGATGTGGTTCTCGAGCCGGGAATTCGCCTCGGGCCCGCGCAGGTCGGCGCGCTCGCGGCGGCCGGCGTCCACGAGGTGCAGTGCGCCAAGCGCCCGCGCGTCGGGATCCTGGTCACGGGGTCCGAGTTGAAGCAGCCGGGGGAGGAGCTCGGTCCCGGGGAGATCTACGAGTCGAACGGGCTTCTGCTCGCGACCGCGCTGCAGCTGGCGGGCGCGGTGCCGGCCCAGCTCGGGGTGGTCGGCGACGACTCCGACGAGCTCGAGCGCGCCATGGAGCGCGCCCTGCTCGGCTTCGACATGCTCGTGACCTCCGGAGGCGCCTCCGTCGGGCCGCACGACCTGGTGCGGGAGACGCAGGCGGGGCTCCGCGTCGAGGAAATCTTCTGGGGAGTCGCCGTGAAGCCGGGGAAGCCGGTCGCCTTCGGCGTTCGCCGCGACCACCTCGTCTTCAATCTCCCGGGGAACCCGGTCTCGGTTCTCGTGACGTTCGAGCTCTTCGTCCGCCCGGCCGTGAACGCGCTCCTGGGTCTTCCGGAGCCGGAGCCCGCCTTCCGACCCGGGCTCCTCGAAGCCCCGGTGCGTCGAAACGCCGAGCGCGACCAGTTCATCAGGGCGCGCACGCGGCGGGACGGGGACGACGTCGTCCTCGAGCCCATCGCGGGCCAGGAGTCGCACATGATCGCCCGCGCCGGCCGCGCGGACGCGCTCATCGAGGTCGAGGCGGGAGACGGCGAGCTCCCCGCCGGGTCCTCCGTCCGCTACCTCCCGCTCTAGCTACTCGCTCGTCCGCCGAATCCGCGTCGTCCTCATGCGTGGGCTGCGTGCGCATGCGGCGGCTGAGCAAGACGACCTGACGGATCGACTCCCGGATCGGCCCGCGCCGCGGGTGCTCGTCCGCGCCCGGGTACGGCGCGTAACGCCCCGCGGCGACGGTGCCGACCTGCGCGGCTGCGGCTCCCCAGCCGAGGAAGGCGATGACGAGGATGATGGGCACGTACCCGACCGACGTGAGCGCGGTGAGGTACCAGAGCGCGTCGAAGCCGAATCCGTAGCGAAAGGCGAACGAGCCGAGCAGGAGCAGCGGGCCGACGAAGCCGATCGCGAAGACGCCGAGCGCAGCCGCCCGCCCGCGCTCCGAGGCGTGAGGCAGCCAGAGCCAGGCGTGCAGCGAGGGAAGGATGAAGATGAGGGCGAACGGGTTCTGCGCCGCGACGACGAGCGCGACGAGCCCGAGCGCCAGCATCGCGGCGAGGTGCCCGCCGAGCTCGTCCGTCCGCGAGACCGGCCCCATCGGGATCAGCCGGGGCCTCGTCACGAGCCAGCCGAGCGCGATCAGACCCGCGAAGACGCCGATGGCGATGGCAGGCCAGTCGGTCGCGCACCGCCGAGCTCGGCGCGATCGGCCGCGACTCGCCGTTCGGGAAGATTCCGGTGAACGAGAAGAAGAGCAGAAGAAAGCCCGCCCAGAGCCAGAGCCCGAGACGGCTGGCGAGGCTTCGCAGTGCAGGCTGCAGGGCGATGTGTCGTCGGCGGCAGCGCGCGAAGAGGTCGATCGTCGCGGCAAGGAAGGGAAGCAGGCAGCCGAGGAGGACGAACTCGATCGTCCAGCCGCGGATGAGCCGCGACCCGGTCCACACGTAGGACTCGGTGCCGCTCGCGACGTCGGCGGCGGAGTCGAGCGAGCCGAGCAGGACCTGCGCCGATCTCCCGAGCTGGTCCATGTGCTCCTGGTTCAGCGCGACGATCGTGTCGCCGGCCGCGGGCGGTGTGCGGGGCCCCGCGGTGCTGAGCGTCACGGCAGGCGTGCCCTGGGCGATGAACGGCGACTGGCCGTAGAGGCTGAACGGGAAGGCGAGGTCGATCAGCTGGGAGAGAGCGTTGGGGCGGAGCGGGGTCGTCTGGGCCTGGCTCTGGACGCTCGCCTCGGCGGTGGCGACGAGTGTCGAGACCGGCGTCCGAGGCGTGTCGCCTGAGAAGTGGAGATGCGGTGCGCCGTCGCCCCCGATCGCGTCGAGGTCGATGACTGCCGCCAGGCGGTCGCGGAAAGCCCAGTTCTGGGCGAACTCCGCCGATCCCAGAGAGCCGAACACGTCTCCGTCGGTCGAGACGAGCACGATCGTGTGCGAGAGAGCGGCGCTGCCCGTGTCGCGGGCGAGCTCGAGCAGGGCGCCTGTGCTCGACGCGTTGTAGTTGGCGCCCGGAGAGCCGCCGATGTTGTCCCGGTGGGCGACAATGGCGATCACCTCTTGCGAACGGGGCACGTTCGTCGCGGACGTCGGGGGCGCAGTTGCGATCAGGTTGACGAAGTGCTGGTCGCCGAGTCCGGGCACGTTCGCGTCGAACTCCTGGCGCTCGACCGTGAAGTCGTAATCGCGGAAGCGGGCCGTGACCCACTCGGCGGCGGCTTTCGAGCCGGTCGTCCCCGGGCGGCGGTCGGGATAGTCGCGAGCGAGCTCGGTTGCGAACTGGACGGCGGTGATGCGGTCGAAGGAGGGCGGGAACCGCGGCTGTTGCAACGCCACCGGCTGCCCGACGCTGAAGGCGGCGACGAGCAAGAGGCACGGCGACGACGAGCCAGGCGGCCCGGTAGATACGGCCCGAGATCGGCCGCTCGAGCGACCCACGCCGGGGCCGCCGGCGTTCAGGAGGAACGGCCATAGCGCCCGCGCAAGTCTAGTGCGGTCCGCGACGTGCCTATCCTTTGCTCCATGCCGGAAAGCGCCACGATCCTGCTCGTGGACGACGAGGAGTCGATCCAGAAGCTCCTCACGTACCCCCTGGAGCACGAGGGCTTCAATGTCGTGCAGGCGCGCGACGGCGAGGAGGCGCTGCAGCGCTTCGAGGAGAACGCGGTCGATCTCGTGATCCTCGACATCATGCTGCCCAAGATCGACGGCCTGGAGGTCTGCCGCCGGCTGCGGGCGCGAAGCGCGGTGCCCATCCTGATGCTGACCGCGCGCGACGACGAGCTCGACAAGGTCGTCGGCCTGGAGCTCGGCGCGGACGACTACATCACCAAGCCCTTCTCCATCCGGGAGTTCCGTAGCCGCGTCCGTGCCGCGCTACGCCGGGCGCAGCTCCCACCGGCGAGCGCGAGGAGCGACGCCATCGAGGTCGAGGGCGTCCGTATCGACCTGGCGAAGCGGACGGTGGAGATCGCCGGCGAGCCCGTTCAGCTCACGTATCTCGAGTTCGAGCTTCTGCGCACGCTGGCCGCAAACCCGGGCCGTGTCTACTCGCGCCAGGCGCTGCTGGAAGCTCTCTGGGGCGGCGCCGAGTACCGCGACCCGCGGACGATCGACGTCCACGTGCGCCACCTGCGAGAGAAGATCGAGCCTGATCCGAGCGAGCCGCACTACCTCTTCACGGTGCGCGGCGTGGGCTATCGGTTCCGCGAGGTGACATGAACCAGTTCCGCCATCCGCGCCTGTCCGTCAAGCTCGGCCTCGTCGTGCTGGCGATTGTCGCGGGCGCGCTCGGCATCGTCTACGCGGCAGTCGTCCCGCGTCTCGAGGACCGCCTCGTCGCCGACCGCCTCGACGCGCTCTCGGCGAACGCCCAGACCGTGGCGGGGAAGATGAAGGAGGCCGACCCGCTCAACTACGACGCGCGGGCAGGGAGCATCCAGGAGGACATCGGCGCCCGTGTCGTCGTCATCAGCTTGCTGGGGGACGACACGTACGTGCCGGTCGGAGACTCGAACCAGATCACAGCGCCCGAGGTTCTCACCGACCCCGTGGTGCGGTCGGCGTTTCAGCTGAGCGTGTTCCCGCCGACCGGAGGCGAGGTCGCGCGCGGCCAGGTGGACAGAAACGGTGATCGGGCCGAGGTCGCGTTTCGCCTCAGAGACGACACGGTCGTGCTCATGTCGGCGTCGCTTCGCGACACGCTTGGCCAGCGTCCGCCTCGTCGAGCGCACGCTGCTTCTCGCCGGTATCGCGGCTCTCCTCATCGCCTGGTTCGCGGGCTCCCTTGCCGCGTTGCGGCTCACGCATCGCATCCGGCGATTGGAGGAAGCCGCCGGCCGGATCGCAGGCGGCGATTTCGAGCAGGAGATCGTCGACCCGGTCGAGGACGAGGTCGGCGAGCTGGCGCGTGCCTTCGACCGCATGCGCCTCCGCCTTGCGCAGCTCGACCGCGCGCGCCGCGAGTTCATCGCCAACGCCTCCCACGAGCTCCGGACGCCGCTTTTCTCCCTCGGCGGCTTCCTCGAGCTGATGGCGGACGAGGACGTCGAGCCGGCAGTGCGCAACGATTTCGTCGAGGAGATGACCGCCCAGGTGACGCGGCTCACGAGGCTCGCGACCGACCTTCTCGACCTCACGCGGCTCGACGCCGGTCAGCTCGCGGTCGAGCAGGCCGAGGTCGACGTCGCCGAAAGCGCACGCACGGTCTGCGAGGAGTTCCGAGCCGTCGCCGAAGCCGAGGAACATGCCCTCTCCGCCGACGTCGACGGGCCGGCCATCGCGCTCGCGGACGAGCAGCGCGTTCTTCAAGTGGCGCGCATCCTCGTCGAGAACGCCACCCGCCACACCCCCGCGGGCACGAGCATCGTGGTCTCCGCGGACGACCGGAACGGCTCGGTCGTCCTCTCGGTGACCGACGACGGGCCCGGCGTGCCGGAGCCCGACCAGGAGCACCTCTTCGAGCGCTTCTACCGGGCCGAAGGGGGCCAGGCCTCGGGCAGCGGGCTCGGGCTCGCGATCGCGTCGGAGCTCGCAGACCGCATGGGCGGGTCGATCGAGCTCGCCTCCAGGCCCGGGGAAACCGTGTTCACGTTGCTTTTGCCACGAGCGGACGGCGTTTTCACGTCGAAACGCTCCGACGGCGAAGCCTGAGCGCGCCGTCACTACTATGAGATCGCGGTGCGCCCGGGATCTCTAGCCGTCATTGCGGTGGTCTGCGCCCTTTTGGGTGCGTCCACGGCGCTCGTCGTCGCCAGGGCGGCGGGCTGGGTGGGAGACGACGGCGCGACGCGAACCGTCGTCCTGACCGCCCCGGGCGGCGCCACGCCGGCCGCGAACCCGATCGACGAGAACGCAGAGGCCAAGCCGCTTCCGGGCAACGACTTCGACCCCGCCGCGATCTACCGCGAGCGCGCCGCCGGCGTCGTCACGCTCCTGGCCCTCTTCGGCCCGAGCGACTCCGTCGCGGCAGCGGACGCGGCCCAGGGCTCCGGCTTCGTCGTCTCCTCGGACGGCTACATCCTCACGAACTCGCATGTGATCACGACTGCCGGCGAGGGCGACCCGACGGCCACTCCGGAGGCGGCGAACACCGTCTTCGTCGAGTTCCGGGACGGCGACAGGGTGCGGGCGCACATCGTCGGATGGGACATCTACGACGACGTCGGGCTCCTCAAGGTCGACCCGGGCGACCACCACCTGACGGTGGTGCCGCTCGGAGACTCCACGCACGTGGTCGTCGGCCAGCCCGTCGCGGCGATCGGAAGCCCCTTCGGCAACGAGAGCTCGCTGAGCGTCGGGGTCGTGTCGGCGACCGAGCGCTCGATCGCCTCGTTGACCTCGAGCTACGACCTCGTCGACGCGATCCAGACGGACGCGCCGATCAACCGCGGTAACTCCGGCGGCCCGATGTTCGACGCGCGCGGCCGGGTCATCGGCATCAACGCGCAGATCAACAGCAACTCCGGGACGGCAGAAGGAGTGGGCTTTGCCGTGCCGATCAACTCCGCGCGGCGCTCGATGGAGCAGCTGATCGACAAGGGCGAGGTGCGCTACGCCTGGCTCGGGATCTCGACGCAGACGCTGACCCCGCGGCTCGCCGACCACTTCGATTACTCCGCCGATGCGGGAGCGGCGGTGCAGACGGTCGTCGCGGGGAGCCCGGCGGCAGCTGCGGGCATCCAGGCCGGCGGCTTGGAGAAGGAATTCACGGGGATTCCCTTCCGCCCCGGCGGCGACCTGATCGTCGCGATCGACGGGGTTCCTGTCGAGACCGCGGAGGATGTCGTGCGCGCGATCACGGAAGGGCTCTTGCCCGGCCAGACGACCCGCCTCTCGCTCCTGCGGGACGGGAAGCAGGTCGAGGTCACGGTCAAGCTCGCCGAGCGCCCCTCGACCCGCCCGGCAGCGACCGTTAGCTTCTCTACAGTGGGCCGCGTGGAGCGGCCGGCCGACGATCTCGTCCTTCTGGGCGACAACCTCGACGTGCTGCCGCGCTTCGCGGACGAGAGCTTTCAGCTCGTCTACGCGGATCCGCCGTTCAACACGGGCGGAACGGTCACCCGGCGCACCCTCGAGGTCGTTCCCGACGAGGCCGGCGATCGCGTCGGCTTCAAGGGCCGCCGCTACGCCAGCCGGCTTCTCCGCGAGTCCTCGTACCCGGACTCGTTCGACGACTATCTGGGCTTCCTCGAGCCTCGGCTCCGCGAGCTGCGCCGACTGCTCTCGCCGAGCGGCACGCTCTACCTCCACCTCGACTACCGCGAGGCGCACTACGCAAAGCTTCTGCTCGACGAGCTCTTCGGCCGTGAGTGCTTCCTGAACGAGATCGTCTGGGCCTACGACTACGGCGCGCAAGCCGAAGCGTCGCTGGCCGGCAAAGCACGACACGATCCTCGTCTACGTCAAAGACCCGGGCCTCTACTGGTTCGACTCCGAGGCTGTCGAGCGGGAGCCGTACA
The DNA here is from genome assembly GCA_963766155.1 of uncultured Actinomycetes bacterium. Taxonomy (GTDB): domain Bacteria; phylum Actinomycetota; class Thermoleophilia; order Gaiellales; family Gaiellaceae; genus DATEOR01. The sequence goes on along the minus strand of CAVYAJ010000046.1, from coordinate 47,014 downwards.
TGGCGCCCGGGCTCGTGACCGCCGAGAAGGCCGCTCGCGGCAAGCTGCCGACCGACGTCTGGTGGCACACCATCGTCTCGCCGACCGGGCAAGGAGAAGACCGGCTACCCGACGCAGAAGCCCGAGGGCGTCCTGCGGAGGATCGTCCAGGCTTCGAGCCGCCCGGGCGACTGGTGCCTGGATCCGTTCGCCGGCAGCGGGACGCTCGGGGCGGTCGCGGCGGCGCTCGGCCGGCGCTTCGTCCTCGTCGACTCGAGCCCGGAGGCGGTCGCCGTCGCCCGGAAGCGGCTGGCCCGGTTCGACGTGACCGCGAGCGGGTAGGAACGGGCTACGCGGGCTTCGGGAGAGAGGATTCGGCAGATTGAGGCAGGTTTAGGCTGGGTTTGGGCCGGGAACTACTCCGACCCCATGGATCGCGACCCCCGCGAGAACGGCGACGGCGTCGTCGCACTCACCATCCCTGCGCGCGCCGAGTACATCGCGCTCTGCCGCCTTGCGCTCACGGGCATCGCGCGCACCCGGGCTCTGCAGGAGGAAGTCGTCGCCGACCTGAAGCTCGCCCTGACGGAGGCCTGCTCGAACTCGGTCCGCCACGCCTACGAGGAAGGGCGGGACGGGATCGTCGAGGTCTCCTACCGGCTCGCCGAGGACCGGATCGTGGTCGAGGTGACCGACGACGGAGCCGGCTTCGACCCCGCCGTGCTCGAGCGCGCGCAGCAGGAGCTCGACGAGGGCGGGCTCGGCATCGCCATCATCCGGGCCGTCACCGACGAGCTCGACATCGGGCCGAACCCCAACGGCGGAGGCTCGCGCCTTCGCTTCGCGAAGTACCTCAACTGATCCGCCGAGCGCGCCGATATCCTGCGGCGCCGTGGAACTTCAGCAGGTAAACGTCGGCCATAAGTCCCTGGCGGACTACGCGACGATCGTGAGCCGGGGGCTGATGGAGCAGTTGAAGGCGCTCGCCGAGCCGCTCGCGGGCAAGCGCGTCCTTCATCTCTCCGCGACGGCCTTCGGCGGCGGTGTGGCCGAGATCCTCTACACGCTCGTCCCGCTCATGCGCGACGCCGGCCTCGACACCGAGTGGCGCGTGATCTACGGGCAGGACGAGTTCTTCGACGTCACGAAGGCGATCCACAATGCCCTCCAGGGCGCGCCGCGCTCGCTCTCGGACGAGGAGAAGGAGATCTTCCGCCGCTACAACCTCGGCAACGCCGAGGCGCTCACGGACTCCTTCGACTACGTGATCGTCCACGACCCGCAGCCGGCAGGCGTCATCGATCACGCCCGCGCCTGCGGCCGCCACTGGATCTGGCGTTGCCACATCGACCTCTCGACGCCGAACGAGGACGTGCTCGATTTCCTCCTCCCCTGGCTTCACTCCTACGACTCGATGGTGTTCCACCGTGAGGAGTACGTGCCGCGCCACGAAGGCCTGCCGCCCGCGTACATCTGGCCGCCCGCGATCGACCCGCTGACGCCGAAGAACATGGCGCTCTCTCCCGAGGACGCGTCCTACATCGTCGACCAGTTCGGGATCGACGTCGACCGCCCGCTCGTCACCCAGGTGTCCCGCTTCGACCCGTGGAAGGACCCGCTCGGCGTCATCGAAGCGTGGCGGACCTTGCGGGAGAGCCACCCGCGCACGCAGCTCGCGCTCGTCGGCTCGATGGCGCACGACGACCCGGAGGGGTGGGACTACTACAACCAGACGGTGGCCGCGGCGGGCGGCGACCCGGACGTCTTCATCCTCTCCAACCTGAACAACGTCGGGTCGGTCGAGGTGAACGCGTTCCAGGTGCACTCGGAGGCTCTCGTGCAGAAGTCCATCAAGGAGGGCTTCGGGCTCACGGTCACCGAGGCGCTCTGGAAGGCGAGGCCGATAGTCGCCGGGCGCGCGGGCGGGATCGTCGATCAGATCCAGGACGGCGAGACGGGTTTTCTGGTCGGTTCCGTCGAGGAGTGTGCGCGGGCGCTGCAGGCGATTCTCGACGACCCGCCGGAAGCGCGCCAGATGGCGCTTCGCGGCAAGGAGTACGTGCGACGCAACTTCCTCTCGCCGCGGCTCCTGCGGGACTGGCTCGCGCTTTTCAACCGCCTCGACGGAAACGATCTCGGCGGCGCCGAGCTCGTGACCGCCTCGACGACGGTCTAGTCGCATAGCCGCCGGTAGGGTGTCCCCATGGCGGGTCGGCGCAAGCTCATCGTCGTTGCCAACCGGGCTCCCGTCACGTTTTCACGTGAAACCGACGGCACGCGCAGCGCGCGCAGGGGCGGGGGCGGTCTCGTCACCGCCCTGCGGAGCCTCATCACGCACCAGGACGTGACCTGGGTGGCGAGCGCGATGAGCGCCGAGGACCACGTCGTGGCCGCCGAAGCCGGCTCCGATCCCCTGGAGGAGGCCGCCGGCGACGGCTCTCCGTACCGGCTCCGGCTGGTCTCGCACGACCCGCAGGCCTACGACCTCTACTACAACGTCGTCTCGAACCCGGTGCTCTGGTTCGCGCAGCACTACCTCTGGGGCCTCGTCGAGGCGCCGAACATCGACAACGGGCTACACCTCGCCTGGTCGGAGGGCTATCTGGCCGTCAACCGCACCTTCGCGGACGCGGTCGTCGAGGAGCTCGCGCGCGAGCCCGATGCGGACGTCTTCTTCCACGACTACCACCTCTACGTGACGCCCGGTCTCGTGCGCGAGCGCGTGCCGGACGCGACCATGAGCCACTTCGTGCACATCCCGTGGCCGCAGCCCGACTACTGGCGGGTGCTCCCGGAGAACATCCGCCGCGCGGTGCACGAAGGGCTTCTCGCCAACGATCTCGTCAGCTTCCACACGGAGCGCTGGTGCCGGAACTTCCTGCGCTGCTGCGAGGACGTGCTCGGCGCGAAGAGCGACTTCAGCGCCGGCCGGGTCACGTACGAAGGCCGCACCGTCGCCGTCCATCCCCGTCCCATCTCCGTGGACCCGGCCGAGTTCGCAGGCCTTGCGGAGAGCGAGCGCGTGCGCAAAGAGGAGTCGAAGCTCGAGGCCGAGCGCCCGGAGCTCCTGATCGTCCGGGTGGACCGCACGGATCCGTCCAAGAACATCGTGCGCGGCTTTCGCGCCTACGAGCTGCTCCTGGAGGATCACCCCGAGCTGCACGGCCGCGTCGGGATGCTCGCGCTTCTCGACCCCTCGCGGCAGGACATCCCCGAGTACTCCGAGTACATGGGCGCGATCCAGCGCGCTGCGCGCGTGGTCAACGACCGCTTCCGCACCGAGGGCTGGCTTCCGCTCGAGGTCCGGATCGAGGACAACTTCCACCAGGCCGTCGCCGCGTACAAGCAGTACGACGTCCTGCTCGTGAACGCGATCTTCGACGGCATGAACCTCGTCGCCAAGGAAGCGCCGCTCGTGAACGCTCGCGACGGCGTCCTTGTCCTCTCCGAGAATGCGGGCGCGCACGACGAGCTCGGCGAATGGGCGCTCACCGTGAACCCGTTCGACCTTTCCGGTCAGGCGAGGGCGCTCTACGAGGCGCTGACCATGGGCGAGGACGAGCGGCGAAGACGGCTCGGCGCGATCCGGGCCCAGGTCGGAGAGCACGACATCGCTGCCTGGATCGATGCACAGCTCGCCGATCTCGACGCCGTCGAGCACGGGTCGGGAACTAGACTCCCTGTCTGAAATGCCTGGAAATCACGGTCTAAGCCACGTCGACGCCGAGGGCCGCGTCCACATGGTCGACGTGGGCGGCAAGCCCCACGAGCGCCGCCGGGCGGTGGCGTCCGGCCGGGTGACGATGAGCCCCGAGACAGCGGCGACGCTGCGGTCGCTTCCGAAGGGCGACGCCCTTTCGGCCGCCCAGCTCGCCGGGATCATGGCCGCCAAGCGGACCTCGGAGCTCGTTCCGCTCTGCCACCCGCTTCCGCTGACGAGCATCGACGTCGAGCTCGAGGTGGGCGAGGGCGGGGTGGAGATCGTCGCCACCGTCGAAACCACCGCGCAGACCGGGGTCGAGATGGAAGCCCTGACTGCGGTGAGCGTCGCGGCCCTGACCGTCTACGACATGGCCAAGGCGGTGGATCGCGACATGACGATCGAGGACGTCAGGCTCCTCGAGAAGACGAAGGGGTGAGAGCGGCCGTGCTCACCGTCTCCGACGGCGTCTCCGCGGGAGAGCGGGAGGACGAGAGCGGGGACCTGCTCGCCGCGGCTCTCGCCGGGGACGGGTGGAGGTCGAGCGCCGGACGGTTCCCGACGACCGAGACGAGATCGCCGCGGCCCTTCGCGAGCTGACCGGGACGAGCGCGCTCGTGCTCACGACCGGGGGCACCGGGTTCGGTCCGCGCGATGTGACGCCGGAGGCGACCGTGGAGGTCCTCGAGCGTGGCGCGCCGGGGATCGCCGAGGCCGTGCGGGCGGATGCCGTCGCCAAGACTCCGCACGGAATGCTCTCGCGCGGCATCGCCGGCATCGTCGGCTCGGCGCTCGTCGTCAACCTCCCGGGCTCTCCGGGTGCGTGCCGCGACGGCTGGGCCGTGCTCGCGCCCGCGGTCGGCCATGCCGTCAAGCTGTTGGCAGCAGAGACAACGGAGCATCGCCAGACGTGACCGAGGCAGCCCTCCGCTATCCGCGGCTCTTCGCCTCCCTCGTGAAGATCGAGCACACGATCTTCGCGCTCCCGTTCGCCTACATCGGCGCGTTCCTCGCGGTCGACGGGATCCCGAGCGCGCACGACCTTCTCTGGATCACGGTGGCCATGCTCGGCGCCCGAAGCCTTGCGATGGCCCTCAACCGGCTCATCGATGCGCGCATCGACGCCCGGAACCCGCGCACGGAGGGAAGGGAGATCCCGCGCGGCGCCCTCTCGCCTCCGCAGGTCGTTCTCTTTTGCGTTCTTTCGCTGGTCGTCTTCCTCGTCGCCGTCTTCCAGCTCGCGCCGATCGTCCACTGGCTGTGGCCGATCCCGGTCGCGGGCTTCGTGCTCTACCCCTATCTGAAGCGCTGGAGCTCGCTCTCGCACTTCTGGCTCGGCGCCGTGGACGGGCTCGCGCCGCTCGGCGCGTGGGCCGCGATCACGAACACGCTTCCCTGGGAGGCCTGGGCGCTCGGCGGCGCCGTCGCTCTCTGGGTGGCGGGCTTCGACCTTCTCTACGCGCTCTTCGACCTCGACGTGGACCGCGCGCAGGGGCTGCACTCCGTGCCGGCGCGCTACGGCATCCCGGCGGCGTTCTGGGGGGCGCGCGCCTGCCACGCGCTCACGGTTCTCCTCCTCGTCCTGACCGGCCTCGGCCTGCCTGTCGGCGCGTTCTACTGGACGGGCGTCGCCGCGGTGGCCGCGCTCCTCGCCTACGAGCACTCGCTGGTCTCGCCGCGCGACTGGAAGCGGCTCGACATGGCGTTCTTCACGATGAACGGCGTCATCAGCGTGACGTTCTTCGTCTTCGTCCTACTGGACGTGCTGGTGTGATCTCCGCGCACGGTCTCGGACGGCGATTTGGCTCGAAGCGGGTCATTCGCGATCTCGACCTCGAGGTGCGGCCCGGCGAGCTCCTTCTCGTCACAGGCCCGAACGGCTCGGGGAAGTCGACGCTCCTCGCTCTCATGGCCGGCCTCCTTGCGCCGACGGAAGGCGAGATCGAGGTCGACCTCCCGCGTGGACGGATCGGCTACCTCGCGCACGAGGCTCTGGTCTACAAGGAGCTGACCGCACTCGAGAACCTCGACCTCTACGGGCGGCTCTACCACGTGGCCGAGCGGCGAGAGACGATCGGGGCGCTTCTGGAGCGCTTCGGGCTCTGGGAGGCGCGGCACCAGCGCGTCGGCTCGTTCTCCCGCGGGATGCAGCAGCGGCTCGCGCTCTGCCGCGTCCTTCTCCACGGGCCGGAGCTCCTGCTCCTCGACGAGCCCTATTCCGGCCTCGATGCCTCCGCCCGGATCCTCGTCGACGACGTGCTCGCCGAGGCGGCCGGTGCCAGGACGCTCGTCGTCGCCAGCCATGAGCCGGAGCACGTGCGCCCGCTCGCGACGCAGACGCTCGCGCTCGCATGACCTACTTCGCCGACGTCGCCGCCCTCGCGCGGAAGGACATCCTCCTCGAGCTGCGCTCGCGGGACACCCTGCCGGCGATGCTCCTCTTCGTCGTCTCCGCGCTCGTCGTGTTCCACTTCTCGCTGCCCTCGGATGCCTCCGCGACGGCCTCGACGGGTCTCCTCTGGATCGCGCTTCTCTTCACAGCGCTTCTCGGGCTCGGGCGCGCGTTCACGGCCGAGCGGGAGCAGCGAGTGCTCGACGGGCTCGTTCTTGCTCCGTGCGACCGAAGCGCGATCTGGCTTGCCAAGAGCCTCGGCGTGCTGGTGTTTCTCGGAGTGGCCGAGGTGGTCGCCCTCCCTGCATACGCCCTCTTCTTCGAGCCCGTCGGGTGGGAGCTCGTCGCCGCCGTACTCCTCGCGAACCTCGGGCTCGCTGCCGTCGGGACACTGTTGGCCGCGATGGCAGCCGCCAGTCGCGCGCGGGAGCTCCTGCTGCCGCTGCTCTTCCTGCCGTTGGTCATCCCGGTCATCGTGGGCGGCGTCGGAGCGACCGTGGTCGACGACCCCGGGCGCTATCTCGGCTTCCTCGCTCTCTACGACCTGATATTTGCGATTCTTTCCTGGGCGAGCTTTGAGTATGTCGTTGCGGAATAACCGGGCCGTGCTGCTCGCCGCGGCAGCCTCCGTGCTGCTTGTGGCAGGTCTCACGCTGGCTCTCTTCTGGGCTCCCGAAGACGCGGACCAGGGCTTCAGCCAGCGCATCTTCTACGTCCACGTCCCCATCGCGCTGACCGCCTACGCGTGCTTCGGCTGGGGCGCATGGAAAGCGCTTCGGCTCCTCTGGACGCGGGAGTCGCGCTACGACCTCGAGAGCTACACCGCGGTGCACATGGGTGTCATCTTCGGGATCCTCACGCTCGTCACCGGCTCCATCTGGGCCAAGATCTCCTGGGGGGTCTGGTGGACGTGGAGCGAGCGGCAGCTGACGCTTTTCCTCGTCCTCTTCCTCTTCTACTGCGCGTACTTCATGCTCCGCTTCTCTCTCGAGTCGGGACCGCGCCGGGCAAACCTGTCGGCGGTCTACGCGCTCTTCGGCGTCGCGCTGATCCCGGTCAGCTTCCTCGCGATCCGGCTGGCCGAGAACTTCATCCACCCGGTCGTCTTCACGCGGGACGGGCCGCAGATGTCCGGGAGCATGTTCCTCGTCTTCTGCGTCTGCCTCGCCGCCATGCTCGGCCTCTTCGCCTCGCTCTACACGAACGAGCTCACCGGGAAGCGGCTCGACGCCCGGCTCCGAGAGCTGCGCGAGGCCCTCGAATGACGACCTCGGAGAAATACGTCACCGCCGCCTACCTGGTCGTCCTCGCGGTCGTGCTCCTCTACGTGATCCTCTACTCGTTCAAGCTCTCGCGGCTCGAACGCGAGGTGGCCGAGCTGACCGAGCTCGCGCAGCGGCGGAGGGCGGCCTGATGGGCGAGCTGGCGGTCATCCTCGTCTGGCCGGCGCTCGCGGGCTACCTGGAGGCGGCGGTCGCCTACGTCGGCGACGGAGTGCGGCCCGGGCGGCTCTCGCGCTTTGCGATCTGGGGCGTCCGGATCGGCTGGCTGGCCCAGACTGCGCTCCTGGTCGTGCAGGCGACCCGGGCCGAGGGCTTCCCGTGGGCGACGTGGGCCGGCTCCCTCAACCTCTTCGTCTGGCTCGTCGTCGGCGCCTACCTCATCTGGGGCTGCCGGGCGCCCTTCCGGCTGCTCGGCCTCGTCGTCATGCCGCTTGCAGCGGCGCTGTTCGCGGTCGCCTGGCTCAGCGGCGGTGCGGGCGACGAGGGGCGCAGCGAGCTCGGCGACGTCTTCCTCGCCTTTCACGTCGGGCTGATCCTCGCGGCGTTTGCGGGATTCACGCTCGCCGCCGGCCTTGCGGGCCTCTACCTCTGGCAGGAGCGGCGGCTCAAGAGCCACGCCCCGGGAGTCCTGCGCCAGCGTGCGCCCTCGCAGCTCGCGCTCGACACCCTCACCGGCCGGACGATTCTCGTCGCGCTCCCGGCGCTGACTCTCGGGCTCGCGGTCGGGTTCGCCCGGCTCGGCTCGGAAGGCGGCGGGTTCGACGCGGTGATGGCCGTCGCGCTGCTCACGTGGGCGGCCTACGCCGCCTTCCTCTTCCTCCGCTACGAAGCCGGCTGGCGCGGCCGCCGCACGGCCTACCTCGCGCTCGCGGCCTTCGCCCTCGTCGCGGTCACCCTCGTCCCCGTCGCACACTTCTGATGCACCTCGTCCTCGTAGGCACTTCCCACCACCGAGCCCCCGTCGAGCTGCGCGAGCAGCTCTACGTCAGCGCGCCGGAGAACCCGGAGCTCGTCCGCCGGCTTGCCGGGGAGGACGGCGAGGCGGTCGCGCTCTCCACGTGCAACCGCACCGAGCTCTACGTCGTCGACGAGGATCCCGAGGTCGCCCAGGAGCGCGCGTTCTCAGAGCTCGCAGCGCTCGGGGGGTTGACCGAGAGCGAGATCGCCCCGTCGCTCTACACGCTGACCGACGAGGCGGCCGCGATGCACCTCTTCCGCGTGGCGGCGAGCCTCGACTCGATGATTCCCGGCGAGGCGCAGATCCTCGGCCAGGTGCGCGGCGCCTACGAGACCGCGAAAGAGGCGGGAACCGCGCGGCAGCTGGTGCACCGCCTCTTCCGCCAGGCCCTCAGCGTGGGCCGCCGGGTGCGGAGCGAAACGGCGATCGGGGAGAACCCCGCCTCCATCTCCTCCGCGGCGGCCGAGCTCGCCGAGCGCGTCTTCGGGACGCTGGAGGGACGGCGCATCCTCGTGCTCGGGGCGGGGAAGATGAGCGACCTCGCCACCGTGAACCTGATCTCGCGCGGAGTCGAGAGCGTTTTCGTCGCCAACCGCTCCGTCGAGCGGGCCGAGCGGCTCGCGCGCCGTTTCGGCGGCCGCGCCGCGGGCCTCGACGCGGTGGAGGCCGAGCTCGAGCACGTGGACATCGTCGTCGCCTCGACCGGTTCGCGGGGCCACGTCCTCTCGGCCGACCAGGTGGAGCGTGCGATGCGTGCGCGCAAGGGGCGGCCGATCTTCTTCGTCGACATCGCCGTCCCGCGCGACATCGATCCCGCGGTGAACGAGATCGAGGGCTGCTACCTCTACGACGTCGACGACCTCGAGCGGGTCGTCGAGGAAAGCGTGGCGGGCCGGCGCGAGGAGGCCGTGCGCGCCGAGGCGATCGTCGCCGAGGAGGCCGAGGGTTTCCGCGCCTGGCAGCTCTCGCTCGACGTCGTGCCGGCGATCGCATCTCTCCGGGCTCGCGCCGAGTCGATCCGGACGAGCGAGCTCGAGCGTGCCGAAGGCCGCCTCGGCTCCCTGAGCCCAAGCGAGCGGCGTGCGGTCGAGTCTCTCACCGCGCAGATCGTGAACAAGCTTCTCCACGCGCCCACCGTTCGGATGAAGGAGGCGGCCGCGGCCGCCGACGGCGTCGCTCTACGCGGACGCGGTGCGGCACCTTTTCGACCTCGACGACCGTGATTCTTCGGTTCGGCAGCCGGGGGAGTAGGCTCGCGCTGACGCAGGCGGAGATCGCCGCCGACGCGCTGCGCTCCGCCAATCCCGATCTCGACGTCGCACTCGTCCCGATGACGACCGCGGGAGACCGCGACCGCTCGAAGCCGTTCGGCGAGATCGGCGAGCGCGGGGTCTTCGTGAAGGAGATCGAGGAAGCGCTCCTGGCCGGCCGCATCGACTTGGCCGTCCACTCCGCGAAGGACATGACGTCGACGGACGTGGACGGGCTCGCGGTCGCGGCCTTCCTCGCCCGGGAGGATCCCCGCGATGCTCTTTGCGGCGCCGAGGCCTCGCGCCCGGCATGCGGATCGGCACGGCATCGGCTCGCCGCCGCGCGCAACTCCTTGCGCTCGAGCCGGAGCTCTCGATCGAGCCGCTGCGCGGCAACGTCGAAACACGCCTGCGGAAGCGCGGCGAGCGCGGGCTCGACGCGATCGTGCTCGCGGCCGCAGGGCTCGACCGGCTGGGGCTCTCGGACGAGATCGGCCATCGCTTCGACCCGGACGAGCTCGTGCCGGAGGCAGGGCAAGGCGCCGTCGCGCTGCAGGTGCGCGCGGGCGAGGAGGAGCTCGCCGCGGGTATCGACGACCCGGAGACGCGTCGCCGTGTAACCGCCGAGCGGGCCTGCGTTGCCCGGATCGGAGCCGGCTGCCTCGCTCCCGTCGCGGCCCATCACGACGGCGAGGCGCTGACCGCGCTGATCGCGGCCGAGGACGGCGCGTGGATCGAGCGCAGGCGCGGCGACGATCCGCTTGCTCTCGCCGACGAACTGCTCGCCGCGGTGCCGTGAGAGTCGCCGTCACGGGCACCGACGAGCGCCTGGCGAAGCGTCTGCGCGCGGGACGCTTCGAGGTCGTCGCGGCGCCTCTCATCCGCATCGAAGAGATCGACGGGCCGCCGATCGAGGCCGACCGCTACGACTGGATCCTCGTCACGAGCCGGAACGCCGTCGAGCCGCTTCTGCGGCGGCTCCAGAGCCGGCCCGGCCGAATCGCTGCGATCGGCCCGGGGACCGCGGAGGCGCTCCGCGCTCACGGCATCGAGCCGGATCTCGTCGCCGAGCGCTCGACCCAGGAGGGACTTGTCGCGGAGCTTCCGAAACCGCCCGGCCGCGTCCTGCACGCCGCCGCCGAGGACGCGCGTCGATGTGCTCGTCCGCGAGCTCGGCGCCGAGCTCGTCCCGCTCTACCGCACCGTCGAGCTGGAGGTCGCGTCGTTCCCCGACGCCGACCTGGTCGTGCTCGCCTCGGCCTCGGCCGCGCGGGCACTCGCAGCGCTGCGGACGGACCTTCCCTGCGTGAGCATCGGCCCGGTGACGTCGGCCGAGGCGCGTGACGCAGGTCTCGAGGTCGTTGCGGAAGCCGAGAGCCACGACCTCGACGGTCTCGTCGCAGCGGTTAAGCTCGCCGCATCGCACGCCAGTTCATCACCCTCCTGACCGACTTCGGCCTCGAGGACGACTTCGCGGGGACCTGTCGCGGCGTGATCAAGCGCATCGCTCCCGAGGTCGAGGTGATCGACATCACGCACGGGATCCCGCCCCAGCATGTGCTGCAGGGTGCACTCGTTCTCGCGAGCACGCTTCCGTACATGCCGACCGGTGTGCACGTCGCGATCGTGGATCCGGGCGTCGGCAGCGAGCGGAAGCCGATCGCTCTGCGGGAGGTGATGATCGCATCTACGTCGGGCCCGACAATGGGCTTCTGCTCGTAGCCGCGGACCGGTTCGGCGGCGTTGCGGAAGCGGTCGAGATCGCCGAGGCCGCCTACATGCTCGAGCGAATCTCCCACACGTTTCACGGGCGCGACATCTTCTCGCCGGCCGCGGCGCATCTGGCGAGCGGTGTCGAGCTCGCGAAGCTCGGGCCCCCGCTCGACCCCGCTGGGCTGCACCGGCTCGAGTTCCCGGAGCCGTCCATCGGCGAAGCGCGGATCCGGGCCACCGTCCTCTACGTCGATCGCTACGGCAACGTCCAGCTCAACCTCACCGCCGAGCACCTCTCGCGTGTCGGAATCGACCCCGGCACGCGCGTCGAGGTCGAGGTCGGCTTCGAGCGCTACTTCGCCGTCGCCGCGCGCACCTTCGGGGATGCGCGCATGGGCGACATCGTGCTCTACGAGGACGCCTACGCCAACATCGCGCTCGCCATCAACCGAGGGGACGCGGCGCGCATGTTCGCCGTGCGGGTCGGAGACGAGCTGCGCCTCACGCCGTCGTGAGACAGCGGCTCGAGGCGGCCGGACGGCGGTTCGCCCGGCTCACCACGCAGGTCGTCGTGGCGCGGCCGGTTCTCTGGCGGCTCTTTCGCAGGCCCATGCGCCGGCAGTTCGGCTCGCTGGCGTCGACCTGGGAGGGACGCATCGGGCCGGAGGGCCTCGTCCCGCTCGGCGCCGCCCTCGACAGGCTCGGCGAGCCTCCGCGCAAGGTGCTCGACCTCGGAACGGGAACGGGAAAGGCGGCGCGCGTCGTGGCGAAGCGGTTCCCGGACGCCGAGGTGGTCGGCGTCGACCTCGCGCCCGAGATGGTCGAGGAGGCGCAGCGCCTGCTTCCGGCCGAGCTCGCCGGTCGCGTCTCCTTCCAGGTCGCGGACGGGTCGAGCCTGCCCTTTGCGGACGGGTCGTTCGACCTCGTCGTCCTTCAGAACATGATCCCGTTCTTCGAGGAGCTCGGCCGGGTCACGGCCCCGGCCGGCCACGCTATCTTCGCGTTCTCGCGCGGTGCCGAGACGCCGATCTGGGTTCCACCCGACAAGCTCCGCGCCCGTCTCGGCGAGGTCGGCTTCGAGGACGTCCAGGAGCTCCCGGCGGGAGCCGGCGTCGCCGTCCTTGCCGCCCGGGCCGACCCCGTTTAGGATCCTGGCCAAGCGACGTCCGCGGCACGGTAGCACCGGCCCGGACGTCGTTTTTCGCGTTCTCCTGACGGCAGGGCCGAGTGGCGAGGGCCGGAATCGAACCGGCGACACCACGGTTTTCAGCCGTGTGCTCTACCAACTGAGCTACCTCGCCGCGCGGGGGACAGAGTATCGGACGTCGCTTCGGCTCTTGACGCGCTCCGCGGCAGCGGCTGATTAGCTTCCTGTCCGTGCACAAGAGAAAGGTCGCAGTCATCGGTGGCGCGCTCGACCTGGGCGCCGGCCGTCGCGGCGTGGACATGGGGCCCTCTGCGATCCGCTACGCGGGCCTGGACGAGCGCCTGACGCGTCTCGGGCTCGAGTGCTCGGACTGGGGCAACGTCGAGACCGTGGTCCCGGAGGCGACCGCGTCCGGCGACCCGAGTGCTCGCTTCCTCACCGAGATCAAGAACGCCTGCGAGCGCATTGCCGCGTCGTGTGGCGGCGGTGGCCAAGGAAGGCTCCGTCCCGATCGTCCTCGGCGGCGACCACTCGATCGCGCTCGGGACGCTCGGCGGGCTCGCCGCGACCCACGGGGCCGGCGGAGTGCTCTGGTTCGACGCGCACGGCGACCTGAACACGCCGGCGACCTCGCCGAGCGGAAACGTCCACGGGATGCCTCTCGCCGCCGCGCTCGGCCTGGCAGACGACGCCTTCGGCAGCGATGCGTGGCCGCTACCGGCCGTGAAGCCGGAGCACGTCTTCCTCATCGGCGTGCGCTCCCTGGACGACGGCGAGCGCGAGCTGGTGCGCCGGCTCGGAATGTCCGTCTACACCATGACCGACCTGGACCGGCGCGGTGTCGAGCCCGTCGTCCGCGAGGTACTCGAGCGCGTGGCCGACGCGGCCTTCGTCCACGTGTCCCTCGACATGGACGTGGTCGACCCCGAGGTCAGCTCCTGGAGTGGGCACCCCGGTGCGAGGCGGTTTCTCCTATCGGGAGGCGCACCTGGCCATGGAGCTCGTCGCCGAGTCAGGCCTCCTCGGCTCCATGGACGTCGTCGAGGTCAACCCGATCCTCGACCGCGAGAACGCTACCGCCCAGCTCGCCGTCGAGCTCGTCGCGAGCGCCCTCGGCGAGACAATTCTCTAAGCCTCGAGGAAGGCGTCGATCGCAGCTGCGGTCTCGTCGAACGCGTCCCAGAGGACGCTGTGCCCGCCGGGCACCACCTCGAGCGTGAGCAGGTCGCCGAGCGCCCGCTTGTAGAGCTCGACCTCGCCCGGCTCCCACGATCTTCGACAGAGAGCCGACGACGACGAGGGTCGGGAATCCGCAAGGCGTCGAACGGCGGCGGCGGCTTCGCCAGCTCCATGTACGCGTCGCCGACGCAATTCTCCGAATAGCGATAGCCGGTGCGCCCGTCGGGCCGTTCCACGCCGTGGACGGCGACCTCCTCCTCGAGGATCTCGCGCGGGGTGTGGGCGAGGCCGCTGCGGACGATCCGCGTCTGGATCGCCTCGTCCACGGAGGAGTAGGACTCCTCCTTGCGGGCGTCGGCGGCGAGGTCGTCCGCCCAGAACGGCGGGATAAAGATCGCCGGGTCGAGGAGAACCGCTCGCCGGACGAGCTCGGGCCGCACCGCGGCGACCTGCATGGTCAACCGCCCGCCGAAGCTGTGCCCGATCCAGTACGCGGGCCGGTCGAAGGTCTCGAGCAGGTCGGCCACATGGGCCCCGATGTCCCACGGCTCGTCCCAGGTCGAGTGCCCGTGCCCGCGCAGATCGGCCGCAACGACGTGGAAGCGGTGGGCCAGCCGCTCCTCGGCGAGCTTGCGGAAGCGAAGGCCGTGCCCTGTGACGCCGTGGAGACAGACGACGAGCGGAGCGCTCTCGTCGCCCCACTCGTAGGTGTTCAGCTTCACGCGTCTTCCTCGGGCTCGTAGTAGGTGCGGCCCTTGAGCTCGTCAGGGAGGTAGTCCACGTCGTAGCCGGACGGGTCGGTGGGCGGGTACACGTAGCCCTGCCCGTGGCCGAGCTTCTTTGCGCCCTGGTAGTGGGCGTCGCGAAGCGCCTTGGGCGGCTGGAGGGCGCCGTGCTCGCGCACGTCCTGGGAGGCCGCGCCGATCGCCTTGATCACGGCGTTCGACTTCGGCGCCCGCGCGAGGTAGATCGTCGCGTGCGCGAGGTTGAGCCGCGCCTCGGGGAGGCCGACGTGTTCGACGGCGTGCGCCGCCGCGACGGCGACGAGAAGCGCACGGGAGTCGGCCATGCCGATGTCCTCGGAGGCGTGCACGATCAGGCGCCGCGCGATGAAGCGCGGATCCTCGCCGCCTTCGAGCATGGAGGCGAGGTAGTAGAGGGCAGCGTCGGGATCGGAGCCGCGGATCGCCTTGATGAACGCCGACGTGAAGTCGTAGTGGGCATCGCCGCCCTTGTCGTAGACCACCGGGCGGCGCCGCGCGGCGTCCTCGACGTGGCGCTCCTCGAGCGCGACCCCTTCGGCGCCGGCGGTCTGGGCGGCGAGCTCGAGGGTGTTGAGCGCGGCCCGTGCGTCACCACCCGCCCTGCGGGCCACGAGCGCCACGAGGTCGTCCGAGAGGCTCGACGCCGAGGTGCTCGGCTCCCCTGCGGACGATGACCTCCAGGTCCTCGTCCGACAGCGGCTCGAGCTCGTAGATCTGCGAGCGCGAGAGAAGTGCAGAGTTGACCTCGAAATACGGGTTCTCCGTGGTCGCGCCGATCAGCGTGATGAGCCCGGACTCGACGGCGGGCAGGAGGGCGTCCTGCTGCGCCTTGTTGAAGCGGTGGATCTCGTCGAGGAAGAGGATCGTGCGCGTCCCGCTCGTCCCCAGACGCTCGGTCGCACGCTGGAGGACGGCGCGTACGTCGGAGACCGAGGCCGAGACCGCGGAGAGCTCCTCGAAGTCCGCGCCTGTCGTCTCCGCGACGATTCGGGCCAGCGTCGTCTTCCCGCTTCCGGGCGGCCCGTAGAAGATCGCCGACCCGATGCGGTCCGCGGCGATTGCGAGGGCGAGCGCCGAGCCCTGGCCGACGACGTGCTCCTGCCCGACGAAGTCGTCGAGTCTCCGCGGCCGCAGCCGCGTGGCGAGGGGCGCGAAGTCGTCGAGGCGCCCGCGCGCCGCATCGGAGAAGAGATCGCTCACGGTGGGAAGTATGCTCACGCGATGGCCACGGTCCCGGTGCGTGACGAGGCGACCGAGCTCCTGCAGGGGCTTCTGCGCGCCAACACGGTCAACCCGCCGGGGAACGAGACGCTCGCCGCCGAGCTTCTCCGCGCGTACCTCGAGGACGCAGGAGTCGAATGCGAGCTCTTTGCGAAGGTGCCGGAGCGGGCGAACCTCGTCGCGCGGATTCCGGGCCGCGGCGGCCCGACGCTCGCGCTCATCTCGCACACGGACACGGTGCGCGCCGATCCCGAGGAGTGGGCCCTCGACCCGTGGTCGGGCGAGCTTCGTGACGGGGAGATCTGGGGACGCGGAGCCCTCGACATGAAGAGCCACGTCGCGGCTGCGGCCGTCGCCGTCGCAACGTTGGCCCGGGAAGGCTTCGTGCCCGCCGGCGACCTGATCTTCGTCGCCTCTGCGGACGAGGAGGTCGGCGAGGACTTCGGTCTCTCATGGCTCTGTCGACAACCATCCGGACGCGGTGCGCGCGGACTACTGCGTCAACGAAGGCGGAGGCGACCGGCTGATGATCAACGGGCGCCCGGCCTACCTGTGCGGGACCACCGAGAAGATGAGCTCGCCGTTCGTCCTCCGCGTGCACGGCCGGAGTGGGCACGCGTCCATGCCGGGGATCGCGGACAACGCACTCGTGCGGGCCGCGCGGCTCATCCAGCGGCTGGCGGAGTACAAGCCGAAGACTCGGGCGCTGCCGGAGGCCGAGGCGTTCCTTCGGCTCGTCGGGTACGAGCGACCCCACCGAGCTCGAGCAGCCGCTTCGCGCGGTCGTCGAGCCGATGCTCTCGCACGCGATCTCGCCGACGATCATCGAGGCGTCCAAGCAGACGAACGTCATCCCTGCGCTCTGCACGGTGGTCTGCGACTGCCGTCTGCTGCCGGGCGAGACGCAGGCGGAGGCCGAGGCCGAGATCCGTGCGGTACTCGGCGAGGACAACTACGACTTCGTCTGGGTGGAGGGAGTCGGCGGCTCGGCTTCGCCCCTCGACACACCGCTCTGGCGCGCGATCGAGAGCTTCGTCGAGGCGGAGGAGCCGGGAGCGGCGCTTGCTCCCATCGTCAATGCCGGATTCACGGACAGCCACTTCATGCGCACGGCTTTCGGGACGGTCTGTTATGGGTTCTTCCCCATGCGGGCGATGGAGTCCGAGGTGGCGGCGGCGCTGATCCACTCCGCCGACGAGCGCATCCCGGTGGACGACCTCGAGCTCGGAACCCGCTTCCTCATGCACGTGGCACGTACACTCGGAGAGTGAGCAGGGGCAAGGTTCGGCTCGGGGGGATGGCTCTCGCGAATGGGGTTCTGGTGCATGGGCCCCGCTACTGGGCCTGCGCCGTCCGCCTCGACGGCGGTGGGGTTGAGGTGGCCTCCGGGCTCAAGCCTCTGCGCGCTGCCGAGATCGAGAACCGTCTGATCCGAGGCCCCGCGCGGATGGCGGAGATCTTTGCGCTCCTGCCCGAGATTCGGCGCCGCCTTCCCGCGGCGCAGCTTCCGTTCCAGCGTCCGGCGGTAGTGGCGGCCATGGTGGGGAGCGCGGCTGCGGTGCGCGTTGTGCGTGGCAGCAGGCTCTCCATGGCTGCGCAGGAAATCCTCGCGGCGGCACTGGCCGTCGGCCCGGCCGCAGTCGCGATGCGCGGCTCGAACCTCGCCTCCTACCACGGAGCCGAGCACATCTCCATCGGGACGTACGAGCACGGCGAGAAGCGTGCGAAGGAGCACGAGCGCTGTGGCTCGCATCTCCTCGGCCCGCTCCTCCTTACGTCTGCGGTCGGAAACGCGCTGGCGACGCGGGCGCCCTCGTCTCTGCGCCCTGCGGCCCGCGCGGCAGCCGGCGTCGGGGCGCTCGCGGCCTCGGTGGAGCTTTTCTCCTGGATGGTGCAGAACGAGAAGAACCCGATCGCGCGCGCACTCGCGATGCCGGGCCACGAGCTCCAGCACCGCTTCGTCACGGCCGAGCCCACGCCCGAGCAGCTCGAGGTCGCAAATCTCGCTCTCGACGAATGCGTCCGCCTAGAATCGCGCTGCAAATGGCGATAACGGAGCAGCGGAGGAAGCGCCTCCCACCTGAGATCTTCGACCTCCCCGTCGAGAAGATGCGGGAGGGCTGGTACACAGACGCCTACTTCAACCACGCTCGCGACACGCTGCTCGCGGACGGCCGCCACCCGCGCGTGGTCATGCAGGTCTTCCAGAAGAACGAAGCTGTGCTCGGCGGAATGGACGAAGCGCTCGCGGTCCTCAAGCTCTGCTCGCACGACTGGGAGGCGCTCACCGTTCACGCCCTGTACGACGGCGATGACGTCGCGCCCCGTGAGACGGTGATGACGATCGAGGGCGACTTCACGCTCTTCGCGCACCTCGAGACCGTCTACCTGGGAGTTCTGGCGCGCCGCACTCTCGTCTCCACGAACACGCGCCGCGTGATCGAGGCGGCGAACAGGAAGCCGATCATCTTCATGCCCGCGCGCCACGACCACCACAGCATCCAGACCGGTGACGGCTACGCGGCCCACGTCGCCGGCGCGAGCATCGACTTCCCGATCGGGATGACCACGGACGCCCAGGCCTCCTGGTGGGGCGGAAGGGGCGTCGGGACCGTGCCGCACGCGCTCATCTCGGCCTACGGCGGCAACACCGTGCTCGCGGCGACCAAGTTCGCCGAATGGGCGGCGCGCGAGTCCCCCGACATCAACGTCACCGTCCTCGTCGACTTCGAGAACAACTCCGTCGAGACGGCGCTCGAGGTCGCCCGCGCGCTCGGGGACCGGCTCTGGGGAGTGCGGCTCGACACCTCGGAGACCCTCGTCGACCAATCGCTCTGGGAGGAGATGGGCGACTTCAAGCCGACCGGGGTGAACGAGCGCCTCGTGTGGAAGGTTCGAAACGCCCTCGACGAGGCCGGGTTCGAGCGGATCAAGATCGTCGCCTCGGGTGGGTTCGACGCGGAGAAGATCCGGCACTTCGAGGAGCGCGGCGTGCCCGTCGACTCGTACGGAGTCGGCTCGGCCCTCATCCGCGGACAGAACGACTTCACCGGCGACGTCGTCCTCACGGACGGCCTCCCGTCCGCGAAGGTCGGGCGTCGCTACCGACCCAACGAGCGGCTCGAGATCGTCGTTTAAGGTTTCGGACCCTCAGGCCGATGACCGTCGGGGTGGAGCTGATCGTGGACTTTCTGAGTTACCTCAAGGACCAGCTGTTCACCTGGCTGCCCTTGATCTTCCTCGGGCTGCTCGTCTACTTCTTCTGGCGGATGCTCGCGTTCATGCCGCGGGTGAAGCCGACGGAGGTCGAGCCGGACTCGAAGTCCGCCGTCGGCTGGGAAGACATCGCCGGCGTCGACGAGGCCGCCGCCGAGCTCCAGGAGGTCGTCGACTTCCTCCAGAATCCGAAGCGCTTCTCCGTCCTCGGCGCACGCGTGCCGAAGGGCATCCTCATCTACGGGCCTCCCGGGACCGGGAAGACGCTGCTCGCCAAGGCGGTCGCCCACGCCTCGGGCGCGACCTTCTATTCGCAGAGCGCCTCCGCCTTCGTCGAGATGTTCGCCGGCCTCGGCGCCGCCCGAATCCGCAAGCTCTTCGACAAGGCGCGCAAGAACGCGCCGGCGATCGTCTTCATCGACGAGCTCGACGCGGTCGGCATGCGCCGCTCCGGCTCGAGCTTCAACCGCGAGCACGACCAGACCCTGAACCAGCTCCTCGTCGAGCTCGACGGCTTTCGCGGCCCTGACGGCGTCGTCATCATCGGTGCGTCGAACAGGCTCGAGGACCTCGACCCTGCGCTCCTTCGCCCCGGCCGGTTCGACCGGCAGGTGCTCGTCGCTCCGCCCGACCTCGCGGGCCGCGAGGCGATCCTGCAAGGTGCACACCCGTGGAAAGCCGATGGCCCCCGACGTCGACCTCGAGGTGGTCGCGCGCCACACCGCGGGCCTCACCGGCGCCGACCTCGCAAACATCTGCAACGAGGCAGCCATCTTCGCGGGCCGCGCGGAGCTCGGTCACATCCGCCAGATCGACTTCGAGAACGCGATGGAGCGGGTGGTCGCCGGCCTGCAGCAGCGCCGCGTCGTCACCGAGAAGGAGAAGCGCATCCTCGCCTACCACGAGGGCGGGCACGCGCTGATGTCCCACCTCGTCGGCAGCCCCCAGCCCGTCCAGAAGGTGACGATCGTCTCGCGCGGACGCGCCCTCGGGTACACGCTGAACACGCCGCAGGAGGACCGCTACCTCCACACGAAGGAGGAGCTCCTCGACCTGATGAAGGTGCTGCTCTCGGGCCGCGCCGCCGAGCAGATCGTCTTCGGCGCCGTGACGAACGGCGCCGCCAACGACCTCGAGCGCGTCACGGATCTCGCGCGCGAGATGATCTTCGAGTTCGGCATGGGCGACGAGGTGTCCTCACGGACGATGCGCGCAGACAACTACGCGCTCTCCGAGCACACGAAGCGCGTGCGCGACGAGGAGCAGGCTCGCCTCTGCGACCACGCCTTCGAGGAGGCCGTCCGCCTGCTCACGAAGCATCGCCGTTCGCTGGACGTCCTGGCCGCGGCGCTGCTCGAGAAGGAGACGCTCATGCGTCCCGAGCTCGAGGCGCTGCTCGTCGACGTGCGGCCCGAGTCGGACGCGTCCGAGCGCGTCGGCACACCGCAGGTCATCTCCCAGGCCGAGTCGCAGTAACCACCCCGGCGGATAGGATCGGGGCGTGGACGTCCGTTCCGTCCATCACGTCGCTTTCGCCGTCTCCGACCTCGACGAGGCCGTCGGCACGTACCAGCGTCTCTTCGGCGCGGAGGTCGAGCTGCGCGGGCGCATGGAGGACCAGGGAGTCGAGGCCGCGTATCTGCGCGTAGGGTCCGGCCGGGTCGAGCTCATGAGTGCGCTCGCGGAGGACACGCCGGTCGGGCGCTTCCTCGCCAATCGCGGCCCGGGGATGCACCACGTCGCTTACGAGGTCCCCGACGTCGCTGCGGCCGTCGGCGAGCTCGCCGCGGCCGGCGCCGACGTGATCGACCCGGAGCCCCGCACCGGGCTCGACGGCCACGCTGTCTCGTTCGTTCATCCGGACTCCGTGCACGGAGTGCTCGTGGAGGTGATTGGTGGCTGAGAACGACCAGATCCGGCTCGAGATCGCCTTCGAAGGCGGTCAGATCATCGGCGGGACCGTGAGTCCTGCCGTCTCGAAGGCGTTCCACGAGGCGATGGCCGGCAACGGCCCCGTCTTCGAGCTCGAGGCGCTCGAGGGCAACTTCCTGGTCGCACTCGGGAAGGTCGTCTACGTCAAGCGCAGCGCGCGCGAGACGCAGATCGGCTTCGGCTCGACGGCTTAGCTTGCCGCCCGAGACCGACGACGTGCGCGCGCTCGTCGAGCGCGCAAAGGAGGGTGACCGCGAGGCCTTCGAGGAGCTCTACCTCCTCCACTTCGACCGGATCTACAGCTACCTCCAGCTCAGCGTCGGCAACAAGCACGATGCCGAGGACCTCACCAACCAGACCTTCGTGAAGATGATCGAGTCGATCGACCGCTTCGAGTGGCGCAAGGTCCCGATCTCCGCGTGGCTCTTTCGCATCGCGCACAACCTCGCCATGGACCACTTTCGCTCGCGGAGGCGCTGGCAGCCGGAGGAGGAGCCGCCCGAGCCGCCCGGGAGCGAGGAGCGCTCGGCCGAGGACGAGGCCTTTCGCGCCATCGGGCAACAGAGCATGTTCGAGCTGATCGAGAGCCTCTCCGAGGACCAGCAGCAGGTGCTCACGCTCAAGTTCGCCTTCGACTTCTCGAACGCGGAGGTCGGCACCATCCTCGGCAAGAGCGAAGGCGCCGTGAAGTCGCTGCAGCATCGTGCGCTCGGTTCGCTCCAGCGCCAGCTGCCGACGCAGGCTGATGGCGGTCGAGGTCGGAATCGTCGGCCTGCAGAACGCGGGCAAGACGACGCTCTTCAACGCGCTCACCCAGGCCGGAGCCGGAGTGTCCGGGAAGGAGCACGTCGGCATGGCGCCGATCGCGGACGACCGCCTCCCCCAGCTCGCCGAGGTCGTGAAGGCGAAGAAGGTGACGCCGGCCGCGATCCGCGTGGTCGACGTTCCCGGAACGGGCGCCCAGCTCCTCGGCAACCTGCGCCAGGTCGATGCCCTGCTGGCCGTCCTCGACGACTGGTCGGGTACCCGTGATCCCGCGGACGACCTGGAGACGCTGAAGCTCGAGCTTCTCGTTGCCGACCGCGATCACGTCGAGCGGCGCCTCGAGCGGGTACAGAAGCAGGCGAAGTCGGGCGACGCGAGCCTTCGCGCCGAGGTCGGGGAGCTGGAGCGTGTCCTCGCCCACCTCGAGGCGGGCCGGTCGCTCTCCGAGTACGAGGACGAGCTTCCGCCGGAGCTCGAGCCGCTGACGACGAAGCCGCTCGTCGAGATCCGGAACGGGGCTTCAGGGGTCGACGTGAAGCTCGAGGCGGAGCTCGCGGAGCTTCCGGAGGAGGAGGCTGCGGAGTTCCGCGACGGGCCTTCGGCGCTCGAGGACGTGGTGCGCCGGGTCTTCGAAGCGGCGGGCCTCCTGACCTTCTTCACGGCCGGCGACAAGGAGACGCGGGCCTGGACGCTGCAGCGCGGCCGTTCGGCTCTCGACGCCGCGGCGAGCATCCATTCCGACATCGCGCAGGGGTTCATCCGCGCCGAGGTGATCCGCTGGAACGATCTCGTCGAGGCCGGCTCGCACGCGGAGGCCGCGAAGCGCGGCCTCCAGCGTCTCGAGGGAAAAACCTACGTCGTCGAGGACGGCGACGTGCTGAACGTCAGATTCAACGTCTAGGCCATAGGGGTCGCCGTCGGCTCTGCGGGTCGCGCCGGCCGCCAGGCCCGGACGAGCATGACGACGCTGACGATCAGCACCCAGAGGAGCAGCACGAAGACCGGGATGAAGAACACGCCGAAGAGGAGCGCGATCCCGGCCGGGACGCTGATCCATGCGACCCAGAGCGGCACGAAGTGCGATCTGTACGCGATCAGCGCCACCGACAGGAGCAGGAGAGACGCTCCCTCGGTCGATTGGCGGCGGGATCCTAGCGTCGGGTCCGGCCGTCTACCACGGAATCGGCTCGCGGTTCCGGAAGAAGCCGCCGCGGGGGCCGTCGTCGGGAAGCGTGGCGAGCCAGACCGGCGTGTCGGCGCCCTCCTCGACGGAGAGCCGCGCCGACTGCGTGCCCATGTCGGTGCGCACCCAGCCCGGGCACACCGAGTTGACGAGGACGTTTTCCTCGCCGAGCTCGGCGGTGAGCATTCGGGTGAGGACGTTGAGCCCGGTCTTCGAGACCCGGTAGCCGGGCGAGTGGCCGCCCATGTCCGAGAGCTGGCCCATGCCGCTCGAGATGTTGACGATGCGGCCGTAGCCGTTCTTCCGCATGAGCGGAAGCGCCTCCTCGGTCAGCCGCCAGGCGCCGAAGAGATTCGTCTCGAGCGTGCGGCGCACCTCCTCCAGGTCAGCGTCGATGGCGTTTGTGCTCCAGCCGCCGCCTGCGATCCCCGCGTTGTTCACGAGGACGTCGAGGCGGCCGAAGTCCTCGGCGACCGAGGCGACGCAGCGCACGATGCTCTCTTCGTCGGTGACGTCCAGCTGCCGCGCGGTCACGTTCTCGCCGAGCTCGCGGGCGACCCCTCCCCTTGCTCGAGGTCGCGCGAGCCGATCACGACTCGGTAGCCCTCTCCGGCAAGCCGGCGGGCGACCTCCCGGCCGATGCCGCGGTTTCCGCCCGAGACGAGCGCGACGCGCTCCATGGCGCCATTATCGCCCCGAGCTCAGGCCTCCGGATCCACCGACCGCGTAGCTGCGACAGCGTCGAGCTGGTTGGCGTGGTACAGGACGGCCGCTTCTGCCGTCCTCGCGGCCCGGGCGTCGTGGTGTGAGCCGACGGCGTGCAGAATCTCGGCGAGAACGGCCCGGTCGATCCCCTCGGCGCGCTCTTCGATCAGGCGCAGGCCGAGGTGGACGTGGCCGAGGAGCTTGCCCTCGGGGGTCGGGAGGAAGAGCGGGCCGCGGTCGAGCTCCCGCACGCGCCCGGCATCGTGGAGAAGCGCCGCGGCGAGAAGCAGATCCGAGCGCAGACGAGGGTGGAGCTGCGCGGACTCGCGGCTCAGGGTCGCCACTGCCACCGTGTGCTCGAGGAGGCCGCCCGAATAAGAGTGATGGGAGTCGGGCGTTGCCGGCAGCGTGCGCAACCGCTCGCGAAAGACCGCGTCGCCGACGAAGCGATCGACGAGTGCACGAAGCCCGGGATGCGAGATCTCCGCAGCGAGGAACTCGAAGAAGCCGTCGAGCTCCTCGACGTCGCGCCGCGCCTCGGGAACGAGCGTCGCGGGGTCGGCCTCCGCGGGCTCGAGCGAGCGCACCTCGAGCTGGAGCCGGTCGCGAAACCGCTCCACCCGCCCGAGCACGCGAACCGCGTCTCCCTCCCGGAAGCGCTTGTCGAGAAGATCGACGTCGTTCCAGACGCGCGCGTCGATCCGTCCGCTCGAGTCCACGAGCTCGAGCGCGAGATACGGGTTCCCACCACGCGTTCTCAGGCGTTGCTTGCGTGCGACGGCGAACAGGCCGTCGACCACGCGATCCTCGGCGAGCTCGGCGATCACGAGGCGATTCTAGGTCCGCGGACGGATGGTAACGTGCCGCGTCGTGCCGCATTTGAAGCCGTTTCGGGCGCTTCGCTACGACCCTGGAACGGTGGGGCCGTTGGATGCCGTCGTCTCGCCTCCCCACGACGTCGTCACGCCCGACCGGCGCGAGGCTCTCGTTACGGCGAGCCCGTACAACGCGGTGCGCCTCCTCGACCCGGAGTCCCCCGCAGAGGCCGCCAGGCTGATCGGCGCCTGGCAGGACGAGGGGGCGCTCGTCCGCGAGACGGAACCGGCAGTCTGGCTCCTCGAGGAGACCTTCCCGGGCCCGGACGGAGGAACGCGGAGGCGGCGCGGCCTGGTCGCGCGTGTCGAGCTGTCGCCGTACTCGGAGGGCAAGGTGCTTCCCCACGAGCGCACGTTCGAGCGGCAAAAGGACGCACGCCTGGAGCTCTTGCGCGCCGCTGCGGACGAAGTTCTCGCCGATCTTTCTCGTCCACGAGGGCGCCTCGCCGGCGATTCCCGATCGCGCGCCGGACATGGAGGCGACGCTCGACGGAGTGACGAGCCGCCTCTGGCGGATTGCGGGCGACGACGCGATCGCGGAGGCGCTCGGCCGCGCCGAAGGCCGTCTGCTCATCGCCGACGGCCACCATCGCTACGAGACGGCGCTCGCCTACCACCAGGAGCAGGGAACCGAGGAGTCCGGCTATGTCCTCGCAGCCCTCGTGAGCCGCGACGACGACGGGCTTGAGATCCTGCCCACGCACCGGCTCGTCTCCGGCGAGCCGCCCGAGCTCGACGGCTCCTTCCGGCTCACCGACATCGAGCCGACTGCGGAAGCCGGAACCGCGGCGCTCGCGGGGCTCGACCGCAACCATCCCGCGTTCGTCCTCCTTCGCCGGGACTCGGCGCAGCTGGCGGAGGGCGAAGGCGCCGAGCTCGACACCGCGGTGATCGACCGCCTGCCGCTCGAGGACGTCCGCTATACGCCGAGCGCGGTCGCGGCCGAAGAAGCGGTGCGCAGCGGCCGCGCGGATGCCGCATTCCTTGTGCGCGCGCCGACGCTCGACCAGGTCACTGCCGTCGCCCGTGCGGGCGAGCTGCTGCCGGAAAAGACGACCTACTTCTTCCCCAAGCTGACGAGCGGCCTCGTCTTCTCCCCCTTCGACGAATGACCGACTGGCTCGCCTTCTCCCGGCAGATCGCCGCCGACCTGGACGCCGTCCTCGCCGAGCACCCCACGAGGCTCGAGCGGGAGCCGGTGGTCGGAGCGGGCGAAGGAGGGGACGAGACCACCGCCATCGACGCCGCCGCGGAGAGCGCCGTCGTCTCGCGCCTCGAGGAGCTTGCTGCGACCGGCGTTCGAGTTCACGTTGGTCTCCGAGGAGCTCGGCGAGCGCTCGTTCGGCGCGGACACGCCGCGGCTCGTCCTCGATCCGATCGACGGGAGCATGAACGCGAAGCGGGGCGTTCCCTTCTTCTCCGTCTCGCTTGCCGTGGCCGAGGGCCCGACGATGGCGGACGTCGTTTTCGGATACGTCTTCGACTTCGGCACGCGCGAAGAGTGGACGGCGCGTCGCGGTGAAGGAGCGTTCCTGAACGGCGCGCCACTCTCGGGCCCCGGGCCGAAGGAGGACGTGGAGATCCTGTCGTTCGAGGCGACCAAGACGGACTCCGTCGCCGAGCAGATCGGGGACATGGTCGGCTTCGCTCCGCGAACGAGGGTGATGGGGTCGCTCGCCCTCACGCTCTGCCACATGGCGGCCGGGCGAGTCGACGCCGTGTGCTCGCTGAAGCCGGCTCGTAGCGTGGACATCGCGGCGGCCCAGCTCCTCGTCCTCGAGCGTGGGCTTGCCATCGACCTGCCGGACCGGCCGCCCTACGCAGAGGCGCCGCTCGATGTCACCCCGCATTCGCGCGTGGTCGCGGCCGCGACTCCGGAGCTCTGCGCCGAGCTCTACCGCCGGCTCAGCGCGAGCGACTGAGCCGGTCGAGCAGGTTCTGCCGAACGGCGGGCCATTCCTCGTCCGTCACCGAGTACCACGCCGAGTCGCGCAGGGCGTCGTCCCGGACGAGCATGTGCTTGCGGAAGATGCCCTCGAACCGGGCGGGAAGCGCCTCCAGCGCCGCACGAGAGCGCTCGTTCAACGCGTCCGTCTTGAACTCGACGCGCATGCAGCCGAGCTCGTCGAACGCGTGCCCCATGAGGAGGAGCTTCGCCTCGACGTTCGCGCCGGTTCCCCAGGCCGCGCTCGAGAGCCACGTCCACCCGATCTCGAGCCCGCGGTGCTCGGGACGGAGAGCGAGGTAGCGCGTGCTTCCGAGCGGGCTTCCACTCCTTGCGTCCGCCACCACGAAGGCCTGGTCGAGACCGGCGGCGGTCCTCTCCTGGGCCTCCGCGAACCAGGCGGCGAACGTCTCGCGGGACTCGATCGCGTTCACGGGCATCCACCGCCAGATCTTCGGGTCGGACGCGGCCTGCCAGAGACCGTCCTCGTGCTCGGGCGCGAGCGGCTCGACGACGACGACCTCGCCCTCGAGTCGCGGCGCGATCCGCTCCCAGCTCACGCGGGGACGATGAAGACCGGCGTGCCGACGGAAACGTGCGCGAAGACCGTTTCCGCGTCCGGGATGCGCATCCGGATGCAACCGTGGGATGCCGAGTAGCCGATCGACGCCGCGTCAGGGGTTCCGTGGATCCCGACGCCGGGCGCGGACAGGCCCATCCAACGCGTACCGAGGGGATTGCCGGGCCCGGGCGGCACCGGGGTGAGGCCGGCTGCCCAGGGCGAGGCAGGTGGATACCACCACGGGTTCTCTTGCTTCGTGACGATCTCGAACTGGCCGAGGGGGGTTGGGTAGATCGCCTGTCCGGTGGCGACCCCGAAGGTGCCCCACCGATGCTTCCCGTCCCAGACGACGAGTTGGTTCGAGCTTCGCTCGATCACGATCACGGACTTGAAGCTCGAGGCGGTAACTGCCGGCTTCGTGTGCTCGAACGGGATGCGGAGGGGTGCGCGGTCCCCGGAGGTGAGCGCGGTGTCGAGCTTGGAGAAGAGAGCGCGCTGACGGACCGCGAGACCCTTTTCGTCTGCTTTGACGACCGGCCGAAGCTTGACCAGCACGACCTTCGCGTCCCGGGCCGGCTGCGCGTAGCTCTTGTTCAGGCCGGCGATGTAGCGCTGCAGCCGGGCGTGGTCGACGTCCACGGCCACCTCGACGTTCTCACCGGGCTTCGCGCGGAGGGCGCCGGCGACGGCATCGGCCACGAGGGCGTGCGCGCCGAGCTTCCGAGGCGCGACGAGCCGGATACGGCGGTCGGTGGTCAGAACGAGGCGTTTGGCAAAGGCGTCCTCCGTCGCGGAGGCCGCCTGGTGGGCGGTGTAGCCGCCGACCGGGACTCCGGCGATCGTGACGCCGTCGGCGATCACGGGCTCGCCGTTCCCCGTCGCGTTTCTTCCCAACGGATCCCCTGCGCGGGCCACTGCGACCGCAGCGACGAGCCCGACGAGCACCAGGACGAGCGGCGCGCCGGCTCTCAGCCACGGTCGGCGTGTGCGGTATTTCCTATAGCCCATGTTTTCGGTCATATCACGAAGACGGCGTCAGAACGACCGGTATCCGGACCTCGTGCGGGGGCGTTCCGGTTCCCGCCGCGTCGTCGTCGTGAACGATGATTAGACCACGCGTTGCCGACGTAACCTCGTACGGGACCCGGACGAGAAAGGTTCCACGACAGCCGGTTCCGCACGTGGCGGTCGTGAAAGCGCTGCCGAGGACCTTACCGCTCGCGTCGACGACCTCCACGCTCACGTTCGCCTCGAACACGTTCGCGGAGCCCTGGACGACCACCGGGTTGTGGACGCGCACGCCGATCTGCGGATCGACGACGAGGATTGCGGGCAGAAGATCTCTGTAGTCCTTGCGGGTGACGGGCTCGTCCACGACCACGCCCTCGCCGCCCAGCACGTCGACCCGCTGACCGTCGAGCTCGAAGAGAACGCCCTTGACCGTCGGAAACTGGGTCAGCGTGTAGACGACCTGAGCGATCCGCATGTTCATCGACGCGGAGCCGCCGCCGGACTCGAACTCGGAGGTGAGGTCGACTGTCGCGACCCCGTTCTCGATCGTGAGGCCGAGCAGCTGGGTGCCGGCCGGGATCTGGGAGCCCACCGCGGCGGCCTGCTCGCGCGGGCTCGGGCCGGACAGGAGCGATTGCATGGCCGCGGTCGCGATCCGCGGAGTCGAGGGCTCGTCGCGCCTGACCGTGAAGAGCGACTCGGCTCGCGTGAACCACACCTCATAGGTGACGACGGTGAGCGTGCCGCTCGAGGTCGAGGATCCGCCCTCGTTCACGACGCTCGTCGTGCCGCCGGAGGTTCCCGCGACCTCTCCGCCCGGTGCCGCCGTCGGGACCGGGCCCGCGGACTCGGCGCCGCGGCCGACGCCGCAGCTCGCGGCGACGATGCCGAGCAGGGCTGCGACGATGACTGCGAGTGCTCCGATCACGATCTTCATGGCGTCTCCTTGCTGGGTACGCCCTGGATCGTCGACGTCCTGCGCAACCGGCCGCTTGCCGCCGGGTAACGATCAGGTCACGCGGATTCGCAGTGCAGCGCGCCGGAGGCCGTATCGGGGGCACGACATTGGTCGTCTCCGTCCCCGCCGTCGTTCGTGTTCGCGCCTGTTCCGCCGTCGAGGTGGTCCGCACCGGGCCCGCCGAAGATCGTGTCGCTTCCGGCCCGGCCGACACCGGTGTCGTTGCCCTTGCCGAGCTTGAGGACGTTGTCGCCGTCGTTGCCCTTGACCACGTCGCCGAACTTCGAGCCGACGACGTCCAGGACGGCGAAGAGGAGGTCGGTCCCGAAGCCGTTCGCCTGCCCGCTCTGGAGATCGATGTTCATCGGCCCAGGGGAGTTTTCGTAGTGGACCCACTCGTGGCCTCCGGTGCCGCCTCCGTCGACGATGTCGTTCCCGGATCCTGGCCAGAAGGAGTCGACGGAAGGGCCGCCGTAGAGCGAGTCGGCGTCGGCGCCTCCCTTGAGCACGTTGCGCCCGCTGCCTCCGTCGAGCTTGTCGACCCCGGGGCCCGCGAGGAGCTTGTCGTTACCGCCGTTGCCGCAAATGCGGTCGTCGCCTCCGAGGCTCGAGATCGTGTCGTTCCCGCCCAGCCCGACGATGACGTCGCGCCCGCTCGTCCCGCGAATGTGGTCGTTGTGCTTCGTGCCGACGATCGTTGCCGAGAAGCCGAGGCAATGGCCGCGGCAGCGGCGCCGGCGTTTGCGAGCAGCGCGCCTCCGAGCAGGGCGGCGACGAGCAAGGTGCGCATGCTCGCAGCGTAAGCCTGCCGACCGGATGCGCTATCCACCGAACGGGTCACGCGGGGAGGCGGAGCGTGAACCGCGTGCCGCGCCCGACCTCGCTCCAGACCTCGATGTCTCCGCCGAGCAGGCGCGCATTCTCGAGTGCGATTGCGAGGCCAAGCCCGCTTCCCGGACCCGCGCGGGCGGTGTCCGCCTTGTAGAAGCGGTCGAAGACGTGCGGCAGGCGGTCGGGCGGAATGCCCGGCCCTCGGTCGCTCACCTCGAGGAACGCGCCGACCCCGTCGCGCCCGACGCTTGCCGTGACCTCGCGGCCTCCGTGCTCGAGCGCGTTGCCGATGAGATTCGACGCGATCCGCTCGAGGCGGCGATGGTCCGACTGGAGGACGACCTCGTTTCCTTCGACGCGCACCCGGTCCTCCCAGGCGCGCGAGCGCACCGCCGACCGAACGAGAGAGGACAGGTCTACCCGCTCGTCTCGTACTTTCGCCTCGCCGGCGTCGAGACGCGAGATCTCCATCAGATCCTCGACGAGGTCCCGGAGCCGGGCGACGTCGTGCACCAGGAGCTCGGCGGGGCGCCGCGCCTCTGGAGGCATGCGGTCGAGCTGCTCGGCCAGGAGCGATGCTTCCGCGACGAGGGCCGTGAGGGGCGTGCGGAGCTCGTGGGAGACGTCGGAGGTGAAGCGCCGTTCCCGCGCCTGAGCCTCCGAGAGGGCGCGGATCTTCCCCTCGAGCGCCTCCGCCATTTCGTTGAAGGAAGCGGCCCAGACGCCGAACTCGTCACCGGACTCGACCGGAAGACGGGTCTCGAGCAAGCCTTCGGCCAGGGAATGCGCCGCCTGGCTCGCTCTCCCGACGGGCGCGAGGATCCGCCTCGCCAGGAGCGCGCCGACGAGCGCGCCGAGGAGCGCGACGACTCCCAAGGCGGCGAGGAGGACGTTGCGGAGCTGGGCGAGCTCGTCCCAGAGCCGCTCCTCCGAGTAGAAGTAGTAGAGGTCCGTGTCGGCCTTCTTCACCCGGCCGCCGACGACGAGGTAGGGCGTCCCGCCGACGTCGACGCGCTCCCAGCCGAGCTTGCCGGACGCCACGAGCTCGCGCAGGGCCGGCGGCACCTCCTGCACGCCGAGTGACACAGTCGAGGAGAAGCGGCGCGGCCCGGTGGTCCCGACGGTCTCGAAGCCGCCGCGCCGCTCGTAGGCGGCGAGCAGCTGGTTGATCTCCTGCGTGCTCGGGCTCGGCGTGAGGGTCTCGTTGGCGAGGACGAGGTTGAAGCGGCTCTGCTCGACCGAGCGGTCGACCGAATCGGAAAGGCGCGCCTCCCGCACGATGGCGTACGACGCGGCCGCGAGCGCGGCAGCAGACAGGCCTGCGACGAGCAGGAAGGCGATCGTGAGGCGCCGCCGCAGTGATCCCGGCCGGATCGCGGGTCGTTCGGGCAACACCTACTCCACGTCGAAGCGGTAGCCGACTCCGCGCACGGTCTTCACGTGCTTCGGCTCCTTCGGATCGTCCTCGACCTTGGCGCGGAGGCGCTGGACGGCCACGTCCACGAGCCGCGAGTCGCCGAGGTACTCGTAGTTCCAGACCCGTTCGAGGAGAAGCTCGCGCGTGAACACCTGCCCGGGTCGCCGCGCGATCTCGAGCAGGAGCTTGAACTCGGTCACGGTCAGGTTGACTTCCTCGCCGTTCTTCCGCGCGACGAAGCGCGGCCGGGTCGATCTCGAGGTCTCCGCGCGTGAGGACGGGATCCTCCGGGACCGCCGACGCGCGCCGGAGCGCCGCCCTGGCACGTGCGACCAGCTCGGGGAGCTCGAACGGCTTCGTCACATAGTCGTCGGCTCCCAGCTCGAGCCCGACGACGACGTCCACGGTGTCGCTCTTCGCGGAGAGCATGATGATCGGCACCCGGCTCTCGGCCCTGATCTGCCGGCAGACCTCGTACCCGTCGAGCTCGGGCAGCATGATGTCGAGGACGACGAGGTCGAAGCTCTGGTTCCGGAACTGGATGAGACCGTCCCTGCCGTCCCCGGATGTCGTCACCCGGAATCCCGCCTGGGAAAGGCCAAGGCCCGCCACCTCGCGGATCGACGGGTCGTCCTCGACGAGGAGAACGCGTTCGTCCATGTCTTCATCCTGACGGACGGAAGGGTCGGATTCCTCATCGAGAGGCTTGGTAGCCTTGATTCCGTGGGGGTTTCGCGCGAAGAAGTTCTGAAGGCGCTCGAGGGCGTCTTCGACCCTGAGCTCGGCCGTTCCGTCGTCGAGCTCGACATGGTGCGCGACATCGAGATCGACGGTGGGCGCGTCGACGTCACCATCGCGCTGACCGTCCCCGGCTGCCCGCTTCGGGCCAGTTTCGAGGAGCAGGTGCAAGCCGCACTCGCGCCGGTCGCAGGCGTCGAGTCGATCGGCCTCGGCTTCGACGTCATGTCCCCGGAGGAGAAGACTGCGCTGACGGATCGCCTGCGCGGCGGCGTCGCCGAGCGCACGCCCGGGATCTCGGTCGGCGCATCGACGCGGGTGATCGCCGTGGCGAGCGGCAAGGGAGGCGTCGGCAAGTCGTCACTGACCGCCAATCTGGCGACGGCGTTCGCGGGGCTCGGGCACAAGACCGGCGTTCTCGACGCCGACGTCTACGGCTACTCGATTCCGATGATGCTCGGGATCAGCCAGCGCCCGGTGGCGGTGGACAAGATGATCGTCCCGCCGGTGAAGGGCGACCTGAAGGTCATGTCCATCGGCTTCTTCCTCGACGAGAACACGCCGATCATGTGGCGCGGTCCCATGCTGCACCGGGCGCTCGAGCAGTTCCTCTCCGACGTCCACTGGGGCGACCTCGACACGCTCGTGGTGGACATGCCGCCCGGGACAGGGGACGTGGCCATCTCGCTCGGGCAGCTTCTGCCGCGCGCCGAGGCGGTCGTCGTCACCACCCCGCACCGCGCCGCGCAGCAGGTCGCCGTGCGCGCTGCGCAGATGGCACGAAAGACGAACATGCGCCTCCTGGGCGTCGTCGAGAACATGTCCTATCTCGCCGGGTCGGGCGACGAGCTCTTCGGCTCCGGCGGAGGAGAGGCGCTCTCCCGCGAGGTCGAGGCGCCCTTGCTCGGCCGGATCCCGTTCGACCCACGGCTCGGAGCGCGGTCGGACGAGGGCGAGGCGATCGTCGAGACCGATCCGGACACGGAGGTCTCGCAGGCGATCGTCGCGCTCGCCCAGGCGATCGCGTCCACCAAGCGCGAGCAGGGAGTGGGCATCCTGAAGCCCCTTCCGCTCGTCTCGGCCTGAACGCCTACGACCGGCTGCGCGGGCTCGGCTTCTCGGAAGCCGACGCGCGGACGCTCGCAGACCACTTCGAGGAGGCAGACCGCCGGAACCGCCCGGGGCACGGGACCTCGCGCCTCGACTGGCTCGCCGAGCTACCCGACCTCGATCCCACCGCGGCGCCGCAGCGAGCCGTCGTCGAGCACGGCTACGAGCGCTGGGAGGGAAACGGCGCGCTCGGCTATCTCGTCCTCGCGCGGATCGTCGAGTCGCAGCTCTTCGACCCGCCTGCCCGCGCCCGCCTGATCGTCGCCTCTCACTGCTTCCCGACGGGCTACCTCGGCTACTGGGTGCGGAAGCTCGCGGAGAACGGGCTCGTCGCGGTGCTGACGACCACCTCGCCGCCGCGGCTCGCCCACCCCGGGGGCGGCGAGCCTCTCGCCGGCACGAACCCGCTTGCGATCGCCGTGCCCAGCTCCGACGGCCGGCCCCTGGTCTCGGACGTGTCGATGGGAAAGGTGACTTACGGCGACGTCCTGGTCGGGGCGGCTCCGCCCGAGGAGCTCGTCCCTTTCGGTGGAGAGCAGGCACACAAGGCCTTCGCTCTCGCCGTCGGGTTGCACATGCTCGTGTCGTCCCTCGCCGGGGAGGAGCACGGCGCGGTCATGCTCGTCTCCCGGCCCGAGCACGACCCCGTCCCCGGCCTGCGGGCCAGGGCCGGAGGCGTCAGACTTCCGGGCGATGGCTAGCGAGCTGGGGCCGGTCCTCGAGGCGCTCTACAAGGGCGAGCGCGAACGTGGCCGGAGAGCTCGCCGTCGAGGCCGGGTCGCTGAACGTCTTCGAGGCCGCCGCGTTGGGCGACGCCGAGCGGCTCGAGGAGCTTCTTCGCGACGACTCGGAGCTGGCGAAGGCGCCGAGTCCTGACGGGTTCACCGCCCTCCACTACGCGGCGTTCTTCGGCTCACCCGAGGCCGTCCGTGCCCTGGTCGCTGCAGGCGCGGACATCGAAGCTCGGTCCACGAACGAGGAGTTTGCGCCCGAGGCGACTCCGCTCCACAGCGCCGTGGCCGCCGGGCGGATGGACAACGCGGAGGCCCTGCTCGAGGCGGGCGCCGACCCGAACGCACGCCAGCACGGCGGCTTCACGCCGCTGATGGAGGCCGAGCAGCGCGGCGACCTCGACCTGGCCGAGCTGCTGATCCAGCACGGCGCTTATGCCAGGCGGCGGGGCCTAGAGCTTCCTGAGCTCCGCGAGGACGACGGGGTCGATACGGTCGATCCCTCTCACCCGTTCCTCGAGGTTCTCCGTGCCCGCCCAGTCGAGGAAGGCGCGCTCGAGGTCCTCGCCTCCGTAGCCGAGCCCGTCGAGCCGCTCACGGAGCTCGCAGCGCGATCTGCTCGTCCACGTCGAGCCACTCCTCGTCGGGTGTCTCGCCGAAGAGGAGGTCGTGCATGACGTAGATCCGGCGAAGCTCCTCGATCGGCGTGGGGTGATCGTCGACGCGCAGATCGGCAACCGCGTCCGTCGTTCCCATGTAGCCGCCGTCCTTGCGGACGACGAGGAGCGCGGCCGACTGCTGCCCCCGGCGGTCGCCTCCCGCGGCCTGCGCCGCCGCGAGTGCGTCGAGGAGGCGCTCGGCGAGCGGCTTGCCTGCCGTTGTCTCGAACGTTCGCCCGAGGGCGTGACCGTCTCCTCCGAGACGAGGATGTTCCCCTGCGCCGCGTAGCCGTCGCCGGTGATCCCCCCTGCCCAGTCGAGGCAGCTCTCGCCCGTGTAGGTGGCCGCGCGACCCTGGGCGTCGACGACCCCGAGCTGCCGGTCGGCGCGACCATCGTCGGCCTCGGTGAGGCGCTTGACGACGTCCTGGGCGGAGAGCCCCTGGCGCAGAAGCGCCAGCCCCTCGGGCCCGTAGCGCATGTTCGCGAGCGCCTGCGTGGCGACCGCGCCGACGTGGGGCTCCGCCGCGGGTACGCCTGCGCCCACGGCGAGGAACTTCGACTGCACCGCCACTCCCCACTCGGCCGCCTCGAGGTCGCAGGCGACGATCGAGTAGGTGGAGGCCTAGCCATACTTCATCTGTCTGAAGTCGAGGTCTCGGAGCTCGCGCTGCTCCGGCGGAACGAGCACGCAGGCGACCTCGGGGCGTTCGAGCGCCGCGCGTGACCGACTCGGCGTTTGCGGCACGGATATCACCGGGACTCCCTTTGCGTGCGCCTCCTCGAGGCGGCCGACCTCGTCGACCCCGTCGAGCACGAGCGCGTCGTCGAGAGGAATGTCGTCCTCGCCCTCGACCGCGATTTCCGGGACGCGCCGCCCCGTTGCGCCGAACCAGCGCTCCCTCACAGCTCGTACGTCGCCCCGGGCGCGATGTCGACGATCTCGCAGTTGGTCGTCAGCGCCTCGCGGCAGGCCTCGGGGGTTCCGGTCAGGAGCGGGAAAGTACCGTAGTGGCACGGGACGCAGCGGCCGACGCCGAGGAGCTCGAGCGCCACGGCGGCCTCCTTCGGCCCCATCGTGTAGTGGTCGCCGATCGGCAGCACAGCGAGGTCGGGCTCGTAGATCCGGCCGATGAGCTGCATGTCGCCGAAGACGCAGGTGTCTCCGGCGAAGTAGATCTTCTTGCCGTCCTCCAGCTCGAGGATGAGGCCGGCAGGCTCTCCGAGGTACTGGAGATCGTTGGAGCTCGAGGAGTGGAAGGCGTGCGTGAGGGTGATCTTCACGCCCTCCTTCTCGATCGTGCCGCCCTTGTTCCCGCCTTCGGTTGCGTCGTCGGGAAGCCCCTGCCCGGTGAGCCAGTCGCGTAGCTCGATCATCGCGACGACCGGGCACCCGAAGCGCTTGGCGAGCTCGACGGTCGAGCCGACGTGGTCCGAGTGGCCGTGCGTGAGCGCGATCAGGTCGACGCGCTCGGGCTCCTTCTCGGACTCGGGGCACTTCGGATTTTCGAGCCAGGGATCAGCAAGACCGAACCGAACCAAGTACATGCATATCACACTCTCTCTCTCTCTCTCTCTCTCTCTCTCTCTCTCTCTCTCTCTCTCTCTCTCTCTCTCTCTCTCTCTCTCTCTCTCTCTCTCTCTCTCTCTCTCTCTCTCTCTCTCTCTCACACACACACACACACGTGTGGGCGCTGACCGGCGCCGGCTACGAGCTCCGGGTCAGAGAACCCGGCCACCGGATGTTCCGCACCCCGGCAAAGGACGTGCACGTCCACGTGCTGGCAAGGGGCGACGCGGAGGTCGATCGCCACCTGGTGTTCCGCGACCACCTGCGCCGCTCGCCGGCGGACCGGGAGCGCTACCAGCAGCTCAAGCGCTCGCTGGCACAGCGCGAGTGGTCAGACATGAACCACTACGCCGACGCCAAGGGCCCGCTGATCGACGAGATCATCGCCCAAGCTAATGCGGGACGCGGCCGCCGGCCGCCCCCGGCTCGCTCGCCGGACCGCGCGGCGCGGCCAAAGCCGAGAACCCGCATGGCCTTGAGCCCGAGCGACAGCTTCTCGCGCCCGTCAGTCGAGGACACGTCCAGGCCGGTCAGCTCGCGGACGCGCTCGAAGCGGTAGCGGACCGTGTGGCGGTGGGTGATCAGTCGCGCGGCTGTCGCGTTTACGTTCGCATCGCATTCGAGGAACGTGGCCAGCGTGCCGAGCAGGTCAGTCTCGTACTGCTCGTCGTAGGCGACCAGCGGGCGCACGGTCTGGTCATAGAAGCGCTTGAGCTCGGCCGGGTCGCTCATGTAGGGGAGCAGCAGCTGGTAGGTGCCGGTCTCCTCGTAGGCGAGCTCGGTGCGCTCGCTGTCGCCCTCGGCGACGTTCAAGGCCAGCAGCGCCTCGTCGTAGGCGCGCTGCAGGTCGAGCGGGTCCTGCACCCGGCGGCTGCGCCCGAGCGCCAGCGAGAACCCGCCCAGTCCCGATTCGAGCTCTCGCAGCATCGCCGCCGACACGCGCCTGCCCGTATCGCCGTCGGGGGCGGGCGCCAGCACCACCACCTCGGCGGCGTCGACCTCGGTGGGTGAAGCGATCGAACCGGGCGCCACCGAACGCGCGCCACGGGGCGGCGACCGCCAGCAGCCGGGGGCGCCAGTCATCCTCGGTGGGGTTGCGGGCGTGCGCGCGGACGACTGCCACCACGGCCCCGGGCGAGGAGGTCGGTACCGAGCTCCTTGCCGCGCGCGATCAAGCTCGTTGCGGTCCTCGATCCGCCGCGATAGCACGGCGCGTTGAAAGCCGGTGGCGGCCTCCTCCGAAGCGCGTTCGGGCGCTCGCACGCGCTCGACCTCGGAAGCGATCAGCGTGGTCACCAACCGCAGCAGCGCTCCATCGGGAGTGCCCTCGCCGGGTGCGCATCCGAAGCCGCCCGACGGGCGCGTCGGCGACCTTGAGCTCGATCGTCGTCACGTCGTCGGTGTCTCGCATCAGCGAGCGCTCGTCGGCAGGCGACCTGGCCGCCGCGACGGCGAGCACGGCCGCGGAGCGGTCAATCAGGATCAGGCTGGCGTCGAGCGCGCGGGCTGCGGCGCGCAGGATCTCGGGCAGGCCCGCACCGGCCTCAACTGCGTCGGTGATCGCGGCGAACGCGCCGAGATCGGGTGACCGCGCCCGTTCGTGGTCCGCGCCCGTCATGTCGCCCGCTCCTCCACGAAGTCAGAACACTCTCGGCCACTCGACGATGATCAGTGCCCCGAGGACGATGCCGATGCCGATCATGGCGGCAAGAACGTACAGAGACAGGATCACGACCGCCACTCGCTCGAGCGGGCGCCTGTAGGCGGTGATCGCAGGCGCGAGCACGAACGTGCAGAAGGCCGCGATAACCGAGCACGCCCAGGCATGCACCGACGAGGTAAGTGACCGACTGGTTGCTCACGACTGAACTAGGGATTTTGCCCGAAGCCGGCGCTGGCCGGACAGGAGCTGGCGGTGTTTGCGGCGCGGAAATCACTCACGGGTTCGCCGTCGGTACGGGAATCGCTCACGGGTTCGCCGTCGGCGCGCCGACCCCTCTGCGCAGGGGCACAACGGCGAAGGTGCGCGGGAAGCTCTGACCCAGCCGCCGGCGGGCAGCGTCGGCCTTCGCCGCCTGCCTCCGGCCCCCCAGATAACCGCCGATCACTGTGGGGCCCGACCCCACACACCAGCGCGCTATCGGCTCCTGCCTCTCGCAGCGCCGCCAGCGCCCGCGCCATCTCCGGGCAGCAGCGACAGAGCCGCGGGCTCGAGGTCGTTGACGAGCAGCGCGCCGGGGAAGCGTCGTGTTTGCATCCGTGAGCAGGGATTCGCCAGCTCGGCCCGCAGCCGCGGCAAGCTCGTCATCGCTGCGCCGCAGACCGAGCCGGTCCGCCTCTCGGTAGACCTCGGCGGTGGAGAGCTCGAACGGCTGCGGGACGATCAAGCAGCGCGTGCGGGGCGAGCGCGGCGCAGCCGTCGGACGACTCGCCGGCACCGGTCGCCGAGGACAGCCCCGGCGCGAAGCTGGCTGGGCACATCTGCGCCGAGCGTGCGCGGCGAGCCGAGCGGCGACCTCGCGACTCGACCGGCGCGAGCCGGGAGCGCCAGCCGCAGCACGGCGGCGGCGTCCGCCGACCCACCGCCCATCCCGCCGCGACCGGGATCCGCTTGTCGATCTCGACCGCACCCGGCGGCGCCGTCCCATCCGCGGCGCCCGCAAGCGAGCGAGCGCAGCGCGCGACCAGGTTCGGCCCCTGACACCGGGACACATGACCTCGTCGACACCGGCGCCGGCGATGGGCGCCACAGCTCGCAGCTCGTCGGCGAGCGAGACCGACTCGAGCAGCGTCACCAGCTCGTGGCGGCCATCGCGCGCGAAGCCCGCCCGAGCGAACAGACACAGGTTGACCTTGCCCGGCGCCCGGGCCCCGAGCTCTGTCATCGGGAGAGCCTGCCGCCAGCGCTCGAAACTCCTCCGGCGCCGAGGCGCTCGGCGCGCTCGTCGGCGGGATGGCCGAGCTCGCACCAGCGCCGCCCGCGCGCGCTCACGCACGTCCGGAGTGCCACGCCCGGCGGCGAGCGCCAGCGACCCCGCCAACGCCTTGCGCCGGTGTGCGAACGCCGCCGTGCACGAGCGCGCGCACCGTGGGGTCGGCGCCGCGGACGCCGCGCGGCGCAGGCCGACGCAGCACCGAGTCAACGTTGCGGCACCGGCCGGAACACGGTCCGGGCGATCGGGCCGCAGCACCTCGCACCTCGCAGGCGAGCTGGGCCAGCACCGAGGGCACGCCGTAGCGCGGGTCCCCGGCGCGGCGGCGAGCCGCTCACCGACCTCGCGCTGCACCATCACCACCCACTGCTCGACGCTCGGGCAGCTCGTCGATCGTGCGCAGGATCGCGGTGGCGGCGATCGCCGTAGGGAAGGTTGGCGACGACCTTGTTCGGCGCCGGCGCCAGCGCCGCGAGGTCGATCTCGAGCGCGTCGGCGAAGTGCAGCGTGACGTTGCTCGAACGGCGCCGAGCGCCTCGCGCAGCGCCGTGCCTCAAGCCGCGCGTCGAGCTCCACCACGTGCACGTGCGCGGCGCGCGCGGCCAGCCGCTCGGACAGCACTCCCGAGCCCGCCACCGATCTCGAGCACCACGTCGCCGGGTCCAGCTCCGCCAGCCCGCTCGATCACGTCGAGGATGTTGCGAGTCGACGAGGAAGTTCTGGCCCAGCTCGCGGTCGGGCGCACGCCGAAGCGCGCAGCGCGCACTGCTTCTCACCATCCGAACACGCGCCGCCGCGCTGCGCTCCACGTGCCGCGTCGAGCTCGTCCTACCGGCACCCGCGCGCTCGACCGCCAGCGCCTGCGCGGTCGCGACCACGTTCGCGGGCTGGTTGCGGCTTGCCCCGCACGGGCTGCGGCGACAGGATAGGGCGCGTCGGTCTCGACCAGCAGCCGCTCGCGCGGGCACGCGCAGCGCCGCCGTCGCGCAGGTCGCTGGGCCTTGGGGTACGTGACGTTGCCCGCGAACGAGATCCACCAGTCGCTCGTGCGCAGGCACTCCGTCGAGCCGCTCGGTCATCGAGAAGCAGTGCATGATCACGCTGCACGCCCTCGGCTTCGCGCCGCGAGCATGCGCCAGCGTGTCGTCCTCGGCAGCGCGCGTGTGGATCACCAGCGGCTTGCCCGTCTCGCGCGCGAGCTCGATCTGGGCCGCGAACGCGCGCTCCTGATCGGCGCGCGGTGCGCCGTCGCGGTAGAAGTCGAGGCCGGTCTCGCCGATCGCCACGCACTTGCTCGTGCGCGGCCAGCGCCTCGAGCTCGGCGAGGTCGGCGTCGTCGAAGCCCGTGCGCCGCAGTTCGGGTGGCGCCCGATCGCGGCGTACACCTGGGGGAAGTCCTCCGCCGCCGCCAGCGCCGCGCGGCACGACGCGCCGTCGGTGCCCACCGTGACGATCCGCGTCACGCCCGCCGCGGCCGCGGCG
The DNA here is from genome assembly GCA_963766155.1 of uncultured Actinomycetes bacterium. GTDB lineage: Bacteria > Actinomycetota > Thermoleophilia > Gaiellales > Gaiellaceae > DATEOR01. The sequence continues at coordinate 6,806 of CAVYAJ010000046.1, read as the reverse complement.
GCGACCAGCTCGGCGTCCGGCGGCTCGCACAGGTCGCAGGTGGGTGTGGCTGTCGATCACGAGCGCGTCGGCTCGACGCTGCTTGGGGAACAGCGGCTCCAGCGACTGCACGGCGTCCGGCCGCCGCGCGGGCCGAACGCGGCGCCCTCGAACGTCGAGCTCGGGCGCGCCGAGCGCCGCGAGCAGCCGCTCGACGCTCGCCGGCATGTAGGGACGCAGCAGCACCGCCACCGCCCGCACCCCCTCGGCGAGCGTGGCGAGCGTCGTGTCCAGCTCGTCCGCGCACGCCGGGGTCCCTGGCCAGCTGCCACGGCGCCCGCTCCTCGACGTAGCGGTTCAGGCGCCGCACGCGCTGCCAGATCTGCTCCAGCGCGTGCGTCATCTCGGCGCGATCGAGCAGCTCCGACACGCGCTCGGGCAGGCCGGCGAATTCGCTGCCGAGCGCCGGGTCGGGTCGCACGTCGGGGACCACACCGTCGCGGTAGCGCTGGATCATCGCGATCGTGCGGCTGGCCAGGTTGCCGTATCTCGTTGGCCAGCTCGGTCTCGTACCGCGTGCCCGAACGGCGTCCATCCCCGACCGCGCCGTCGCCGCCGAACGACACGTCGCGCATCAGATAGAAGCGCAGCGCGTCGGTGCCGAACGCGTCCATCACCTCGAACGGATCGAGCACGTTGCCCAGCGACTTGCTCATCTTGCGCCCGTCGGCGCCGAGCAGGAAGCCGTGCACGAACACGTGCTCGGGCACCTCCAGATCCGCCGCCATCAGCATCGCCGGCCAGAACACCGTGTGGAACTTGAGGATGTCCTTGCCGATCATGTGGTAGGTGGCAGGCCAGAACGCGGTCGGTCCGAGATCGCTCGACTCGTCGGCGCGCGTGCGTAGCCGAGCGCGGTGTAGTAGTTCAACAGCGCGTCGAACCAGACGTAGAACACGTGGCTCTGGGTCCCAGCGGCACGGTCACTCCCCATTTCAGCCGTGACGTGACAATGAGATGTCCTGCAGGCCCGAATTGATGAACGACAGCGCCTCGTTGTAGTGGCGCTGGGGCATCACGAAGTCAGTCCGCTCGGCGTACAGGCGCTCGAGCGGCTCCTGGAAGGTGGACAGCCTGAAGAACCAGTTCTCCTCCTGGTGGCGCTCGAGCACGATCTCGTGAATCGGGCACCTGTTGCCTTCGAGGATCTCGTTCTCAACCTTGAAGTCGGCGCAGCGAGGGCAGTACCACCCTTCGTAGAGCCCCTTGTAGACGTGGCCGTTGTCATGCACGCGCTCGAGCACCTCCTGGACCCGGCGCTTGTGCTCGGGGTCGGTGGTGCGGATGAAGAAGTCATTGGAGGACTCGAGCTTCGGCAGCAGAGCCTGGAATCGCTCGGCGTTCCGGTCGGCGAGCTCCTGCGGCGTCAACGCCCTGGGCGCGCGCTGCGTCGGCGATCGGCTCACCGTGCTCGTCGGTGCCGGTGAGGAAGAACACGTCCTCGCCTCGCTGGCGCTTGTGGCGGGCGAGCATGTCAGCGGCGATCGTCGTGTAAGCGTGGCCGAGATGCGGCGGGCGTTGACGTAGTAGATCGGAGTGGTGATGTAAAAGGACATGCGGGGACCTGGTCAAGGCTATCCTGCGCTTCGTGGAGCAGCCGTACCTACGGGCGAAGGGGCTGTGCGGGCTCTTTACGCCCCGGTCGACGGTCCGTTCACCTGCCCCGCGCTCCTACTCCGCCGAGCGCTGATCGGCCGTGTCAGTCAGCGCCCGATAAAGCGCGTTGGCGCTGACACCGGTCAGCTCGGCGACCACGCTCGCCGCGGCTCGGGGCTTGCGCCTGCGTTGACCAGCCGCTCGAGCGCCGCGAGCGGTTGCTTGAGGGCCACTTCGCGTGCTGCGGCGGGGCCGATCACCAACACGATCTCGCCGCGGGGCGGGTCTTCTCGGTAGTGGGCGGCGAGCTCGGCCGCGGTGCCGCGAACTACCTCCTCGTGGATCTTGGTCAGCTCGCGGCAGACCGCCACCTGGCGCTCGGGGTCCGCCGCCGCCAACGCTTGGAGTGACGAGGCCAGCCGGCGCGGGGACTCGAACGCCACCACGTCTCGCGCGCTGCGAAGACACGCTCGAGCTCGCCGTGCTTGCGCGGCAGAAAGCCTTCAAACCGCCAATGGTCGGCCGGTAGCGCACTGGCCACGAGGGCGCTCAACGCAGCCGACGGCCCGGGCAGCACCTCGACTCCCAACCCGGCCGCGACACAGGCCTGGACGAGCACCAGGCCCGGGTCTGACACCAGCGGCATGCCGGCGTCGGATACGAGCGCCACGACCGCGCCGCCCTCCATGCGGGCGACCAGCTCCCCGGCGCGGGCGCGCTCGTTGTGCTCGTGGTAACTGACCAGCTTGCCCGAGACGCCGTAGCGATCCAGCAGCACCCGCGTGCGGCGGGTGTCTTCACATGCGACCACGTCGGCTTCGCGCAGCGCCGCGAGCACGCGCAGGGTGACGTCCTCGAGGTTGCCGATCGGGTCGGGCAGACGATCAGCCGGCCGGCGCTCAGCTCATCCCCCTTCCTGCTCGGCGGCGGCGGCCAGACAGTCGAAGGCAAACGCGGCCGCACCGATCATCCCGGCTTCGACACCGAACCGGGCCGGCACGATCCGCACCGCGTCGCGCAACGGCGGGAGTACCCGCCAGGCGACCTCGGCCCGGGCGGGCGCCAGCAGCAGCTCTCCGGCAGCGATCACGCCCCCTCCGATCACCACCACCTCGGGGTTGAGGATGTTGACCAGGCTGGCGATCGCGATTCCCAGCCTCGAGCCGATCAGCTCGATCGCCTCGATCGCCGCCGGATCTCCGTCGTGGGCCAGCTCGGTCACCAGGGGCCCAGCAAGCTCGCGGCCCTCGGCCAGCGCAAGCGCCAAACCGGAGTCCGATCGCTCGCGCGCGATCCGGAGCGCCTCGCGCGCCAATGCGGTTCCGGAGGCGAACGTCTCCACGCAGCCGTGGTTGGGGCAGTTGCCCTGACACGGCGGCCCGTTGAAGTCGATCACCACGTGACCGAGCTCGGCTGCAGCGCCTATTGCACCGCGGTAGAGCTCGCCGCGGAGGATTAGCCCACCGCCAATCCCGGTCCCGATGGTCATCACGACCGCCTCGCTGGCTCCCCGGGCGGCGCCCGCGCGGTGCTCGGCGATGGCCGCCAAATTCCCGTCGTTATCGACGAATACGGGCAGATCCAGGCGCTCGGACATCACGTCGGCAAGCGCGATATCGGCCAGCGGCAGGTTGACCGCGACGACTGCGATTTTCCTGCGCTGATCCATCTGGGAGGGGACCCCGAACCCGACCGCGTCGATCCCATCCCCGACGGCCTCGCGAACTTCTTGGATAGCATCAACCGCCACGTCGAGCAAAGCGGCCTGATCGAGACCCGTGACGATTCGCTGCGCTCGGTGGTGGACGCCGAGCCGCGGATCAACCGCGCCGGCGAGCAACTTGGTACCGCCCAGGTCGACGCCAATGGTGCGTCGCACCGGCATGCAGTCACTATATGCACTGTTAGATGCCCCACGATTCCCGAAATCGGGCGCCCGACGAGGAGCGTCCATACCGGGTCTACCGCAGTGAGTCGTCGTCTCGCTCGGACTCCAAGGACCGGCCCTACAACGTATACCGCTCGGCTCCGCGCGGGCTGAAGGCGCGGCTGCGCGGCGAGGAAGACACAGCAGTCCCCGGCGAGCGCATTCCGCCGCGCAAAGACGATCGGCCTCAAGCGACCCGGGAGGGGTGGCGCCGGTGGATCACTCCGAAGCGGGTGCTGATCTACATCGCCGGCGCGATCGTCGGGTGGCTGCTGCTCTCGCTGCTGCTGTTCTTGATCAGCGCTCAGATCCAGAGCGGCTCGCTTCCGAGCTCGGCCACGAAGGCGCTGCACCCGGGCGGCAACATGCTGTTCTCGACCAACACCGTGCTCGTCCTGGGAACCGACCAGCGGCCGAAGGGATCAAAGGAGCCGGGCGCGGACACCCACGACAGGGGCAGCCGCTCGGACACGATGATGCTGTGGCGAATCGGGGGTGGTGTCTCGCGGCGGCTGTCGATCCCGCGTGACACCGTCGCCCAGATCCCGGGCTTCGGGACCGCGAAGATCAACGCCGCGTACGCCTACGGGGGCCCGGCGCTGGCGATCAAGACCGTCGAGCAGTTCACCGGGATCAAGATCAACCACCTGATCATCGTCAACCTCGCGAACTTCCCGAAGTTCATTGACGCGATCGGCGGGGTGGATGTCAAGACAGGGCGTATCTGCTCACAGATCAGCGGCGGGACCAAGAACGGTGGCTTCTCGCTGTTCTTGCACCCCGGAACCCACCACCTCAGCGGGATCGAGGCGCTCACCCTGGCGCGGACCCGCGAGAACTCATGCAACGCGGCCAGCAACGACCTCACCCGTGAGGGCTATCAGCAGAAGATCCTCAACGCGATCAAGTCCAAGCTGCTGTCGCCAATGACGTTCTTCCGCCTGCCATGGGCGTCGTGGTACGCGCCGCAGACGCTGCGCACGGACATGGGCGGCTTTACGCTGCTGAGCCTGTTCGCGGCCGCCGAGACGGGCGGCTCTGCGCCCACCCAGATCCTCAAGCCCAGCGGTTCCGAGGTCCTACCCGACGGAGAGGACGCGCTGGTGGCTCGCCCGCGGACGTGCACCACGCGGTGTCGAAGCTCATGCACGGCTGATCGGCCCGTTCAGAAGGCCGACACCGCCGCGGCGGATTGGCCCTGGCAGCAGCAGTTACGCCGCGGCCTTCTTGGCCCCGGAGTCCGACTTGGGTGCCGAGCCATTTGAGCCCGGGCTGTCCTTTGAGGACTTCGCCGACTCGGAAGACTTGGACTCCTTGGAGTCCTTGGCGCCTTCTTTCGAGCCGCTCTCGCTGGCGGCCTCGGTCTCGCGCGACCGCTTGCGGGTGCCGTAGTCGGTGTTGTAGAAGCCCGAGCCCTTGAAGTGCACCGCGACCGGGATGAAAGACCCGCTGCACCGGGATCCCGCAGACCTCGCAGGAGCTCACCGGATCGTCCGAGAAGCGCTGTAGCACCTCAAACGTGTGGCCCTTCTTGCACCGGTACTCGTAGATCGGCATCGCTTCAGACAGTATAGCGAAAACCTTTGGCACTCTCATAGGCCGAGTGCCAAGCATCCGCGGTGAGACCCGGCGGCTAGCATGCGGCCCCGATGCCGATGACGCCCGCCATGTCCGATCACGCGCCCGCCGTGCCCGATGACGCCCCGCATGACCCGACCTGGTCACGATGGACAAGATCGTGTCGCTGTGCAAGCGCCGCGGGTTCGTCTTTCAGAGCAGCGAGATCTACGGAGGGATCAGCTCGAGCTACGACTACGGCCACTACGGCGTCCTGCTGAAGAACAACGTCAAGGCCCAGTGGTGGCGCGCCCTGCTGCAAGAGCGCGACGACGTGGTCGCGCTCGACTCGGCGATCATCCAGCACCCCACGACCTGGGTGGCCAGCGGCCACCTGGCGGGCTTCACCGACCCGCTGGTCGACTGCCGCACCTGCAAGCTGCGCTTCCGGGCCGACCACCTCGAGTACTCGGCCTGCGGGCGAAAGCCGTCCAAGCACCCCGGCGAGACCCCCGACTGCGACCTGACCGAGGCCCGGGACTTCAACCTGATGTTCGAGACCACCGTCGGCGCCGGTGAAGGACGAAGGGTCGACCGTGTACCTACGTCCAGAGACCGCGCAGGGGATCTTCCTGAACTTCAAGAACTACCTGCAGTTCTCGCGCAAGCGGCCGCCGTTCGGGATCGCCCAGATCGGCAAGTGCTTTCGCAACGAGATCACCCCCGGCAACTTCATCTTCCGCACGCGGGAGTTCGAGCAGATGGAGATGGAGTTCTTCGTGCCGCCCGACCGACGCCGCAGCAGTGGTTCGAGCACTGGCTCGGCGAGCGCGATGCGCTGGTACGTCGAGCTCGGGATCCGCGCGGACCACCTGCGCCTGCGCGCGCACGACGCCGACGAGCTCTCGCACTACTCGAGCGCCACCAGCGACGTCGAATACCTGTTCCCGATCGGCTGGCAGGAGCTCGAGGGGATCGCCAACCGGGGCGACTTCGACCTCACCCAGCACGCCGAGCACTCGGGACAGAAGCTCGAGTACGTCGACACCGCGACCGGGGAGCGCTACGTCCCCCACGTGATCGAGCCCGCCGCGGGCGCCGACCGCGCGATGCTGGCCTTCCTCGTCGACGCCTACGACGAGGACGAGATCGAGGGCGAGCAGCGCACCGTGCTGCGGCTGCATCCGCGCTGCGCCGGTCAAGGTCGCGGTGTTGCCGCTGGTCCGTAAGGACGGACAGCCGGAGCTCGCGCGCGAGGTCTACGAGGAGCTGCGCGAGCTGATGCAGGCCGAGTACGACGAGGGCGGCGCGATCGGCCGCGCTATCGCCGCCAGGACGAGATCGGCACGCCTTGGGCGGTGACGATCGACCACCAGTCGCTCGAGGACCGCACCGTGACCCTGCGCGACCGCGACTCCTGGTGCAGCACCGGTTGCCGATCGACGGGCTCGCCGCCGAGCTCGAGCGGCGCCTGCGCGAGCCGTGGAGCTCGCCAAAGTTGACGGTCGCTCAGAGCGTGATCGGCAGTGGCGGGGACGCACCCGCGAGCGTGCCGCCGCCCTCGGGCGTCCGCGCGACAAGTACGTAGCTCCCGGGCCCGGCCCCCACCAACACGGTGGCGCTGAATGCGCCACCCCGAGCGCGGACCGTCTTTGAGTGCAGCAGCCGCCGGCGGCCGTTGACAAGC
>CAVYAJ010000045.1:0-67142 GCA_963766155.1 uncultured Actinomycetes bacterium | reverse complement strand
ATTGCCACCGGGCGGGACGGCCGTCGTCCCGGCCAACGAGCCCTACCTCGAGCCGTACCTGACGCGGACCGACATCGAGGTCTACCGCTTCGGTGAGGGCGGTGACGTGTCGCTCGCCTACTTCGCGGCGCACGACGGACAGGCCCGCATCAAGGTGACCGCGTTCGGACGGTCGCTCACCCTCGAGTTCAGCTTTTCCTCCCGCTACAACGCGACGAACGCGCTCGCCGCGCTCGCCGCCTACCACGCGCTCGGGCTCCCGCTCGGGAAGGCGGGGCGCGGCGCGCGCCATGTCCAGCTCTCGCGCCTGCGTGGGGAGGAGGTCTCGCTCCCGGAGGGAGGCATCCTGATCAACGACTGCTACAACGCCAACCCCGCTCTCGATGGCGGCCGCCCTCGAGCACCTGGCCGAGCGCGCCGGCGATCATCGGAAGGTCGCGGTGCTCGGCGACATGGCCGAGCTCGGGCCCGGCGCGGCGTCGTATCACCGGGAGGTCGGAGCCGCCGCGGCGCGTGCCCGTGTGGACGTGCTCGTCGCGGTCGGCCCGCTTGCCCGCGGCTACGTCGAGGGTGCGCGCGGCGTGCCGACGGTGCGCTGGGCGCCCACGGTCGAAGCCGGGCTGACCGCACTGCGGCAACTCCTGCAGCCGGGCGACTGCGTGCTCGTCAAGGGCTCACGCTCCATGGGGCTCGAGGCGATCGGCGAAGCCGTCGCCGTCGTCCCGGCTCGAAGCTAGTCTCCGCGCGTGGTTCAGGTCCTTCTCGCGGGGCTCATCTCGATGGTCATCTCGATCGTCGCGGGGCCGAAGTTCATCGACTTCCTGCGGCGCAACGAGTTCGGGCAGCAGATCAGGGAGGACGGGCCGCAGGGGCACGTCGTGAAGCGCGGGACGCCGGCGATGGGCGGCCTTCTGATCATGCTCGCGATGGCGATCCCTTTTCTCGCCTTCTCGAAGCACACCCTGCCGGCCCTGACGGCCTTCTTCGTCACGCTCGGCTGCGCGGCCATCGGCTTCGTCGACGACTGGACGAAGATCGCCCGCCGCCGCTCGCTCGGCCTCGCCGGCCGCTGGAAGCTCGTTTGGCTTGCGGGGATCACGGTCATCGTCGGCCTGGTCGTGTCCGACCGCGGCTTCTCGACGTCCGTTTACGTGCCCCTGATCGACGTGGACGTGCCGCTCTCCTATGCCTGGTACGTGCTCGCCTTCTTCATCATCGCGGGCGCGGCCAACGGAGTGAACCTCACGGACGGGATCGACGGCCTCGCCGCCGGCACGACCACGATCGCGATCCTCACCTACACGGCGATGAGCCTGGTCGCCGCCCTGACGGCCGTGCGGCGCGGTGCGCCGGCCGACCCGATCGACCTCGACCTCGCCATCCTCGGGGCAAGCCTGATCGGGGCTTCGATCGGATTCCTCTGGTACAACGCCTTTCCCGCCCAGGTCTTCATGGGCGACACGGGCTCGATGGGTCTGGGAGGCGCGCTCGCGGCCTTCGCGATCATGACGAAGACCGAGCTGCTCCTCCTCCTGATCGGCGGCATCTTCCTCGTCGAGGCACTCTCCGTGATCCTGCAGGTCCTCACCTACAAGTGGTTCGGGCGCCGCATCCTGCTCATGGCGCCGCTCCACCACCACTTCGAGATGAAGGCCTGGTCGGAGACCCGGATCATGGTGCGCTTCTGGATCGCGACCGCGATCCTCTGCGCGTGCGGCTTCGTCCTTTATTACGCCTACTTCTCCAACTTCAATAACTTGGCTTCCTGACAAAGCGCTCGTCCTCGGCCTCGCCCGCTCGGGCGAGGCGGCGGCGCTCGCGCTGGCACGGCGAGGGGTGCACGTCGTCGGGGTCGACCGGCGCGAGGACGTCGACGTGGGGAGGCTTCGCGAGGCGGGTGTCGAAGTCGTCCTCGGCGCGGACGACCCCGAGCTTCTTGACGGCGTGGACCTGCTTGTGAAAAGCCCAGGCGTACCTCCGGCGGCTCCCCTTGCAGCCGCTGCGCGGGAGCGTGGCGTGACCGTCTGGAGCGAGGTCGAGCTCGGCTTCCGGCTCCTGGCCAACCCGATCCTCGGCGTCACCGGGACGAACGGCAAGACGACCACGAGCGAGCTGCTCGGAGACATCTTCCGCGCCGGCGGCAAGGACGTGGCCGTGGCCGGGAACGTCGGCCGCCCGCTCACCGGGCTCGACGGCGCGCTCGGCGAGGGAGCCTGGATCGTGTGCGAGCTCTCGAGCTTCCAACTGGAGGACGTCGACACCTTCCGCCCGCACATCGCCGTCCTGCTCAACCTTGCGCCGGACCACCTCGACCGCCACGAGACCTTCGAGGACTACCGCGCGGCCAAGCTCCGGATCTTCGAGAACCAGACCGCGGACGACGTCGCCGTCGTCCCACGCGGCTTCGGCCCGATCCCGGGCGGGGCCCGGCGGATCGAGTTCTCGCTCGAGGACGAATTGCCGGCCGAACCGGGCATTCCCGGCGAGCACAACCGCGAGAACGCCGCCGCCGCGACCGTCGCGGCGCGCGCCGCGGGGGTCCCCGACGACGCCATCGCCGCGGGCCTGTCTTCGTTCGCCGGTGTCCCGCACCGCCTCGAGCTCGTCCGCGAGGTGGGTGGCGTGCGCTTCGTGAACGACTCCAAGGCGACGAACCCGGAGGCGGCCGAGCGCGCCCTCTCCGCCTATCCGCCGGGAATCCGCCTGATCCTGGGCGGGAGCCGCAAGGGGATCCCGTTCGAGCGACTTGCCAAACGGGCCGCCGCTTCGGGCGTGGCCCAGGCGTACCTGATCGGTGACTCCGCAGACGAGATCGCCGAGGCGCTCGCGGCCGAAGGCGTGCGCTTCACGTACTCGCGCGATCTGCCCACCGCCGTTAAGGACGCGTTCCGCGACGCTGACCCAGGGGAGGTCGTCCTCCTCTCGCCCGCGTGCGCGAGCTACGACCAGTTCCGCGACTTCGAGGAGCGGGGAGAGCGCTTCCGCGAGCTGGTCGAGGCGCTGTGAAGCGGCCCGGCGGCAGCCACCTCGAGTACCACCTGCTCGTCCTCGTCACGCTGGGCCTCGTCGCCTTCGGGCTCGTGATGGTCTACAGCGCGAGCTCGGCGCGCGCTCTTCTCTCCGCCGACGCGCCGTCCTACTACCTGAAGCGCCAGGCGATCTACGCGGTGATGGGCCTCGTCGCGCTCGTCATCCTCTCGCGCTTCGACTTCCACCGGCTGCGCCACGCCACGCAGCCGCTCCTCGCCGTCACGTTCGTCCTCCTGGTGGCCGTGCTCGCGATCGGCACCGCCGTCAACGGCGCGCGCCGCTGGATCCCGATCGGCTTCATGAACTTCCAGCCGTCCGAGCTCGCCAAGCTCGTGCTCGCGCTCTGGACCGCGGCTCTTCTCGCCCGGAAGCCTGCACCGCGCACCCTCGGCGAGCTCGCCAAGCCAATCGGCGTCGTCGTTGGGCTCGCGTGCGCGTTGATCCTGATCGAGCCCGACCTCGGCACTGCCATCGCGATCGCGATCATGGTCTCGGCGATCCTCGTCGTCTCCGGCACGCGTCTTCGGCTCCTCGCCTCGGCGACCGGGATCGCGACCGGAATCGTCCTCCTCGCAATCTGGTTCGAGCCGTACCGCCGCGAGCGGATCTTCAGCTTCCTCGACCCCTGGCACGACCCGCAGGGCGCCGGCTTCCAGGCCGTCCAGTCGATGATCGCCCTTGGCTCCGGCGGCTTCTTCGGAGTCGGCCTCGGCGAGAGCGTGCAGAAGATCTACTACCTGCCCGAGGCGTCCACCGACATGATCTTCGCCATCGTCGGCGAGGAGCTCGGGCTGATCGGCGTCGCGGCGGTCATCGCGGCGTTCGCGGTCTTCGCCTATGCCGGCTTCAACATCGCGCTGCACTGCCGGGACCCCTTCGGGAAGCGGCTCGCGGCGGGGATCACGGCGCTCATCTGCGGGCAGGCCGCCGTGAACGTGAGCGCGGTCATGGGCATCGCGCCGCTGACCGGAATTCCGCTTCCTTTCGTCTCCTACGGTGGCTCCAGCCTGGTGGTCGGCCTCGCCGCCGTGGGCATCCTCCTTAACATCGCGTCGAACCATGCCGTCGTCCGGGAAACCGAAGTGCCTGATCGCGGCCGGCGGAACCGCCGGACACGTGCTTCCGGCACTCGCCGTCGCCGAGTCGCTTAGGACGCTCGGCGCGGAGGTCACCTTCGCGTCGAACTCCGACTCGCGGCTGGTGCGCGACGCGGGCTACGAGCTCGACGTCTTCGGCGTCGAGGGCTTTCCGCGCGAGGTGAGCGTGCGCCTGGCGAAAGCACTCGGCCGCGCGGCCACGGCGGTTCCCGCTTGTGTCCGGATCCTGCGCAGGCGCCGTCCCGACGTCGTCCTCGGCGGAGGCGGCTACGTCGCGGGGCCGATGGTGCTCGCCGCGGGAAGCATGCGGATCCCGGCCGCGGTCTCGGAGGCGGATGCCCACCTCGGGCTGGCCAACCGCCTGGCGTCGCCGTTCGCGAAGGTCGTGTTCCTCGCTTATCCGGTCGAAGGCCTCGAGCCACCGAAGTACCAGGTGGTGGGACGGCCGATTCCGGCGCGCTCGCAGCCGGGCGACCCGGTCGAAGCTCGCCGCCGCTTCGAGCTTCCGGAGACAGGGGCCCGTCGTCCTCGTCTTCGGTGGGAGCCAGGGCGCGCAACGGCTCAACGAAGCTGCGCTCGAGGCATTCGGCGACTCTGGCCCCGCCGTGCTGCACCTGGCCGGCGAGCGCGACTATCCCGCTCTCGCGGAACGGGTCGCCCGCCGCGAGTACCGGCTGCTTCCGTTCAGCGACGACTTCGGCGCCGCGCTCGCTGCCGCCGACCTCGTCGTTGCGCGCGCCGGCGGCTCCGTCTGGGAGATCGCCGCGGCCGGCCGGCCGGCGCTGCTCGTCCCGTACCCGCATGCGACCGCCGACCACCAGACCGAGAACGCCCGCTACTTCGAGGGCGGTGGAGGCGCGGTCGTCGTGCCGGAGCCGGAGCTCGACCTGCGCCGGCAGGTCGAGGAGCTTCTCGCCGACCCGCGAGCGCCTGCAGACGATGGGTGAGGCGATGAAGTCCCTCGCGCGCCCGCATGCCGCCGACGACATTGCGAAGGAGCTCCTGCGCCTTGCCTCTTAGCGGCCGGAAGATCTGGCTGGCGGGAATCGGCGGCGCCGGGATGAGCGGCTACGGGATCCTGGCCAAGGCGTGGGGCGCGGACGTGAGCGGCTGGGACCGGCGCGAGACCCCGTACCTCGAAGGAGTGCGCGCCGCCGGAATCCCGGTGGAGATCTCGGAAGGCCCGCCCGAGGCTCCGGCCGACGCGGAGGCCTTCGTCTCGACCGCCTTCGCCGGGCGGGTTGAGGGAGCGCCCCGCGCCGAGCTCCTCGCCGAGCTCGTCGGGCTCGCAGACTCCATCGTCGTCGCGGGCGCACATGGCAAGACGACGACCACCGCGATGATCGCGTTCGTGCTCGACCGGCTCGGCCGCGACCCGTCGTTCCTCATCGGCGGTGAGATCCCGCAGCTCGGCGGCAACGCCAGGGCCGGGAGCGGCTGGCTCGTCGTCGAAGGAGACGAGTCGGACAGAAGCGTCTTCGCACTTCCGGCGACGGTCGCGCTCGTCACGAACGTCGAGCTCGACCATCACACGACCTTCGGCTCGGACGCCGAGCTCGCGGACGCCTTCGAGACCTGGGCGGACGGGATCGAGACCGTGATCTGGGTCGAGATCTCGAGCCGGTGGACTTCAAGCTGGCCGTGCCCGGTGAGCACAACCGCCTGAACGCCGCGTGCGCGCTCGCTGCCCTCGACGCGGTGGACGTGCCTCGCGCCGACGCGGAGCGCGTACTCGCGGAGTTCACCGGTGCGCACCGCCGCTTCGATCTCGCCGCGGAGGTGAACAGGATCCGGCTCTACGACGACTACGGCCACCATCCCGCGGAAATCGCCGCGACCCTCGAGACGGCGCGGGGCCTTGTGGACGGCGGCCGCGTCCTCGCGCTCTTCCAGCCGCACCTCTACTCGCGCACGCTCCACCTCGCCGACGAGCTGGCCGAAGCGCTGGCGCGCGCCGACATCGCCTGCGTCACCGAGATCTACCCCGCCCGCGAGGAGCCCATCTCCGGGGTGACCGGCAAGCTCGTTGTCGACCGGCTCTCCGAGGTCAGGCCGGGCATGCGCGTCGGCTGGGCGCCCGAGCTTCACGACGCAGCGGCGCTCGTCGCCTCGTTCGCCCGGCCGGGCGACCTCGTGCTCACGATCGGCGCGGGCGACGTCGACTCCGCGCTTCCGCTCATCGAGGAGCAACTGCGATGAACCTTCAGGAAGGTGTGCCGCTCTCGAAGTACACGACCCTTGGCACCGGTGGGCCCGCTCGCCGGCTCGGGAATCCAGGCACCGTGGACGAGCTCGTGGAGATGCTGGCCCGGGCGCGCGAGGAGGAGCTTCCGGTCGCCGCGGTCGGGCTCGGATCGAATCTCCTCGCCGCCGACGAGGGCTACCAGGGCCTCGTGCTCAAGCTCGGCGGCGAGCTCGCGTCCGCGCATGCGGAGGATGGCCTGCTCTCCGCCGGCGGCGGTGCGCCTCTCGCCGTCTGCCTCCACCGCGCCCGCGCTGCCGACCTGGGCGGCCTCGAGTTCGTGTGCGCCATCCCGGGCACCGTCGGCGGCGGCGTGAAGATGAACGCAGGAGCCTACGGGGGGGACATCGCCGTCGATCCTCATGCGCGCGCAGGTGGCGGACGCCGACGGCGCGGACTGGCGCTCGCCCGAGGAGCTCGGCCTCAGCTACCGGCGCTCGGCGCTCGAGCCGGGCCAGGTCGTCGCGGCGGCCGAGTTCCGGGGCGTGACCAGGCCGGAGGCGGAGATCAAGGAGATCGTCGCCGGGATGCAGAAGCAGCGGAAGGACGCACAGCCGACGAACAAGCGCACCTTCGGCAGCGTGTTCAAGAACCCGGAGCACGAGCTGACCGCGGGGCGGATGCTCGAGGCCTGCGGCCTGCGCGGGTTCCGAATCGGCGGCGCGCAAATCTCGCCCAAGCACGCGAACTTCATCGAGAACGCGGGCGAGGCCATGTCCGCGGACGCCGTGTCGCTGATCGCAGAAGCGCGGCGGCGGGCCCGCGAGCAGTACGGCGTCACGCTCGAGCCCGAGGTGCAACTCCTCGGCGCGATCGAGATCCCTCCCGTCGGGTAGGACGGCACGCCGCGGCGCCGAACTGTCGGGTATGGCCCGGCAAGCGGCTCTTGCACTCGCGCGCCCGCGCGGCGTTCCCGCGCTCACGGGGCCGCGGCGCCGTGCCGTGCTGATCGGCGCCTGCGTCGTCGCGTTGGTCGGGCTCCTCTACCTCGGAGCCAGGGAGACCCCCGTGTTCGCGCTTCGAACCGTCGAGGTCGAGGCGCGCCCGCAAACGTGCGCCAGGCGATCGTGCAGTCCCTCGAGGAGACGCGTGGCACGAGCCTTGTCTCACTCGACGGCGACGCGGTCGTCCGCCGCCTCGAGGCGCTCCCCTCGGTGCAGTCGGTCACCTACGACCGCGCGTTCCCGCACACGCTCCGCCTCGTCGTCGTGCCCGAGACGCCGGTGGCCGTCGTGAACCAGGCCTCGAACCTCTGGATCGTCTCCGTGCGCGGACGCGTCATCGCCGGGACGAGCGCCGCCGAGGCGCCGGATCTCCCACGAGTGCGCTACTTGCCCGACGCCCCGCTCACCGCCGGCCAGTTCGTGGCCGACGAAGGGACGAAGGCGATCCTCGCCGCACTTTCCGAGGCGCCGAAGCGCATGCCGCTGCCGATCCACTCGGCGCGCCTCGAAGACGGCGAGCTGACCTTGGTCCTCGCCGGCGAAGGGGAGACGCGTCCGTTGCTCCTTCTGGGCGACCCCGTCGATGCGGGGACGAAATTGCGCGTTGCCGCACTGGTCTTGCGGAAGCTCGGCTACGAGGAACGCGCTGCTCTCACGTATCTCGACGTCACGCTGCCGGACAGGCCGGTCGCTTCCACAAACCCTCTAGTCTCAGGTTGAGGGTTAGGGTTTAACGGCTTCTTCCCTGCAAATACCGGTTTGACATACCTCGAAAGCGGACGTACTCTCAGGCGCACGCTCAAGATGAGCTTGAGGAACGAGGAGAGGAACGAAAGGTGAGAGACCAGTCCGGGAGCTATCTCGCCGTCATCAAGGTCGTCGGTGCCGGCGGCGGCGGAACGAACGCCGTGAACAGGATGATCGAGGCGGGTTTGCGCGGTTGCGAGTTCGTCGCCGTGAACACCGACGCGCAGGCACTGCTCATGTCGGAGGCCGAGCAGAAGCTCCACATCGGCACCCACCGCACGCGCGGGCTCGGAGCCGGGGCCGATCCCGAGGTCGGCGAGGAAGCTGCGCTCGAGTCGAAGGACGAGATCAAGGAAGCGCTCAAGGGCGCGGACATGGTCTTCATCACCGCGGGCGAGGGCGGCGGCACCGGAACGGGCGCCGCGCCGGTCATCGCGGAGATCGCTCGCGAGGATCTGAAGGCACTGACCGTCGGCGTCGTCACGCGGCCGTTCAACTTCGAGGGCCGCAAGCGCGCCGAGCAGGCTCAAAACGGAATCGCCAAGCTCCGCGAGAAGGTCGACACGCTGATCATCATCCCGAACGACCGGCTGCTGCAGGTCGTCGAGAAGAGGACGTCGGTCGTCGACGCGTTCCGGATGGCCGACGAGGTCCTCCGCCAGGGCGTGCAGGGCATCACCGACCTCATCACGGTGCCCGGGCTCGTCAACCTCGACTTCGCCGACGTGCGGACGATCATGACCGACGCCGGCTCGGCCCTCATGGGCATCGGCGAGGCGGAGGGCGAGAACCGTGCCGCCGAGGCAGCGCGCGCGGCCGTGTCGTCTCCGCTCCTCGAAGCCTCGGTCGAGGGCGCGACCGGCATCCTGCTCAACATCACGGGCGGATCCGATCTCGGCCTCTTCGAGGTGAACGAGGCCGCCGAGGTCGTGACGGGCGCGGCCGACCTGAACGCGAACGTCATCTTCGGCGCCGTGATCGACGAGGGCATGCACGGGAAGGTGCGCGTCACCGTGATCGCGACGGGTTTCGACCGGGCGCTTCGCCGTGACGGCGCGAGCGCGAGGACCTCGAGCTCGACCGCGAGCGGGAGCCCGTGAGCGGCGGCTTCGATGTCCCCGCGGACGTGCTCGAAGTGCCGTCTTTCCTGCGCCGCCGGTAGCACCTGCCATACGCTCGGCGGTCGATGCGACCGCCGCGCGAACCGTTTCGAATCAAGATGGTCGAGCCCATCCGCTCGACCACGCGCGCCGAGCGTGAGCGCGCGCTCGACGCGGCGGGGTGGAACGTCTTCCAGCTCGCCGCGGCCGACGTCGAGCTCGACCTCCTGACCGACTCGGGCACCGGCGCCATGAGCCAGGCGCAGTGGGCGGCCCTCATCCAGGGGGACGAGTCCTACGCCGGCTCGCGGAGCTTCGACCGCTTCCGCGAGGCGGTGAACGACGTCCTCGGATTTCCGCTCGTCGTCCCCGCGCATCAGGGCCGGGGCGCCGAGAGCGTCTTCTTCGGCGCGGTGATCGACCCCGGCGAGATCGTCCCGTCCAACGCGCACTTCGACACGACGCGCGCGCACATCGAAGTGAGGGGCGGCATCGCGCTCGACCTGCCAGTCGCAGCCGCGCTCGATCCGGACATCGACGTCCCGTTCAAGGGCGACATGGACACCGACCGGCTTGCGGAGCTCCTCGCCGGCGAGGACGGCGAGCGCGTCTCGATCGTGATGCTGACGCTGACGAACAACACGGGCGGCGGGCCAGCCGGTCTCCATGGCCAACATCCGCGAGGTCGCCCGCCTCGCGCGGGAGCACTCGAAGAAGCTCGTGCTCGACATCGCGCGCTTCGCCGAGAACGCCTGGTTCATCCGCGAGCGCGAGGAGGGGTACGCGGACACGTCGCTGCCGGACGTCGCCCGCGAGATGCTCTCCGAGGCGGACGGCGTTCTCATGAGCGCGAAGAAGGACGCGATCGCGAACATCGGCGGCTTCGTCGCCATCCGCGAGGACGAGGTCTTCTTCAAGCGGCTCCAGGACCGCGGGATCGTCTTCGAGGGCTTCCCCACCTACGGCGGCCTGGCCGGACGCGACCTCGAGGCGATCGCGATCGGGCTCAGGGAGGTGCTCGGCGAGGACTACCTTCGCCACCGCATCGAGCAGGTCGCCTACCTCGGCGCGGTGCTCGAGGAGCAGGCGTGCCGCGATCCTCAAGCCGGTCGGCGGGCATGCCGTCTATCTCAACGCGGGCCGGATGCTTCCGGAGATTCCGGCGGCCCAGTTCCCGGCCCAGGCGCTCACGTGCGCGCTCTACCTCGCCGGCGGCGTGCGCGGCGTCGAGATCGGCTCGGTCATGGCGGGGCGCGACCCGGTGACCGGGGAGAACCGCGTGCCCCCGCTCGAGCTCGTCCGACTCGCCGTCCCGCGGCGGGTCTACAGCTCCCGCCAGCTCGAGCAGGCGGGGGACGCGGCTGCCGAGGTCGTTGCCGACCCGGGCTCGGTACGCGGTCTCGAGATGACCTCGGAAGCGCCCGTGCTGCGCCACTTCACGGCGCGCTTCAGCCCGGTCGGTTAGCGATAGGATCCGCCCCGGTGCAGACGCTCCGGCGCACGCCTCTATACGAGCGCCACGCCGCTCTCGGCGCGCGCCTCGTCCCGTTTGCCGGCTGGGAGATGCCGGTGCAGTACACGTCCATCGTGGGCGAGCACCGCGCGGTGAGGACGTCCGCGGGCGTCTTCGACGTCTCGCACATGGGACAGCTGCAGATCTCGGGGGACGGCGCCCACGATTACCTGCAGGCGCGCCTCACAAACGACCTCGACAAGGCGGGAGACGGCGACGCGCAGTACACGCTGCTCACCAACGACCGGGGCGGGATCGTCGACGACCTCATCGCCTACCGGCGCGGCACCGACGACTACTTCCTCGTCGTGAACGCCTCGAACGTCGAGCCCGATCACGCGGCTCTCTCCGAGACCGAAGACGTCTCGGCGGAGTGGGCTCTTCTCGCGGTCCAGGGGCCCGAAGCGCTGCCGCGGCTCGGCATCGATGTCGCGCCGTTCACGTTCCGCGAGGGCGATGTGCTCGGAGTGCGCTGTCTCATCGCTGGCACCGGCTACACCGGCGAGCGCCGGCTGCGAGCTCGGCTGCGCGCCCGACGACGCAGTCGCGCTCTGGGACGCGATCCTCGACGCAGGCATCGTCCCCTGTGGGCTCGGCGCGCGCGACACCCTTCGCCTCGAGGTCTGCTACCCGCTGCACGGAAACGACATCTCGCCCGAGCGGACCCCCATCGAGGCCGGCCTCGGCTGGGCCTGTGCGCTCGACAAGGAGTTCACCGGCGTCGAGGTGTTGCGCCGGCAGAAGGAAGAGGGCACCCCCGAGAAGCTCGTCGCCTTCGTCATGGATGACAGAGGGCATCCCACGGCAGGGCATGGCGATCGAAGAGGGCGGAACGGTCACCTCCGGCTCGCTCTCGCCGATGCTCGACCAGGGCATCGGGCTCGCGTACGTCGGCTCCGACCTCGCAGCCCCTGAGACGAAGCTGACCGTCGACCTCCGCGGGAGGCCCCGCGCTGCTCATATCGTGAAGAAGCCGATCTACAAACGGGAGGAGTAATTGGCTGCCGACGAGTCGTATCCGGAAAACCTCAGGTACCACCGCGAGCACGACTGGGCGCGCGTCGACGGCGACACGGCCGTCGTCGGCATCACGTGGTACGCGCAGGACGCCCTCGGCGAGCTCGTCCACTTCGAGCCGCCCGCGGAGGGCGCCTCGGTCGCGGCGGACGAGAGCTACGGCGAGGTCGAGTCCGTCAAGGCGGTCTCCGACCTCATCTCGCCGCTCACCGGCGAGGTCATCGAGGTGAACCAGATGGTGCTGGAGGAGCCGGAGAAGGTGAACGACGACCCGTATGGCGACGGGTGGCTGATCAAGATCCGGCTCAGCGATCCGGGCGAGGCCGACGGGCTCCTCGACGTGGCGGCGTACAAGGCACTTCTCGAAGCTGCAGTAGCGTGCGCTACCTCTCGCTCACGGACTCCGACCAGGAGGCGATGCTCGCCGCAATCGGGGTCTCGTCCATCGACGAGCTCTTCCAGGACATCCCCGAAAGAGTCCGCTTCGACCGGCCGCTCGACCTCGAGCCGGCGCTCTCTGAGCCGGAGCTCGTCGCGCATCTCGAAGAGCTCGCCGGGAGGAACGCCCACACCGGCCAGGAGCTCTCGTTCCTCGGCGCGGGGATCTACGACCATTACGTGCCCGCGATCGTGGACGCGATCCTCGCCCGCGGCGAGTTCCTGACCGCCTACACGCCGTATCAGCCGGAGATGAGCCAGGGCGTGCTCCAGGCGATCTTCGAGTACCAGACGGCGATCTGCGAGCTCACCGGCATGGACGTCTCCAACGCCTCGGGGTACGACGGAACGACGGTAGCCGCGGACGCCTGCTACGTCGCGAAGCACACGACCGGCCGGACGAAGGTCGTCCTCGCGGAGGCGCTGAACCCTCAGGTCCGGCAGGTCGTGAAGACGTACGCGCCCGGCTTCGGGCTCGAGGTCGTCGAGGTTCCGCACACGGACGGCATCACCGACCCGGATGACGTCCGCAAGGCGGCCGAAGACGCGGCCTGCGTCATCTTCCAGCAGCCGAACTTCTTCGGCTGCCTCGAGCCGGCGCCCGAGCTCGCCGCGGCCGCGAACGACGCCGAGGCCCTCGCGGTGGCGCACGTCGACCCGGTCTCGCTCGGAGTCCTCGAGGCGCCCGGGCGCTACGGCTGCGCGATCGCGATCGGCGAAGGGCAGGGCGCGGGCAACTACCAGTCGTACGGCGGTCCGCACTACGGGTTCATCGCCATGCGGCTCGGACTACATCCGGCGCATGCCGGGCCGCATCGTCGGCGAGACGACCGACACCGCGGGTGAACGCGGCTATGTGCTCACCCTGCAGACCCGGGAGCAGCACATCCGCCGGGAGAAGGCGACCTCCAACATCACCACCAATCAGACGCTCCTCGCCCTCGCCGGGCTGGCGCACCTCTCCTGGCTGGGCCCGCAGGGACTGCGCGAGCTGGGGGAGACCTGCATGAGCCTCGCGGCGTATGCGAAGGATCGACTCGGGCTTCCGCTGGTGTTTCCTGACCGGACAACGTTCAAGGAGTTTGCCGTGCGTGTCGGACGTCCCGCCGAGGAGGCGATCCGCGCGGCGCGCGAGCAAGGCGTCCATCCCGGCTACGCGCTCAAGCGCGACTACTCCGGAATGGAAGACGCGCTGCTCGTCGCGTGACCGAGAAGCGCTCGCCGGCCGACATCGACCGCCTGGCGGAGGTGCTGGCCGGGTGAAGCTGATCTTCGAGAAGTCGCAGGCCGGCCGCAGGGCGGGCACGCTCCCGCGCTACGACCTCCCGCCGGCGGAGGTGCCCGAGGAGCTTCGCCGCGGCGAGCCGCCCCGCCTTCCCGAGCTCGCCGAGCCGGAGATCGTCCGCCATTTCACCGCCCTCGCCGACCGCACGTTCGGGGTGGACACCGGCTTCTACCCGCTCGGCTCCTGCACGATGAAGCACAACCCGCGGGTCAACGAGCGAGTGGTGCGCTTCCCGGGTTCCGCGACCTCCATCCGCTGCAGGAGGAGGACGGGGCGCAGGGCGCGCTCGAGCTCATGTGGCGCCTGCAGGAGATCCTCGCCGAGGTGTGCGGCCTGCACGCGGTCTCGCTCCAGCCAGCCGCGGGGTCGCAGGGAGAGCTGACCGGGCTCATGCTCATGCGCGCGTACTTCGCCGACCGCGGCGAGGCGGAGCAGCGCAAGACGTCATCACCGCCGACACGGCGCACGGGACGAATCCGGCAAGCGTGACGATGGCCGGGTTCGAGCTGAAGAAGGTCGAGACGGACGCGCGCGGGAACCTCGACCTGGACGACCTGCGCGCGAAGGTGAACGAGGAGACCGCCGGCCTCATGCTGACCAACCCCTCGACCCTCGGTCTCTTCGACGAGCACATCGAGGAGGTCGCGGAGATCTTCCACGGCGCGGGCGCGCTCCTCTACTACGACGGGGCGAACCTGAACGCGGTCTGTGGGATCTCGCGGCCGGGCGACATGGGCTTCGACATCGTCCACTATCAACCTGCACAAGACCTTCTCCCAGCCGCACGGAGGCGGCGGCCCCGGCGGCGGCCCGGTCGCGGTGCGCGACATCCTGGAGCCGTTTCTCCCGGCACCGACCGTCACGCGGGACGGGGACGAGTTCCGGCTCGACTACAACCGGCCGAAGTCGATCGGCAAGGTGCGCGGCTACACCGGGCCGTTCGGCGTCTTCGTCCGCTCGTACGCCTTCATCCGCGCCTACGGGCCGAGCTCCGGCGGATGTCCGAGGTCGCGGTCCTGAACGCCAACTACATGCTCAGCCGGCTGAGGAAGCACTACGACCTCCCTTTCGAGCGCCTCTGCATGCACGAGTTCGTTCTCTCGGCGCGGAACCTGAAGCGGGAGCACGGCGTCAACGCGCTCGACGTGGCCAAGCGCCTCATGGACTACGGCTTCCATCCGCCGACGATCTACTTCCCGCTGATCGTCCCGGAGGCGCTCATGATCGAGCCGACCGAGACGGAGCCGAAGGAGACGCTCGACGCGTTCTGCGACGCGATGGAGAAGATCGCCCAGGAGGCAGCGAGCGATCCGGAGATGCTGAAGGAGGCGCCGCACCGCCGGCCCGTCCGCCGCCTCGACGAGGTCAAGGCCGCGAAGCGGGCGATCGTCAAGTACGGCTTCGACCAGCACCCCGACCTTCGCGGCGAGCGGGCCGAGGGCGAGACCGTCGAGGCCCAGAAGGGCGCATGACCGAGCGCGTCTGGTCCCGGCAAGACATCGAGGACCGCGTCAACGTGCTTCGCGAGCGCCACGACGGCGAGGCATTTGCGGGCGCGATCGCCGAGTTCTCCGAAGAGCTCGGGCCCGAGGAGCAGGAGGACCTCCGCGAGATTCTCCTCGAGCGCTCACGCGAACATGCGGCGCGGAACGCCGCGCTCGACGAGCGCCTCGATCAGGGAGGCTGGCTGCGCCGGACGTTCGGGAAGATCGAGGATGCCGAGCGCAGGCAGCGCGAGCGCTCGACCGCCGCCGGCGTTGACGATGGAAGTCCGCTCGCGCAAGGACGCCGAGGCGTTCACGACCCTCGACGGCTCGACGATCCGGGTCCTGCTCGACTCCGCGCTCGGCGGAGCGGCGAATCAGAGCCTGGCCGAGGCGAGCCTCGATCCCGGCGGGTCGACGCAGCGCCACTACCACGCTAGGTCGGAGGAGATCTACGCTTCCTCGAGGGCGGAGGCGAGATGGAGGTCGAGGGCGATTCGCGCGAGGTCGGCGCCGGCGACGCCGTGCTCATCCCGGCGGGTGCGTGGCACGGGATCACCGCCGGCCCCGAGGGCGCCCGCTTCCTCTGCTGCTGCGCGCCGCCGTACTCGGATGACGACACGTTTTTCGCTTAGCTACCGTTGAGCCCGTGATCGACCTCCGCTCCGACACGCTGACCCAGCCCACGCCCGAGATGCGGCGGGCGATCGCCGATGCCGAGGTCGGGGACGAGCAGAAGCGCGAGGATCCGACCGTGATCGCGCTCGAGGAGCGGTCGGCGGAGCTGCTCGGCCACGAGGAGGCAGTCTTCCTCCCGACGGCCACGATGGCGAACCAGATCGCGCTCCGTACGCTACGGAGCCCGGCGACGAGGTGATCGCCGAGGAGATGGCGCATGTCTTTCGCTACGAGCTCGGCGGCCCGGCGGTCCATTCCGGGCTCGTGATGAAGTCGTCTCGTCGACGACGCACGGGATCTTCCGCCGAGGACGTTCGCGAGGCGGTCAACCCACCGGGCGACCTGCACACGGCGCCGCCAGGCTTTCTGCATCGAGAACACCCACAACGGCGGCGGCGGGAGAGTCTGGCCGCTCGCGCATCTCCAAGAGGTGGTCGCCGAGGCGCAAGGGCGCACGGGCTTTCAGTCCACCTCGACGGAGCGCGGCTCATGAACGCCGCGGTCGCGAGCGGGACCCCGGCAGCGGAGTACGGGCGCGAGTTCGACACGGTCACGCTCGCCTCTCGAAAGGGCTCGGCTGCCCGCTCGGAGCGGTCATCGCGGGGTCGCCGGACTGCATGGCGAAGGCGCGGCGCTACAAGCATCTCTTCGGAGGGGCGATGCGCCAGGCCGGGATCGTCGGGCCGCCGGCGTCTACGCGCTCGACCACAACGTCGACCGGCTTGCGGAGGACCACGCCAACGCCCGCCGGCTCGCGGAGGGCCTGGCAGAAGCCGGCCTTCCCGTCGAAGTCGACCAGGTCGAGACGAACTTCGTGCAGCTCGACGCGGCCCGCCTGGCCTGAGCGGGGACGAGGCCGTCGCGCGGCTGCGCGCGGAGGGCGTTCTGCTCTCGTTTGCCGCCCGGAAGGACGTGCTCCGCGCGGTCACGCACCTCGACATCTCGGCCGACGACATCGACGAGGCGATCGCCGGGACCGTGCGAGCCTTCAGCGGCTCGCAGCGCCCCGTCGAGCTCGCCGGCGACGCGCCGACGCCGTACTAGAGCGCCGCTTCCTCGCGGCCGAAGAACGAGCTCGAGCCGACGTAGAAGACCGCCACGGCGAGATAGAGCGCGGCGCTCGCCTCGGGGCTCACGAGCGCGACGAGCGTCGCGCCCCCGTACATGAAGGGCCCGGGCAGATAGGCGCGCGAGATCCCGTCCACCTCCTGCGGGTCGGCGTCATGCCTGATCAGGCGGTTGTTCCAGGCCGCGTAGCGCCAGAGCAAGTTGAAGAAGAGGGCCGTGATGGTGAGGGTGATCCCGTAGGCCAGCGCCGCCGCGGTACCGTCGCCTCCCCAGGCGTAGTCGGCGAGCAGCGTCGTCGGGAACGGCACGAACGAGATGCACATCAGAAGCCCGAGGTTGATGAAGAGGAAACGGTGGTCGACCTCGCCGAGCTGGCGAAACACGCTGTGGTGGTTGATCCACATGATCCCGATCGTCAGGAAGCTCGTCGCGTAGGCGAGGTACGACGGCCAGAGGCCGAGCAGGGCCTGGCCAGATCCCCGGCTCCTCGATGTGCGGGACGACGATCTCGAGGACGAGCAGCGTGATCGCGATCGCGAAGACGCCGTCCGAGAACGCCTCGAGCCTGCTCTTCTCCACACGGCAAGCCTAGAGAGGGGCCCGGTCGTGAAACCGGGCCCTCTCGATGGCTTACTCGTATTGGAGCGCGGTCAGGACGTTGAGCCTCGCCGCTCGCCGGGCCGGCAGGATCGCCGCGAGGATCCCGACGATGATCGCCACGATCGCGAAGATGATCAGCTGCACGTACGGAATCGCGAACTTGACCTCGAACTCGAGCGAGCGTCAAGAGGATGGCGAGGAAGATGCCGAGCGGTATCCCGAGCGCCGCGCCGATCAGCGACGTGATGACGCTCTCCTGGCGGATCATCCTCCGCACCTGACGCCTCGTCATGCCGACGGCGCGCAACATGCCGAGCTCACGCGTACGCTCGTGCACCGACAAGAGGAGCGTGATCACCATGCCGACGAGCGAGATGATCACGGACAGCGCCAACATGATGTAGAGGAAGTTCAGGAAGCTGTTGAAGTCCTGGTCCTGCTGGTCGATCCAGGCGACTCGCGTCTGCACCTTCGAGTCGGGGAAGTCCTTCACGGCGGCCTTCAGCGAGGTGGTCGTCGCATCGGTCGGCTCGCCGGGGACGTTGACGAACACGAAGGAGTTCCGTGGGCGGTCGATGATCGAGTCGAAGAGCGTCTGCGGGATCGAGACGTTGCCCAGCAGGGGGAAGAAGGGCGGCGGCGAGTAGATGCCCTTGACCACGAGCTCCGTCTGCTTTCCGTTCGGGGTCAGGAGCACGAACGTGTCGCCGACGGCCAAGTCTTTCTTGTCGGCGAGGTCGTCGGAGATGATCGCCCCGTTGCGGCCGAGCTGGCCGAGGACGGCGTCGGAGCCCTCTTTCCAGTCGAAGTGGTACGCCTGCGCGATTGCGCCCGGCTGGATGCCCGTGATGTAGCCGCTTTCGCCGTCGGCCTTGCCGAGGTCGGAGCGGACGCTCGTGACGAACTGAGCGTCCGGCGACTGCTGCACGGCCTCGCCGGCCGCGGCGACGAAGGGCGAGAACCCGTCCTGGGCCGTGACCACGTACTCGGCCTTGATCTGGTCCTCGATCGCTCCGCGGTTCGACTTCTTCATCCCGTTCGCAAGCACGGCGACGAACGTGACGAGAGCGATGCCGATCATGAGGGCGGCCGCCGTCGAAGCGGTCCGGCCCGGGTTGCGGCGCCAGTTCTCCTTCGCCACGTCGTTGACCATGCCCTCGGGGCGCACGTTCGGGAACTCGACGGGCCACTCGGGCTGGAATCCCTTCACCTTGCGGAGCGCCCGCATCGTCAGGACCGCAAAGTCCGTCGCGAGGAGGATGGCCGCGACCAGGCCACCGAGGAACGTGCTGAGAAGCAGAGCTGCGAGCACCACGAGCGCGACCTGAATTGCGATCGACTCGAGGAGCGCCGTGACCCGTTTCCTCATTCCGCTCCCGAAGACCGCGGCGCGCATCAGCCAGAAGCTCAGCGTGAACGGGTACACGAGGATGGAGAAGAGAACGACTCCCCACTTCGCGATCGGGTTCGTGCCGACCGCGAGCGGCCGCACGGTTCGCGAGGAGACCATCGCGACGCCCACGAAGAGGAGCAGCACCCCGACCGCCATCGAGATCAGGCGTGGCGCGGTGTCGAGCTTGTCCTTGAAGAGCGAGAACGCGAGGAGCGTGACCGAGAGCCCGATCACCACGATCGCGATGTACGGCACGTACTTCGAGAAGCGCGACTTCGGGAGCTCGGAGCCTTCGCGTACCGCCGCGATCGGCGGGATGCGCGTCGCCCGGAGGGCCGGGATCAGGCCCGCGATGACCGTGACGCCGACGCCGATCAGCAGCGAAACGATCACGGTTCGCGGCGCGAAGACGAGCCCCTGGGTCGGCAGGTCGGCGTTGATCGCCTTGAAGAGCGCGTTCAGTCCGGCGGCGAGCCCGACTCCCACGAACAATCCGATCACGGACGCGACGAGCCCGATGACGAAGGCCTCGAGGACGACCGACCACAGGATCTGCTTCCGCGAGCCTCCGATCGTCCGGATCGTGGCGAACTCGCGCACGCGCTGCGCGACGGTGATGGAGAGGATGTTGAAGATGACGAACGCGCCGACGAACAGCGCGACGCCTGCGAACGAGAGCAGGAAGTAGCGGATGAACTTCGTGAAGGAAACGTCCTTCGCGTCTTCCTTGGCCTGGGCGTCGGCCGTCCGCACCTGGGCGGTCGGCGGCAGGATCGGCTTGATCTCGTCGGCGAGCGCCTGCTGACTGACGCCCTCCTTGCCCGCGATCGAGATGGTGTCGTACGCCCCTACGCGGTCGAGCAGGACCTGTGCCGTCGGAATCGAGAAGACGGTGAAGGTCGCCGAGCCGATCGAAGCGACGTCGCCGTACTGTGCGAGCCCGACGAGATCGAACGAGCGAACCGGCTTCAAGGTGGCGATCTTGACCGAGTCACCGACCTTGTAGCCCTGTTCGTCCGCGGTGGTCGCGTCGATCACGACCTCGTTCGGGCCCGTAGGCCACTTGCCCTCGAGGAGCTTGAGCGGGTTGAACTGAGGAAGGGCGGGGTCGAGCCCGAAGCCGAAGGACGGAGCCCCGTTCGTGTTCACGGCGTCGCCGTCCTTCTTCAGGATCTTCGTGTTCGTGTCGTCGATGACGGCTCCCGCGGCCGACTCCACATCCGGAAGAGCCCTGATCTGCGGCAGCACACTTTGGTCGACGGGCGGCGTGTCCGCCAGTCGCCTTCGAAGGAGATGTCGGCGGTCTTGCCCGAGACGACGGCGTCCGTGTTCGCGTACGTCTCGCTGAAGATGTTGTCGAAAGCCTTGTCGATGGTGTCGGTGAGGACGTACGTCCCGCTCACCATCGCCACGCCGAGGATGATCGCGAACGCCGTCAGCGTCGCACGGAGCTTGCGCCCGGCGAGGCCTCGGAGGGCGACGCGAATCATCGCCGGCTCACTTCTTCCATCGCGCTCAGGATCTGGCCGGCATCGGCGCCGCGCAGTTCCTTGACGATGCAGCCGTCGGCGAGGAAGAGCACTCGGTCGGCGATGGCGGCCGCGTGCGCGTCATGGGTGACCATCACGGTCGTCTGCCCGTAGTTCGTGACCATCTCGCGCACGAGGTCGAGGATCTCGGCACTCGTGGTCGAGTCGAGGTTGCCCGTCGGCTCGTCGGCGAAGATGACGGTCGGCGCGTTGCAAGCGCCCGTGCGATCGCCACGCGCTGCTGCTGGCCGCCCGAGAGCTCCGAAGGCCGGTGGGTGCGGCGGTCGTCGAGGCCCGTCCGCTTGATGACCTCCTCGACCCACTCCTTGTTGATCTTGTTGCCGGCGAGCTCGAGCGGGAGTCTGATGTTCTCTTCCGCGCTCAGCATCGGGAGGAGGTTGAAGAACTGGAAGATGAAGCCGATGTGCTCGCGCCGGAGCTTCGTCAGCTCGTTGTCGCCGAGCTGGGTGATGTCGGTGCCGGCGATCGAGACAGACCCGGATGTCGGCCGGTCGAGCCCCGCGAGGATGTGCATCATGGTCGACTTCCCCGAGCCCGACGGGCCCATGACGGCCGTCAGCTCTCCTCTCCCGACGTCCACGGAGCAGCCGTTCAGGGCGTGGACCGCGGTGTCGCCTTCGCCGTAGACGCGCGTGATTTCGTTTGCCTGGACGACCGCGCCCGTCGTCCCGTCTGCCGCAGTCCGTTCTTCAGTGATCGCCGATGTCATCTCTGGACCTCCAAGGGTTTTGTCCCATCTAGGGTGTCAAAACGAGGATCGAGAGTCAATGGCGGCGAGCGCGAGAGTCTTAACGTGTGGCTAACCACCGCCTTTTGACGTTAGGGTCGCCCTGCGTCTGCCACGTCGGACGAAAGGAGAGAGCATGAACCGACGGAAAATCCTGGAGTGGGGCGGTGTCGCGGCTGGGGTGGTCTTGATCGCCTTCGGAATCGGCACGCTCGTCCTCAGCATCGCGGGCCACAACGAGGTCCGTTCGCAGCTCGAGCGCGAGGCGATCGTCGGCTCGCCGGACATGACACCCGACGAGATCGCCAAGGGCGCTCAGGAGGCGGGGTTGCCCGACTCGATCGAGCTGCCGACCTGCAGCGTCGCCGGTGAGCAGATCGACACCGGATCCGAGGCGAAGTGCTTCGCGGACTACATGCGGATCCACGCGCTCGAGAGCACCGGCGGCCTGAGCTATGCAGAGATGGGCCAGTACGTGTCGGCCGCCGACCCGAGCGACAAGGCCGGGACGAACGACCCCGCGGCTGCGCAGAAGGACGCCGACGGAAACCCGGTCTCGAACGGCGCCCGCAACATCTGGGTGACGGAGACCTCGCTCTCGACCGCGCTCAACACGTCATTTCTTGCGGAGAGCACCGCGCTCTTCGGAATCGTCGTCGCGATAGCGCTCGTTCTCGCGGGCATCGGGTTCATCATCCTCGCGCTGGGAGGGGCGCTCCGGCGAAGCCGCGCGGCCGAATGACGCGAGATCAGCGGTCGCCGGCGAGGAGGAACGCGAGCGCCACGAGCCCGTAGGCGCCGATGAGGGCGATGCCCTTCGCCCTGCTCGAGCGACCGTTCGCGAGGATCAGCGCCGTGAACGCCGTCGCCCCGGCGAGCGCGGAGATCTCCACCTGCCGGAACGAGAGGGCGAGCGGCTCGATCAGCCACGAGAGAAGCGCGACGGCAGGGATGAGGAAGACCGCGACCTGCGCGCCCGACGCGAGAGCGATCTCGGCGGCGAGCTTGATCTTGCCGCGGTAGGCGACGACGACGGCGCCGCCGTGCTCGGCCGCGTTGCCGACGATGGCCACGATCACCGCCGCGACGAAGAAGTCGCTCAGGTGCGCCTTCTCCGCGAACGCCTCGAGCGTGCCGACGAGGATCTCGGCGACGAGCGCGGTGATGACCGTGGCGCCGCCGAGGACGAGCATGGAGGTGGTGAAGGACCATGCGGCCATCTCCGGCGATTCGTCCGAGACGTGCTGCTGGCGGTGCCGGCGGAGCGAGAACAGCGTGACGCCGACATAGACGAGAAGCAGGACGATCGAGACCGGCACCGAGATGACCGCGAGGTCGTGCCGGTCCGGGTCGCCGTGCCATCCCGGGATTGCGGGGATCAGGAAGAGCAGGACTGCGAAGCCGACGAGCCCGAGGGAGATCATGCTCGACCGCCGGTCGAGCTCCCCGCTTCCGCCGAAGGCGAGCGAGAAGCCGAGGACGAGAAGGAGGTTTCCGACGACGCTACCGGTGAGCGACCCGCGTACGACCTCCGTCAGCCCGTCGTGAACGGCGAAGAGGGCGATGATCAGCTCGGGCGCGTTGCCGAAGGTTGCATTGAGGAAGCCGCCGATCCCCGGGCCCGTGTAGTGGGCCGCGTGCTCGGTCGCCTCGCCGATCAGCCACGCGAGCGGGATGAGCGCGAGTGCCGCGAGGACGAACAGCTCGATCTCGCCGAGGCCCGCGCGGTCGAGGACGACCACGAGTGGCCCGAGCGCGAGGAGAGCGAAGAGGATTTTGCGGACCACGGCCGAGGGACCCTAACGTTCGCCTAGGTGATCGACGCCGTTCTTTTCGACTGGGGCGACACGCTCTTCCGCTTCGAATACGACGACGCGCTCCTCGAGGCGGGGTGGGCGGCCGGCCTCGCGGCGATCGGGCGCGACGGCCTGCCCGGACATGCGGACGCGGCCGAGCGGTTCCGCGAGCGGTACATGCCGCTCCTCTGGCAGCCCGGCTCGCTCGAGGAGGTCGAGTACCCGGAGCTGGTCCGCGACTGCCTGACGAGCCTCGATGTCGAGGTCGACGAGGCCGAGCTCGAGCGCTTTCTCGAGGCCGAGCACGCGGCCTGGGAGCCGGCCAGGCTCCTCGGGGACTCGACGCACGCGCTCCTCGACGTCCTCCGCGAGCGCGGGCTTCGAGACCGGGCTCGTCTCGAACGCCTTCGACCCACCGGCTCTCCTCCATCGCGACCTCGCGCAGATGGGGCTCGGCGAGCGCCTCGATGTCGCGGTCTTCTCCTCCGAGACCGGAAAGCGAAAGCCGCACCCCGCCATCTTCGAAGAGGCGCTGGGGCGGCTCGGCGTCGACCCGGCTCGGGCGCTCTTCGTCGGGGACCGCCGCTACGAGGACGTGCGCGGCGCGAAGGAGGCAGGGATGACGACCGTCCAGGCCTTCTGGTTTCGTGCCGACGACGACGAGCGCGGGCTCGACCCGGACTTCGAGGCGTTCACGACGATGGACGTCCTGAACGTCGTGAGGCGCCTCAACGGCGAGCTCTGAGCGGGCGCGGGCTTACACCCACCGTTACACCGTGTCAAGTCTTGCGGGACGTATGAACCTCACCCACAATTCAGGCTGGATGCAACGGCGATTGCCGATCGTTCAAGAGCTCCCCCTGCGGCCACAGGACGAGACCGAGTGTCGCCGCTGCGGGGTCCACTGCGACAAGGTCGTGTACCCGGCCGCGTGCATCAGGCGCGCCTGCCCCTTCGTGTACGCCTATGAGGAGTGGGGGCACACGTACATCGGCTGCATGCAGAAGGTGTACGACGTCGAGATCGATCTCGACGCCCTTGAGGAGGCGCAGAAGCGCAAGGGCGGGTTCGGCGCCGTGAAGACCGTCCGTCAGCCGCTGCCGATGTGCAAGGCCGAAGTTGCTACGTGTTACGAGCACCGAGCCGACGAGCTCGGCTGTGTCAACCCCGAGTTCTTCGAGCTCCCGCGCGGGAAGCCGTCTTTCCGCGTGGTCGAGCAGCAGCCTTCCGACCCGGCCTAGCGCGCTCGAGGCCGCGGCCGTGGAGGTCGCGGAGCTTCTGGATCTCGTTCGCGTCCGGTCCGTGGCCGTCCGGACCCGGCACCTCGAGAATCGTCGGCAGCCCTTGCAGCTTCGGGTGGCCGAGGAAGACGCTCATGCCCTCGGCGATCTCGCCCTCGCCGAGGTTCGCGTGGCGGTCGCGGTTCGAGCCGAGCGGCGCGGCGGCGTCGTTCACGTGCAGCGCCCGCAGCCGGTCGAGCCCGATGCGCTCCTCGACCTCGTCCACGCAGGCGTCCAGCGCCGCGCGGTCCGTCACGTCGACGCCCGAGACCCAGAGGTGGCAGGAGTCGAGGCAGATGCCGAGCCGCGGGTGCCGGTCGAGGCGGTCCACGAGGACTGCGAGCTCGTCCACCGAGCGGCCGATCGTCCCGCCGGCCCCGGCTGAGTTCTCGATCAGGAGCCAGGTCGTCTCGGAGCAGCGCTCCAGCGCGCGCTCGAGCGCTGGGACGACGTGCTCGAGCCCCGCCTCGAATCCGGCGCCGAGGTGCGAGCCGACATGGAAGACGACACCGTCGGCCTCGATCGCGCAGGCGACGTCCACGGTGTTCATGAGCGTCGTCACCGACTTCTCGTAGATCTCCTCGTTCGGGGGTGGCGAGGTTGACGAGGTAGAGGGCGTGGCAGACGACGCCCTGGATCCCCGCCTCGGCGCGCCGCTCCTTGAAGCGCTCGAAGTTCGCCGGATCGTGGTTCGTCGGGCGCCAGGCGCGTGGGCTCTGCGTGAAGATCTGGAGGGACTCGGCGCCGATCGCCTCGGCGCGGTCGATTGCTGTGTGGATCCCGCCTGAGGTCGACACGTGGGCGCCCGGATCACCCGACTACCATAGCCGCGTGCCACCGGTCGTCCGCTTCGCTCCGAGCCCGACGGGGTTCCTGCACATCGGAGGAGTCCACACGGCGCTCTTCAACTGGCTCTATGCCCGCCACGAGGGCGGCGAGTTCCGGCTGCGGATCGAGAACACGGACACGAGCCGCGAGGTGGCCGAGGCCTCGGAGCAGATCATGGAGTCGCTTCGCTGGCTCGGGCTCGACTGGGACGGAGAGGTCACGTACCAGCTCGACCGCATGGAGCGGTGCAGGGAGGAGGCGCAGCGGCTCGTCGCCGAGGGCTCGGCCTACGAGGACGAGGGCGCGATCAGGATCCGCATGCCCGACGAGGGCTCGACCGCCTGGGAAGATCTCGTCCGCGGCCATATCGAGGTCCCGAGCGAGAAGCTCGAGGACCTCGTCGCGATCCGGGCAGACGGGCGCCCGACCTACAACTTCGCCTCGCCGGTCGAGGACTGGCTCGACGGGATCACGCACGTCATCCGCGGCGAAGACCACATCTCGAACACGCCGAAGCAGATCCGCGTCCTCGAGGCGCTCGGCGCGGAGCCTCCGCGCTACGCACACCTCGGCAACATCTACGGGCCCGACGGCAAGAAGCTCTCCAAGCGGCACGGCGCCGTCTCGGTGGAGGAGTTCCGGCACGACGGCTACTACGCGCCCGCGCTCCTCAACTACCTCGCGCTCCTCGGCTGGAGCTACGACGATCGCACCGAGATCTTCAGCCGCGACGACCTCGTCCGCCTCTTCACCCTCGAGCGGGTCGGCGCGAGCCCGGCGGTCTTCGACTACGACAAGCTCAACCACCTGAACGGCGTCTACGTGCGGGCGCTCGCCGCGGAGGAATACGCAGGCGCGCTTCTCACCTGGCTCCGGGAGCAGGGCTACGAGTGGGACGAAGAGCTCATCCGTAAGGCCGCGCCGCTCGTCCAGGAGAAGATCACGACCTTCGGCGAGTTCCCGGCCTTCGCCGGCTTCTTTTTCGACCGCGTCGTTCCCGACCCGGCGCTCCTGGACGGCTCGGCCCCGCTCCTCGCCGAAGCCCGTTCGACGCTGGCCGAGGTCGAGCCCTTCGACTCCGAGCAAATCGAGGCAGCCCTCCGCGAGCTGGCCGAGCGCGAGGGACTGAAGCCGCGCCAGGCCTTCCAGCCCATCCGGGCCGCGGTCACGGGATCGAATGTCTCGCCGGGGCTCTTCGAGTCGATCGAGCTTCTCGGCCGCGAGGAGACGCTTGCCCGGCTCGACGCGGGGCGCTGGCTAGGGCCGGTAGAGAATGAAGCCGCCGGCGAAGAGCGCGAGCCCGGCGGCCCACACCGGCCAGGCGACGAGCACGGCGCCGGCCGTGAAGAGGAAGGCGCCGCCGAGGATGAGCACGGTGGCGACGATCGCCGTCCATGACGCGCCCTGGTGGTCGGCCTTCCGCAGCTCAGGCGGGGCAGCCGGAACCTCGGCCGCGAGCGCGTTCGTCCGCTCGAGCGCACGCAGGCGAGCGAGCCGGACGCGGAAGAGCGAGCCGCGCCACTCGGGCAGGAGCGGCTCGACGCCGTCGGCCTCGTCGATCTCGACGGCGTAGGCGACCTCCGCCGTCGCGTCGCGCGCCTCGGTGAGGGCGGCCACGAGCTCCTCGTGCAGATTCTCCGCGGTGGGCGGCGGCTCGATGCCGACGGCGAGCTCGGCGCCCGCGTGCAGCGAATACTGGAGACCCGGAAGCTCGTCCGAGTGTTCTTCCACGAGCACGTCCGCAGGACTCTCGGCGATGCGCTCGAGGCGGGTCAAGGCCGTCCCGACGCGCTCCCAGAGATCCGTGACTGCAGCCGAATACGTCTGCCGTCCGCCGGTCCGAACGGATGGTTCCATGCGCCTCGCAACTATACGCCGTTCGCCCGGCCCGGAAGGGCGGAGGGCGAATGTTGCGCGGCGGGGTCCGATCCAGGCGGCTCGGAGCCCGTTGCGGCCTTGAGCCCCTCGTCGGCGAAGACGTGCTGCCGCCAGCGAAGGGTGCGGAGCATGACGGCGATCGCGCCGAAGCCGAGTAGGACGTTCACAGCGGTCGTCACCAGCTGCATCCCGACGCTGAAGCCGAGGACGTTGCTCGCCGCCGTGGTCCCGCTGAAGGCGAAGACGAGGACTGCCTGCTGCGTTCCCGCCCCTCCAGGCGTGAACGGGAGCAGCGTCGAGAGCCCCTGGACGACGAGCACGGTGACCGTGGCCTGCACGCTCGCCGGAATGTGGAAGGCCTCGAGGAAGAAGTAGACCCCGGCGCCTCGCGCGAGCCAGCTCGCCGCCTGCCACGTCACCACTCCGGTGAGGAAGGCGCGGCGGTCGCGAAGGATGGCGAAGCCCTGCCTGAGCTTCTCCCTGAACTCGTTCACCCGGTGCGAGGCCCAGGCCATGCCGATGATCGCGAGGCCGATGAGAACGCAGCCGATGAAGGCCGCCACCACGGGGTGGGTGATGACGAACGACCAGTCGAAGGCCGGCAGGTGGGGGAGATCCGGCACTCCGGGCAAGAGACCGACCTTGATCGCCCAGATGAAGAGGACCGACGCGACGACGAAGTCGAAGAGCGTTTCGACGACGAGGCTCGACGCGAGGGTCGGATAGCTCGACTCTTTCACCTGGCGCTTGACCAGGTAGAGCTTCACGACGTCGCCGCCGCGGGCGGGCGCGAGCGAGTTGACCCCGACGCCGGCCATGTAGGAGCCGAAGACGCCCCAGTATGGGACGCGTTCGCCCGGGTACGACGCGCGCAGGATGTTCTGCCAGGCGCGGCCTCTCAGGAGGAGCTTGAGGACGTGCAGGGAGATCGCGAGCAGGAGCGGCCAGAACGCGACCGAGGTGATCGTGTCGAAGAACGCCTGGCACGCGTCGAGAAAGCCCCTGACATCGTCCATGGACTGAATGTAGCGGAGTCCCAGGCGCGCGCCGGCTTGGGTAGTCGAGCGTCAGAAAGCCGCCCCCCACGAGCAGACCGAGCCGGCGATTCTCTCCGGTCTTCAGACCTGATCGTTCAGGCGCTCGTAGAGGGTGCCGTGCGAAGGACCACTGCTTCGCCGGCCAGACAGTGGCTCAAGTCACGAGCCGATAGAGGAGCCACCCGATTGCGGCCCACACGACCGCTGCGACGGGAATGAGCAAGACGACTACCGCTCCGAATCTGCTGTCTGCGACTGTCTCGCGCTCAGGATCGAGCGGAACTCGTTCCTGCACCACCGGCGCAGGGCCCGAAGGCTTCCTTCGAACGGCGAATGCTTGCCTCAAGACCGCAAACCGCTCCATGCCCACATTCTGGAACACCGCCAGGACGTCGGCAATCGTCCTATTTGGGGAGCGGTTGAAGGGATTCGCCTGCTCCATGGCCGAGACGAAGCATAGGGAGCTCCTCGGAAAAGAGGTGGAGAACGGCAGGTGCTATTGGGGTGAAACTGCTGGCGCCTTGGCCTACGGCTGGCCCGGGGGCACAATCACCGTCTCGGTCTCGGTCACGACGACCGTGTCGGTCAAGACGACGGTCTCCGGCTGAGTCACGACATCGGTCTCGACCACCGTCACCGGCTGGGTCACGGTTACCACGCTGGTCTCGGTGTTGTGCAGGACCTGCGTCTGGGTGCTGTGACTGACCTGCGTGATGACCTCCGTATCCGTCAGCGACGGACCGGTCACCGCGATCGTGCTGACCCCTTCCGGGCCGGTCACTGTACGAAGGACTCGCACCGGAACGACCTTCGTGATTCCTTCCTTCGTCCTGGTGACCGCCACCGTCCGCGTTCCGCCTGGTCCGGTGATCGTCACGAGTTGGACGCCCTCCTGGGCGGCAGCACTTTCCTGCGGCACGACTGCGTACGCGACGAGGACGCCGAGGACACCAGTTGCCAGAGTTGCAGCGGAAAGAATCACCGCCCGGAGTGAGCCCGGGGTCCGCGCGAGAGAGACGAGCCTGCCTAGGGTGATCTCGCCGAGGTGGAGTGGCGCCGCTCGGATGCGAAGCCGGGCGTTCCGGGCACGCGTTGCGAACACTCCCACGTGAAGGCGGGCGGGCAACGAGGTGCGGTTGGTCCGCCTGGCTGACGCGATGGCCTCCTCCAGCTGGCGCCTGTCCATCCTCGAGCGTCCTTCGATGTCGAGAAGCCGAGCCTCCTCGTAGAGCGCCGATCTCGGCTCCAAGCGCGCTGGTGCGGACGTGGAGCCGTGGAACCAGTCGAGGAGTCGCCTCATTCGCCCGCGCCGAGCAGCCCGAGCGAGGGCGGAGTGCCTCTCGATGAAAATCCTTGCCGCAAACGCGCCGCTGGAAGAAAAACTTTCTATTGCCCCGAGATGACCGCCTCGGGTAGGAGCGAGGATTGTAGCGCGGCCGGCATCGGCTGGCCGGCCGCCTATGTCGGATGTTTACCTCGACTTCCACTTGAGGGTTTATCGCCCCGAAGAACCCTCGCGATCAAGCGAGCTTTGAACCGTCAAAAAGACGATAACCCTCAGGGTGACGGTGAGACTTTCAGCGCGCCGCGTCCGAGCTCGAGCGACGACTTGGTCCGCGACCTGCCGTTCGCAGGTCCCGGGTTTCCCGCCGTGAGCCGGCGAACCAGGACCTGCCCGATTTGACAGTCTGGGGACCATCCGTAAGTCTGCCTCGCGGGAGGTTCGAACGACCGCCAGTTGGGAAGATGGAAGAGTTCACGAGCTAGACCGGCTAGCGCGTGTTGGAACGAGACCGAGCACGGGGGAGTGACTACGGGGTGAACACGATCAGCTGCAAACGGGGAGGTCGCGTAGCGACCCTCGAGTCGGGCGCGTGGATGGCTCGGCTCCTGCTCGTGATGGCGACCGTGGCGCTCTTCTGGCTGTTCGCGCTTCGTTGCAGAGTCGTAGGCGGACGCGCTCGCCCCCGATGCGGTGGAGACGAGCGACGTGCTCGATCCGCAGTCGTCGACGGCGACCGATGATGCGACCCCACCCGCCGATGATGCGACCCACCGCCGATCGTGCGACCCCGCCGGTCGTAGAGACCCCGCCGGTCGTGGAGACCCCGCCGGTCGTAGAGACCCCGCCGGTCGTAGAGACCCCGCCGGTCGTGGAGACCCCGCCGGTCGTAGAGACCCCGCCGGTCGTGGAGACCCCGCCGGTCGTGGAGACCCCGCCGGTCGTAGAGACCCCGCCGGTCGTGGAGACCCCGCCGGTCGTAGAGACCCCGCCGGTCGTGGAGCCCCGCCGGTCGTAGAACCCGCCGGTCGTAGAGACCCCGCCCGTCGACGCTCCTCCCACCGAGACGACGTCGCCGAGCAATCATCTTCCGGCCGAGGGATCCGTGAATCAATTCCCATCGTGGAGCAACTCGGCGACCACGAGCAACCCGGTATTGAATCTTCTCGACCCTCTCCGAGCGGGCTCGACGACCGCCACGGCCAACGGGACGACCGGATCGGATGCGTCAGGCGGCCAGTCGGACGCCCAGAAATCAGCCTCTTCCAGCCCGGCGCCCCGCTCCCCATGGGCGCCGCAACCCGACTCACCCCTCGGAGGTTTCACAGGCGGCGGCGTCTTCGGGGGATCCACAGGCGGCGGGAGCGGCGGCGCGCCCATGGTGCTCGCCGGCTTGATCGGCCTGCTTGGCCTCTGGCAGCTGTTCGGAAGCCGCCTGTCGACGAGCACGACCCCGCTCCACGGAGCGGCCACCGCCTTTCAGCTGAAGCGCCCCGGATAGCCCCTCCATCGTTGTTTCGTGCCTGCTGCGGGTTGAGACCCGCATGCAGGGAACGCGAAATCTCAATGGTGAGGGAGGTCAACCGTGTTGCGTTTTGTGGGAGCGGATGAAGGAAGATCTGAAGGACTGAGAGCCGAGAGCTTGAGCACCCGGCTCAAGCTCAGCGTCCAGCCGATCAGGCGGCGGGCGCGTGCACGCCGGGCAGGGAGTCAACTGGTCTCCGAGCGCTGGAGCCCCTCTGACGAGGTTCGGCTCGAGCTCGACCGCAGTCGAAGGTTCGGTCGGAATTTCGCGCTCGCGTGCTTTTCCTGCCCCCGTGAGATCGAGGATCCGTGGACGTATGTCCGCGAACTCGCATACGGGTTGAGCTCGCAGCTGAGACGCGTCGACCGGGTCTGGATCGAGGGGCCCCGCGTCTACATGCTTCTCCCGGAATGCGACCGCACGATGGTCGCGGCGATGCTCCTCCGGATCCGTGAACCTCTGGCGCGCCTGGTGGGCGAGCACGTCCCCGACGTCTCCCTCGCAGTGTTTCCAGAGGACGGCCTCACCAACGGGGCGTTGTACAGCGCTCTCAGGAGCGACCGAACGACATCGAGGCCGGCTTCGAGGCGGCGAGGTGTGCCGACGGCGTGATCACTGGCGAGCTCAGAGCCGGGATCGTTCGGAGAGGTCAGGTGAGCCGACGCTACCTGGTTGCCAAGCGAGGCTTCGATCTCGCCGTCTGCATCTGGCTCTTGCCTGTGGTCGCGATCCTCATACTCCTGCTGGCGCTGATCATCCGGCTCGATTCGCCGGGCCCAATCCTGATCGCCCAGGAGCGGACGGGTAGGGATGGGCGGCGATTCCGAATGTACAAGTTCCGCACCATGGTCAGGAACGCCGAGGAGCTCAAGGCCGGACTCGCGCACCTCAACGTCCTGCCTCCGCCGGACTTCAAGATCCCCAAAGATCCGAGGATCACGCGGGTAGGCAAGATCCTGCGTCAGACGAGCCTCGACGAGCTGCCCCAGCTGGTCAACGTTCTTCGCGGTGACATGTCGCTCGTCGGTCCGCGGCCGACGTCCTTCGAGCCGACGACGTACAGCCTCTGGCACACCCGCCGGCTGGAGGTCACGCCGGGCATCACCGGACTCTGGCAGGTGAAGGGCCGCAACCTCACGACCTTTGACGAGAGGCTCCGACTCGACATCGAATACATCGAGCATCGGTCCTTCTGGCTCGATCTGAAGATCCTTCTTCAGACCGTGCCGGCAGTCTTCCGCCGCTCGGGCGCGTAGCGATGGGCGCCCGCCTTCCAACTGATGGGGCCCGGCGGGGGACTGTCCCGGGCGGATCGTCCGGCGTCGCCTCCGCCGAGCGGCATTCGACATTCGCGACGACAGGCGCTCGCGCCGTTCGTCCCGCTGTCGTCCGGGCGCTGTCTGCTCTAGCGCGGTCCGACATCACGTGGACGCTGCTGCGCGGCGAGTCGGAGCTCAGCAAGCCCGAAGGCGACGTCGACATCCTCGTTGCACCCACGGGACCTCCCGCGCCTCGCAGACGAGCTCGCGGGGCTAGGGTTTGGACGCCTGCGTCGCCACGGCCGTGGGCCGCACATCTTCTTCCTCGCGTACGACGCCGCCGAGGACCTCTGGGTCAAGCTCGACGTCGTCACCGACCTCGCTTTCGGTCCGTACCAGGAGCTCAGGCTCGGGGGCGGCGCCGGATGCCTGGAGCGGCGTCGGTCGGCCGGAGGTCTCGTGGTCCTTGCGGCGGATGACGGGTTCTGGACCCTGCTTCTGCACTGCCTTCTAGACGGGAGTGGCTTTCCGGATACGCACCGCAGGGCGTTGCTCTCTCTCGCCGACGGCGCCAGCGCGAGCGGCCCTCTTGCGCGGACCATCAGCGGCGTGCTCCCCGAAAAGTGGGGCGCGGACGCACTCCTGGAGCTCGCGAAGGCGGAGGAGTGGGTGACGCTCGAGCGTGCGGCGCCGTTCATCCGGGCCCACTGTCTGAGTCGCCGTCGACTGACCGGACGAGCGAGGGCGCTGCGAAACAGGGCGATGCGCCGGCTGGGACGAGTCCCTCCGCTATGCGGCCCTGGACTCACCGTCCACACCGCGCCGGAGTCCGGACTCGCCGCGGCGGTGGCCGAGCGCTGGGCCTTGCCGCACCGGCGGCTGTGTCTGGAAGGCTCGCTCGCCGCTCGCATACGGAACCTCGCCCTCACACGCTGGCATGCCGCCTGGGGCCGTTTGGTGATTTTGGAGCTCTCCGAGCACGTGCCACCATCGAGGCTGCTCGGGCGACTCATCGGCGAGGGCGATCTCGGGGCCCTGGCCTTCACAGGCCACGATTCAGCGCAAGAGGCAACAGCCGAGATCTGGCGGCGCTACGTCGAGAGGTCCCGGAGGTGAGCATCGCTCGCGCAGAAGCG
Source organism: uncultured Actinomycetes bacterium (assembly GCA_963766155.1). Taxonomy (GTDB): domain Bacteria; phylum Actinomycetota; class Thermoleophilia; order Gaiellales; family Gaiellaceae; genus DATEOR01. The sequence continues at coordinate 34,208 of CAVYAJ010000045.1, read as the reverse complement.
GAGGCTCCGGCAAGAGGTGCCGGCGTTCTCGACTTCGACCTCCACGGCCTCGCGGCGATCCGGACGGTCGGCGCCACCTCGGCCGATGCCGCAGCTGTCAGACGGCAGCTCGGACCGTTGGAGGCGATCGTCGACCGGGCGCCCGACGTCGTGATCAGGTTCGTCGATCGAAACCAGAGATCCTCACGGCTTCGCTACATCGGCCTGGACGATGCCGCCTTCACGGACGATGCGTTTCTCGTTCTGCGCAGCAAGCACAAGTCGTCGGCGCGGGTCCGCATCGACTTCAGACAGATCGGCGGCCCGGCTGAGATCGTCTGCGAGCGCGGACTCGCGGCGGTTCCGCTGCTGATCCCCATCCTGAATCTGACGCTCCTCGCAAAGGGGGTCCTCCCCCTGCACGCGTCGGCCTTCGTCCACGAGGGCACCGGCGTCGTCGCCACGGGATGGTCGAAGGGCGGAAAAACGGAAGCACTGCTCGCGTTCGCCGCTCACGGGGCGGAGTACGTCGGTGACGAGTGGATCTATATCCCGGCGAATGGTGCGCACGTCTACGGAATTCCCCAGCCGATCCGCATCTGGCAGTGGCAGCTCCGGCAGCTGCCGGAGTACGCGCGACTGCTCCGGACGCGCGAGCGTGCCCGCTTGAAGACCCTCGACGTGCTGCTCGGCGCCGAGCGAGTCCTGCAGCCCGCGGACGGGAGGGTGACGACGCTGCTGAAACGACAGCACTATGTCGACGTGGCACCGGAGCGCCTGTTCGGCCGGCTCGGGCCGATGTCCGCTCCATTCGATCGGCTCTTCTTCCTCATGAGTCACGAGAGCGACGAAGTGGTCGTCGAGCCGGCAGACGCGTCGGAAATCGGACGTCGCATGGCGTTCTCGCTTCGGCACGAGAGCCTGGATCTGACCGCGGCGTATCTGAAGTTTCGCTTCGCGTTCCCGGAAGCGTCCAGCCACGTCGTCGACCATGCCGCGACACTGGAACGCGACGCGCTTTCGCACGCGCTCGCCGGCAAGCCCGCGTTCGTCGTGCGCCATCCGTATCCGGTATCGCTGGGCGCTCTCTTCGATTCCATGAAGCGGTACTGCAAGTGACGCAGACGCACCCGGTGAGGACGGTCGCTCACGAAGCCCTGCTCCAAGCATCGCGGCGCATCGACTGGAGATTTCTTCTTCCCACTCCCGACCTCGGCCGCGTTGCGTGCATCTGCGTCACCGACGCCGACCTCCTCGAGTCACTCGCACTCTTCAGCGCCTCACTGGACGTGGCGGACTCGACGTCCGCGGCAGGCCTCGATGCGCCCTACGATCTCGTGGTTCTTCGAAATCCACGTCGCGAGGTCATCGAGGCCGTTCCCGGGTTGCTGCGCCCGGGCGGCTGGCTCTACGTCGAGGTCGAGACGTCGATTCCCTCGAGGCATGCTGAGGCACCTCGCTCCGCGCGAGGATGCGCGAGGACGCTCAGGAGAATGGGGCTCGTCGAGGTCGACACCTACGTTCACTGGCCCGACTTCGCCTCGTGTCGCGCGATCATCCCCCTCGACGACGTGGCTGCGGTCCGTCACGGGCTGGCGCGAGGACGGACGAGCGGCGCGCGCGTGGTGACGCGGCTGGCTCCCCTTCTCGCGGGAACCCGGCAGCTCGCGCTGTTCGTTCCCTGTGCGAGCGCGATCGGACGTCAGCCCGAGGAGACCGGAGAGGGGCGATGAACACAATTCTGTCCCGGGTGGAAGGGCTGCGGAGTCGGCACCTTCTCGAGCGATTCGATCTCGGCGAGAGGCCCTCCTGCGTGGTGCTCACCCCTCGCTTCCGAACGTCGCGCCACGTCGTGGCCCTTCTGATTCCGACCGGTGCGGGCGAGCCGAAGCTCGTCGTCAAGATGCCCCGGCTGTCCGGTGACGACGACGGCATCGCCCGGGAAGCGCGGGTCCTGACCGCCCTGCGGGAACAGAGTCCGGGGGCGAGCGAGTCGATTCCCGAGGTCGTTGCGTGCGAGGACGGCGACCGGCCGTTCCTCGTCGAAACCGCTCTCGTCGGGCCGCTCATGACTCGCCGGATTCTCCGTGCCGATCCCTCGCGGTGCGTCGACACCGTTGTCAGCTGGCTCATAAGCCTGCCGTCCAACGACCGCGGGGGAACGTCGTTCGAGCGACTGATCGTCGAGCCGCTGAGCCTCTTCGCCGAATTCTTTCCGGAAGCGGCGAGGGAGCGAGATCTCGTCTCCCGGACGCTCGAGATCGTCGAGCCGCTCCGCGACGCGTCGTTGCCGCGCGTCTTCGAGCACGGCGACCTCGGCCACCCGAATTTGATTCTCCTCTCTTCCGGGCGGGTCGGGGTGGTGGACTGGGAGCTCGCGGAGGAGGACGGCTTTCCGCTTCACGACCTCAGCTTCTTTCTCGCGTTCGCGACGTTCGCCCTGCGGCGCACACCGACCCCGGAGGAATACGTCACCGCCTTCGGTCAGGCGTTCTTCGGCCGAGCCGGGTGGGCTCGGTCGAGGGTGCTCGCCTATGCGGCGGGGCTCGAGCTGGATCCGGTCTTGCTCGCCCCGCTCTTCCTCGCTTGCTGGGCCCGCTACACGGCCGGCCTGGCAGTGCGAATCGCCGACGACCGCTCGCGCCTGGACGAGGAAGGCGCTGCTTGGGTGCGCCACAACCGCTACTACCAGCTCTGGAGCCACACCCTCGAGAACCTGGGAGATCTCGCGTGGGCTCCCTGACGAGACCGGGCTTCACGGTCGCCCTCATCGGTCCGGACGGGGCGGGGAAGACGACGGTTGCCCGCGCGCTCCAGAGCGCGTTGCCCTTTCCGGTCGAGTACCTCTACATGGGCGTCAATCCCGATTCGAGCAACCATCTCCTCTACACCACGCGCGTCGTGCACGCGCTCCGTCGTCGCCGTGGAGCGAGGCCAGACACAGCCGGACCGCGGGACTCGAGTGAATCCGAGGCGATCGCCCCCAGAGGATTCGCCCGTCGCAATCTTCGATCGGCGCGCTCGTTCGTCCGCCTCGGCAACCGCCTGGCCGAAGAGTGGCATCGCGCGATCCTCGCGACCCTGCATCGTCGGCGCGGAGACGTCGTGGTGTTCGACCGGCACTTCTTCGCCGACTACTTCGCCTACGACGTCGCAGCCAAGCCGCGACGCACCGCGAGCAGGCGCCTGCACGGATTCGTCCTCTCGCGTCTGTACCCCAAACCGGACCTCGTCATCTATCTCGACGCTCCCGCAGAGGTCCTGTTCGAACGCAAGGGCGAGGGAACCGTGGAGTCCCTCGAGCGACGCCGGCGAGAGTATCTCGAGCTCGGAAAGGTCCTCGACGGATTCACAGTCGTCGACGCGAGCCGCCCCGTCGAGGCCGTGACGCGCGACGTGGCCGCCAGGATCGAGGCGTACTCGCGAGGTCGTGGTTTCGCCGTGCAGGAAGGGGTCCGTTCCTGAGGCGACGCATCCTGGTCACGGACGCTGCTCGCGGGGCGGCAGTCACGATCATCCGCTCGCTCGGGCGGAGCGGCGCGGAGGTGATCGCGGCCGACTGTGAAGCGCGTAGCCCGGGGTTCTATTCTCGCCACGCTGCGGATCGCCTGCGTTATCCGTCGCCGCGCACGGATCCGGAAGGCGCCCTCAGCGTCCTCCTGCGCGCGGCCGAGCAGCGCCGGGTCGACCTCATCGTTCCTTGCGGTGACGAGCTGACGCTCCTCCTCTCGGAGGAGCGCGAGCGCTTCGTCGACACCTGCACCCTCGCGCTGCCGGACAGGGATTCCTATGCGACGACCCAGGACAAGCTCGCGACCATCGAGCTTGCCCGCAAGGAGGACGTACCCGTGCCGCGGACGACCCTCGTCTCGACCGTCGAGCAGGCACGTGAGGCGGCGGAGTCATTCGGCTGGCCTCTCGTCTTGAAGCCGAGGGCGTCGAGCGTTCGACCCGGCAACGATGTCGTCGAGCATCACGAGGTGACCTATGCAGAGGATCGAGCCTCGCTCGACGCGGAGGTCGCACGCGCGGAAGGCCGCTTCGAGATCCTGCTCCAGGAGTACCACAGGGGTGAAGGTCACGGAGTCGAGCTCCTGCTTCACCGCGGCCGCCCGCTCGCGGCATTCCAGCACCGTCGCCTGCACGAGGTTCCGATCACCGGCGGTGCAAGCTCGTTTCGTGAGAGCGTGCCTCTGGATTCGACGCTCTACGAGTACTCCAAACGCCTCTTGGCCGCGCTCGAGTGGACCGGCCTCGCGATGGTCGAGTTCAAGCTCGGAGAGAACGGCGCGCGCCTCATGGAGATCAACGGGCGGATCTGGGGCTCGCTTCCGCTCGCGGTCAAGAGCGGCATCGACTTCCCGGTGCGGATGGCGGAGCTCTACCTCACGGGCCCTCCCGAGAACGGACGGCCGCCGGACACCGCCTACGAGCTCGGCGTCCGTTCCCGGAACCTCGATCTGGAGGTCGTCTGGATCGCGTCGACGTTGCGGGGCCGCCAGGGTCGCCGACTCGTTCTCGTGCCCCCGCGCCGTGCGGGGGTCGAGGCGGCCATGCGACTCGTATACCCGAGGGACGGGTTCGACATCCTCTCCTGGGACGATCCGCGGCCGGGCGTCGCCGAGATCGCGGGGATCGCGGCCAAGCTTCGACGGAAGGCTCGATCGTGAGCGGGAGGGGTTTCATCCGTCGCTCCGCTCTCGCAGCCGCGCGAACGAGGGGGTTCGAGCTGTTCGTCGCGGCGCTCGAGCGAATGATGTCCGCCCGGCCCGGCGGATTCGCGGTACTCACATACCACCGAGTCGCCGATCCGGCGCTTTCGCCGCTCTGCTACCCGGGCCTCTTCACCGACCCTGCCGAGTTTGCTGCTCAGATGACATTCCTGGCTTCCCGCCACCGGCCGGTCTCGCTGGCCGAGCTGCTCGGTGCGCGCCGGGGAGAGCACGCGCTGCCGCTCCGCTCCGTCCTCGTCACGTTCGACGACGGCTACCGCGACTTCGCAGACCACGCTTGGCCGATCCTCCGCCGCCAAGGCATTCCGGCCGTTCTCTTCGTTCCGACCGCCTATCCGGGAGATCCAGGGAGAGTATTCTGGTGGGACCGGCTCTACAGCGCAGTCAGCCGGGCGAGCGCGACCGGGATCGACACTCCGGTCGGGGAGCTTCGCCTCGAGTCGACATCCGACCGCGTGGACGCGTATCGGCTCCTTCGGAGCACGGTGAAATCCTTGCCCCACGAGGAGGGAATGAAGCTCGTGGACGAGGTCTGCGAGACCCTCGGGGCTCCACCCGCCCGATCCGAGGTCCTCGGCTGGCCGGAACTCCGCCGCCTCGAGTCTGAGGGCGTCGACCTGGCGCCTCACTCTCGAACTCACCCGCTCCTCGACAAGGTGCCGGTCGAGACGGCGCGCGCCGAGATCGTCGGATCGCTCGAGGATCTCGAACGTGAGGTCGGTAGGGCGTCACGCGTCTTTGCCTATCCGGCCGGGGAGAGAGCCCCGAGGTCGCGCGCATTCTCGAAGAGGAGGGGTTCGAGCTCGCGTTCTCGGCGAAGCGAGGGACGAACGACATCCGCACCGCCGACTGGCTGCGGCTTCGGCGCATCAACGTGGGACGAGCATCCGCCGTGGCGCTCGTGCGCGCCCAGCTCCTGCCCCGGTGGCACCGGCCCAACTCGCGAAGGGAGGTTAACGGACACCAAACACGCTTGGACGGACACACAGCGTTTCGAAATCGATAGGTTGCGAGCCCGGGACCGGGTAGGGCGTCACGCTCGGCCCTGGCTGCAGACAACCCAGACCTGCGGAAAGGGAGAGTGAATGAAGTCAAGAACAGTCCTCGCTGCATGCACGATTCTTTGCGGCCTCACGGCCGCCCTCGTCGTCCCCGCCGTCGTCCATGCGGACTCGGGTCACCGAGACGGCGCCTACACGGCCGGCACGAGCGGCGCGCCGACGACGGCGAAGCCCGAGAGCAAGGTGTGGTTCAGCCACGGGACGTGGTGGGCCGTCATGGCCAAGAAGGTCGCCCCCGGAAACAACACGTACTTGATCTTCCGCCTCAAAGCGCGCAAGCAGAAGTGGGTCAATACCCACGTCGCCGTGGACACGCGCGACAGCACCCGGCAGGACGTCCTCTCCGTAGGGAACAAGCTGTTCATCGCCTCACACAAGCACGTCGACGTCAGCCACAACATCGCCTCGCCTGACCCGAAGGACGAGATGCGGCTCTTCCTGTTCAGCTACAGCTCCGGGGCGCACAAGTACGTCCCCGCCGGGACGCCCTTCCAGCCGATCGACGGCCAGAAGAGCGAGACGCTCGTCATCGACCGCGACTCGACCGGAGCCATCTGGGCGACGTGGGTGCAGGCGACGAGCGGCGGCCAGCACCAGGTGTACGTGAAGAAGACGGACGGCGACTGTGTCGGCAATTTCGCGAACTGCACGTTCGGCGGGGGGACTCTCGACCTCGGCGACGTCTCCCCCGACGACATCTCGTCGGTCGTCCATTTCGGCAGCAACATCGGGGTGATGTGGAGCGATACGAGGGATGTGGACCACGACCAGATCCTGTTCGCCGTCCACCAGGACGGTGATCCATTCAACACCTGGTTGTCGACCGAGACCGCAATCAATGACCGCAAGATGGCCGACGACCACATCAACCTGAAGGCCGACTCGAAGGGACGCGTCTTCGCGGTGACGAAGACGAAGTTCGGGGGGGAGACGAAGCCCGGCACGATGCTCCTTCGGCGGACGACCGACGGCAACTGGAAGCGCTTCACCGTCTCGCGGGCCTCGCTCGACCACACCCGCCCGATTGTCCTCCTCGACCAGCGGCACAACCGCATCCGGGTCTTCGAAGGCTCGATCCACAATACGGCGATCTTCATGAAGAAGACCAGCCTCGGCCATCCGTCCTTCACGCAGTTCAAGGCCGGAGCCCGCGTGATCCGCGACAGCGACAGCGAGATGGGCAACCCCACGTCGACGAAGCAGGGTGTCGGCGCGAGGAGCCACTTCCCGGTCATGGCCACGAACGCGGCGACGAAGCGCTACTGGCATGCCTGGGTGCGTACCCGGCACTGACCACGAGCACGGAGCCTTCGCCGCTCGGATCGCGGTGATCTCCTAGGACGCAGCGCCCGGAGGGGGCCGCTTCCTCCCCTCCGGGCTCTGCGCTCGCGCGTCGCACTACTCTGCGGGCATGGGCAATCGGCGTATCGGGCTCGGTCCGCTCCTGCGGAGATGGTGGCTGGCCGTTTTGCTCGCAACGATCGGAGGCGCATTGCTCGCGTACGCGTTCGGCTCGCGCGTCTCCGCCACCTACGAAGCGCGCGCCAAGGTCTTGGTCGGGCACCCGGCCGGGCTCTCTCCCACGTACGCCGAGCTCGTGAAAAGCACCCCCGTGCTCACATATGCGCTGCGCGACGCAAAGCAGGACATCTCTCTCGCCGAGCTTCGCGACAGCGTTCGCGGGGAGTCCGATGCGGACACCCGAATCGTCACGATCGAGGTCGACACCCGGAAAGGGTCAGAAGCGATCGCGCTGGCGAACGCCGTCGCGGCGGGACTGCGACGGTACGCATCCACCCAGCCGGCGCCCTCGGCCGCTGGCCCCCTCGCATCGGAGCCCCGGCTCGAAGTCGTCGATCCTGCCACGTCTGCGATGCGGATCCGGCCGCGCCCCGCACTGCTGCTCGAGTTTGGCGCCTTCGCCGGGCTGTTCGCAGGCCTCGCGTTCGTCCTCGTGGCGGAGGCTCGTACGCCGAGGGTGAATGGGAAGGAGGACCTGGCGAAGACCAGTGGCCTACCGGTGCTCGGGACCCTCGACGGAAGCTTGCGCGCTGAATCGTTCTCCCCGGCATCGGCGGTCCGTGCCGCAGAGTTGGCGTCGTACCGTCGGCTGGTCGCACGAGTTGCGCTGGCGGCCGGTTCGGTGATGCCACGAAGCCTGGTCATCGTCGGCGCCGACGGAGGGCACGGCAGCGGCGAGGTCGTTGTCGACCTCGGTCTCTCGTTGGCCCTCGACGGGCACCGCGTCGCGATCGCCGACTTCGAGGGCAACGGCGTCCCGCGGTACCTGCAGATGGATGGACGGGAGCGTGGCCCTTCGCTCGTAAGGCGGCTGGAGCCGGTCGCGTGCGCGGGAATCACCCTCGACCGTTTCACGCTGCGCTCGGGACCGCCACTCGTGCTCGCCCGGCCGCGGACCCGGCCGCCGGGCCTGAGTGTCAAGGACGCGGAGGCGATCCTCTCCGCACTCTCGGCCGACGCCGACGTCGTGATCGTGCACGGACCTGCACCGACCCGCTCGCGGGGTGCGCTGACGTGGGCGCGAGCCGCAGAGGCGACCTTCCTCGTCGTCGGAGCCGGACAGACCAAGCGCACGGACGTCGAGAAGGCGGTCGAGTCCCTCGAGCCCGTGGGCCCCAAGCTCATCGGCGCGGTGCTGCAGGCGGGAGCGACCGATGCGGCCGGTGCAGCCCACGAGCAGCCGACGAGGGACCGAACACGGCCGCGTTCCGGCGGCCCGACGGCACCACGCAGCCCGGCGCTCTAAGCTCAGCGCCAGGCGGCGAGGTCGAGGCCTGTGAGCGCCGCGAGCCGTTCGTTGAAGGGTTCGAAGTAGCCCTCGAGCTCCTCCAGCACGCTCAATTCCTCGCTCGTCACGGCCACCGGCGTCGGATCGACGTTCAGCCGATATGCGGGTGCAATGAATGCCTTCAGGCGTTTCCTCGTTCCGCGAGGGATACGGCGTCCCACAGCGCGTTTGACCTGATGCAGCCCGGCGTTTCGAATTCGAAAACTCTTGTTCTTCCTTCGGAAATCGTAGGAGTCATAAAATGCCGGGTCGATCGCGAGTCGCTCGGCTACGGTCTTCGCAAATGACACAGAATCCCTCTTGAGCTCTTCGAAGAGGAAATAATGGAGGTGCGTCTCCGGAAAGCGCTCGAGCCACGCCGGTACGTAGTCCGCGTAACGGCTATACGCGAGAACACGGCTGGCGTCTCCCGTGGAAAGCTTGTCGATCCGGGGATCGTCTTTCCGCGCCAACTCGACGAACTCTCTGAAGGTGACGCTCCGATTGATTCGCGCCTTCGTGTCTTGCATGTAATGGAAGTGCGAATAGGAGCGCTCCGACGGCTTGCGAAACAGGAACACGATATTCGGCAGCGGGTCGAGCGAGGAAAGCACATCGAGAGCCGTGCGTTGATAGAGGTACATCGGCGTGGCTTCGATAATGAGTGTCGGCGCGCCGCTGCACGCATCGAAATAGGCTGCGTATCCCTTGAAGCCCGCGACCGGAGTAATTATGTCTCTTGTCGAACATGGGATCGGTCGGATCCAGGAGGTACATCGTCTCCTTCGTGTTCGAAGCGCAGACCTCGGGGTGCGCCGCCAACCACGCGAAGAGCGAAGTCGTCCCGCACCTCGGAGCTCCGGCGATAACGCCGTTCGGGAGCATGGCTTCCGATCGTAGCGAGATGACACGCCTTTTGGCCGCGCTGGCCCCCATCCCTCTTGAACTCGCGGTGTCGGGGTGTTAAGGCTTCGAGAAACTCCTCTGCGGCGTCGAAGGAGGACCGGCGATCTCTGCAGTACTCAGGGCCCCAGGCGGGCTCTCGCATACATGCTCCGGCTCAGCCTCGTGGGGCTGGTTGCATTCGTGGCCATGTGGGCGTTCGACTCCTCCGCGGCAGAGGCCGCCGTCGGCGACATCGGGTTCGAGGGGCCGTCGACCGTCGGAGCCCAAGACGCCCTAACCGGCGAGAAGCCTGAGAGCAAGCTCTGGTGGAACGACGGCTTCTGGTGGGCGAGCATGTGGTCGACGAGCTCCGCGGCGTACCACATCTTCCGCTTGAACGTCGCGAGCCAGTCCTGGGTCGACACGGGAACGGCGATCGACAACCGCGGCAGTTCCCGCGCCGACACCCTGTGGGATGCCAGCGCGAACAAGCTGTACGTCGCCTCCCACATCTTCTCGAACGGGTCGTCCTCCGGTTCGCCCGCGCGGCTGTACCGCTACAGCTACGACGCGAGTGCGGATAGCTACTCCCTGGACAGCGGCTTTCCCGCCCAGATCAGCAACTACAAGACCGAGGCGCTCACGATCGCGAAGGACTCGACGGGGCAGCTCTGGGCCACCTGGAAACAAGGAACGTCCTTCGTCGTGAACGCGAGCGTGTGCAATCCGAGCTGCAACGATGCTGCCTGGGGCGTTCCGTTCACGCCGAGTCTGCCCGGAACGAAGACGAACTTCGACAGCGAGGACCTCTCCGCCGTCATCGCCTTCGACGGGAAGGTCGGCGTCTTCTGGAGCAACCAGACGAACGACACGGACTACTTCGCCGTCCACAGCGACACGAGCCCTGACACGAGTTGGAGCGGCGAGACCGCGCTGTCAGGCACGAACATGGCCGACGATCACATGAACCTGAAGACCGATTCGAGCGGGCGCGTCTACGCCGTCGTGAAGACCTCCCGGAGCGGGTCTAGCGATCCGCTCGTCGTCCTGCTCGTCCGCGGGACCTCCGGCAACTGGACGAGTACCACGGTCGGCCTGAAGAGCAACCATCACACGCGGCCGATCGTCGAGTTGGACGAGGTCGACAGGACGATTCATGTGTTCGCAACCTCACCCGAGTCGGGCGGCGACATCTACGAGAAGACGTCTCCGATGGATTCGATCGGCTTCGCTTCCGGCAAGGGAACCGTCGTCATGAAAAACGCAGACGGCGAGTTGAACAACGCGACCTCGACGAAGCAAAACGTGAATCCCGCGACGGGGCTTGTCGTCCTCGCGAGCGGCCAGCAAGTGTATTTCCACCAGTACTTCTCGCTGGGAGCGGGTGGTGGAAGCCCGCCGGCGGCAGCGTTCTCGGGTTCGCCGACGAGCGGCACCGCTCCGTTGACGGTGCAGTTCACGGACGACTCGACCGGCGGCCCAACCTCCTGGCAGTGGGATTTCCAAAACGACGGAACCGTGGACTCGACCCAGCAGAATCCGTCCTTCGTCTACCCGACCCCCGGCACGTATTCGGTGCACCTGACGGTGTCGAACGGTTCTGGCTCGGACAGCACGACCAGGTCTGGTTACGTCAACGTGACCGCGGGCGGCCCGGCGCTCTCCTTCGCGCCTACGGACGATTCCTTCGTACGCTCGAACTTCCCGGACGAGAACAACGGGAGTCTCGACAACCTCCGCACCTACAAGGGCGCCGCGCAAACCAACTCCTTCCTCAAGTTCACCGTCAGCGGTGTCACGGGAACGGTCACGTCGGCCAAGCTTCGCCTCTACGTGGTGAAAGACGGCGCGAAAGCAGGCAACCTCTTCCCGGTCCAGGACAACAGCTGGAGCGAAGGGACGATCACGTGGGCGACGGCTCCCCCAACCGGGTCGACGCGGATCGCCCAGGCCGGTCCGGCTCCGCTGGGAACCTGGGTCGAGATCAGCCTCGGCAGCGCGATCACAGGAAACGGGACGTACAGCTTCGCACTCGTGGGAACCTCGTCCCCCGCGGCGTGGTTCTCGAGCAGCGAGGGCGCCAACAGCCCGCAGCTCGTGCTGACTCAGGGCTAGCGTCCGCTCTCGGCGGACTCACTCGAGCGCTCGTGCCAGGACGAGAGGTTAAGAGCGGTGAGGTCGGCGAGGCGCGCGTTGAGCGGCTCGAAGTACTCATCGAGCTCGGCGATCACGTCGAACTCGTCCTCCGTGCGCTTCGACGGAGCCGTCTCGACGTTCAGGCGCGCATACGTGGACGCGGTCGTCGATTTCAACGTTTCTCTCACGCCGGCGGGAAGACGCCGTCCCACCTCGCGTCTCATGCTGTGCACACGAGGATGTTTGATCTGAAACGATTCGTTCCATTTCACGAACTCATATGTTTCGAAAAAGTCGGCAGCTAATCCGAGCCCTTCGGCTATAGCCTTGACAAATGTCCGTTGATCACGCCTCATGTCCTCGAAGAGGAAGAAATGGAGTCGCTCGCTCGGAAAGCGCTCGAACCAGAGAGGAAGATAGTCGGCATATCGACTGTTCGCGATTATTCTGCTGGCCCCCTCAGTCGTCATTTCAGCGAGCAGCGGATCCTCTCTGAGCGCCAGCGCTACGAATTCGCGAAACTCGATGCCGCGGGCGATCCGCACCTTCGTGTCCTTGAAATAGCGGAAATGAGAACAGGCGCGTTCCGAGGGTTTCCGAAATACAAATATTATGTCCGGCGTCGGATCGATGCGCGAGAGGATTTCAGGAGCCGTGCGTTGATAGAGATAAGTCGGCGTTGCCTCCAGAACGACTTTCGGCGATGAGCCTTCACAATGGCGAAAATACGCTTCGTACCCCTCGAAGCCGTGATCTCGGAAATTCGACGCCTTCTTGAAGAAGAAGGTTCCGGGGTCCATCAGGTAGCGTGCCTCCTTGACGTTCGACCCACAGACATCCGGGTGGTCGGTCAACCAGCGGAATAGGGAAGTCGTCCCTGATTTTTGAGCTCCGGCGATGACTGCGTTAGGAAGCACTGTCTCCGTTCATCTTGGCGTTTTCTGCGCCTGTCGTCGAAGCCGGCCCCGTACGGCGCCCGGGTCGCGGCTCGGGGGTTCGACCTTGCCGGCGCGATGCGCCGCTCGCGGCAAGGGTACCTCGCGCCATCGCGGTTGAAACGTCTCACCACCGTTCGGCTCAAGGCTAGAGTCCCGTATCGTGGGTTGGTCGCGCAGGCCGAGCGGTACGCGGCGTCCGCGTCACCGGGAAAGGGGGTAAGCGACCCTTGTGGAGCCAGTTGACGAGGGACAATCCGTCGCCGGACGCTTAGAGGATGACCACCCGTACATCCACAGCATCGGCCGCCACAGGCGAGCCAAAGCCGGGCGCGCACGAGGTCACGCGGAAGCAGATCCGCGGCTCCAGCCTTCTCCTCGGCGGCCGCTTCATCTCGCTGGGGATGAACTTTGCGATCCAGATCTTGATCGTCCGCTACCTCTCCAAGGCGGATTACGGGTCATGGGCATACGTCGTGTCGCTCGTAAGCCTCGGCGTCAGCATCGCGACCTTTGGACTCGACCGCTCGATCACGCGGTTCATCCCAATCTACGACGAGGAGAAGGAGTACGACAAGCTGTGGGGCACGATCGTGATGGTCACCGGCACGATCCTCTCGATCGGCTTTGGACTGGTCGTGCTCGTGTACGGGCTGCACAACCTGCTGAGCGGCACGCTGATCTCGAACGAGCAGGCGATCTCACTCCTGCTCATCATGGTCTTCGGCATCCCGATCCAGTCGCTGGACGGGCTGACGACAGGGCTCTTCGCAGTCTTGGCCAAGCCGCGGGCGATCTTCTTCCGCAAGAACATCCTGGGACCGACTCTTCGTCTTGCAGTGGTGCTCCTCCTCGTGTTTTCCGGCGCCAGCGTCATGTTCCTCGCCACCGGATTCGTCATCAGCGGCGCCATCATCGTCGGGCTGTACGGCTACTTCCTCACCCGCACGGTCCGTCGAGAAGGACTCCTCGAACGCTTCAACTGGGCAACACTCGAGATGCCTTGGCGGGAGGTCTTCGGCTTCACGGTTCCTCTGCTTGCATCCGACCTCCTTTACATGGTCATCAACACGACCGACGCCGTCCTGGTCGGCCACTACAACGGCGCCGAGGGCGTTGGCGCCCTTCGGGTCATCCTCCCGCCGGCTCAGTTGAATCTGCTCGTCTTCTCGAGCTTCACGCTCCTCTTCACGCCCGTGGCAGCCCGTCTCTTCGCGCGCGACGACACCGAGGGCATCGGCCACCTCTATTGGCGCACGTCCGCCTGGATCGCGGTGCTGACATTTCCTATCTTCGCGCTTACCTTCCCGCTCTCGGAAACGCTCACCGTGACGCTCTACGGACAGCGATATGAAAGCTCGGCGACGTACCTGGCCGTGCTCTCCGTTGCCTACTACTTCAACGCCGCGCTGGGCTTCAACGGGTTGACGTTGAAGGTCTTCGGCAAGGTTCGCTTCGTCGTCGTCATCAGCGTCGTGGCAGCGATCGTGAACCTAGCGCTCAACTTCGCGCTCGTCCCTCTCTACGGTGCGCTCGGCGCAGCCATTGCGACCTCGTCGACGTTAATAGCTCACAACGTGCTGAAACAGTGGGGCCTATGGCGCGGCACGGGTATCGCCTTCTTCGATCGCGAGGAGACGCCCGTCTACCTGTCCGTCGCCGCGGCCGCCGCAACCCTGCTCATGCTGCACGAGGTGTTCCACCCGCCGATCTGGGTGGCGGTGCCGCTCGCCGCCGTCGCCTCCGTGGCCGTCATCCTCGCGAGCAGGAATGTCCTTCGCGCCGGCGAGACCTTTCCGGAGCTCGCGCGCTTCCGCATCGTCCGGAGGATCCTCGGTGAGCGCTGAGCCCGTTCGTCGAGGCCACGATCCCAGGCGCGCCGCCAGCGTGGCGTTCTGGGCATCGGCAGGATGGATCGCTTTTGCGTACGCGGGCTTTCCGATGCTCGTGCTCGTCCGGGGGCTGGTTCGGCACCGACCGCTTGCGCAGGGAGGCGCGCTTCCTTCGATCACCGTGGTCGTGCCGGCGTACAACGAGTCGGGGATCATCGTCGAGAAGCTCGAGAACACGCTCGCGCTCGAGTATCCACGCGGGCTGGTGGAGGTCATCGTCGCGTCGGACGGCTCGACGGACGGCACCAACGAGCTCGTCGAGGCGTTCGGCAACGGGATTTCTCTGCTCGCACTTCCGCGGGTGGGAAAGAACCGCGCGCTCACGCGTGCAGCCGAGGTCGCCAGGGGGGAGATCCTCGTCCTCACCGACGCGGACACCAAGCTCACCGTACACACCTTGCTGCACATCGCCGCGCCGTTCGCCGACTCCGAGGTCGGCGGGGTCGCAGGCGAGCGTCGCCATGGAGCTGCAGCCTCGCGACCTCGTTTCTCGGCCCGGGGAAAGCGCCTGCTGCGAGAGCTGATGAGCCGCGCCGGCAGTGTGACCTCCGCCGAGGGGCAGATCTATGCCGTCAGGAGGGAGCTCTTCGAGCCCGTTCCGGAGAATGTCCCGGATGACTTCTGGATCTCGACGCGGGTCGTGGCGCGACACAGGCGCCTCGTCTACCAACCGGACGCCGCCTCGTATCCATTTGCGGGCGCGACGGTGGTCCGCGACCCGTTCGAGCGCAAGGTGCGGATGACGGGGCCGCTGTTCCGCTCCTTCTGGCTTGGACGAGATCTTCTGAACCCCACAGAGCACGGCTTCTACGCCGTTCAGCTGCTCTCCCACAAGCTGCTGCGTCGGCTCGTCTTCGTACCTGTTCTCGGCCTTGCGCTCACGGCTCCGGCTTTATCGCGGAGCGGAAGGGTCTACCGAGTCATTGCGCTCGGCGAGGGTCTTCTCCACGGAGCTGCGCTCACCGCCTACGTCCTGCGCGGCAGCCGGTTCGGCCGACGAGGCCCGCTCAAGGCAGCGCTGGGTTTCGAGCAAAGCTGCGTCGCCTCCGCCGTTGCGCTCGCCGGACAGGTCCTTGGTCGCCGGTCTCGTGACGACATGTGGGAGCCACAGCGCGCGGAACCGGAGCTCGACGCGCGCCGCGAAACCGGGCGTCACGATCGCCGCGCCTAGCCTCTCGGGATGCATATGACCCGCAAGGAAGCTCTGCTTGCCGCGGCCGTCGGAGCCGCCTTGTACTTTCTTCGGCCCGAGTCGATCTCCCCGGAGGCCGTCCCCGTCCAAGTCACAGAGCCCCCCGCTCCGCCTGCCCCAGTTCCTCGGCACGCTCCCAGCCTCTGGATCGCGCCAGCCGAGCTGGCTGCCCTTCCCACGAGCGGTTCGGCCTGGAGCGCCGTGCTCGCGGCTGCCGAAGGCGACCTCGGCCCGCCCGACGTCGCCGATCAGGACTCGAGCCACGACGCCACGACCCTGGCCTGCGCGCCTGGCGGCGGCCCGGACGGGACGAGATGATTTGCGGACGAAAGCGCTGAATGCGCTCACTTCGGCGATCGGTACCGAGGCGGGAGCGCGCTGGCTGGCGATCGGACGGAATCTCGGCGCGTACGTGATCGCAGCGGACGTGCTCGGCGTCCGCTCCGGCCCGATCTACGAGTGGCTGGCGAGCTTCCTCACGCGCACGCTGGAGGCCAACAACACCGACGAGCAGATCACGGTCGCCAACTGGCCGACCGGATCGAACGCGTCCGCTCAGGTCGGCTTCGTCACCGCCGCACTCTGCGTCTACACGGGCGACTTCGATCGCCTCGCGACGTTCTGGGACGGTTTTCGCCGTTACTGCGGCGATCGCACGAGCCCCATCGCCGAGACGTCGAACTCCGACGCCTGGCAGGTGACTCCTTCGGATCCGGTCGGCATCCAGGACAAGGGGGCAGTCAAGAACGGCTGCCGCCTCGACGGCGCGATCGGGAACGACATGTCGCGCGGAGGAGACGACATCTGTTCGCCCGTATGGACGCAGTATCCCTGGGTCGGCCTGGAGGGAGCGGTCCCGGCCGCGCTCGTGTTTGCCCGTGCCGGCTATCCGGCCTGGGAGGTCGGCGGCAATGCGATTCGCAGAGCCACGGACTACCTCTGGTTCCTCCGCCAGTCCTCGGGAGACAAGGAATGGTTCGACGGCAGTCGCTCGAACGAATGCATCTTCCTGGTCAACCGCGTCTACGGGACGAGCTTTTCCTGCTCGCTGCCGGTGGCAGGCGGGAGGACATTCGGCTACTCCGACTGGACGCACGCGCCCGGAGGCGCTGCGCTTCGCCGGACGGACGCCGAACACGACTGAACGGGCGGGGCCCGCGACGGATGCGAGCGGGCTAGGGCGTTCCCATGCCGGCCTGGGGGCAGCCCGGCGGGACTCCTGCTCCTCGTCGCGGCGCAGGAGCCAGATCGCTGCACTCGTGAGGGCGAGAAGGGCCCAGAAGAAGCGCTGGTACGAGAGATGGAGGAACATCGCGCTCGCGAGGTACGCAGCGAGCGCGAACACCAGCGAGCTGGCGACAATGGCTCGCTCCGAGTCTCTATCCCGCCAGTACCGCGCCTGTCTGAGCAGGAGCACGATGGACACTCCTACCATCACGAGGAACGCCGAGAGCCCGAGGATGCCCGTGTCCGCGGCCATCTCCAGGTAGAGGCTGTGGCCGCGCCGTTCGCTCGCGAGGTACCTCAACCCGAGGCGGTTCGCGTAGTCGCGGGAGTAATCGTGAAAGTAGACGCCGGGGCCCACCCCCGTGACGGGATGGTCGATGAACACGTGCAAGGCGGCGAGATTCTCGGTTTCGCGACCCACGAGGGCCGAATCGGGCCCGTTGGTGGAGTCCGTCGTGCTCGAGGAAAGCGCCGTCACGCCCCCGAGCGTGCTCAGGCGGGTCACGTAATCGGGGACGACGAGGACGACGACCGCGGTCAACACGGCGAGAGCCGGCAGAACCTGGCGAAACTTGAGCTCGCGGAGCAGCAGGGTCAGCACGATCGTCAGTCCCACTGCGACGGCCGCTCCGCGGGAGAACGTGAGGAAGATCCCACCCGCGATCAGAATCGCCGCTGCTCCGCCCGCGAGCCGGCGGCTGCGTCGAGGGTCGCGGAACGCGCGCATCAGCGCAAGCGGGAAGACGACCGCGAGAATCTGCGCATAGCGGTTCTCGCTGCCGAGTGGGCCTCCGAGCCTCGGCCGCAGTTCCTTCTGCGTCGCGTCTGCGGGTGCGATGTTGAAGCCACCGCCGGTGTCGAGCCGGTCGACCTGGGCAAAGCCCTCGTACTCGTTCGCGTAGCTGTGAGTCAACTCCTGGACGATGGAGAGCCCGCCCAAAAGCGCACCGGCGAGAATGAGCGTCCACAGGGCCGCGGTCAGCACGGGAAGGGTCCGTCACCGCGTTCGAGACGAGGAGATAGAGCAGGAGGCCTTCCGTGAGGTAGAGACCGATGTTGTTCTGGACGACCGACGGCTCCGGCGACCTGATGCCTGCGAGGAAGAGCGTGCCGAGGAAGATCAGGACCAGCGGAAGAACGGGCGTGACGACGGGCGCCTCGCGGTCGACGATCAGGGCTCGCACGATCGGGATGAGGAGCAGGACCACAACCGACGAGCCGATCAACTGGGGAACTCCATGGACCTGGGTCAGGACGACGGCGAGATTCGTCCAGAGGACGAAGAAGAAGAGGACGACGGGAACCATTCCGCGGCGGGGAGGCGGATCCGTCGAGCTCGCCTTTTCTCGCCGGCCGGGTACCGGTATCGAGATGCTCGTCATCGCATCGGCGCCCGGTGGTACCACGCATCGCGGCCGCGGCCGCTCGCGATCATGCGCACGTTGTACCCGAGCCGATAGACGAGATAGCGGAAGAGCTTCAGCCATCCCCCGTGGAACCTTCGTCCGGAGGTGAGCACCTGCAGCGAGCGCGCACCCGAGTAGACGATCTCGCCGCCCGCAGACTTCAATGCCGGCCCGACGTTCAGATCGTCGGCGAGCAGGTGCCGCTCGTACAGGGGCAGGAGAACCTTTCGGTCAATCGCGTAGTTGTTTCCGCGGGTGGTGGGAATGCGAAGTGGCACGCGCTTGATCCAGCGTGCCGCATGGTGAGCCGCGATCCGGGCGCGAACGGACCAGAGTGGGAGCAGGTCGTAATGACCGACGTGGGTGTATGCACCCGCTGCACCGCGCTCGAACTGGCGCACGTACCAGTCGAGGAGCAACGACGCGTTGGGGACTCGTGAGTCCGCGTCGAAAGAGATCACGCGCTCACATGATGCGGCTCTGATTCCCATCATCCGGGCCGAGAAGCAGACCGCTTCTCCCTGACGCCACACATTCGGGATGCTCTCGACGCGAATTCCCAGCCGTTCGAAGGCCTCGGTCTCCGGGGGCGGATCCTCGGGCGGGAAGTTGTTGACGAGGAGAACGACCTCGAACGTGTGTGGGCCGTTGTAGGAGATCACGTCGCCCAAGAGGGTGAACACGCGCTCGAGATCGCTCTGGGCATTCACCGGCACCACGATGCTCGCGTCCGGCGGTGCCGACGGATCTCCTCGCAAGCGCTCGGCGCCCAGGCGGACGGCCTCCAGCGATTCGACCCCGGCGGGGAGCCTCATTCTGCGCTCCCTGCGGGAATTCCCGTCTCCGCTCGTCCAACCCGGTCCAAGCTCGAAGCTCTTCGAGGCTCCCAGCGATCGATGCGCCGGCCGCGGGCGAGGTTCCACGCGGCTCGAGCGGCGGCCGCGTTCACGAAGCAGAAGAACGCCGGAAGGGCAAGGAGCCTCCGCCGCCCGAGCGGCTTCTCGGCAAGGACAAGACCGAGGGCACCCAGCCCGTAGAGAACGGTTTGCGCCACCGTCGCGGCACGGTAGATGGTGCCTCGTCGCCAGAGGAGCGGGCTCGTCAGGGCGATGGCAGCGAGGGGGAAGACCATGAGCCTGCGGAGGACCTTGTGCGCGAAGAGCTGGGCCGAATAGATCCCATGCACCCGTGGGTCGAGGAGCGCTCGCCGCAAGACGACCGCACGCAGGCCGCGGGTGATCACTTCACCTTCCGGCCGAACTCGAGGCCGGCGCTGCGAGCCACTGGCTCGAAGGCGACGGCGTCCGGGGCAAACACGAGGCGAAACCCGCGGGCGATCACGCCCGTCGAGGTGTGAAAGTCGTCGGTCACACCCTCCGGCACCGGACCGACGAGCGAGGCGCGAACGGCGTAGATCGCCCCGGTGGCGGAGATGACGTTGTCGGCGAGGCTCTCTGCTCTCTTCATCGTCCGGTCGAAGTCCCAGTACCCCTGCTCACCGGATCCAGCCGCGTCGAGGTCGGGATCCGCGACGTAGCGCTGGTCGCCTGCGACTCCGCCGACGTTCGGATCGGCGAAGGGTCTCACGAGTGCAAGGAGGGCGTCGGCGGCGAAGACGCTGTTCGCATCCGAGAAGACGAGCACCTCGCCGCGTGCCTCGGCCATCGCGGCGTTGAGCGCGGCGGCCTTGCCGACACGAGGCAGAGACAGGAGGCGAACGTCGCGCCCGGAGAAGCTCGCGGACGATCTCCTCCGTGCCGTCGTCGCATCCGTCCGAGACGACGATCACCTCGAGAAGATCTGACGGGTAATCGAGCGAGGCGATGTTCTCGAGCTTCGCGCCGATGTCCGCCGCCTCGTTGTGGGCGGCGACGATCAGCGTGAGCGAGGGCGTGATGTCGGCCCAGAAATAGAGGCCGGGACGAAGCCGCGCACGTGCGAGCACCAGGAGCGGAAACACGACGTAGGTGGCCGTGACGGCACTGACGGCAGACCAGAAGACGATTCGCCGTTTCATGCCGCCACTCTCGCACGGGCGAACTGACCGACGAGCTCGGCCGCGCTTCTGCGGAGGTCGAACTCGGCCTCCACCTTCGCGCGCGCCGGACAGCGCGAGCCGCTCCCGCAGCGAGGGGTCGCCCTGAAGTCGGGCGAGCGCGCTTGCGAGACTCTGCGCATCGCCGGGCGGCACGAGGAGACCGCTGACCCCGTCCTCGACGAGCTCCGGGATCCCCGAAAGGCGACTTGCGACGACGGGCACTCCGCTCGCCATCGCCTCCATGAGGACGATCGGGATTCCCTCTCGCTTGCCCCGTTTGGTGGGAACGCTCGGTGCTGCGAGTACGTGAGCCGCTCGTAGAGCTCGCAGACGGCGTCCCGGTCGCGGCGCTCCCAGCAGCATTACGCGATTCTCGAGCCCGGCCGCAGAGATCTGACTGGTTAGGGCCTTGCGGTCGGGCCCCTCTCCGATCAGCTTGCAGACAACGTCGATCCCCTCCTCGCGGAGGAGGCGACACGCCTCGACGAGGTACCGCTGCCCCTTCACCTCGTGGAGGGTGCCGACGCAGAGGATCTCCAGGCTGCCCGTCGTCGACCCTCTCGACGGTGGGTCGAAAGAACTCGGTGTCTACACCGCAGTGGATGACCACGAGCTTCTCGCGAATGACTTCGCCGCACTCCTCGATCATGAGGTCTCGGTTATACCGCGAGATCGGGACGACGAATGCGGCCTCGCGGATCTTCTCGCACAGCATGTGACGGTCGACATGGAGGTCCGAGCCGTGCGCCGTAAAGCTGTACGGGATCCCCGTGAGCCGGCCGATGACGAACCCCGCAGCGGCTGGATGATTCGCGAAGTGGCAGTGCACGTGGTCGACTCCCTCGGCCTGCATCAGCCGGGCGTCATGCGCGACCTTGGGAAAGATCCCGAGTGCACCGAAGAAGAAGTTGAGACTTCCCCACGTGCCGGAGAGCAAGTCGCGAAGGGTCCCCAAATAGCGACGAGGCGAGTGGCGGAGAAAATGCACCTGGCTGCGCAACACCGGCAAGGAAAGAAAGGGTTGAAAGCGCGCCCTGGCGGAGAGCTCGAGCGCCTCGGGATGGACGACGTCTGCCCGCTCACGGATGAGCGGAAACAGCTCGACGTCGACGCCCTCGTCTTCGACCGCGAGGATCTCGTAGAGGACGAAGGTCTCGCTCAGGCGCGGGAAGCGGGACATGATGTACGCGACCTTCAGTCGTCGCGGAGTGTGCCCGTCTCGGGCGACTCCGTCGGAATGCGACTCGACCTCACCGGAGGATCCGGCTGCGGAGTCGCGAGCTCCCGTCCCGGTCGGCATGGCGGAGTCATAGCAGGGGCGGCGACCGGCCGCCGCAGCTCGTCACGAACAGCTAAAGAGCGGATAGTCTGACGAGCATCGCTGACACCGGGATTCGGGGACGGGCGGGGTCTCTCTGGCGTCACCTGGGCAGCGAGGCGACGCGTTGGAGCATTGCGCCGGTCCTCGCTGAGCTGCTCTTCGTCCTCCCGCTCGTCGGGGCCGTGGGGATCGTCCTCCTGCGGGCCGACTCGCGCGCATATCGCTTCGTGACGGACGAGGACCGGCTGCTCGAGTGGCCCCAGTTCTTCGGCTTCGCCGCAGCCTCCCTCCTCGCGTGCCTCTGTGCGTGGCGGCTCCATCGGTCGGGACAGCCCGTTCTCGCCGCGGCCTACCTCGCGTTCGGCATCGGCTGCTTCTTCGTCGCGGGGGAGGAGATTGCGTGGGGGCAGAGGGTCATCGGCTACGGGACCCCCGAGCGGCTCGAGGAGATCAACGAGCAGAAGGAGACGACGGTCCACAACATCGACCTCGTGCAGCACTTCACGAACATCACGTACCTCATCGCAGGGCTGTACGGCTCGATCGGAGCCTGGATCGTCCGCGGAAAGGGCCTCTGGCAACGGTCCGGCCTCGTCGACCTTCTGCTGCCGCCGATCTTCCTGACGACGGCGTTCTTCGTCATGTTCGGCTACAAGGCCCTCCGCTTCGCGTTCTTCCCGGAGTCGGGGTTCACCGTCACGCGGGCGGGCGAGTGGGCCGAGTTCTGCCTCGCCCTCGGCTTTTCCGTCTTTGCCTTTCTCCAGTGGAGGCGATTGGGGCGCGGCGGCGCTGCCGACCTATGAGCAGTCGGCCCTCGGGGGGGCGGCTCTCGCCTGTTCCCAGACCCGGACGTAGCTTTGGGCGACTGCCCCCCAGTCGTGCTGCGAGCACACGTAGGCGCGTCCGGCGGCACCGAGCCGCGTCGCGAGAGTGTCGTCTGTGAGGACGCGGCCGACCTCCTCCGCCAGCTCGTGTGCATCCGCGCCGACCAGCACCTGCTTGCCGGGGACAGCACCGATCCCTTGAAGTGCAAGCGGCGTGGCGATGCAGGGAGCACCACAGGCCATCGCCTCGAGGAGCTTGTTCTTGATCCGGTCCCGCTCGTCATCGGACAGACATAGACACGACTTCCCCGAAGCCAGGGACGGAGGTGCTCGGAACTTCGCCGGTCACCTCGACTCCAGGGAGCTCTCCCAGCGCTCTGACGGCGCTGTCGGGCGAGCGCCCGACGATCGCAAGACGCGCTCGGGCCGCGCTCGCCGTACGCGCGGAAAAACTTCACGAGCGAGGAACTCCGCCGCGCTGACGTTGGGGGCATACGCTCATCACCCCGGTGAAGACGATGCGTGCATCATCGACCTGCGCCTCGAGATCCGGGAGCGAAGAAGTCGACGTCGACGCCATTCGGGATGACGTCGATCTCGAGTGACGGGTCGATCTCCAGCAGGGCGGCGCGATCGGCTTCGCTGACGACCGTGACGCGGGCGAACCGGCGGTACTCCGTGGACTCGAACCTGCGCACCCGGCCGACCTCCATCCGCAGGAGGCGCCAGCGCAACCCCGACGCGATCAGCGCACGGGCCTCGGTGTTGAGATGCATCGCATCGAGCGCCCCAGCACCGCCGGATGGCCGGCGAGGGTCCGTCCGAGACCGGCAAGCCTGCCGGACGTCACATGGACGACCTCCGGCGTGAACCTTGCCGCTTCCGCGCGCAGAGGATCGACCATCGGCGCGGCCAGCCGGTCGGCCCTGAGCGGTCGCCGCTGCGCGACGGCCCGTGCCGCCCGCACGGCCGAGGCCGGGAACGCGTCCTCCGGCTGCGGGAGGAGACGCAGGCTCTCGTCCGTCGAAGATCGAGCCTGGTCGGACGCGCGAAAGGCGAGCACCCTGACGGTGTGCTCGCGCCGTAGCTCGCTCGTGATGGCGGTCAGCATGCGGCGGAAACCGTTCACGGGCGGAAGCGGAGCCTCGGTCGCGCAGATGAGAATTCGCATCGAAGGCTCCAGGCGCCGGATGCCAATGAAAAGAGCCGTTGCAGCCCGGGTGCATCCCTGCGGACGACTGCGAGCAGCAGGAGGTTGAAATAGCGGCCCGTCTCCAGCTCTTCCCGCGGCAAGCGGGAGGCCTCCTTGACCGCCCGATGGACCCAGCAGAGATAGAAGAGCGGCTCGACGAGCCGTGTGGGGAGACCGGTCGCGTCGCAGAAGCGCCCGGTCGTGTCGACGAGGAGCCGGTTGAGGCCGGACGTCGCCAGCATTTGGTCGCCGAAGCTCCTGCCCGGATCATGCCTGCCCGCCTTTCGCGAGACGGTGAGACCGAAGCTGCGCAGGAAGTGGAACAGATCCCAGAGGGGCATCCCGTCGGGTTCCGACGACTCCCGAGTCGAGAAAGCCAGGGCTCCCGTCCGCGGTCACGACGACGTTCCACGGTCCGGGATCTCCATGCTGGAAGACGAGCCGCAGCGCTCCGGCGTCCCCGGCGAGCGCAGACATTTCGCGCTCGAGGAACCGGCTGGCCGGGCGGTCAGGCCGGTAGAGCTCGTTGAAGCGCTCGAGGAGAGCCTCCAGGCGCCTGACGTGCGGGCTCGCATCCGAAACGACTTGGGCGGTCGAGACGCCGAGCTCGAGGAGCCACTCGACCACGGCACGTGCATGGGGGCAATCGTCCGTTGCCTTCGTCCGTCCGAGGAACGGCGCTCCGGCGACGGCGGTCTCGCCAAGGACGGCGAGCCCGGCATGGTGACCGAAGAAGAGCGGCAACGGGCGGGTGCGTGGATCGCCGATCTCCCGCTCCTGAAGGAGTCCGAGTGCCTGCCATTCGTTCTCCAGCCGAGGATTGTGCCTCCCATCGCGCGTGATCTTGACGACCGCCTGTGGCTGGGTGTCCTCGCCGTCGAAGAGAAAGAAGAGTGCCTTCTGCGAGCTGTAGCGACCGGGGGCCGCGAACGCCCACCGGTGGTTCTCGATCCGCGTGCCGGCTGTGGCGGCGAGATCGCGGACGTAGGCCGGCGGGCGCCCCGGCGCGTCCCCTTCGTCTCGCGTGGCGAGGAGAGCGCGGCGGCGCGCGAGGGCGTTGACGAACGGAGTCCGTGCGACGACCTTGCCCGGACACTTCAGCAGCATGCGGCGGAACAGCGGCTTGAGGAAGTGCCGTTCGATGTAGGCGACAGCCGCGCTGTCGGCCGCCGGAACCGCGAAACGCACCCCTCCCCAGGCGGGAGCCGCCCAGAGGACATCACGCTGGCAAGCTCCGTCGAGCAACGATTCGACATCGTGGCGGCCGCGGAGGTCGAGGAGGGACGGCTCGAAGTAGAGAGCGCCGTTCGACTTCAGCACTCGCCCGAGCTCTCCGGCACCGACCCAGCCCGCGAGCCGGGGGCTCGCGACGACGACGACGTCGACGTCGTCGTCGTCGAGCGGAAGCGCCGCGCCCCGCTCCGCGGAAAGGATTCTGACGTTTCCGAGACTCCGCTTCTCGATCATCCGGCGGAGGCGGTCGTGGTGAGCGGCCCTGTCCCAGACGACCACCTCGTCACTGAGCCTTGCGACCGTGGCGAGGGCCGAGGGTGCCGGCCACCCGAGCGCGAGCACTCTTCCAAGCTCGAGGCGAGGGAGGAGGAAGCGCCAGTTGGGGCCATCGATGGAGCCCTTCAGGTTCGTGCCGGGAACCGATTGCGCCTCGAGCGCCTGTTCGAATGCCGTCACGGCCTGCCGGGACCGCGGGTGCGCAGGCTCAAGAAAGAACCGCTCCGATCACGTTGGCGTCGGCGACTCGGAGGCCTTCGAACGTCGGGGTCATCTGCTCTCGCTTCGTGTGATCCTGTTCGGCGACGACGACCGTCGTCTGTGCCGCGCGAGCCCAGATTAGGGTCTCCGGCGACTGGTCGGGCGGTCCCGCCGTGACCAAAACGAGATCGGCCCCGCCGAGCAGATGCTCGATGGTCTCGCCCGCCTGCTCGAGATCGATGGGCTCCGAGGTTCGGCGTGGTCGGAGCACGACGAGCCCGGGGCGGCGGATGCGAAAACGGTCGAACATGAGCCTTCCGATTCGGAGCGGGCGGGCCCGCTGAACCACATCCGACGATTCAGCCCCGCTCGTGAACACCCCCATGAGGCGGCCCCGCTCGTCGCCGTCGATGATCGCGACCCGCGTGCCGTCCTCGGCAAAACCAGCGGCGACGTTGGCAGCGACCCTGGCGCTCGAACGACCCCCGTGAACATCCACGAGGAGAAGGCTTCGCAGCGGCCCCTCGCCGTTAGAGAGCTCGATCTTCGTCGTCAGCACGCGATAGGAAGCCGCTTCCGGCGAGTCGGGATCGTACTCGACGACGAGCGGCCTGCCCCGCCTCCAGGCCGGCGACCCGTTCACCGACCCTAGGACGGGCGCGAAGTGAGCGAGGTCGTCTTCGGAGCGCATGACGTTCGTGAGCGAGTCGACGAGCGCGGCGATGCCGAGCGCGCCGAGCAATCCCACGATGGCGGTCAGAGCCACGATCAACGCCGTGGAAGGGCCGACGGGCTTGTCCGGTGGCGTCGCTCGCTCCACGGTCGAGAGCTGCCCCGCGGGAGGGCCGTGCGCCGCTCTTGCGACGAGGACCCCCGCGAGGGCGTTGGCGATAGCAGCGGCGCGCGCGGGGTCGCCGTCGCGTGCAGTGATGGAGATGAGCCGCGTGATGTCGCTTGCGTTGACGCTCGCGATCTTGCCCCGGGCGCTCGTCAGCCCCACGCTCCGAGCTGTTGCGTCAAGAACCGGAGTCGTCGTAGCGAGGGCGGCGTACGTGCGCGCCTGTGCACCGGCTGCATCGAGTGTGTCCTTGTCGGCGCTCAGCGGCCCGACCAGGAGTTGCGCCCTGGCTTCGTACGTGTCGGGCAGGCGGTTCGCGACGAGATACCCCATGAAGGCGGCGACGACTGCCCCGATTACGAGAAGCCACCACCACCGCTTGACGATTGTGTAAACGCCGGTCACGACATTGCCCCTTGCCTCGTAGCTTAGGCGCCTTGGCGCCCCTTTTGTGCAGGGGTCCGCGCCCCATTCGTTTGCTCAGGCACGGCGCTACACTGCAATCCGGCGGGCGCGGCGATGCGGGGCTCGCCTCCGACGGAATGTTCCTGTTTCAGAGCGGCCACTCAGAAGAGCTGAAAGAGGCGTTGAGCGCCGGGCTCCCGGTCTACTTCTCCGCGCTCGCGATTTCCTTGCTCCTCGTCGGGCTCGCGGCGATTCCACGATCCGCGCTCCCGGCATCGTCGCTCACGGAGTTCGTAGCTTCCCGCCGCCGGCACTCGCGCTCGTCGGGGGAGCAATCTTGCTGAGCGCCGGAATCGTGCTGGCGATCGTTTTCTGGACGCTCTAGTCGATCGTGCCTAGGGCCGCTCTCGCGGCCGCGAGCTGGAGGGCGAGGCCGCTTGCGAGCGGCGTCTCGGGCCGCCAGCCGAGCTCGGTGCGGATGAGGGTCGTATCCGCACGGTCCGGCGGACATCTCCGCGGGCCGCAGGCTGGTTGATCACCTCGAGCCCCGTTCCGGCGAGCTCCTGGCACAGCCCGATCGCGTCGTTGAGGCTGGTCTCGCTCCCTCCGCCGACGTTGTAGGTTGTCCCGCTCGGCCCGCCGTCCATCGCGGCGATCGTCGCGGTGACGGCGTCGTCCACGAACGTGAAATCACGCGACTGCTCGCCGCTCCCGTAGATGGTGAACGGCTTCCCGCCGAGCAGGGCCTCGATCACGCCCGCGAAGGCCATGTCGGGACGCTGACGCGGGGCCGTAGACGGTGAAGTAGCGTAGGAGGACCGCCTCGAGCCCGAAGCATTCCGCGTAGGTGCGCGCGAGTGCTTCGCAGGCGAGCTTCGTGACGCCGTACGGGGAAACCGGGCGTGGCGTCGCATCTTCGCGCGTCGGATACGTCTCCGCGTTCCCGTACACCGAGGAGGTGGACGCCATGACGACGCGAGGCCCTTGGTGCCGCCACTGATTCGAAGAGGCGCTGGGTCACGATGATGTTGTCGCGCACGTAGTCGGCGAAGGTGTCTCCAAAACTTCCACGAACCCCCGGCTGGGCGGCGAGATGGAAGACGCCGTCAACGCCGGCGAGGAGTGGCCGAGCGCTGCGGTCGAAAGGTCGAGTTCGAGGAGGCTGAGATTCGCATCTTCGCGCACCCCTGCGAGGTTGGACTCCTTCGCCGGACGAGGGTAGTAATCCGTGAAGGCATCGACCCCGACGACCTCGTCCCCGCGCCGCAGAAGCGCCTCTGTGAGATGCGAGCCGATGAAGCCCGCGCAGCCTGTAACGAGATAGCGGCTCACGGCTAGTGGCAGGTACCGGTCCCCGAGTCCGAATAGCTCGAACCCGAAACGGGGAGAAATGTCCAGTCGTAGCCGGCGCTTCCGAGGTCGAGCTTCAAGACGCCCCACGAGTGGTCCTGGCGCGTGGCTGTCGTCGGCAGTGGTGGGTTTTCGAACGGGCGCAGATTGCCTCCGCCCGTCCCGACCACGAACAGGCGGACTCCGTTGGCCTCGTCCGGCCGTCCCTCCGCGTCCATCGGCTCGAAGCGCTCATAGCTGTGTTCGTGTCCTGTAAGCAGGACATCCACTCCCTCTTCGTTCAGCACGCGCCAGAGCGGCCGCACCCGCGCCGTCTCGCTCGGCTCGCCGTAACGGCCGGAGCTGAACGGCGGGCGGTGCCAGACGGCGAGCGTACAGATGGTCTGGTGCTGCTCGAGATCACGACGAAGCCACTCGGCCTGCGGGTCGGTGATCGCGCAACCGTCAACTCGCCAGCAATCGGAGTTCAGGACGACCACGTGCCAGCTGCCGAGGTCGTAGGCGTAGTAGTACTTGTCGTACGGGCCGCCGGCCGATCCGAAGTAATCCGCATAGCCCTGAGCGTTCTTGGTCGAGTGGTCGTGGTTGCCCGTGGCCGGCATGGTGCGGTCCTTGAACTGGCCCCACGACGGGTCGTAGCAGTTCTCGAACTCTTGCAGAGTGCCCTCCTGGTACGCGTTGTCCCCCAGAGTGGCGATCGTTGCGTTCGGATAGGCGGCGAGAATCCGGGCAGTCGCCTCGTCGCCCTGGTGATCGCATTCGGCGATGTCCCCCGCCGCGAGTAGAACGACGCTCGTGCCTACCGACGACGAACCCGACCCGTCGCCGAGAATCTCGGCGACGGCGATCGCTGCGCCCACGATGAGGATGGCCACGGCCGATCCTATGATGATCTTGAAGCGCACCCTCTCGAAGCCTCGATACTAGTCGCCTGCCCGAGTCACAGCCCGCAAGTGGCATGCCCGCTCGGGGCGCGCTGTACTCCCTCGCCCAGATCGGCTACGCCTTTCTTCGCGATATGGATTTGGACGCCAAGGCACGCTCGGCTGCTTGCTCGTACGTCTCGAAGGCGACCGTCCATTCGTCCGAGAAGTCCTCATAGCGCCCGACGGTGACGTCGTCGTCCACCATGATCTCGGCGATCGTGCGGGCATCGGGTTCGATGCCGAGCGCCCGGCACTCAAGGATCATCCGCTCGACCCTGAGCTCAGTCGTCACGCTGTCCAACGATAACTCCTCAATCCGCCGCAACCCTCATCGCGCTTGGTACTGAATGCATTCGATGATCGCATTCCCATGACACCGCGAGGACAACCCTCGGTCCAGCTTACGACATCGTCCGAGACGCCTCTCTCGGGGCCATCACACGTTTCCCAAGATGAACCTCGATGAAGGCCGCTACCTCACGACGGCTGGGGCTAAACGTGGTGGAGTGTGAATTCAGGAAGCCGATCGATACTCGTCGAGCGCGACGCCTGCAGTCTCGAGCTCATAGATCTCGTGTGCGATGTCAAGTGCCTCTTGAAGCCGTTGCTCGTCGACCTGGCCCTGGACGATCATTTTCAGGACACGTAGGTGCAGCGGCAGCTCCGAGTTCGAGGCCGACTTCGAGTCAGCCATGACGTCGGGCGGAAGGGGCGTCGGCGTTTCCGATGCCTCGGTTGTCAGGTCGTCCATTTCATCCTCCGTTTCCCAGGTTGAGTCCACCGCATCCTCCGTTCCCAGGGCTGTCAGAACACAGTCCTTGCGCCCGAGGGACTCTTGCGTCAGCCGACGGCCAGCGGATCCAGGGCCCTTGTCTTCCGCGGACGATCGTCTCCGACACGCAGGCGCAGCTCCAGCGTCTCGGCTTCGACTGCGCCCTTGAGCCAGCCGGTCAAAAGTGCGGATCGAGCCGCGAAATCCAACCGCTTGGCCCGCTCTGTGTTCACGATGCGCTGGAACTCGTCGGCGAGCCTCGGCTCCGCGTCACGAAGCGCCGTGTCCACCTCTTCGATGATCTCGTCGAGAACATGACCGAGCCCACGTTCAGATTCCCGCACCCGTCTCGATCCCTCCGGATCATGGACGTTGACCGCGAGTTGCTCGGATACCGCCTGGAGGCGTACCAGCTGCTTGATGCCAACCCAGGTCAAGGCCATGCGTGAGTCTAGCCTCGGCGACCGCCTCTCGTCGGGCGCTTTCGAGAATCGAGTAGACGCGTCGCGGACGGACGCAGCTTTGGGCAGGGCGGGGGTGAGCGCTTCCCTCGATTGCGCTCAAGCGCGGCCGTCGCTCGGTCGATGAATCGAACCGGTCCCGCTTCGCAGCCGCCGAAGCTCGGACCCAAGACCGCACGCATGGCTCGCTTCGTCATCGCCGCAATCACCGCCCTGGCTGTGGGCCTTGGCTTCGTCGCCGCCCTCCCGGCGCAGGCCGAGCCCGACTCGTACGAGTGTCTGGGCGCGCCGTCCGACTATCCCAGCCGGTTCTATCCGGAGCCGCGGGTCTTCCTCGAATCGCAGGATTGGTGGTCAGCGCACAGGATGGCGCCCGGCGGCGCCTCGACGCATATTCACCTCGGAGCCTGCTTCCCTCAGGGCACGGCGTGGAAGCCGGATGCCCAGGGCAAGGTGCGGCTCGACTTCAGGATCATGCTCCACAACGTCACGAAGTACCAGGTCGGCCGATTCCGGGGAAGCATCGCCTGCTGCGACCCGGTACCCGGCGGCGATGCGGGGTTCGACGACACAAGCCGCGAGACGAAAGACCTCATCGCCTCGGCGATGCCGAACGGCTACGTCTACATCACGAAGTTTCTCGACGTTCACGGGGCCGGCACCGACGGGCGCAAGGAGGCACGGTTCACCGTCGACCTGCGGCACGGGCGCAACGAAAGGCGTTCATTCCAGTCCTCGGGATGGCAGAGCTACCTGGACAACCCTGACACCACGGTGAGAAGCGACTACCGCAGGAAGGATTTCGTTGCGGCGCGGGGCTGGTACGAGGGTTTCGGAGTACACGAACGCGTCGTATGGCGACTTCTACTGCTCTGCTGCTCCGCCGACCGTCTCTGGATCGTGGCAGCCGAAGGCGAGCATGGCGCCCGGCTCCGGTGGCGTGCGGGTGACCTCCTACAGCGCGCATGTCGATCCAGACTTCCACGCCGGCACGGCGGGCTGGGTCGTCGCACGCGGGCGCGGGAGCTTCGAAGGACACCTCTCGATCGACACGACGCAACTGACGAACGGGCCGCACAAGCTCGTGCTGGTCGCCAACGCGAGAAAGCTCTCACGGCACGACCGGATCGCGAACGGAACGAGCTCCGGCGTCCAGGTGATCCCGTTCGTGGTCGCCAACTGAGCTCCCGCTCCGGCGCGGGTTGCACCGAAACGCAGAGGAGGCGCATACGGGATTCGAACCCGTGCTACCGCCGTGAGAGGGCGGCGTCCTAGGCCACTAGACGAATGCGCCCGGCGGGGACAGGGTAGCGAACGCGACGTTAAGGAGGAGCGGCGGCCGGCAGGCCGCCGCTCGTCTGCCACTTGGGGACATGCTGGCGGTCATTTCCCCGAGCCACAGGAGGATTTGCGTCCTCAGTGACACTCAATCGGCTGTGTCCGCCGATACTTGAGCTCCGCGTCGCGGATTGCGCCAAGAAACCCGTGGATATGCGGGCTTTTCTTTCCTCGGGCACAGTTGTACCCTTCACTGATGCCTGGCCTTGTCTGCGTCCTGGGCCGCGACCGCGCGGCCGACCTTGCGCGCGCCGCCGCGCAGCCGATGCTGCGGCGCCCCTGGCAAACGCTCGAGCTCGCGCCGACGCGCGACGATGTCGCGCTCGGATTTGCCGGCGAGAACGGCGGCGTCGTGCACGATCCGGAGACCGGAGTTGCGCTCGCCCTCGACGGCGAGACCTTCGGCGAAGGGGGCGCGCTCGGCGGAGCCCAGGCGGCGCGCGAGCTCCTCGACGGCTTCCTGGCCGCAGGCGCCGACCTCCACCTTCCACAGGGCGCATTCGTCGCGGCGGTGTGGGATCCGCGCAGCGAGTCGATCACGCTCCTGACCGAAAACCACGGCAGGCGCAACCTGTGGATGGCCGAGGTGGGCGGCACGTGGCTCTGCACGGGCGAGTTGAAGGCGCTCGTGGCGGCCGGTGTCGAGCCCCGCCTCGACCTCGAGACCTGGTCACAGCTCTTCGCCTACGAGGGCCCGCTCCCGGGCCATTGCCCGCTCGAGGGCGTCTCCCTGCTCGGCGGCGCTACGACCGTGACGATCGCCGGCGGGCGCAAGGAGGCGCATACTCGCTGGCGGTACCGTCTCGCACCCGAGCCCGAAGGGGATATCGAGGAGTGGGCCGAGGACTTCGCCGAAGTGCTCGACGCCGCGGTGGCTCGTCGCCTCGGCGACGCCGGCCTTGCTCTCAGCGGCGGCTACGACTCTCGCTGTGTCGGGTCGATCCTGCGCGTGCGTGCGCCGGACACCGCCGCGCTCACCTACGGCGCGCCGGGCTCCAACGACCTCCGTCTGGGCACGGAGGTCGCGCGCGTGCTCGGCCTCCCGCACCGCGCCGTCCCGTTCGAGCGCGGCTACCTCGCCCACGGCGCGGGGGAAACGGTGTGGCTCTCGGAGGGGGCGATCCGCGCCTTCCACGCGCACCACCTGTATCTTCGGCCGCTTCGCACCGGTGCTGACGCCCGCGCGGTGCTCATCAACTACGGCGGCGACCACATCACACGCACCGTCGGGGGCGCGCTGCAGATCGGCGGCGAATCCGTCGAGGGGGACAACTTCCACCGCTTCCGCGCCCAGACGATCTCCGACGGGCTCCTCGAGGAGATCTTCACGCCGGAGTTCGCCGGGCAGATCCGCGGCCTCGCGCGGACGTCGATCAGGAGATACCTCGACGGACAGGAGGGAACTCCCATCGAGCAGGCGCGTCAGCTGACTTACAACGCACAGACGCGGAAGATCTGGCCGGGCGCCGAGCTCTTCGCCGACTTCCTCGCGCCGCGCGACCCGTACGACGACTATGACCTGGTCGACCGGCTGCGCCGGATGCCCGAGAGCTTCCGCGTTACCGGCGCGCTCCAGAAGGCGTACTTGCGGCGCTTCCCAGAGCTGGCGTCGGTCAAGAACACGCGCGACGAGATCCCACCGGGCCTGACCGGTCGGAGGCGCAAGGCGGAAGAGCTGCGCGTTCGCGCGCGGCGGGGGCTTCACCGGCGGGTAGACGCGCGCCTCGGGCCCAAGTGGTGGCCGGCTCACTCGGGACTCGGCGACTACGCCACCGATCTTCGCCGAGAGGGCGCAAAGCTTCTCGGGACCCTGCTCGAACCGCGCACGCTCGCCCGCGGGCAGCTCCGTGAGGATGCAGTGCGGAAGCTCGTCGACGACACGCTTTCCGGCCGCGCCCGCCACACGAAACCGCTTGGCGCGCTCCTCACGTTCGAGCTCTTCCAGCGCCAGTTCGTGGACGGAGAGGGCTTCGAAGCGGCCGAGGCCTCGGAGGACCAGATGGTCACGGTCGGCTGATGACAGGCTCTTCGCCCATCCTGTCCGCTTTGCCGCGATCCTGGCCGCAGGCCGCGACGCTGGCGACGCCGTCACGCTCTGGTACGACCCGGTCGAGGCGACGCCGCTTCCGGGCTAAAGAGGACAGCTGCTTCTGCCGAGGAAGTTAGAGACCGACGCTCCGCCGCAAAGCGTCGTTCCTCTCCTCGTCGAAGGCCGCTCTCCCGGGCGGCCCTCGTCTTTCCGGTGAGGCTGCGGGGCAAGGACTCGAACCTTGACTACCTGATCCAGAGGAAGCGCCCCGGACGACTTTCGGCGGGAGGCTTCTTTATCCATGCGACGTTGCGGGAAGGTGCTCATGCTCAAGGCGCTCGACGAAATACCCGCGATTTCCGGGCGCTACGGGTGGGTTTGGGCACTGAGATCGAGCCAGTGCCCAATGAGCGGCCTCGGGATTGGTTATGTGTAACGGACGAGCAAGCTCCGGCGATATTCAGATGGGAGCCGGGCACAGGCCACGAGCCTGCGGCGGCTCACCTGCGCCTTCGCCACGCGGGGAGAGAGCATGGCTAGCCCGGCTCCCCTACGAACCCTGCGCCTGCGACGAGCGGACAAGAGCCTCGGCGATCGGGCTCGCCAGGATCGTCGCCGGCGAGGAGTTTCGGCGAGGGCTGCAGCGGCGAGGCTGTTCGCGGGGATCGCCGCGAGGAGGGCGAGCACAGCACGCGCGAAGGAGGCTTGGGCACGGATCTTCCCCGCTTTCGCCGAGAACGGGCACCCTCGCCCGCGACGTTGATCAACGG
>CAVYAJ010000044.1:0-71411 GCA_963766155.1 uncultured Actinomycetes bacterium | reverse complement strand
ACCACGAGCTCGTCGTCCGGCCCGACGCTGCGACTCCTGCCGAAGCTCGCGGAAGCCTTCGACGAGCCGTTCGCCGATTCGTCCGCGCTGCCCACGTACCTCGTCTCCGAGCTCGCCGCGGCGACGTGAAGGTGGCGCTCTCCGGCGAGGGCGCCGACCAGCTCTTCGGCGGCTACTACACGTATGTCGCGGATCTACTGGCGCCGAAGATCGGGCCGCTGGCTCGCAGCCGCACGGCCGCTCGTCGAGCGCCTGCCGAGCTCCTCCCCCAGGCAAGCCTCGACTACCGGGCGAAGCGCTTCGTGCGGGCGGCGCACCTGCCGCCGCTCGAGCGCCACCACGGCTGGAAGGAGTTCTCTCGCCGGAGGCGCGCGCGGCCCTCCTCGAGCCCGACGGCGTGGAAGCTCCGATCCGCTCGACGTCTATCGGGCTGCGCTACGCGGAGACGGAAGGCGCCGAGGAGCTCGCCCGCCTCAGGACGTCTATCTCGTGCATCCACCCGTCGACGACTGCCCGTGAAGACGGACCGGGCGAGCATGGCGCACTCTCTCGAGCGCGCGTCCCGCCACCTCGGCCCCGTCGTGGCCACCCTCGCGCTCGCCGTCCCGACACGCCTAAGCTGCGCGCTCTCGAAGAAACGGCTTCTGCGGAAGGCGGTCGGGCCCCTCTGCCGACTCGGTCGTCTCGGGACGGAGCGCGGCTCGCCATCCCCGCGGCGGCCTGGCTTCGTGGACCGCCGTTCCCCTCGCGCGCGAGCGTGCTGTCGGAGGAGACGCTCCGCCGCCAGGGCTTCTTCCGGCCGGAGACCGTGCAACGCTTGCTCGACGACCATGTGGCCGGGCGGGAAGACCTCTCCCGCCAGCTCGGGCTCCTCACGTTCACGCTCTGGCACGAGCAGGTGGCCGCCAAGCCCGCAGCCGTCGCCGCGTGGCTCGCTTAAGGTCTGCGGAGCCGCTGGCAGACGGACGAGCGAGCGGCGCGCAGGACAGTGCAGAACGGCACGGCCAGCGCCGCGAGCGCCGTATCGCGCAGCACAGCGAGCTCAGCCTGGGAAGACGGTGGACCCCGTGAGGGTCTCGGTGGATCCGATAACGGCGCCGGCCATCTGTCGGTGTTCGGCCGCTGATCGCGCTCATGCGCGACCGCGGTGGACGAGGTCGAGGTCACCGCCCGCGACTACGCGCAGACCGTCCAGCTCCTCGAGCAGCACGGGCATCGAGGCAGAGCTGATCGGCCGACCATGGCGGCCGGTCCCGCGTCGGCAAGCTCGCGACGATGGTGACGCGGATGTCCAAGCTTCGGCGCTGGGCGCGAGGCCGGCACTTCGACGCGGCGCTCGCCCACGGCTCGCACCACCTGACGCTGACCGCGCGCGCGCTCGGCATCCCGAGCTCGACGACCTTTCGACTACGAGTTCGCAACGGTGCAGCACCAGCTGGGCTGCCGCGCGGCGACCTTCGTCGTCGTGCCGGACGCGATCCCGGCCGAGCGGCTCGAGCGCTACGGCGTCCATCCGCCGAAGCTGCGCCAGTACCCGGGC
The DNA here is from genome assembly GCA_963766155.1 of uncultured Actinomycetes bacterium. Classification (GTDB taxonomy): domain Bacteria; phylum Actinomycetota; class Thermoleophilia; order Gaiellales; family Gaiellaceae; genus DATEOR01. The sequence continues at coordinate 69,871 of CAVYAJ010000044.1, read as the reverse complement.
TCAAGGAGGAGTACTCCTCTCAGACTTCGAGGCTCGCCCGGAGGTCCTCACCGAGCTCGGGGTCGACCAGGAGCGGATCCTCGTCGTCGTGCGGACGCCGCCGGACGTCTCGCTCTACCACCGCAAGTCGAACCCACTCTTCCCGCAGGTGCTCACCTTCCTCGGCAGCCAGGAGAACGTGCACGCGGTCGTCTCCCCCGCACCGAGGAGCAGCGGGACTACGTGCGCGGCCTCGAGCTCCGTCCGTGATCGTCCCCGACGGCGCCGTCGACGCCCAGAGCCTGATTGCGTTCGCCGATCTCGTCGTCTCGGCCGGCGGCACGATGAACCGCGAGGCGGCCGCGCTCGGCATCCCCGTGTACACCACGTACGGGGGCCGGCTCGGAGGCGTCGACGAGGCGCTGATCCGCGACGGCAAGCTCCGTCCGCTCACCGACCCGCGCGCGCTCGAGCTCGTGAAGCGGCAGCGGCGAAGGGCAGCGCGTGCGCCGCGATCCCGCTCGAGATGCTCAAACTGCTGATGCCTGTTTAGACTGCCGCGCTGGAAGTCGACCAACGGGGGGGAATTAGGATGAAACGAGCCTTGCTTGCAGCGGTCGCCGTCGTCGCGCGTCGCTCATGGCGACCGCCACAGCCGTGGCAGACCCGCCCGGCCCGGTCGGGACCGGCGACCCGGTCATCAACCTGGCCGGCGGCTTCACGTACACGATCATCTCGACGGGGTGTACCGATTCCGTCACCTCGACGGAGAGCGGCGGGACGTTCCCGATGCCGGAGGACTTCGACGCGAACATCGTCTTCAGCGCCGGCGACGAGACGTGGCTCATCTCGAACCACGAGCTGACGCAACCGCGGCCCGGCGACTTCCAGGGCGACGCGGGCAAATGCGCCGTCCCGGAGCAGACGCCCGGCGACGGTGACTCGGACGGCTACGGGCTCGGTCTCGCGGATCGTGCTGGCGAAGGACGGGGTCACTGTGCTCAGGCGCGAGCTGATCACGACCGGCCTTCATGACACTGTGCCGGCGCGCAGACGCCGTGGAAGCACCTACCTGACGAACGAGGAGTTCCCGTTCCTGAACGACCCCGACAAGCTCTCCGGCTGGGTCTGGGAGATCGACCCCGCCACGGGAGCCGAGACGCGGCTCACGGGCATGGGCCGCTTCAGCCACGAGCAGGAGGCCTCGCGTCGGCAGAACTGGTACCTGACCAACGATCGCGGGAACTACCAGTACCTGTTCAAGTTCGTGCCCGACCGGGCGAACGACCTGACGACCGGAAGCCTGTACGGCCTCGTCTTCGACCGGGCGACGAACGCAGGCCACTGGGTCGGCCCGCTCGACCCGTTCAACGCCCGAGGCGGACATGGTCGCGCGCGTCGGTCCGCCGACCGCGGCGAACTCGTTCGAGAAGGCCGAGGGCATGCTCACCGCCGCTTCCGGCGATGCGGTCGTCTTCACCGAGTCGGGCGCTCTGCCCAATCCGGGCAACGTCTGGAAGCTCACCGACCTCAGTCAGGAGACGGTGCACGGGCAGATCATCGTCGCGGGCAGCTTCGCCCGGATGGCGCGTCCCGACAACATCCGCTTCACGGATGCGGGCGACCTCTTCATCATGGAAGACCACGGCTCGGCCGACTTCGCACAGCCGGGCACGGGGGGCGCGAACCAGGTCTGGCTGCTTCCCGCGCGGCGAGACCGGCGCGGAGAACCTCGAGCTCTTCGCGACGCTCCCGAACCGGTTCGAGCCGACGGGTACGTGGTTCTCGAACGACAACAGGATCATGTACCTCTCGGTGCAGGCCGACCCGCCGTTCCAGAGCAGGGTGATCGCCATCCAGCGAACGGGCGGAAACTTCAACCAGCCGTACGACCGCTAGAAAGCGGATCGAAGCGAACGATGCGAGGGCCGGCCACCGCCGGCCCTCGTCGTCTTAGGCCGGCTCGGGCGCCGGCGCCTCGGCCGAAACGCGCTGCGGCGCGCGCACCATCAGCCCGAGGCGGTTGACGACGTCGAGGGTCTCGCCCGCTTCGACGAGGCGCTCGAGCTCGGCGAGCTCGTCCTCGAGCCAGGAGGGATCCACGGGCCTGCTGTTGCAGCGCAGGATCTTCGGGTGCGAGGTGGGCACGGCGTCCTCGTCCTTCGCCCATAGCTCCTCGTGCAGCTTCTCGCCCGGGCGCACGCCGATGAAGTCCACCTCGATGTCAACGTCGGGCTCCTTGCCGGAGAGGCGGATCATGTTGTGGGCGAGGTCGATGATCCTCACGGGCGGGCCCATGTCGAGCACGTAGATCTCGCCGCTCTCCCCGATCGCGCCGGCCTGGATGATGAGCTGGACGGCTTCCGGGATCGTCATGAAGTAGCGCGTCATCTCGGGGTGCGTCACGGTCACCGGGCCGCCGCGCGCGATCTGGCGGCGGAAGAGCGGGATCACGCTTCCCGACGAGCCGAGCACGTTGCCGAACCGGACCGAGATGAACTGCGTGCCGTTGTGCTCCCGCGCGGCAGCCGCCTCGGCGATCCACTCGCAAATCGCCTTCGTCTGCCCGAGGACGTTCTTCGGGTTCACGGCCTTGTCCGTCGAGACGAGGACGAAGCGCTTGCAGCCGAACTCGGAGGCGACCTCGGCGACGACTCCGGTGCCGAAGACGTTGTTCCGCACCGACTCGACCGGGTTCGCCTCCATCAGCGGCACGTGCTTGTAGGCGGCCGCATGGAAGACGACTGCCGGGCCGGAAGCGGTCGAATGTGCGCCGCATCTTGGCGCGGTTCTTCACGTCGGCCAGGACGGGAACGGTGGCGTTGAAGCGCCGCTCGTAGGCGAGCTCGCGCTCGATGTCGACGAGCGCGTTCTCCGTATGGTCGACGAGGATGATGCGGTCGGCGCCGAGCGCTGCGATCTGCCGGCAGAGCTCGGAGCCGATCGAGCCGCCGGCGCCGGTGACGAGGACGGTCTCGCCGGTGAGGTACGAGGCGATCGAAGCGAGGTCGAGCTCGACGGCCTCGCGCCCGAGCACGTCCTCCACCTGCACCTCGCGGAGCTGGCGCGCGAGGTTGAGGTCGCCGGAGATGAGCTCGTGGACGGCAGGCAGCGTCTTCACCGGGACGCCGACGTCGCGGCACTCGTTCACGATCCGCTGCCGCGTCTCGCCCGCCGCGGAGGGGATCGCGATGATGACCTCGTCCGGGCGATTGTCGCGGAGGAGGTGTGCCAGGTCGTCGGTCGTGCCGAGCACCCGCACGCCGTGGAGGCGCAGGTTCTTCTTGCGGGGGTCGTCGTCGACGAGCCCGGTCGGCGAGTAGCCGAGATTCGGGTTCTTCAGCATCTCGCGGAGAATCAGCTGTCCCGCGTCACCGGCTCCCACGACGAGGACGTCGCGTCCCCGCGAGACGAGCCGCCGCCTGCCGGGGCGCTCGAAGATCGTCCGCGCGGCGAGGCGTGTCCCCGCGACCAGCCCGAGCAGGATCAGCCAGTCGATGACGATGATCCCGCGCGGGAGCCTGAAGCCCGGCACGGGGTTCCAGAAATAGAGCGCCGTGACCGCGATGACGGAGGCGACGGTGACCGCCAGGAGGGAGCGCCAGATGTCGCGGATCGACACGTAGCGCCACCAGTGGTCGTACAGGCCGAAGACGATGAAGGTGAGGATCTTCACGCCGACGACGACGAGGATCACGTCGAAGGCGAGGAACGGCTGGTAGCGCGGCGGGACGCCGTAGTCGAAGCGGATGTTGAAGGCGAGCATCCACGCCAGGGCGACGAGCCCCGAGTCGACGACCGCCTGCCAGAGCCGGTGCCGGTTGAGCGTTCGCATCAGGCGGCCTTCACAGTCGAGGCCGCCCGCAGGCACTCGACGACCCGCTCCTGCTGCTCCCGCGAGATGGCCGGCCAGATCGGGAGCGCGAGGGTCTCCCGGGCGGCCCGCTCGGTCTCGGGCAGGCTCCCCGGCTCGTAGCCGAGCGTCGGCGAGGGCGGGCTGGAGGTGGAGGGGCGTCGTGTAGTACGCGGCCCAGCCGATGCCGGCCTGGTCGAGCGCCGCGGTCAGCCGCTCGCGCTCGTCCGTGCGAACGGCGTACATGTGGTAGACGTGGCCGGGCTCATCGGCGGGCAGCTCGCAGACCTCGCCGAGCCCCAGCTCGGCGTAGCGCGCGGCCGCTGCGCGCCGGCCCTCGTTCCACTCGTCGACGTGACGGAGAAAGATGCGGAGCGCCGCCGCCTGGAGCTCGTCCAGGCGCGAGTTGTAGCCGACCGCATCGAACCTCTGCTTGTCGCGCGACCCGTGGAAGCGGAGGAGGCGGATGCGATCCGCGAGCTCGGAGTCGGCGGTCGTGACGAGCCCGCCGTCGCCGAGCCCGAAGAGGTTCTTCGTCGGGTAGAAGCTGAACGTCGCGGCGGCGGCGAGAGAGCCTGCGCGGCGGTCCCCCACCTTCGCGCCGAAGGCCTGCGCCGCGTCCTCCACCACCGGGACGCCGTCGGGAAGCGCCGCAGGATCGCAGGGGCGGCCGAAGAGGTGGACGGGGAGGATCGCCTTCGTCCGCTCCGTCATCTTCGCGGCCACATCTACGGGGTCGAGGTTCAACGTGGCCGGCTCGATGTCCGCGAAGACAGGCGTCGCGCCGCGGCGGGCGATCGACTCGGCCGTGGCGTAGAAGGTGAAGGACGGGCAGACGACCTCGTCGCCGGGACCGACTCCGAGAGCGTCGAGGACGATGACGAGCGCGTCGGTGCCGTTGGCGACGCCGACCGCGTTTCCGGCGCCGAGGAAGCTCGCAGTTTCCTCCTCGAAGGCCTTCACTTCGGGCCCGAGGATGAAGTGGCCAGAGTCCAGTACCCCGGCGATCCTGTCCTTCAGCTCGTCGAGGAGCGGCGCGTACTGCGCCCTCACGTCCGTCAACGGGATCGCCACGGGGCCAACTCTACCCTTCGGTGGGGCTCTGGAATGACCTGCGCCGCGCCCGTCTCCGCAGGAGCTTGAAGGCCCCGTAGCCGACCCCGAGAACGACGAGGAAGACGACCGCGTAGTCCGCATAGCGCCAGTTCTCGTGGAAGTGCTCCCAGCTCGACCCGAGCGGCGACGCCGGCGCCCGCGATGCCGAAGCACCAGACCGCGGATCCGATCGCGGTCAGCACCGTGTAGCGGACGACCGGCATCTCGAGCACGCCTGCCGGGATCGAGATGAAGGACCGGACCACGGGCATGACCCGCCCGAGCAGCACGGCCCAGTCCCCGTAGCGGGCGAACCAGGCCTCGGCGCGGTCGAGGCCCTCGGGCGTCAGGTGCACCCAGCGCCCGCGCCGTTCCAGGAACGGTCGCCCTCCGTAGAAGCCGATCGCCCACCCGATCAGGGAGCCGACGAGGTACCCCAAGGTGCCGGCGGTCGCCATGGCGACGTAGGCCCAGAAGGTCGATTCGATCGCGGTTCCGAAGAGCGTGACCGTTTGGCCGGCGAATGCGCCCGCGGCCACCGCTCCCGCATAGAGCATGACCAGCTCGCTCGCGGCCGGGAAGACCGCGTCCACGAGCATCAGGCCGAACACGGCGTAGAGGCCGTAGTCCCCGATCGCCGAGGTGATCGTCTCGGTCATTCGGGCGAGTGTAGTTGCGCCCGCCGAGGACCTGGACTAGAAGCGGCGGCGCACCGTAACCGGCTTCACGAGCGCGACCGGACCGATGGAGTTCACCGCTCGCACACGGACGAGATAGCGCCCGTCACGCACGACCTTGCCGCTCGAGTTCTTCACGTTCCAAGCCATGGAGTGCCGGCCCGTGCGGAGGTGGTCGGAGCGCAGATGGCGGACGACGTGCCCCGAGACCGTCCGGATTGTCACCTTGACGTCCGCCTCCCGCGCCTGGCGGAAGGAGATGCCGAGGCTGCCCCCGTGACGCCTCGGCCGCAGCATGCTGCTCGAGAGCCTGAGGTAGCCGAGCGTGGAATTCGTGACGAAGGCGCGGCTCATCTCGCTCGTGCGTCCCTTGGTGTCCGTCGCCGAGGCAACCCAGCGCCATTTCCCGTCGGCGAGCCCGCGGGTGAGGCTCTTGACGACGGTGCCGGGTTGCCGCGTTCCGGTCGAGCTCCAGGCAACGTGACCGTCCGAGGCGCGCACGAGCCTGAGGCTGACCTCCGAGCGGCGAACGACCTTCGCGTAGAGACGCTGGAGGTCGGCGACCCCGTCGCCGTTCGGCGAGTAGAGCGGAAGGCGCGGCTTCCGTGCGTAGATGCCGTAGTAGAAGACCATGAGCGAGTCGGCGACCGCGCGCTCGCCGCCGTCCGACGGCTGGTTGAGAACCTGGCCGTCGAAGGCCATCGTCGTCGACCCGCCTGCGTCGAGCCCCATCGCGGTCTCCGCGCCGAGGTTGGCCATGAGGCGGGCCAGCTGCGAGTTCGTCACGCCGGCGCTCCACGACGCGCGCCCGTCGACGGCGACCATGAGGATGCGGCCGTTCGCGAGCTGGCCGATCGCGGTCCTCGGGTTCCGTGGAAGGAGCTGCGAGGAGAGGAACCCCTCGCCGGCCTGGAAGACCGGCACGCCGCCGGTGACGAGCCGGGGGCCGCCGCCGATCGCGTCCTTCACGTCCGACCACCACGGCGTCAGGCTGACGTGCAGCTTCACCCAGTGGCCGAGCTTTGCCTCCTCGAGAAGGATCTTGCGCCGGTCGCCCGATGCCTGCAGCACCGCGCCCCCAGCGGGGATCTGGTGACGGGTGCTCCAGGAGCGGAGGACGACCTTGCCGACGAGATCCTTGTTCGGGCCGACCGGCGCGACGTGGGAGAGTACGACCTCGCGCGCGCCGCGGACACGCGGCGTCCTCGGCCCCCAAGTCGGCGAGAAGAGGACGACGCCGCTGTCCTGGTCGAGCGGATGGTTGAACTCGCGCAGGGTGCGGAGCTTGTTCGATCCGAACTGCCACGTTCCGGTGTAGCGGATGAAGCCGGTGCGGAGGAGCCCGTCCACCCCGATGCCGAGGCTCGAGCGAGTGTAGTTGGCCCGCGTCGAGAGAAGGTTCTTGTGGAGGAAGATGCCACTCGGGCGCCCGCTCCCCCAGTTGAAGAGATCGCCGTTGATCCCCGCGAGGGTGGCGCGGCTCGACAGGCGCCGCTGCATGGAGGACACCGTCTCCCGGCCGGTGACGAGCCCGTTGGAGAGCACGGGCTTCAGGTCGTAGAGACCGCCCGGCTTCGGCGCCTTGAGCACGTGCACGACGACGCGCTGCCCACCGATCGTGTGCACCTCGCGGTTGTAGACGACCCCGGGCGCGAGCTCGACAGCCGGTGCCGCAGATGGAAACGCGGCCGCCGCGACGGCCGCGAGAAAAACAGCTTTCCTCAACACCCCGTCAGCAGAGAAACAAAGTCCGACCCCGATTACAAGGGCCTGCTTACCTCGTCTTAACCCTGGAAACGGCCTAGTTCCAGACGCGAACGTCGCGATAGAGCGTGTCGCGCTGCACCGCGGTCTTGCCGAGGGCCTTGATCGCGCGGATGAAGTCGTCGGCGGTCGCGCGGTGCGTCGTGCCGGCCGCCGAGACCACGTTCTCCTCGATCATGACCGAGCCCATGTCGTCGGCTCCGAACCCGAGCGCAACCTGGCCGACCTTCATCCCCTGGGTGACCCAGCTCGACTGGATGTGGTCGACGTTGTCGAGGTAGATGCGGCTGACCGCCTGCGTCAGCAGATAGTCGAACGAGGTCGGGCGCATCTCGTCGGTGACCTTGTCGGCGAGCCGGTTCCCGTCGCGCTGGAACGTCCAGGAGATGAAGGCGCGGAAGCCGTGTGTCTCGTCCTGGAGCTCGCGGATGCGGCGCATGTGCTCGACGCGCTCGTCGAGGGTCTCGACATGGCCGTACATCATCGTCGCCGTCGAGGAGATCCCGAGCCGGTGCGCATCGCGCATGACGCCGAGCCACTCCGCCGACTTCGTCTTCTTCGGGGAGATGATGTCGCGAACGCGGTCGACGAGGATCTCGGCGCCGCCGCCGGGGAGCGAATCGAGCCCCGCGTCCCGCAGCCGGGTCAGCGTCTGCGGAATCGTCAGCTTCGAGCGGCGCGCGATGTGCTGGATCTCCGGCGGCGAGAGCGCGTGCAGGTGGATCTTGTAGCGCGCCTTGATCGAGCTGAAGAGATCCTCGTAGTAGTCGACGCCGAGATCCCGGATGATGGCCGCCCTGCATGAGGAGCGCGGTCCCGCCGATCGAGAGTGTCTCCTCGATCTTCTTGAAGATGACGGTCTTCGGCAGCAGGTAGCCCTCGGAGCGGTCGCCCGGCCGGCGATAGAACGCGCAGAAGTCGCAGTCCGTGTGGCAGATGTTCGTGTAGTTGACGTTCCGGTCGATGATGAACGTCACGCGACCGCGGTCGACCTTGCGGTTGCGGAGCTCGTCGGCGGCCCTGCCGACCGAGACGAGGTCGTGGCTCTCGAGGAGCGCCATCGCCTCGGCGTCGTCGATCCGCTCCCCCGACAGCGCCTTGTCGAGGATCGTGGCGACGCCGTTCGAGCTGCCGTTCCGGCTCACGCCTCCACCGCCTCGGAGACGAGGAAGCGGAGCTCGGGCACCTTCTCGAGAGCGCCGACGTCGGCCGCCAGCTCGAAAAACGTCAGCAGACCCGCGCGCTCGCGGGGGCCGAAGCGGTAGCGGAGCTTCTCGAAGTAGCGGGCGAGGAAGCCGGGCGGGTAGCCGTAGCGCTCGCTCGCCTCGCGGGCGAGGCGCTCGGGCTCGGCGCGCGCACGGCGATGGGAATCGAGGAGAGCGGTCTCGAGCTCGGCGACTCCTTCGGCCGGCGGATCGGCGCAGGCGAAGACCGCGTAGACCATCGGCAGCCCGGTGCGCTCGAGCCACAGGCGCCCGAGGTCGTGGTGCGGTGTCGGGTCCTCGAACATGCTCTTCAGCGCGGCATCACCGATGAGGAGCTTGGCGTCGGCGTCGTGCGCCTCCTCGAGCGGCACCTGCTCGGCGTCAGGGAAGAGGACGCGCACCAGCACGGCCGAGGTTGCGCTCTCCGGGGTGACGGCGACGGAGTCGATGCGGTCGACGCGGCGCACGCGAAACGAGCTGGATCGAGTCCACGGCTCCTTCGGAGGAAACGCAGAGGCGCGGAAGGATGCCGGAGCCTGTCGGCGTGCCGGCCGTACGCGATCGAAGAGATCGGCGCGAGGTCGATCTCGCCGGCGATCAGCCGCTGGTTGAGCTCGGTGGGGACGCCGGTGACCTCCTCCACCTCGGCCTCGAGCTCGAAGAAGACGGGCGCCATGTTGACGTAGGAGATGCGGCCGAGGCGGATCACGCGGCAGCTCCGTTCCAGCGGCGCATCTCGTTGTAGAGCGTGTCGCGCTGGACCGGGATCCGGCCGGCGGCGCGCACGACCCGCACGAGCTCGTCGATCTTCTGCTCGGTCTCGGTCACCGCGCCCGCCGCATGGAAGATCTGCTCGCGGACGACCGTTCCCTGCACGTCGTTCGCGCCGAAATGGAGCGCGACCTGGGCAAGCGGCAGGCCCATCATGATCCAGTAGGCCTTCACGTTCGAGATGTTGTCGAGGAGGAGCCGCGAGACGGCGATCATCTTCAGGTCGTCGGAGCCGGGTGTGAACGTCCAGCCGCGCCGCTCGAAGACGGTGTTCTCGGGATGGAACGCGAGCGGGATGAAGGCGAGAAAGCCGCCGGTCTCGTCCTGCTGCTCGCGGAGGCGAAGCAGGTGGTCGACCCGCTCCTCGTAGGTCTCGACGTGGCCGTACAGCATCGTGCAGTGCGTCGGGATCCCGAGCCCGTGGGCCGTTCGGTGCGTGTGGAACCAGAAGTCCGGATGCTCCTTCCCCGGAGCGATCAGCCGCCGGACGCGATCGGCGAAGACCTCTGCGCCGCCGCCCGGAAGCGAGCCGAGCCCCGCGTCCTTGAGCTGGATGAGCACCTCCTCGTGCGAGAGCCCGGAGAGCTTCGTCATGTGGTGGATCTCGCTCGCCGTGAAGAGCTTCAGGTGCACGTCCGGCAACGCCTCGTGCAACTTCCGGACGATGTCCACGTAGTAGTCGAAGTCGACGTGCGGGTTCTCGCCGCCGACCATGTGGATCTCCGTGAAGCGCGAGAGCTCGCGCTGCGCGACCGCGTCCTCGACCATCTCGGCCGGGGTGTACGTGTAGGCGTCGCCCTGCTTCTGCGTGACGGCGAACGCGCAGAACTTGCACTTCACGCGGCAGACGTTCGTCTGGTTCAAATAGAGGTTCTGGACGAAGTACACCTCGTCCGTCGCCTCCGCGCCGACGCCGCGCCGCGTCCGCGAGCTCGCCGAGCTGCAGGAGGTCGTCGGACTCCATGAGGACGAGTCCGTCCTCGAAGTCCAGGCGCTCGTTCTCCTCGACCTTCTCCCAGATCGCATCGAGCGCGCGCTGTCCAGTGGCGACGGCCATCCTCATCCCTCCCTGTCGACAACGATATGCGTCAGGGTCTCCAGCGAGGCGCGGTCCGGTCGGCCGTCGAGCGCCCCACGGGCGTCAGCCGCGTAACGGAGGGCGAACTCGCGGGCCTCGTCGAGCGCGCCCGTCGCAGCCACGCGGTCGAGCGCATCGGGGACGTCCTCGCCGGCGAGCGCCCTCGCCACGGACTCGTCCCGCCGCGCGGCGAGGATGAGCGGAAGGGTCGGCGTGCCGTCGCGGAGATCGACCCCCGCCACCTTCCCGGTCGTGTCGAAGTCGCCGCAGCAGTCGAGGATGTCGTCCGCAATCTGGAAGGCGATGCCGAGCGCGAGCCCGAACGCGCCGAGGCCGGCGCCGTTCGTGCCGCCGCCGAGGAGGCACGCCGCCTCGAAGAGCTTGCCGGTCTTCAGGGAGCAGCGGGCCAGGTACTCGTCCACCGAGGTCTCGGGGCGAAAGGCCTGCCGCCGCTGCAGCGCCTCGCCGCGTGCGAGGGCGAGCGTGGCGTCCGAGAGAATGGCGACCGCCTCCGCGTCGCCGGTCGCCGCGAGCTGCGCGAACGCCCGCGCGAAGAGGTAGTCGCCGGCCGCCCTGGCCGTCGCCTCGCCGTGCTCGGCCCAGACCGTCGGCCGCCCGCGGCGCAGGTCGGCCCCGTCGAGCAGGTCGTCGTGGACGAGCGTCGCCATGTGCACGAGCTCGACGGCCGCACCCCCGGCCACCGAACGCTCGCCGTCCCGCTCCTCCACCGGCGTCGAGAGGAAGACGAGCAGAGGCCGGAGCCGCTTGCCGCCTGCCGCGAGCGTGTCCGCGCCGACGTCGCCGAGGCGGCCGGGGAACGCGGCGACGGCGTCCTCGAGCCGGTGCTCGAGCAGGTCGAGGTAGCGGTCGAGCCCGGGAGCCTGCCTGATGGTCGCCAGCGCGTTCATCGCTTCGTTCCCACGTGAGAGCGACGATCCCGCCGCCCATGAGCTTCCACCCTACGCCGTCGAAGCCCGCGCGACCGAATGCCGCGGCCAGATCCGAGGGCCCGGGGAACCGCCGGACGCTCGCCGGGAGGTAGGAGTACGCGCGCCCGCCGGGCAGAACCTTGCCGGCGAGGGGCACGAGGCCGTCGAACCAGAGCCGGAAGAACGGCTTGAGCATCCCCTCTGGGCGGGTGATCTCGAGGCATGCGACACGGCCGCCCGGCCGGACACCGCGTGCCAGCTCGGCGAGGCCGACCCCGAGGTCGGGGACATTGCGGATGCCGAAGCCGACGGTGACGGCGTCGAAGCTCGCGTCGTCGAACGGAAGCGCCAGTGACGTCGCCGAGGACCCACTCCACGCTGTCCGACTTGCCGCGTGCCCGCACCAGCATCTGCTCGGAGAAGTCGAGGCCGGTCACGCGCCCCCCGGCGCGCTCTGCCGCGATCGCCAGATCGCCCGTGCCGCAGCACGCGTCGAGCACCGCGTCGCCCGGGCGAACGACGGTCTCGGCGGCAAGCCGGCGCCAGCGCCGGTCGAGCCCGGCCGTCATCGCGTGGTTCATGACGTCGTAGACGGGCGAGATGCGGTCGAACATCGCCCGCACCTCCGACGGAGGGAGGACGCCTTCGGTCACTCCTGCCCCCATCGCTTCGTCAGCCTGTTCTCGATTTCCAGCTGGTCCAGGCATCTCCCGACCACGAATTCGATCAGATCGTCGATGCTCTGGGGCGCGTTGTAGAAGCCGGGCGCGGCCATGAGCACGACGGCTCCGGCGCGGCGCAGCCGCAGGAGGTTCTCCAGGTGGATGTCGGAGAGCGGCGTCTCGCGGGGAACGACGATCAGCTTCCGTCCCTCCTTGATCGCGACCGAGGCGGCCCGGTGGATCAGGTTCGTCATCGTCCCGGAGGCGATCGTCCCCGCGGTGCCCATCGAGCACGGGCAGATGACGTAGGCGTCGACCTTCGCCGAGCCGCTCGCATAGGGCGCTCGCCAGTCGTCCGGGCGCGTGCACGGTCACGCCGGCCCGGTCGCCGACGAAACGGCGCAGCACCTCGTCGCGGTCCAGGTCGGGTCCCGTAGAGCTCGGTGGCGACGACCTCGAGCCCGGCCGAGGAGGCGCACAGACCGACCTCCACGTCCGCGGCGACGAGCGCGTCGAGAAGGCGTGCCGCATACGGGGCGCCGGAGGCGCCCGTGATCCCGAGGAAGACGTTCATCTCTCCCGCCCCGGGAGCGCTAGCCCCCGCCGCCGCCCTGCGGGCCCTTCGACTCTTCGAGGAAGGTGGCGAGCTGGTGGTACTTGCTCGTCGGTGAAGTTCGTGAAGGGCGGCATCGGCGAGCCCGGGTTCACGCAGCTGGGGCACTTGAGGTGGCTGACCTGGAACTCTTCGCCCCGGCCCTTCGCGCCCTCGGCGGAGAGGTCGGGCGCGCCGAGGTTCGGGGCGCCGGCACCGAGATAGGTGTGGCAGCCCATGCAGCCGGCGAGGGCGAAGATCGTCGCTCCCTTCTCGCCGTCGGCGGACAGGTTCTGCTGCTGGACCCACTGCGGGACGAGCCCGACGTTCTCGCTGCCGAGCGACTCCTTCGCGGTCGCGCCCTTGTAGGTGAGGACGCCCATCGAGGCGACGACGAGAAGCGCCGCCACGACGGCCACCGGCCGGCGCGCGATCCTCCGCTCGCGGCGCCGGTCGTAGAACGGCACCATGATCAGGAGGATCAGCAGGATGGTCGGGATCCCGATCGTGGCGAGGATGACCGTCTCGGGCCACTTGAAGATCCTGAGGAGATAGAAGAGGAAGTAGAAGTACCAGTCCGGCCGCGGGATGAACTGGGTCGTGCCCGGGTCGGCCTGCTCCGCGTACCGCGGGCCGAGGACGCCCGAGTCGCCCGGCTCGGGGCCCGACGTGAAGTACCAGATGGAGGCGAGCGCGATGATCACGGACACGACCACGAAGCTCATGACCGTGTCGTGGAACATCGCGTGCGGGAAGAAAGGCTTCCCGCGCCGCTGCACGTCCTCCTTGTAGAGCTTGAACTGGGCCTGGTTGTCGTCCTTCTTGGCCATCGGCTTAGGCCTCCGGCCTTCGCGGGGCGATGGCGCCGTTGCCGCGCGGCTTCGGGTCGACGAGCCCCTTCCGGAGCGCCCGGCCGTCCCCGACCTCCTCGTACCCGCCGGCAGCCTTCGTCCACGGCGGCGCGGTGATCCCGAGGCGCACGACGAGATAGAGGTGCAGCCCGATGAGCGCGAATAAGCCGCCCGGGATCACGAGCATGTGCAGCGAGTAGAAGCGGGCTAACGTGTCGTTTCCGATCTCGGCGCCGCCCCGGAGGAACTCGCCGAGGTACGGGCCGACGATCGGGGCGTTCGCGTTGATGTTGATCGCGACGACGGTGGCCCAGTACGCGGTCTGGTCCCACGGCAGCAGGTAGCCGGTGAGGCCTTCCCCGAGCGCCATCGTCAGGAGGATCACGCCGACGAGCCAGTTGAGCTCGCGCGGGTACTTGTAGGCGCCGAAGAGGAACACGCGCCCCATGTGCAGGAAGAGCAGGATGATGAAGACGCTCGCTCCCCACCTGTGCATGCCGCGGACGAGCCAGCCGAGGGTGAGGTCGTTCGTGATGTGCTGGATGGAGGCGTAGGCCTCCTCGGGCGCCGGCTTGTAGTACATGGCGAGGATGACGCCCGTGACCGCCTGGACGAGGAAGGCGGTGAGCGTCGCCGAGCCGAGCGTGTGGAACCAGTTGGTCTCGGCGGGGACCTTGCGGAAGAGGAAGTACTTGATCCCGCCGACCGAGCCCGGAGCGCTCCTCGAGCCAGTCGACCGGGACCATCACGGCCTGCTCGAGCTGCTGCTTGCGCTTCGACTTCGTCTTCGCCACTAGCTGCCGCCCTCATACGGTGGAAGCGGCCAGAGGTACTGCTCGAGACCGTCGACGTGTTGGCCCGGGTCGTAGCGCTTGTACGCGTAGATCTTCGCGTCGGCGCCCTGCCCGGTGACCTTGCCGACGCTGTAGCGCTTGCCGAGGACGAGGTTGCCGTTCCTGATCATGAACTCGTAGCGGTCGAGCGCCCGGACGGGCGGGCCGGCGACGCGGTTCCCCTCGGCGTCGTAGGCGCCTCCGTGGCACGGACACTGGAAGCCGGAGACGCTCGCGACCGGCGTGATCGTCACCGGCCCGGCGTCGGTCGTCGATGTTCTTCGACGTCGCCGGGAAGGCCCTGTGGCTGGGTCGGGCAGCCGACGTGGGCGCAGCGGTTCGAGATGATCGTGAAGCTCGGGACGCCGTCCTGCTGGCCGTTGTTCCGGATGAACGCCGCCCGCCGGCCGACGTCCTGCGGCTCGCCCTTCTTCGAGTTGAACTGCGCGATCACGTACTGCTGCTCGGGGAAGTTGTCGAGCGGCCCGAGGTCGACGTCCTCGTCGCCCTGGCCGACGAAGGCGGGCGCGATCATGAAGCCGAGCGCGGGGACCGTGACGAGCGCGCCGATCGCCGCGCCGATGCCGAGGGTCGAGAGCTCGAGGAAGACGCTGCGCGGGTAGCGCTCGGGCTCCTCGGGGCCTTCCTCCTCCTCGACCGCCAGCTCGGAGACGGGCTCCTCGGCAACGACGGGCTCCGGCTCGGGAGCCGCCCGGACGTCTCGGGTCACCTCGCGGATCCAGGCGAAGCCGAAGAGGAGCGCGAGGACGCCGCCCGGCGACGGCGAGCCACCAGTTGATGATCAGTCCGATGAGGATGAGGGCGATCCCGCCCGCGAAGGCGAAGGGAAGGATCGTCGGGGCCGGGAGGTGCTGCTCGGAATCCTCGTGGACCGGCTCCGCCGGCCGCTCTAGATCGTCCGCCACCCAGCTCCCTTCATAGTGCGACCCCTGTCACAAGCTCCGGCATTCTTCCCGGCCTTCCGCGCATGTGTCAACGACGTACCGTTTGCCGCAAGACCTTGGAAATTCCGCCGTTCTGAGCCTCGGAGGGCGCAAGGCCGTACTCGCTCCAGCGCCCGTCGACCAGGTCACGAACCTCCTGGCTCATCTCGATGCGCTCCGGCCACTCGCGGGCGCCCTCGCTCTCCCACTTGTGGGTCGCGTCGATTCCGACTTTGCCGCCGTAGCAGTACATGGATGCGGCGTGGTCGAGCTGGTCGGTCGGGCCTTCGGAGATGACCAGGTCCCGGCCCGGGTCGACGTTCGCGCAGGCGTGGAAGAAGACCTGCTCGTAGTCGTGCACGTCGACGAACTCGTCCACGACGACCACCGACTTCGAGAGCGACAGCATCCCGAGCCCCCAGATCGCATGCATGACCTTCTTCGCATGGCCTGGAAAGCCCTTGCGGATCGAGACGATGACGCAGTTGTGGAACGCACCCGCGACCGGAAGGTCGTAGTCGACGATCTCCGGGACCGTTATCTTGATCGCCGGCAGGAAGATCCGCTCGGTCGCCTTGCCGAGCCAGGCGTCTTCCGCGGGGGGCACGCCGACCACGATCGAGGGATAGACGGCGTCGCGTCGCATCGTCATGCAGGTGAGGTGGAAGACCGGGAAGGGCTCGGCGGGCGAGTAGTAGCCCGTGTGGTCGCCGAAGGGCCCCTCGGTCCCGAGCTCGCCTTTCTCGATGTAACCCTCGAGAACGATCTCCGCGTTCGCGGGCACCTCGAGGTCGACGGTCTTCGCGGGTACGAGCTCGACCGCCTCGCCGCGGAGGAAGCCCGCGAGCATGAACTCGTCGATGTGCTTCGGGAGCGGCGCGCTCGCGGAGTACGTCGTCACCGGGTCGCAGCCGAGCGCGACCGCCACGTCGAGGCGGTCGCCCATCCCGCGCCAGTCGGCGGCGCCGTCCTTGTGGATCTGCCAGTGCATGAAGGTCGTGCGCGAGTCGATCTTCTGCATCCGGTACATGCCGACGTTGCGGGACCCTGTGCGCGGGTCCTTCGTGATCACCGCGGGCAGCGTGATGAACGGCGCCGGATCTCCGGGCCAGCAGTGCTGGATCGGCAGGAGGTCGAGGTCGGGCTCGAGGACGACGTCCTGGACGGCGCCGCTCCGGCACCGACTTCGGCATCGAGTCTGCGAGCCGCTTGAGCTTCCCGAGGCCCTTGACCTTCTCGACGATGCCCTGCGGCGGCTGCATCTCGAGCACGTCGCCGAGCTTCTGGCCGACCGCATCCAGGGAGGGCTCGCCGAAGGCCATCGCCATCCGCCTCTCCGTCCCGAACTGGTTGGCGAGGAGCGAGTGCTCGGAGCCTTTGAGGTTCTTGAAGAGGAGCGCCGGGCCGCCGGACTTGACCGTCCGGTCGACGATCTCCGTCACCTCGAGATACGGGTCGACCTCGGCCTCGATCTCTACCATCTCGCCGGCTCGGCGGAGCTCGTCGATCCAGGAGCGGAGGTCGGCCGCGGGCACGGCTTGAGTCTATCGGGGTAGGTCTCGCGCCCTAGTACGCCCGGCGAGCGGCGCGGCGTTCCTTGCGGCGGTGGCCCATGTAGCGGAACAGCTGGCCGACCAGGATGACGCCGAGGAAGACGGCCCCGGTCGCAAGCATGACGAGGACGACGTCCCGGCCTTCTTCCGCCGGGGTCTTCTCCGCGGCGAGCAAGATCGCTGTGGCGAGCGCGCTCATGCGGGCAGGATCCTACTCCACTCGCTCGGCGTGGAGGGCAAGGGCCCGGCCGCGAGCCTCGTCGCTCCCCTCGGCGCCCCCGTCGAGCGACGCGACCGTCGCGGCCCAGGCCTCGCCGTCGCCGGGAAGGCCCTGCGCTCGCAGGTGGGCGCAGAGGGAGATGAGCTCGGCAAGGGCCCCGACGGCCTCGACGTCACCGAGCGAGGCGACGCGGACCAGCCCGTGCGCGTAGAGGTAGTCGCCGAGCAGGATCCGCGTGTCGCGGTCGTCGGCGCGGAAGAGCCGCGGCTTGCCGTAGTGCAGGAGATAGCCCTCGTAGATGGTCTCGAGCCCGACGGCGAAGCGCTCCTCCGCGAGCGGCGAGAAGACGGCCTGCTCCTCGCGCTCGGGCTCGGGCCGAAGGGCGGCCGCCCAGAGCTCGCTCTCCCGCCCGGCCTCGACGGCGATCGTCTCCCAGAGCGACGGGCCGCTAGGCGCCAAGGAGCTCCCGGGCCGCATCGACGGTGCGCTCGACCTCGGCCGGGCCGTGCGCCGTCGAGACGAACATGGCCTCGAACTGGGACGGGGCGACGTAGACGCCACGCTCGAGGAGGTGGCGGAAGAGCTCCCCGTAGCGCTCGGTGTCGGCGCCCTGGGCGGAGGCAAAGTTCCAGACCGGCCCGTCCTGCATGAAGACGGTGAGCATCCCGCCGACGCGCTGCACGGTGGCGCCGGGCACCGACAGGCCGGCCTCGAGGGCGGCGCCGGTCTCCTCGAGGCGCCGGTACACCTCGGGATCGCGAAGCCGCCGCAGGGCGACGAGAGCGGCAGCTGTCGCCAGCGGGTTCCCGGAGAGCGTGCCCGCCTGGTACACGGGCCCGGCGGGCGCGAGCTCGTCCATGACATCCGCGCCGTCCACCGAAGGCCGCGAGCGGGAGGCCTCCGCCGGCGATCTTCCCGAGCACGGTCAGGTCCGGCGTGACCCCGTAGAGCTCCTGCGCCCCGCCGCGCGCAACGCGAAAGCCGGTGATCACCTCGTCGAAGACGAGGAGGGCGCCGGATGCGTCGCAGAGCGTCCTGAGTGCTTCGAGGAACCCCGGCGCGGGCGGGACGACGCCCATGTTCCCCGCGATCGGCTCGACGATCACCGCCGCCAGGCCTTCGCCGTAGCGCTCGACCGCGGCGGCCGCTGCGTCGACGTCGTTGTAGGCGGTGACGATCGTGTCGCCGGCCGCGCCGCGAGGCACGCCTGGACTCGACGGCAGCCCCAGGGTGGCGAGGCCGGAGCCGGCTTCGGCGAGGAGCGCATCGGCGTGGCCGTGGTAGCAGCCGGCGAACTTGAGGATTCGGTCGCGGTGGGTGGCGCCGCGCGCGAGCCGGATCGCGCTCATCGCGGCTTCCGTGCCGGACGAGACGAGCCGCACCTTCTCCACCGACGGCACCGCGTCCACGATCTCCTCGGCGAGGTCCACCTCCCGCTCGGTCGGCATGCCGAAGGTCGTCCCATCCGCGGCCGCCTCCTGCACCGCCTCGACGATCTCGGGGTCGGCGTGGCCGAAGACGAGCGGCCCCCACGACATGACCCAGTCGACGTAGCGGCGGCCCTCGGTGTCCTCGATGTAGGCGCCTTCGCCGCGCCGCGCGAAGAACGGCTCGCCGGCCGAGACGGCATTCCACGCACGCACCGGCGAGTTGACGCCGCCCGGGATGAGCGCCCGAGCACGCCGGAACAGACTCGATGCCTACAACCAGCCCGCCAGCTCCTTCGCCCAGTAGGAGACGATCACGTCCGCCCCCGCGCGCTTGATCGCCGTCAGGCTCTCGATCGCGGCGGCGGGCTCGTCGAGCCAGCCACGCGCCGCGGCCGCCTTCACCATCGCGTACTCGCCGCTCACGTTGTAGGCGAAGATCGGCACGTCGAAGCGCGCCCTCGCCGCCGCGATGACGTCCAGGGACGGGCAGCGCCGGCTTGATCATCAGCGCGTCCGCGCCCTCCTGGAGGTCGAGCTCGCACTCGCGCAGCGCCTCGCGGGCGTTGGCGGGATCCATCTGATAGCTGCGCCGGTCGCCGAACGCCGGTGTCGATTCCGCCGCCTCGCGGAATGGCCCGTAGAAGGCCGAGGCGGCCTTGGCCGCGTAGGACACGATGGGCACGTGGTCGAAGCCGTCGGAGTCCAGCGCGCCGCGGATCGCGCCGACCCGTCCGTCCATCATGTCGCTCGGGCAGACGGCGTGGGCACCTGCCTCGGCATGGCTGACCGCGGTCTTCGCGAGCAGCTCGAGTGAGAGATCGTTGACGATGTCGTCTCCGTCGACGACGCCGCAGTGGCCGTGCGACGTGTACTCGCAGAGGCAAACGTCGGTGAGGAGCACCATTTCAGGCGTGCGCTCCGAGAGGGCGCGCAGCGCCTGCTGGACGATGCCGTCCTCGTCGTAGGCGCCCGAGGCCGCATCGTCCTTCTCCTCCGGGATACCGAAGAGGAGGACGGCGCCGATGCCGAGCCCCAGGAGCTCCTCGGCCTCGTCGGCGAGGCGGTCGACCGAACGCTGCGCGATTCCGGGCAGGCCTTCGAGCGGCTTCTCGACGCCGGAGCCCGGACAGGCGAAGAGCGGGTAGACGAAGTCGCGCAGGTCGAGCCGCGTCTCGCGGACGAGCTCCCTGAGGGCGCCGGTGCGCCGGAAGCGTCGGAGGCGGGTGGCCGGAAAGGCGCTCACGCCAGCAATCTTCGCATTCCAAGCCGGGCCGCCGCCCCGAAGGCCACCGCGAGCCCGATGAGCCAGGCGGCCTCGCGCGCAAGGGTCGACCAGGGGTCGTTGTCGTAGAGCGAGGACTGGAAGAAGTCGACGGCATGCGAGAACGGGAACGCCTTCGAGATCACGTGGGCCACCTGGACGGTTCCTTCCGGCAACAGCCCGAGCAGGACGAGCGGGAGCGCGACGAGGAAGGCGACGAGCACCGCCGTCCGCGCCTCGCGCGCGACCACGCCGACGAGGACGCCGAACGCCCCGAACGCGGCGCCCGCGATGACGAGCCCGAGGCCGAGGAGCGGCAGCCTCTGCCACGGCTCGCCGCCGGTGACGTCGAAGACCGTCGCAAACGCTCCGAAGGCGAGGGCGATGACGAGCCCGAGCACGACCGCGACGAGCGCCGCCAGCACGACCTTGACGACGACGAGGTTCGTCAGGCCCACGAGGCCGCGCGCCAGCCGGCCGATGACGTTCTCGTCCCGCTCGGACGCGATCGCCGCCGCGGCGAGGAGGACGCAGATGAACGCGAGCGTGAGCGCAAGCGCGTACGCCTGGAGCTGCGCGGAGAGGAGCCACGAACGGCCGGCCTCGGTGTCGACCTCGAGCTTGATCGGGTTCGCCGTCGCGCGGAGCGATTCGTCCGAGGCGCCGAGGGCGAGCTGCGCCTGGCGTACGAAGTTCGAAAGCTCCCGGGCCTGCTCGGCGATCGCAGGATCCTTCGTTGTCTGCTCGATCTCGGCGAGCAGCTCGCCCGCCCGCTGGAGCCCGACCACGTCGAACTCGTTGCCGAGGAAGGTGCCGGTGCCGCCCTCGACGATGAGGTTCACGTACTTGAGGTTCGCGTCGATGTAGGCGTCCTGCAGGCGCTGGTTCAGCTCGTAGACGAGCGCCTGGGTCTGTTGCTCGACCCGGGACGCGATCCCGCCGCGCGCGGTCTTCAGCTCGAGCTGCGGGCTCTCCACCATCCCGCGGAGCCGCGACGCAAACCCGCGCGGCACGATGATCTCCGCGTTCACCTCCCCGTTCGCCAGCTTGCGATCTGCCTCTTCCTGGTCCATCGGGACGAGCTCGGCGTTCTCGTTCACCTGGTCGAGGACCTCGGGCACGTTGAAGGTCTGGCCGCCGACCGTGAGCTGCTCGGGGAGGTGGTCGAGATCGACGAAGGCGATGGTCGGCCGGTCGCCGGCGTACCGGACGACGGCGCCGACGAGCGCGGCGAAGACGAGTGGATAGAGGATCAGCGCTGCGACGAGCACCGGCGAGCGGCCGAGGATCCGCAGGTCCTTCTTCAGGAGGAGGCGGACCTTTTTCATGCGAACACATCCGCTTCGGGTGAAGCCTTGAACTGCTCGAGGCTGCCGTCGAAGACGAGCTCGCCTCCGACGAGGACGGCGACCCGGCTCGCGAAGCGCTCGAGCTCCTCGAGGTTCTGCGTCGCGAAGACGACGGCGCCCTGCCGCTCGCGGACCTGGGCAGCCACCTGCCAGAGGAGGCGCCGCTGGCGCGGGTCGAGCGACGCGGTCGGCTCGTCGAGAAGGAGAACGTCGGGGCCGGCGAGGAGGGCGACCGCGACGTTGAGGCGCTGCTGGTTCCCGGCCGAGAGCTCGGCGGTCAGGCGACCGTCGTCCGGAAGGTCGAGCAGGCCGATGAAGCGGCCAGCGACCTCCTTCGGCTCGGAGACTCCCTCGAGCCGGGCGAAGAGCTCGAGGTTCTCGCGCGGCGAAAGGCGCTGGTAGTGGGCGGGCTTCTGCGGGACCCAGCCGACCTTGGGGCCGCGATGGTCCACCGACGCGGCGGCCACGGAGCCGTCGCTCGGATCGAGCGCGCCGGCGAGGATCGAGAGCAGCGTGGACTTGCCGGCGCCGTTCGGCCCGATGAGCGCCAGCGCGTCTCCCGGGTGCACCTCGAGGCTCGTGGGAGCGAGCGCGACGATGCGCCCGTATCTTCGCGACACCCCGTTCGCGCTGAGAAGCGGCGCTTTCAGCGTCCGACGCCCCTGGCAGGGTGAGAGCGAAGGACGGCTACCACGCCGCAAGGCTAGCTCACCATGCCCAGAGCGCCCGTTCCCTACGATCAGGTGGATGAAAGCCCTGCAAACCCCGGGAATGTGGTCGGGCTCCGTCCTCCACCCTGGGAGTGGTCCTTCGAGACCGACGGCTCGCTCGCTCTGCTGCCGGAGCCCGAGGAGGACCGCGGTATCCGTTTGAAAGCAGTGGGCACCTCCGCTAGCGTGCCGCGGATGGCCCAGCCCCAGGCTCCCGGGCTCGCCTACCGTGCCGCTGAACGTCAGGCGATGCGCGCGAGGGTTCGCAGAGCGCGACGCACGGCCGCTTTGGCGGTCGTGGCATGCGTCTGCCTCGTCGTGCTCATGCTCACGGCATTCGGCTCGGGCAAGACCGCGGAGGTCACGAACACCGGCCCGGCGCCGACCGGGCGGCTCCTGCCGGCGGGCCCGCCCCGGGCGCAGATCGTCGCGCTGCAGGACACCCTTCGCCTCCAGCTCCCGATCAACCAGAACCGGGTGACTGCGATCGGATACCACTCCTCCGGCGCGAGCGCGCTCGCGCTCGACCCGATCGGGACGCAGGCGAACGCCGGACTCCTGAAGCGGATGGTCACCCGCTTCTTCGGCGACTCGAGCTCGGGCATCCGCTACTACCAGATCAGCGGAGGCGTAGGCCCGGAAACGGGCGGGCTCGATGTCGGCGCAGCGACCAACACCGACGTCTACGCGCCGGTGGACGGAAGCGTCATGGCCGTCTCGGACCAGATCGTGAACGGGAAGCCGTACGGCGTCCGGATCGACATCCAGCCGTCGGGCAACCCAGGGGTCGTCGTCACGCTGACCAACCTCCGGCCCGACCCGGCGCTGACCGTCGGGATGACCGTCTCGGCAGGGCGGACGAAGATCGGCCAGATCATCGACCTCTCCTCGGTCGAGCAGGCCGCGCTCGCCCGCTACACGCAGGACCGCGGCCAGCACGTCCACATCGAAGTGCACGCCGCCGGCTCGCTCGCCATTCCGTAGAGCAGCAACCTGGTCATCCTCTTCATCGCAGACGTCTTCGGCCCGCCGGGCCGGCGGGCGCTCGAGGCTCGGCTGCCCTCGCTCAAGGAGGAGCTCGGCGTCGGCTTCTGCATCGTGAACGGCGAGAACGCGGCCGACGGCGTGGGGATCACGGCGAAGCTGGCGGACAAGATCCTCGCCGCGGGCGCCGACGTGATCACGCTCGGCAACCACGTCTGGCGCCAGAAGGACATCATCCCGGTGCTCGAGCGAGAGGGGCCCGTGATCCGCCCGGAGAACCTCGGCGGACCGGGACGAGGCCTCACCGTCCAGCCGGCAGCCGACGGCACGCCGGTCGCGGTGGTCAACCTCCAGGGCGCCCTCTTCCTCTCGCCGCCGAAGAGCCCGTTTCTCATCGTCGACGACCTCGTCGAGGAAGCCCGGCGCGAGGCCAAGATCGTGGTCGTGGACTTCCACGCCGAGGCGACGAGCGAGAAGGTCGCGCTCGCCCGCATGCTCGACGGCCGCGTGACCGCTGTGATCGGCACGCACACTCACGTACAGACCAACGACGCGCGCGTGCAGCCGGGAGGCACCGCCGCGATCACGGACGCGGGCATGACCGGACCGCACGACTCCGTCATCGGCGTCCGCGCGGAGCTCGCGATCGAGCGGATGCGGACAGCCATGCCGGTGCGATTCCATCCCGCCGACGGGGGCGTACGCATCGAGGGCGCAGTCGTCGAGTGCGACGCCGAGGGCCGGGCTACGCGATGCGAGCCGCTCCGCGTCCCGTCGACTAGAGGGTCAGCCAGCAAGATCGACGTAGAGCGCGACGAGCAGGAGGTCGCGGACGAGGACGAGCCACCCGACCGGCTCGAGGGCGACGACGTCCCAGTAGCGGAACGGGAACCAGAGCTGCGTGGTGACGAGGGAGACGAGGCAGCACCGCGCACGCCGCCAGCCCGCCCGCGCCGGCGACCGCGGGGACGAGCGGGAGAAGCCAGATCAGGAACTGCGGCGAGAGCACCTTCCCGAACGCGACGAACGCGGCGACCGAGGCGGCGCCCGCGGTGAGCAGGCCCTCGCGCCCCCGGTCGCGCGCGGCGAAGAGCGCCCAGACGAGCCCGACGGCGACGAACTGGAACGCGGTGATGAGGGAGGCGATCGTGTCGGGCAGCGAGCCGGCGAGGTTCTGCGAGCCGTGCGAGTTCGTCACCGTCGCGTCGTAGATGCCGAGCTGCTCGGCCGCAAGGAGAAGCGACGCGCCGAGGCTCTCGAGCTGAAGCGGCCGCCCGAGCTGCGTGCCGATGCTGTGCGCCACTCCGCCCGGCGAGAGGATCAGGAACGGGACGAAGCACACGGCGAGCACGGCGGCGAAGCAGCCGAGCCCGATCCAGAGCTCGCGGGTCCCGCGCCGTTTCGCCACCCAGACGAGCGCGACCGGGAGGAGCACGAGCGGATAGATCTTCGCCGCGACCGCGAGCCCGAGCACGCCGAAGCCGACCCGCTCCCGCCTCCCGACGAATGCCGCGAGGGCAGCGATCGTGAGGGCAGCGGGCCAGAGGTCGTACCGCGACAGGACCACCGTGCCGAGGGCGAGTGGGGCGAGCGCGAGGAAGCAAATGGCCGCGTAGAGCCGGGCGGTTCCCGCTTCGACCGCCGCGAGGGCGAGGCCGAGAGCCACGACGGCCGCGGCCGCGCAGGCCCACATCAGAACCTCGAAGACGGACCCGTAGTCGTCCTCCTGCGCGAGCGCTGGGAGCACGAAGGCCGGCAGAGCGGCCGGCGGATATTCGAGGTCGAAGTCCCGGTACGGCACCTGGCCGTCGAGGATCGCCTCGCCGTAGCGCTCGTAGACCGGCGTGTCGATGATCTGCGTCCGGGTCCAGAAGCCGGTGTGCAGGAGCGCCCAAGAGATCGTCAGGAGCACGATCCCGAGCGCGACCGCCTGCCCGACGCGGTTCGACTCAGCTCGTGGGAACGAGTGCTCTCGGCTGCTCAAGCTCGGGGGGCGGCTCGGCCGGCTCCGCTGCACGAACCGGCAGGAGGGCCGGCGCGAAGAGGGCGAAGGCGACGAAGGGGAAAAACCACGGGATGTAGAGGTAGAACCAGTGCGTCAGCACGGCCTCGAAGCCGATCAGAAGCGCGGCCGACAGGGCGGCGATCTGGAGCTCGTTCTTCACGCGAGGCACGAAGTAGACCGCGAGCGCGCCGAAGAGGAGAACGATCTTGAGCCCGGTCTGGACGTGATGGAGGTTCGGGTACCCCGGGTACTGGTCCCAGTCCCAGATCGAAAACGGGGACGAGCGCGATAGCTGCCAGCCGAACGTCCGGTCCCAGAAGACGCGCGCGGCGTGGAGCGGATCGGGCTCGAGGAAGAGGATCCAGAACCCGATTGCGGTGCCGAGCACGACACCGAGGAGATATGTGACCTTGCTCCGGAGGGCGCCGCGCCAGTCTGGATACGACGCCCAGAGCGGCAAGAGCAGGATGGCGGCGAACTTCGTCCACGCCCCGAGTGCGAGGAAGAGCCCGCGGGCCGGGGGCGAGGTGAGAAACACGAGGCCCCAGACGAGCAGCGCGGGCATGATCGCGTCGTTCGAGTTCGAGCTCGAGACGTACTGCGTGAAGGGGTATGCCGCCCACGCGAACGCGAGCGTCGCCCCGAGCATGCGCCCGCCGAGGCGAAGTCCGAGCACCCCCATCCCGACGAGCGCCAGGAGATCCCAGAGCAGGGAGGTCAGGTGCGCGGCCGGCAGGCCGGCCCACGTGCTCGAGCCGCCGTTCCACTTCCCGCTGAAGCCGACTGCGAGGTAGGCCGGGACGTAGCCGAGATAGCTGACGGGGCCGTAGGTGTCGCCGCGCTCGTTCGCCGACTCGCAGCGTCCGTTCGTCTGGACCCGCTCGCGGACGTAGCCCTCGGCGTCCGGGAGTCCGCACGTCTTGCCGTCGTCGGTCGGCATGTGGCCGTACGGCATCTCGCCCTGGACGATGCGCTGGCCGCCGTCGATCCCCGCGAGCCCGACGTCGATCACGTTCGAGTCCACGACGTTCAGCGTGGTACGGAAGCCCATCAAGAAGACCGTGGCCGCGAGCAGGGCCCAGACGGGCCAGACCGGCCGGGACGACCCGCCCCGTCCGCGCACGCCTATCCAGATCATTCGTCCGAGGAGGTACGCGAGCGCCGGGTAGACGAGTGGCATCGCCGTGAAGACGTCGCCGATGTTGAAGAAGTAGAGCGAAGCCGAGAAGGAGAGGAGGACGAGCAGGTCGAGGTTCCGCACGGAGACGACGCGCCGAAAGTCGGCCAGCCCGACGAAGAAGACGACGCAGAAAGTGAGCCAGACCCACAGCCGGTTGATCCCTCGGCCAAAGGCGCCGTCGTACCCGCGCGCCATCTTCCACGCGACCTGCGGCCCGGTCCACGCCTCGGTGACTTCGGCGGTCTGGTCGTCGACCTTCGCGTCGACGATCTGCCCGGCGTCGGGGAGGTCGGACCAGACCTTCACCGACCAGGTACCGGCGTCGTCGTCGAGAGTCGCCTGCTTCGTCAGCCCATCGGCCGGATAGCGATCGACCCACTCGGCGACCTTCGGGTAGGCGAGGACAGCGGCGATCGCCTCCTTGTCGGTCAGCTCGGCCGGGCCGGGCTCGTCCTGGGGAACGAACGGCGTCCCGATGAGATTGCCGTGCGAGTCGTAGACCGGCGCTTTCTGCACGGCGGCGGCCGAGGTCGGAACGACGAGGGCCGCGAGCGCGAGAAGGAGAGCTAGACGACCGGCTGGCGTCGGAAGCTCCAGAGCTTGTTCGCGACGAAGTTCCACGGCGTGACGAGCGCGATGGCGATCGCCTGAGCGGGAATCTTCGGCACGCCGATACCGACGAGGATCGCGAGGAAAAGGAGGTTGCCTGCGAGGGCGACCGTCGAGACGACCAGGAAGCGAAGGCCCTGGTAGGCGAAGTGCCCCCGCTGGTGCCGGAAGGTCCAGACACGGTTCCAGGTGTAGTTGTTCGTGACGGCGACGAGGAACGAGCAGACCGCCGCGGGGATGTAGTGCATGTCCGCCCAGTGGACGAGCGCCGCGAAGACGGCAAGGTTGATCACGTAACCCGTCGCCCCGACGATGCAGAACTTGGCGAGCTGGTACCAGTTGGCCCGGCGCCGCAGCGCCCCGCCGGCGGCGTCCGAGATCGCGGTCGCTCGTCCCGTCAGAGTGTCCGGCTGCGTGGCCACGCGGAGAAAGGTTAGACGGCTGGCCGCAGGGCATCCGGCCCAACCACGAGCCCGGGCCCTGCCTCGGCGACCGCCTGGCCTTTCTCGGTCTGTACGACGAGCTCCACCAGCTCTCCGTTCGGCGCGAAGACGAGGTCGACGACCGTGCCCAGCACCCGGCCTCCCCGCCGCGCGGGGAAGCCGCGGACGGCGGTGAGCGCCCGTGCACGCTGGCGGTAGAAGTCGAGCTCCTGTCGCAGCAGGACGAGGGCCAACGGGACGGCAATCGAGTCCGCGAGGATCTCGCACGCGGCGAGCGGGAGGTACCGGTGAGCGCGGTCGCCGCAGAGGACGTCGAAGCCGAGGACGCGCTGCAGCTCGTCGTCGAGGAGGACGTCCACGACGACGCCGAGGCGAATGTCGGCATAGCAAACGGGTCGTGATTCGACCGCGCTCGCGCGAAGACCCCCGTCCATCGCCCGGGTGAATTCCCCCACCGTGGAGGACGAAACTAGCGCCCCATCCCGCAATACATGCCTGCTCCTCGCCCGGGATCAGCATCACACTGCGTCGTCCTCGGTCGCCCCGGTAATGACAATTACCGAGGCTCCCTGCGTCCTAGCAGCGCTTGGTGCTCGCAACCGAGAAGCGGGGCAGCATTACCGGAAGGGGCACTAGAAGCCCTCGGCCCCGACGAGCGGCACGAACCGGCAGGTGACCGAGCGCGCGACTGCGGGGCCTTCGGGGCTCCGAACGATCACCTCGAGGCGCTGCCCTTCCTGCCCGCCGACGGGCACGACGAGCCTGCCGCGCGCGCGGAGCTGCTCGTACAGCGACTCGGGCATGGCCGGCGCCGCGGCAGCGACGACGATCGCGTTGTAGGGCGCGTGCTCCGGAAGGCCGAGCGACCCGTCCCCGACGTGCACGTCGACGTTCTCGTAGCCGGCCTCCGCGAGACGTGCGCGCGCCCGCTCGGCGAGCTCCGGGATCCGCTCGATCGTGCGGACGTTCGCGCCGAGCTCCGCAAGAACCGCAGCCTGGTAGCCGGAGCCGGTGCCGATGTCGAGGATGCTGTCGCCCTCGCGCACCTCGGCCGCCTGGCAGATCACGGCGACCATGTACGGCTGCGAGATCGTCTGGCCGTGGCCGATCCCCAGAGGCATGTCGCGGTAGGCCTTGCGGCGGTCGCGGCCTCCGACGAAGAGCTCGCGCGGCACGCGGCCCATCGCCTCGAGGACGTGGTCGTCTGTGATCCCGCGGCCGGCGAGCTGCTCGTCGACCATGGCCTGCCGCTCCTCGGCGGGCTCAGACACCGGCCGAGACGCGCGCCCGCATGGACGGCGGCGGCTGCACCCCGAAATGGGAAAGCGCGAGCGGAGCGAGATCCGTGATGCTGGCGTCCCGCGGCAGAGGCGCGTCGTCGAACCCCGCCGAGAGCATTGGCACCGTCGAGTCGCCGGCGAGAAGCGAGCCGTGGCTTCCGCCTCCCGCATGGTGCCGGCCGCCGAGGTCCTCGAACTCCCATCCTTCCGCTGCCGAGACGATCACCTCGCCTGCGTTCGGGCACGCGAGGGCGCACCAGACGCGCTCCTAGGCGTTCGGGTACTCGTCTCCGACGAGAATCCCGGCATCTCCGGAGACCGCCCAGCCGCCGCTCTCGTCGGGCGCGAACCGGACCTCGCTGCCCTCCTTCCGGGCGACCGCCTCGCCGTCCTCGAGGAACAGCGCGAGGTCGACGCCGGCGGCGCCGTCGAGGCGCTCGGCCAGCTCCCGCGCCGGACGGCCGTCCAGCGCGTAGACCATTCCGGAGCGGTTCGACGCGGTGACGACGACGTCGCATCCGTCCGCGACGGTGCCGCGCTTGCCCGTGAAGACGGCGAGGTCGGCGAATGAATCCTGCAGGGTGGCGACCCGGTCGACGTGCGTCTGGCCATGGTCGGAGCAGACGACGATCGCATAGCGGTCGAGGAACGCCTCGTGGCCGCCGGCGGCGGCGATCAGCTCGCCGACTGCGGCGTCGGCGCGCTCGAGCGCCTGCACCGCGGCGTCAGGCCCCGAGATGTGGGACGCGTAGTCGTAGTCCGGGAGGTAGAAGACGAGGAAGTCGAAGCCGTCGCGCGTGACGAGCCAGCGGCCGATCGTCGCCGCGTACGCGTCCACGGAGCCCTCCGGCCTCGAGCGAATCGCCAGCGGGGCGCCCGTCACGTCCGACTCGAAGAGGTTGAAGAAGAAGAACCGGCGCGGCCCGTACGCCGCCTCGTACCAGCGGTTGCGCCCGGAGCGAAGCGGGAGCTTGATCGGATGCCGCGTGCGGCCGCGGTAGCAGGTGAAGTTGATCGCCGCGGTCTCGAGTCCCGCGTCGTCGAGGGCCTCGAAGGCCGTCAGCGCCCGAGGCGAGACGTGCTCGTGGGTCATCGCGAAGACCGAGTCTCGGAGGGACCGCCGCGCTCCAGCCGCACGTACCGCCGAGAACGACGAGCCGTACTCGACCACGCGGCGCTCCCGCCGGTGGTACCAGACGAGATGCGGGATGTGGTGCGTGTCGGGGTGGGCTCCCGTGGCGATCGACGTCAGGCAGACCGGGGTGACCGAGGGGAAGGTCGTCGTGCCCCTGACGTAGGACCCGGCTTCTCGCAGGAACGAGAGAGCCGGGAGCCGGCCCTCCCCGAGCGCCCGTTCCAGCATGGCGGGGGTGAGGCCGTCGATGACGGCGAGGACGAGCTTCTTGGGCACTAGTCCTTGGCGAGTACTCGGAGGCCCGCGTACTTCTCGCCCGCGCGGCGCCGGAGCCGCCCGCCCACGAGCGGGGCCGTCACGGCCTCGAGGTAGCCGACCAACGGGATGAACGCGAGCAACGCGAATGCGAGGAACGCGGCCGGGAACGCAGCACGGACGAGCCGCCGCAGCGCGATCCAGGCGACCGTCGCCGCCCCCGCCCACACCGCCGGGCCCCAGCCGGCGACGAAGAACGCGACGAAGATCCCGAGCAGCGCGGCGATCGCGAACGCGATCGCGCCGAGGACGCGGGGCCGGCGGACTGGATCCAGGCCGCTGCCGTGCCGGCCGCGACGCCGAGACCGGCGCTCACGCCAAGCCAGTACCAGTCGAAGAGCTCCATCGCATCCAGTCTAGCCACCACCGTTTCGGCGATCCTCGCAACCCCGCCAGGCGCCTTCGCAGCCCACCCGCCGACGTAATACCCCGCCCGATACCCAACTCGGGGGTTTCTCCTGCTCACCAGGAGGGAAATCCTTCCAGCACCAAGAACCGGAGGGCTCTTGCCTCAGACTACCCCCACCCCCACGTTGCTCTTCTTCACCCAGGAGACGTCCGGGCCCGCACGGCGGATGGAGAGCCTTCTCGCCCATCTCGCCCGCAAGGAGCGAGAGCGCCTGCGGGTCTCCCGAATCGACGTCGCCGCATCGCCCGAGTGGGCCGACCGGCTCAGCGTCACCCAGGTCCCGACGCTCGTCCTCTTGAAGGACCGGCGGCCCGTCGAGCGCTTGGAAGGACGGGTGAGCGCCCCCCAGATCGAGCGCATGCTCGCCCCTTACCTCGACCCGCTGGAGGCCGAACCCGCAGTCGCCTAGCGGACCCTAGGGCGGCGGGTCACGCCCCTCCCTCTCCCCGCCGCCCGTCGGCCCCTCTCCCGAGCCCGGAGCGCGATCCCTCTCCTGATCTGCGCGCTTCGGGCTCAGCTCTGCGATTGCAAGCGCTCGATGACCGCGAGGAGAAACTCGCTCGCTCGCGCACCGTCGACCACACGATGGTCGAAGGTGCAGGAGAGCCAGCCGATCTCGCGGGGCACCACCTGTCCGTCCACGACGGCGGCGCGTGGCCCGATGCGGTGGAGCCCGAGAATCGCGACCTCGGGATGGTTGACGAGCGGCGTCGCGAAGAGCCCACCGAGCCGGCCAGCGCTCGTGACCGTGAACGTGGAGCCGCGGAGCTCCTCCGCGGGCAGCGTGCCCCCACGGGCGCCCTCGGCCAGGCGGGCCGCCTCGGCTCCGAGCTCGTCGAGGGACTTCTCGTCGGCCGCGCGCAGAACCGGGACGACGAGCCCCTCGTGCGTCTGCACCGCGAGCCCGATGTCATAGCGTTCCCAGTAGACGATCTCGTTCCCGGCGAGAGTCGCGTTGAGCTCCGGGTAGACCTTAGCCCCTCGACGGCCGCCGCGAGCACGTAGGGCAGGTAGGAGCGCTCGCCGCGGGACTGCGAGAGCGCCGTGAAGTCGCACTCCTCGACGACGGTGACCGAGGGCACCTCGCGGTGCGAGCGCGTCAGGTGCTCCGCGATCTGGCGCCGAATGCCACGCAACGGCTCGCGCCGCTCCCCTTCGACCGGGCCTGCCGTGCCACGCACGTCGTTCTCTGTGATGCGCCCGCCTGGGCCTGTGCCCCTGACCGTGCCCAGGTCGACCCCGAGCTCCTCCGCGATTCGCCTGACGAGCGGGGTCGCCTGCACCTTCTCTGGCAGGGGAGCGGGCGCCTCGCCATCCGAGCCGATCAAGACCAAAGGAGTGCCGACCGGGACGAGCTCGCCCTCGCCGACCAGGATCTGCGCGACCTTCCCCGCGGCGGGCGAGGGGATCTCGACGGTCGTCTTGTCGGTCTGGATCTCGACGAGCGGGTCGTCCTCGGCGACCTCCTGCCCGACCTCGACGAGCCAGCGCGCGATCTCGCCCTCGCGCACGCCCTCGCCCAGGTCGGGAAGCTTGAACTCGTAGGCCATCAGAACTGGAGGACCTGCTGGACGGCCTCGACGACCCGTGCGGGCGAGGGGATGTGCTCGTCCTCGATCGACCAGAAGGGGAACGGGACGTCGTAGCCCGTCACGCGAAGGACGGGGCCGCGCAGGTCGAGGATCGCCTTCTCCGCGAGCAGCGCGGCGATCTCGGCGCCGAAGCCGGCGACGCGCGGCGCCTCCTGCACGATCACCGCCCGCCCCGTCTTGGCGACCGAGGCGAGGAGCGTCTCTTCGTCGAGCGGCTTCAGCGTGCGGACGTCGACCACTTCCGCGCTCGCCTCGAGCTCCTCCGCGGCCTGCTCAGCGACCGCGACCATGCCGCCGTAGGCGATGAGCGTGACGTCGTCGCCCTCGCGCGCGATGCGCGCCTTGCCGAGCGGCACGAAGTGCTCGCCGTCGGGCACGTCCTCGCGCGGGCTGCGGTAGAGCACCTTCGGCTCCATGAGAACGACCGGGTCCGGCGAACGGATCGCCGCCGCCAGGAGACCCTTCGCGTCGGAGGGCGTCGACGGGATCGCGACCTTGATCCCCGGGGTGTGAACGTAGTAGGTCTCGGGCGAGTCCTCGTGGAGCTCCGGCGCCTTCACGCCGCCGCCCGTCGGCATGCGGATCGTGATCGGGAACTCCATCGCCCCGTTCGTCCGCCAGCGGTAGCGGCCAACGTGGCAGATGAGCTGGTCGAGGCAGGGGTAGCTGAAGGACTCGTACTGCATCTCGCAGACCGGCCGCCAGCCGGCCATCGAGAGGCCGACGGCGGTCCCGAGGATCCCGGCCTCGGCGAGCGGGGTGTCGACGCAGCGGTCCGGGCCGAAGCGGTCGAGCAGGCCGGCGGTCGCCCGGAAGACTCCACCTGCGCGGCCGACGTCCTCGCCCATGACCATGACACTCTCGTCCCGCTCCATCTCGACGTGGAGCGCGTCGTTCACCGCCTCGACCAGAGTCCTACTCGGCATAGGCGTTCCTCGTCACGAGGTCGGGGTCGGGCTCGGGCAGCGCCTCTACGGCGGCGATTCCAGCCCGCATGGCCTCTTTTGCCTCGGCGGCGATCGACTCGACCAGATCGTCGCCGAGGAGCCCCAGGCGACGCAGGTAGCGCTCGTAGCGGCCGAGGCACTCGTTGGCGCGCTCGGCCTCGACGCGCTCCGGGTCGATGTAGGCGCTCGGATCGTCCGCGGTCGCGTGCGGCGCGCAGCGGTAGGTGACGGCCTCGATGAGGGTCGGCCCCTCTCCCGCCCGCGCGCGGTTGACCGCCTCCCGCGTCGCCTCGTAGACGGCGAGCACATCGCCGCCGTCCACGCGTACTCCCGGCATCCCGTACCCGATCGCCTTGTCGGCGAGGCTCGCCGCGCGGGTCTGGGCCTCGACCGGCGTCGAGATCGCCCAGCCGTTGTTGTTGCAGAAGAGAACGACCGGCGCCCGCATCACGGCGGCGAAGTTCGCGCCCTCGTGGAACGCGCCTTCCGAGGTCGCGCCGTCGCCGAAGTACGCGATCGCGCACGCGGGCTCCCCGCGGAGCTTCTTCCCCCAGGCGAAGCCGACCGCGTGCGGCACGTGAGTCGCGATGGGCACCGCGATGGAGGCGACGCCGTACTCCCGCGGGTCCCACCAGCCTGCGGGATGGCCTCGCCACCAGGCGAGCACCGTCTCGGGCGGCATGCCGCGAAGGAGGCCGATCGCGGACTCACGGTACGACGGGAAGATCCAGTCCCCGCGGTCGAGCGCGTGGAACGAGCCTGCCTGCATCCCCTCGTGCCCCCAGAAGATCGCGTAGGTCCCGATGCGTCCCTGGCGGTGGTAGACGACGGAGCGCTCGTCGTAGGTCCGCAGCAGCACCATCGCACGGTAGAGCTCGAGCAGATCCTGGTCGGTGAGGCCGTCGACCTCTCCGTCCGGCTGAGCTTCCCCGTCCCCGATCACCCTCCGCATGTCCCCTTCGGCGGGAACCACCTGGGCCATACCGGGATTATTCCGGCACGAGCACCCTGAGCGCCGAGCGCTCCGCTTCGAAGTGCGCCTCCTCCACGTCGCCGAGGTCCTCGCCGTCCACCTGGAGCGGCATCGGCCGGTCCGCGCGGACAACGAGCTCGTCCGCGTCGTGCACGTAGAGGACGTGGGGGAACGCTGCTGCCCCTTCCCGGCGAGGGCCCAGGCGGCGACCTGGGGCAATCGCCGCGCCTTGAGCTCCCGCGGAGCGACGAGGTCGAGCCCGAGCTCGAACTTCGCCTTCGGTGCGATGCGCAGCGGGATCCGGCCGACGTAGCTGTACGGGTGGCCGTTGGCGACGAGCGCGAAGGCGACGCGGCCGAGCCCCTCCACCTCCATGGCCGGCGCGAAGCGCGCACGACTCTCGGCGAAGATCCCCGCGAGCGTCGCGGGCGAAGGCGAGGTCGTTCGCCCGCTTGCCGCTCGCTCGGCCGAGCGCGTCCACGCGGCGGACGAGCTCTGCGTCGATCCCGAAGCCAGCGCTGAAGGTGAAGCGCCTGCCGTTGACGCGGCCGAGCGAGATGCGCCGCTCGGCGTGGCGAGGCCGCGAGCGCACGGGCCGCGGCGACCGGGTCGCGCGGAACACCGAGGGCGCGCGGGAAGACGCTCGTCGAGCCTCCGGGGATGAACCCGACCGGAAGATCGGCCTCGAGGCCGTTGACGACTTCGTTGTAGCCGCCGTCCCCCGAGAAGACGTAGATGCGCTCCGCATCCCCGCGGCTCACCGCCTCGGCGATCTCGCCGCGTGGAGCGGCCGCTCGGTGAGGACGGTCTCCAGCTCTCCCGCCGCCCGAAGAGCGCCCTCGACCGCGACGGTGAGGTCAGGTGTCACCCCGCGAGGCGTTCGGGTTGACGATCAGGAACGGAGCGCGGCACGCCCGAGCTTACGTCGGCGTCGAGTAGCCCCGAAATCCGTCGAGGAAAAGGGCGTAGAAACGGTCCGCGAGGGCGTCCGTGTCAGCGCCCGGGGCGAGCCACGTGTAGGCCCAGTTCGCCGCCGAGAGGAACGCGAGCGCGGCCGCGGTCACGTCGAGGTCGGCGCGGAGCTCTCCGAGGTCACGGCCTTCGCGGAAGAGCTCGCGGATGCGCTCCTCGTAGCGGCGCCGCTCGGAGACGATCTCCTCGAGCCGCTCGCCCTCGAGGTACTTCCATTCCTGGACGAACACCGTCGCGACGTCGAGCTGCTCCGAGACGACTCGCAGGTGCGCGCGCAGAGCGAGCCGCACCTTTTCGGCAGGCGGCGCGTCGTCGGGCACCGAGTCGAGCGCGCCGTGGAACGCGGCCGCGCCCCCGCGCATCGTCTCGTAGAGCAGGTCCTCCTTGCCCTCGATGTGGGCGTAGAGCGAGCCCTTTTGCACGCCCATCGAATCGGCGAGGTCGCCGATCGACGTGCCGTGGTAGCCCTTCTCGGCGAATAGGCGCGCCGCCTGGCGGGAAAGCTCTTCTTTCCGTGACATCGTGTACCGTTACCCTAACGATCGTTTGGGTATGAACGAAGCCGAATTCGAAGCGTACGTCCAGAACGGGGGCCAGGTCGAGGCCGGCGACTGCGATGCCGGAGGACTACCGCAAGGCGCTCGTCAAGTTCATCGAGATGCACGGCAACTCGGAGCTCATGGGCGTCCTCCCCGAGCGCGAGTGGATCCTCCGCGCGCCGACCCTGCAGCGGAAGCTCGCCCTGACTCCAAGGTGCAGGACGAGGTCGGCCATGCCCAGCTGATCTACCGCGTCGTCGAGGATCTCGGGAAGCCGCGCGAGGCGTGCCTCGACGACCTCGTCGCGGGCAAGACGAAGTTCCACAACGTCTTCCACTACCCGACGAAGACCTGGGGCGACGTGGGCGTGATCGCGTGGCTCGTCGATGCCGCGGCGATCATCTCCCAGAAGGCGCTCCTCAAGTGCTCCTACGCCCCGTACGCGCGGATCATGAAGAAGATCTGCTGGGAGGAGTCGTTCCACATCCTCCACGGGCGCGACGTGATCCTCACGATGATGAACGGGACCGACGAGCAGCGGGAGCTCGTGCAGGAGGCCCTGAACAGGTGGTGGGGCCCGCTCATGCAGTTCCACGGAAACCCGATCCCGGCCGAGGACGACCCGATGTACCGCTGGCGGATCAAGAGCCAGGCGAACGAGGAGGCGCGCCAGCAGTTCCTCGACGGCTACGTGCCGCAGATCTGGGAGCTCGGCCTCACCGTGCCCGACCCGAATCTCCGCAAGGGGAAGGACGGCGTCTGGGCCTACTCCGAGCCCGACTGGGACGAGCTCAAGTGGGTCGTCACGGGGCACGGGCCCGAGACCGAGCGCCGGCTCGGCTTTCGCCAGGCCTCGCGCGAGGAGACCGCGTGGGTGCGGCGCGCGGTGCTCGCGGACGCGGCGTGATCTGGGAGATTTTTCGCCAGGAGCGGGAAGGGGCAGCCGTTTCAGCACGGCGGTTCCCTCGAGGCGCCGAATCTCGTCTTCGCCGAGGCCTACGCACGTGAGTTCTACGGCCGCCGTGGCGAGTCGTTCGCGCTCTGGATCGTTCCGCGCGAGTCCGTCGAGGAGGTTCGGGAGCCGTACGTCGCCGAGGTCTTCGACCGCGACTACCGCCGGGTGGACGGCTACTCCCTCAAGGTGAAGCTCAAGGAGGCACGTGAACGCGCCGGAACTTCTGAGCCTCGCTGACGACGAGCTCATCCTCGGCTGGCGCAACTCCGAGTGGACCGGCATCGCACCGTTCCTCGAGGAGGACGTCGCCTTCTCGTCGATCGCGCAGACCGAGATCGGGCACGCGCGGGCCTGGTACGAGCTCGCGGCGAAGGAGCTCGGCACGGATGCCGACTCGCTCGCCTTCGACCGCGAGCCGGACGAGTACCTGTGCGCTCCGCTCGTCGAGATGCGCATGGCGGACGACTGGGCACGGACGATCGCCCGCCACTGGCTCTACGAGACCGCCGACCGCATCCGGATTCAGGTCTTGCTGAACTCGGATCGACCGGGAGGTGGCGGGCCTCGCCGAGAAGATCGACCGCGAGGAGACATACCACCGCATGCACGCCGAGATGTGGGCCGAGCGCCTGCGCGACGAGCCGGCGTTCCGCAAGGCGGTCGACGAGCTGTGGCCGTACGCGCTCGGCGTCCTACCCGAGGAACAACGGCTCCTCCTCTGCCAGGCGGTCGAACGGGACGAGGCCGAAGCGGTCGAGCGCGGCGAACACACCGAAGAGCTCCGCCCGCTGTGGGAGGAGATGACGATGGTGCGCCGCTCGGTGCCGGGGGCCTCATGGTGACCGCCGAGCGCGTGTGGGAGGCGCTCGCCGAGATCCCCGATCCCGAGATCCCGGTCATCTCGCTCGTCGACCTCGGTGTCGTGCGAGACGTCGAGGTGGACGGCGAGCGCGTGCGCGTCGGCTTCACCCCGACCTTCCTCGGCTGCCCGGCGCTCGAGGTCATGCGCGACCAGATGGCGGAGCGGATCCGCGAGCTCGGCGCCGAGCCAGACGTCGAGGTCCTGAGCGAAGGCTGGTCGAGCGACTGGATCACCGAGGAAGGCCACCGCAAGCTCCGCGACTCCGGCTTCGCGCCTCCGTCGGGCAGAGCACCGGCCACGCTGCTGCAGATCCAGACGGGAACGCATCCGTGCCCCTATTGCGGCTCGACCGACACGCGGCTCGACAATCTCTTCGGCCCGACCCCATGCCGTTCCATCCGCTACTGCAACGCCTGCCGCCAGCCTTTCGAGCAGTTCAAGACTCTCTGAGGCCGCCCTCAGTGGAAGACGTGCGAGAAGAAGGCGAGCACGGCGCAGCCGAGGCACACGGGCACGGTCAGCACCACCCCCGAATCGCGGGTGGAACCTGGTCAGCAAGCCGGTCGCAAGCGCGCCTGACGCCCCGAGGTAGACGGCCAGCGCAGGCATGTCCCCGGCCTCGGAGTTTCGAGAATACGGAGGCCTGCCATACACGTCGAACGCGTAGTAGTTCGCGACGAGAAACACGCCCACCAGCGGCGCGAGAAGAGCGAACAGGCTATTTGGCTTCCCCGGGGCAAGCTGCCAGACGGCGGCGAGCGGGATGAGCAGGACGCAGAGAAAGACGATCTGCCGCGGGATCCACTGTGGCTGCGGCGAGACGGCCTCGACGTCGATCAGCACCATCCAGACCGCTGCCGTGGCAAGAGCGCCGGTGAGGAGGATGACGGGAAGGTCGCGGAGCAGCATCGTCATTCGACCACCGGTGATCGCTGACGACTCCAGAGCTTGCGCGCACCGATGCCGCCAAGCATGAGCACGGCGGCGACCGTCCGATATACGCGAGCATCACGAACCACAGCGGAAACGGCTCGTACGCATCCTCGGGTACCGGCACGGGAATCGAGAGCAGTGGAAGCAGTGGAAGGAGAAGGAGCGCGGGCCAGCGACCGATGGCGAACCCCGCCATGAACTGCACTGCGAGGAGTGCAACGAGCGGCCAGTAGAAGGTGGCGTCCGAATCGAGTTCGTGCCACCAGTGGGCGTTGAAGACGATCAGGAAACCGACGTAGAGGGCTGCGCTCCCGATCGCTATGCTGAGGCTATATCGCACTATTGCTATGTATAGCATGATTGAGATATGAGTCAACCCGTGAAACGAATCCGCGCGCGGCTCGCCGGCGCCGAGGAGGGCTGGCTGTTCGCGCAGATCGCCGGGCAGGTCGCGGATCGCCGGAAGGAGCGGGGCCTCTCGCAGGCCGATCTCGCCGCGCTCGTGGGCACCACCCAGTCGGCGATCGCTCGGCTCGAGAGCGGCGGGCGGCCTCCTCGGATCGACACGCTTCTTCGCATTGCGAACGCCCTCGACGCCGACCTCCACATCGAGTTGCTCGATCGCAAGCCCGGCTAGACTCGGCGCGATGCGTGGCTCAATTGCAGCGCTGGTGGGCGTCCTCGTCCTGCTCGCGACCGGTTGCGGCGGAGGTGGGAGCGACGCGCGCCTGTCCAGGGAGGAGTTCGAGAGCCAGGCGAACGCGATCTGCGCGAAGTACCAGAAGCAGCTCAATGCGCTCGGCACCCCGTCGAGCGTCGAGGAGATCCCCGACCTCGTCGATCAGGCGCTCGCGATCCTGAACAAGGAAGTCGCCGAGATCGCCGCGCTCAATCCGCCGACTGACATGCAAACCGAGTTCGACGCCATGATCGAGGCTTCGAACAACACGAAGGATGCGGCCAACGACCTCTCGCAAGCGGCGAAGGACGGCGACCAGGCAGCAGTGCAGAAGGCACTCGACGAGGGCAATGCCGCCAGCAAGAAAGCCGATCAGATCGCGACGCAGCTCGGCCTGGACTCCTGTAAGGGTTGAGGCGCCGGACTAACGCCCAGTGAAACCGGGCTGGCGCTTCTCGAGAAAGGCTGCGACGCCCTCGGCGAAGTCCTCGCTGGCCGCTGCGGCGGCCTGAAGCTGAGCCTCGAGCTCGAGCTGCTCATCCAGGGTCGCGTCGGGAGCCCGGTCGAGCAGGCGCTTCGTCATCCCGATCGCCCGCGTCGGCAGTGCCGCGAGCTCGCCGGCGACGGAAGCCGCCCGCTCGGCCAGCTTCCCCGACTCGACGACCTCGGTGACGAAGCCCCAGGCGTGCGCGTCGCCCGCGGTCAGCTGCTTGCCTGAAGCGAGCCACTCGAAGGCGCGCCCGTAGCCGAGGAGGCGGGAGAGGAAGAAGCTCGCGCCCGTATCCGGGACGAGTCCGATGGTGACGAACGCGGGAACGAACACCGCGGTGTCCGCAGCGAGGCGGATGTCGCACGCGGCCGCGAGCGCGAGTCCCGCTCCCGCTGCAGGCCCGTTCACCGCGGCGACGACCGGCTTCTCGAGCGAGCGGAGCGAGAGGACGTTGCGGTTGTACGTCGAGCGGAGCCGCTCGCCGATGTCGCCCGCGCCCTCCTGGAACTCCTTGAGGTCCTGGCCGACGCAGAAGCCGCGGCCTGCACCCGTCAGCACGACAGCTCGCACCTCGGGGTCGCCCGCCTCCTTGAGCGCCGCGCGGAAGCCGTCCTGCATGGCCCGGTCGAACGCGTTCAGGACGTCCGGCCGGTTGAGCGTGATCGTCATCACGCCGCCGTCGCGCTGGGTCTCGACCTCGGCCACTCGGTAGACCTCCCCGCCGCTGCTAGCTTGGAACGGTGGTGGATCTTACGTTCATCTCCTCTACTGGAGTTCCGGCCGAGGAAGAGGACGTCCTCGACGCATACTCCCGGGCCGTCATCGCTGTCGCGGAGCGCCTCTCGCCCTCGGTCGCCAACCTCCGCGTCTCGCGGCGGTTTCGCGGTGGCCGGCGCATGGACGGGGGAGGAAGCGGCGTTGTCGTCACGCCCGACGGCTTCATGCTCACCTCCGCGCACGTGGTCGCGAGCGGCACCGCGCGGTGTTCGCGCCTCCTTCGTGGACGGGAGCGAGGTCGGCGTCGAGGTCGTCGGGACGGATCCGCTGTCGGACCTCGCCGTGCTGCGCGCCGAAGGAACGGACTTCACCTCCGCGGTGCTCGGGGACGCGGAGAACCTCCGCGTCGGCCAGCTCGTCGTCGCGATCGGGAACCCGCACGGCTTCGCCGGCTCGGTGACCGCCGGAGTCGTTTCCGCGCTCGGCCGCTCGCTGCCGGTGCGCTCGCGCGCGGCCGGCCGGATCGTCGAGAACGTGATCCAGACGGACGCGGCCCTCAACCCGGGCAACTCGGGCGGGGCGCTCGCGGACGGACACGGCCACGTGGTCGGGATCAACACCGCTGTCGCAGGAGTCGGCCTCGGGCTCGCCGTCCCGATCAACGAGACGACGAGGAAGATCATCGGCGCCCTCATGAGCGAAGGCCGGTTCCGGCGCGCCTATCTCGGCATCGCCGGTGGCCCGCGTCCTCTGCCTCCGCGGCTCGCACGCGAGCTCGGCCGCGAAACCGGCGTCGAGATCGTCGAGGTCGTCGAGGGCAGCCCGGCCGCGAGTGCCGGCCTTCGCGCCGAAGACCTCATCGTCGAGCTGAACGGCGTTGCAGTCGCGGGCGTGGACGACCTCCAACGCCTCATGGCCGGCGAGCTGATCGGCGAGTCCGTGACGCTCGAGACCGTGCGCGAGGGAAAGCGTTCGCGCGTGGAGCTCGTGCCCGTCGAGCTCGAAGTCTGAGCTACTACTTCCCCTTGATCTCCGGCTTGCGCTTCTCGAGGAACGCCTTCATCCCCTCCTGAGCGTCCTCGGAGGAAAGTGCGAGGTGGAACGCCTTGCGCTCGGCGTCGAGGCCGGCACGGAGGTTCGTCTCGAACGCCTGGTTCACCGCCTCCTTCGCGAGCCGCACGCCGACGGGGCTCTTCGCCGCGATCGCCTGCTGCAACGCGCTTCGCCTCGTCGAGCCACGCCTCGGCGGCGACCACCCGCGCGACCAGACCAGCCGCCTCCGCTTCCCGCGCTGTGAGAAACCGGCCCGTGAGGATGACGTCCATCGCCTTCGATTTGCCGATCGCCCTGCGTCAGGCGCTGCGTGCCGCCGGCACCGGGGAGAACGCCCAGGTTCGTCTCCGGCTGCCCGAACTGCGCGGTCTCCGAGGCGACGATGAGGTCGCACGCCATGGCCAGCTCGCAGCCGCCGCCGAGGCAGTAGCCGGACACGGCGGCCACGATCGGCGTCCGCACGGAGCGAATCGCGTCCCACTTGTCGATGCGCCCGCCGAAGTAGAGCTCGAGCGGCGGTCGAGTCGGAGAGCTCGCCGATGTCCGCGCCCGAGGCAAAGGCCTTCTCGTCACCGGCGATGACGATGCAGCGGACAGCCTCGTCGTCGTCGAGGTTCTCGAGCGCGCCGACGAGCTCGGACATGAGCTGGTTCGAGAGCGCGTTCAGGGCCTCCGGCCGGTTCAGCCGGACGACGGCGATCGGCTCCTCGCGCTCGAGGAGGACTGTCACCGGTCGGTGAGGCGCACCGAGATCCGCCAGGACGCCCTCCAGCGCCCCTCGTCGTTCGTGAACACGTCCGTCACCGCATAGGTGCCGTTCAGGCTGCGTCCTTCGGTGCGCGCAAGCCACCTGAGCCGGGCCTTCACGATCGCGACCTCTCCGTAGGTCCGGACGTCCTCGACGTCGGCTTCCAGAAGCTCGGTCTCGATGCTGGGAAGAGACGCGATCCAGTTCTCGCGCGGCATGTGGCGCGAGACGCCGCCGACGCTCGTGAGCACGTAGTCGTCGGCGAGGAACCGCTCCGCGGCGGCCTGGTCCTGCCGCTCGACGATGCCCGCCCATTCGGCCTCGAGACCCTGGAACTCCTCAGTCATCGTCTTTCTTCCGGGACAGGAACTTCTCCACGGCCTCGCGGGGCTCGTCCGTCGCCATCGAGAGCGCAAGCCAGTCGCGCGCGTGATTGACGGTCTCGTGCCAGGAGAGGTCGCGCCAGAAGTTGAGCTGCTGCTTCGTGTAGCGGACGGTCTGCGGGAGCTTGGCGGTCAGGCTCTCGACGAGGCGGTCGACCTCCGCGTCGAGCGCGTCCCGCGGAACAGCCGAGTTGACGAGCCCCCACTCGGCCGCCTTGGCCGCCGGAATCTCCTCGCAGAGAAGGAGGATCTCGCGGGCGCGGCGGTCGCCGACCATGATCGGAAGCCACTGCGTCGCGCCGCCCGCCGGCACGGAGCCGTGCTCGGGACCGACGTGGCGGATGAAGGCGTCGTCGGCCATGACCGCGAGATCGCAGGCCATCTGGAGCTCGTTGCCCCCGCCGACTGCGATCCCGTTGATGCGCGCGAGCGTCGGCTTGCCGACCTCTCGTAGCCGGTCGTGCATGTCCTTGAAGGCGCCGAACCACTTCCAGTACTCGCCGGGCTTCCCGAGGTAGTCCTCGCTCCACGACTTGAGGTCGGCGCCGACGCAGAACGCGCGCCCCGCGCCGGTGACGACGACGACGCGGATCTCGTCGTCCCAGGAGGCGTCCTCGCACGCGCGCGCGATCTCGCGCAGCATGCGGAAGTCGAAGGCGTTCAGGACCTCCGGGCGGTTGAGCGTGATCGTCGCCCTGGGCGGCGCCTTCTCGTAGACGATCGCCTCGAAGCCGAGCTCCGAGGGGTCGACCGGGGTCGGCCGGTCCGGTTCCGTCATTCGACCTCGGCGAAGTGCACGTGGAAGGGGATGCCCATCTCGGCAGCGTCGCGCCCTGTGGCCGCGAACTCGTCGGTCCGCGCGGCCGCCTTGAAGGCCTCCATGTCCGGGAACTCCCACTCCGCGTAGTACGCGTACCGCTGGCCCGTCGGCGCGCCGAAGACCTTGCCGTGGCGGAAGGTGCCGCCCTCGACCCGGCTGCAGAGCTCGGCGTGCTGCTCGTAGCGGGCAGGGTCCGGCTCCTGCTCGTAGAGGACGAACGCTTTGATCATCGCCTGCGAAGGATTCCCGATTCGCGCGAAAGCCGCTGAGCGAAATACACCGGGATGACGGGAACGTGACGAAGCGGACGGCTTCGCTAGGTCGCTCTCGTGCCTGCGTCGACAAGCGCTTCCTCCAGGAGCTCGAGGCCTCGGTCGAGATCCTCGTCGGATACGACGAGCGGGACGAGAATTCGGATGACGTTGCCGTAGAGGCCGCACGAAAGGAGGATGAGCCCGCGCTCGCGGGCGGCCGCAGTCGTGGCGCTCGCCAGCGCGCCGGCCGGCGCCTTCGTCCCACGGTCCTCCACGAGCTCGATCGCCAGCATCGAGCCGAGCCCCCGGACCTCGCCGACGGAGTCGACGCGTCCCGCAATCGCCTCGAGGCCCGCCCGGATCCGCTCACCGATCTCGTCGGCGCGCCGGCGGAAGTCATCGCTCGAGACCTCGTCCAGAACGGCCAGCGCCGCCGCGCAGGCGAGCGGATTGCCGCCGAAGGTGCCGCCGAGGCCGCCGGCCGGGACGGCGTCGACGATCTCCGCCGCCCTGTGACGCCCG
The DNA here is from genome assembly GCA_963766155.1 of uncultured Actinomycetes bacterium. Classification (GTDB taxonomy): domain Bacteria; phylum Actinomycetota; class Thermoleophilia; order Gaiellales; family Gaiellaceae; genus DATEOR01. The sequence goes on along the minus strand of CAVYAJ010000044.1, from coordinate 26,316 downwards.
CCAGCGGAAGGCCGCCGCCGAGCGACTTGCCGGACACGAGCAGATCAGGCTCGACCCTGTAGTGCTCGATCGCCCAGACCGGCCCGGTACGACCCACTCCGGCCTGCACCTCGTCGTCCACGAAGAGGATCCCGTGCCGCTCGCAGAGCTCCTGCAGGCGCGGGGGGAAATCGAGCGGCATGTCGACGAAGCCGCCTTCGCCCTGCACCGGCTCGAGCACGACGCAGGCGACGGACTGCGGGTCGACATCGGCCTTGAAGAGGTTCTCGAGCTCGTGGATGGCGTCCTCGGTCGTCACACCGCGGTACGGATACGGCGCCGGCGCGCGGTAGACCTCGGGCGCGAACGGCCCGAACCCGCGCTTGTAGGGGACGACCTTGCTCGTCATCGTCATGGTCAGAAGCGTGCGGCCGTGGAAGGCACGGTCGAAGACGACGACCGCGGGCCGCCCGGTCGCGGCGCGCGCGATCTTGACGGCGTTCTCGACAGCCTCCGCGCCCGAGTTCAGGAGGATGCTCTTCTGCTGCTCGCCGCGACACGGCGAGAGCTCCGCGAGGCGTCGGCAGACCTCCACGTACGGCTCGTACATCCCGACCATGAAGCACTGGTGGAGGTAGCGGTCGGCCTGCTCGTGGATGGCGGAGACCACCGCGGGCAGGCCGTGGCCGGTGTTCTGGCAGCCGAGCCCGCCGGCGAAGTCGATGTAGGTCTTGCCGTCGACGTCCTCGATGCGCGCGCCCTCGGCCCGGGCGACCACGAGCGGCGGAGTGGACACGCCCGCAGCGACGTAGCGCTCCCGCGCGTCCAGGACCTTCTCGGTCGCGTTCCGCTCTTGCAGCGACATCCGCGGAGTTTACAACTGCTGGAAATGCCTTTCTTCGGCCCCCGTGGCGGAAACGGCGCGGGTTATGCTCGCCGCCGTGTCCGCGAGCGGCGTCGCCATCTTCCTCTCCCTCGTGGCCGGTGTGGCCGGTTCGGTTCAGGTGGCCGTCAGCGGCGCATTCGGCAAGCGGATCGGCGTCCTCGAGGCGACAGCCTTCGGCTCGCTCGGCGCGGCGCTGATCGTCTGCTCCATCGTCCTCGTCACGCGGCAGGGGTTCGGCGGCGTCGTGGCCGGGTTCCGTGAGCCGGCATGGCTCTGGCTCAACGGCGTCATGGGCGCGGTCGTCATCCTCACGATCACCTTCACAGCGCCGCGCATCGGCACCTTCGCGACGATCGGCCTCCTCATCGCAGGGCAGCTCGCGATGGGCGTCCTGATCGACTACCTCGGGCTCTTCGGGCTCGACAAGATCCCGCTCTCGGCCGCACGGGTCGTCGGCCTCGTGCTCCTCGCGGGCGGCGCGCTGCTCGTCCTGAAGCGCTAGCCGGGGATCTCGAGCACGGGCGCGAGCGCATCCCACCGCGCGATCTCGCAGCCGTTCGAGCGGTTGAAGTTCGCAGTCAGTCCGGGTCCCTCGATCCGTGGCCACCTGGTCGCCGCCGTAGATCTGCGGTGCAAGCCGTGTCCCCGGGAACCGGGTGGAGCGCCTCCGGATGGGCGTCGAGCGCGGCGCAGGCCGCCGCCGGATCGGGGTGCGTGCCGCCGTTGGGGTCGACAGGTCAGCGTGGCCGTGCGGCTCTCGCCGTCCTTGCCTTCGGGCCAGTACGTGATCTGGAGGTCGTAGCGTGGCTGGGACGGCGGCTCGGCAGCGTCACCGCCGCCCGTGCCCGACCCGCAACCCGCTGCCACCAGCAGGCAGAGCAGGAGGCCGGCGCGGGCTAGAGGCCCCATGGGTTCACGGGCTTCGCGCCTGTCCACGTGAGAACGCTCTTCGTCTCCAGGTACATCTCCAGGGTCTCGAGCGCATTCTCGCGCCCGAAGCCCGACTGCTTGTACCCGCCGAAGGGAAGGCCCGGGAACGCGGTGTTCGGGCAGTTGATCCCGATCGTGCCCGCCTTGATCTGGCGCGCCAGCCGGTGGCCGCGGGCGGGATCGCCCGTCCAGACCGTCGCCACGAGGCCGTACTGGACGTCGTTCGCGAGCCTGACGGCCTCGGCCTCGTCCTCGAACGGGATGACCGAGACGACGGGGCCGAAGATCTCTTCCTGCGCGACGCTCATCGTGTTGTCGACCTTCGCGAGCACCGTCGCCGGGTAGAAGGCGCCGTCGCCGTCGAGCGGATGACCGCCGGTGACGACCTCGACGCCCTCCTCGCGCCCCGCCTCGACGAAGCCGTGCACCTTGTCGCGGTGCGTCTGCGAGATGAGGGAGCCCATCTGCGTCTCCTCGTCGAGCGGGTCGCCCGTCTTCATCCGGCCGGCCGTCTCGGCGAACCGGTTCACGACCTCGTCGTAGAGCGTCTGCTCGACGAAGACCCGGCGAGCGCGCGTCACAGCTCTGGCCCGCCGCGTAGTAGACGGCGTAGACCGAGCTCGGGATCGCGGCGTCGAGGTCGGCGTCCGCGAAGAAGATGTTCGGGCTCTTACCGCCGAGCTCGAGCGACACGCGCTTCACAGGCTCCGCGCAGAGACGCATGATCTCGGAGCCGGTCCTCGTCGAGCCCGTGAACGCGACCTTGTCGATGCCCGGGTGCGTGACGAGGTGCGAACCCGTCGTCGGCCCGTCTCCGGGGACGACGTTGATCACCCCGGCCGGGATGCCGACCTCCACGGCGAGCTCGGCGAGGCGGAGTGCGCTGAGCGGAGTGGCGGGATCCGGCTTGAGGACCATCGTGCAGCCGGCGGCAAGCGCCGGCGCGAGCTTCCACGAGGTCATCATGAAGGGGTAGTTCCAGGGAACGATCTGGGCGACGACGCCGACGGGCTCCTTCAGCGTGTAGGTGAGGACGGAGCCGCCCATCGGCACAGCGCGGCCCGCGATGGTCGCGATCGCGGACGCGTACCAGCGGAAGTACTCGGCCGAGACGGCTACCTCCCCCTTCACGGACGTGACCGCCTTGCCGACGTTGCGGGTCTCGAGCTCCGTCAGCTCCTTGCGGTTGGCCACGATCGCATCGGCGAGGGCATGGATGAGGCGCGAGCGCTCGTTCGGCGGCGTCTTCCCCCACGGCCCGTCCAGCGCAGCCCGGGCCGCCTCGACCGCGCGATCGACGTCGGCGGGCGATGCCATCGCGGCGCGGCCCAGCCCAGCCCCGGTCGCAGGCTCCTGAAGCTCGCGGGTCTCGTCCGCCTCGACGGTCTCTCCCCCGATGAAGAGCCCGTAGTCCTTGGTCGCGATCGCCATCAGTTCCCTCCGTCTCGTTCGAAGATGGCCGCCTGGCCCTGACCGACGCCGACGCAGAGCGTAGCCAGCCCGTAGCGTCCCTCGCGGCGGCGCAGCTCGTGCAGCAGGCTGACGACGAGCCGCGCGCCGCTCATGCCCAGCGGATGGCCGAGCGCGATCGCGCCGCCGTTCACGTTCACGCGCTCGGGGTCGAGCCCGAGCTCGCGAATCACCTGCAGGCTCTGCGACGCGAAGGCTTCGTTCAGTTCCACGAGGTCGAGGTCGGCGGCGTCGATCCCCGCGCGGGCCAGAAGCTTCTGCACCGCCGGGACCGGCCCGATCCCCATGTACGCGGGGATCCACGCCGGCGACGGCGCTCGCCGACGAAGCGGCCGAGCGGCTCGACCCCGAGCTCGCGCGCCTTCTCCTCGCTCGCGAGGACGAGCGCGGCGGCCCCGTCGTTGATCCCGCTCGCGTTCCCGGCCGTGATCGTCCCGCCTTCCCGGAAGGCCGGTTTGAGCGTTGCAAGCTTCTCGAGGCTCGTGTCCGGACGGGGATGCTCGTCGCGGTCGACCTCGCCGACCGGGACGAGCTCGTCGGCGAAGCGGCCGGCCTCCTGAGCGGCGGCCCACCGACGGTGGCTCTGAAGCGCGAACGCGTCCTGGTCCTCGCGGGTGACCCCGTAGCGCTCGGCCACGTTCTCGCCGGTCTCGCCCATCGACTCGAGCGGAAACATCTCCTCCATGCGCGGATTCGGGAAGCGCCAGCCGAGCGTCGTGTCCCAGGTCGTGCCGTCGCCGTACTCCGGCTTCGCCGTGACGAGCGGCGCACGCGACATGGACTCGACGCCGCCGGCGACGAAGAGCTCGCCGTCTCCCGCGCGGATCGCATGCGCGGCGCCGACGAGCGCCGAGAGGCCGGACGCGCAGAGACGGTTGACGGTGACGCCGGCGACACTCTGCTGGAAGTCCCGCAAGCAGCGCGCCCATCCGGGCGACGTTGCGGTTGTCCTCGCCGGCCTGGTTGGCGGCGCCGAAGTAGACGTCCTCGATCTCTTCCGGCGGAACGCCTGCCCGCGCCACGGCCGCCTTGATTACGAGGGCGGCGAGGTCGTCCGGCCGCACGTCCGAAAGCGCGCCTCCGTAGCGCCCGATCGGCGTCCGGACCGCGGAAAGGATGACCGCCTCAGCCACGAGGCCAGCTTACCGGCGGCCTAGCTCACGAAATCGACGCGGACGTGTTCGAACGCGCCGATCTGCTCGCCGCGGCGGAGGAGCTCGCCGACGGCCTCGCGACCCTCGTCGCCGTAGTCCTCCGTGAGCCGGTTCACGTACATGCCGACGAAGCGGTCGGCCAGGCGCCGGTCGAGCCCGCGTCCGTACTGGAGGGCATAGGAGAGCGCCTCCTCGCGCGACTCGAGGCCCGCGGCTATCGACGCGCGGAGCACCTCGGAGAGGTCGTGCAGCATGTCTTCGCCCAGGTCGCGGCGCGCGACGTTGATGCCGAGCGGAAGCGGCAGGCCCGTCTCGAGCAGCCACCACTCGCCGAGGTCGACGACGTTGTGGAGCCCGTGAGACTCGTACGTGAGCTGGCCCTCGTGGATCAGGAGGCCTGCCTGCGCGCGGCCGGACTTCACCTCGTCGATGATCTCGTCGAAGGGAACCTCGCGGAAGCGGTAGTCGCCACCCAGGAACATGCGCAGGACGAGGAATGCCGTCGTCATCCGGCCGGGCACGGCAATCTCGATCTCCTTGAGATCGTCCCGGGTCAGCGGCTCAGTCGAGACCACGATCGGCCCGTAGCCCGAGCCCATGCTCGCGCCGTGCGGGAGGATGGCGTAGCGGTCCTGCACGAACGGATAGGCATGCAGGGAGATTGCGGTCACCTCGAGGCGACCGTCGAGGGCCCACTCGTTCAGCGTCTGGATGTCCTCGAGGACGTGCTCGAACGAGAACTCGCCGGTGTCGACGACTCCAGCGCTGAGACCCCAGAACATGAACGCGTCGTCCGGGTCCGGACTATGCCCCAGTCGGATAAGCAAGGGAGCGAGGGTAACAACGTGGCCGTCGCGGTGTGCCGGGTGCCGTCAGCCCGAACGCTTGACCAGGCGGCCCGCGAAGGACAGGAGCCAGAGACCGCCGGCCGCCACCGCCGCGAGCGCGTTCGTCTGCACGCACGTTCGGCAGGCGTTGCAGCATGTCGCCGCCATGGGAGCCTGCTCCGCGTAACGGTTCGCGAGCGGCAGAGCCTTGGTCGTGACCCGTTCCAGCATGCTCTCATCTTACTCGCCTAAAATTTGGACGTGCCTAAACCTGAGCTCTCGGTCGCGATCCAGGACTACCTGAAGGAGATCTACAAGCTCCAGTCCACCGGGCAGCGCGCGACGACGACGGCGATCGCGAAGGAGATGGGCGTCGCCCCGTCCTCCGTCACCTCCATGGTGAAGAAGCTCGCGGCACTCGGTCTCGCCAACCACGCGCCTTACCGCGGGGTCGAGCTCTCGAACGCCGGCACGAAGATCGCTCTCGAGGTCATCCGCCACCACCGCCTCCTCGAGCAGTACCTCGCGGAGACGCTCGGCGTCCCGATCGACGAAGTGCACGATGAGGCCGACCGGCTCGAGCACGTCATCTCGGAGAAGCTCGAGGCGCGGATCGACGAGCAGCTCGGTTACCCCACGCACGACCCGCACGGCGACCCCATTCCAGACGCACGCCTCAACGTCGCATTGCAGGACCTGCGCTCGCTCGACGGGCTCGAGCCGGGCGAGCAGGCGACCGTGCGACGCGTCCCGGACGGCGACGCCGACCTCCTGCGCTACCTCGCCGGCCTCACGCTCGTCCCCGGCCAGCGCGTGACGATGCGCAAGTCGGAGCCCTTCGGCGGCCCGCTCACCGTGGACGTCGAAGGCAGCGAGCACGCGATTTCGCGCGAGCTCGCCGAGCGCATCGGCGTCTCCTGACGCCTGGGCGGCGGCGGCTTTCGCCGGGCAAAAACCCGGCTTCGCCCACCGCCTGACAACGCAAAACACCCTTCCCAGGCGTCAGGACAGCCTAGGGGCTGTGGCCGAAGAACCAGCGCTCGAGCGGCTTCAACAACTCTTCCTCGTTGAAGCGCTTCACGCGCTCGTCCACGCCGTCCTCCGCAGAGACCTCGAGGTCGTCCGACAGGGCGTTGTTCGCGGCCTCGAGCGCGTCGCCGAGCTCGTAGCCCTCGAAGATGTAGTCGTCCGGGCGCGCGGCCGGAATGGAGCGGTTCTTCGGGTCGATCGCACGGCCGACCGCCCAGAGCGCACCCTGGCGGCGCTCGATCCAGATCACGATCTCCTCGCGGGTACCGTCCTCCCCGACTCCATGGAAGACCCGTTCGGCGAACCGCGTGCCCGCTGGTTCGGACGGCACACACGCCAGGATACAATCGCCCCGTGTCCGAGACCGAGGGTCAGGAGCCGAAGAAGCCCGGGTTCTTCGCGCGCATTTTCGGGGGCGGGGGTGACTCCGACCAGCACAAGTCGCTCACGAAGATGGATTCGCTCGCGGCGTACGTCATCCGCGAGCATCGCTCCGGCCGCCCGCTCGAGGAGATCCTCGAGAACCCGTACCTGAAGAACCGCGCCACAGACGAGCAACGGCTTCGCCTGCTCGAGCGCCCAGACGTCATCCGCGCCGTCGGCGAGGACGTCGCCAACATGGCTGCGGAGCAGGTCCGCGAGAGCTAGAGCTCGGTCCCGACTCCCCGCTCGCGCGCCCGTTCGAGGACGAGAGCGCCCACGGCGAGATCCTCGGCCGCGATGCCGAGGCTCTTGAAGAGGACGATGTCGTCGTCCTGGGCGCGCCCCTGCACCTCGCCGCCGACGACCTCGGAGAGCTCGTGCACCTCCAGCCAGTCGAGCACCCCGCGCTCGACAGGCTCGACGAGATCGCCGGCCTCGATCTTCGCCTGCTCCTTCGAGTCGCAGCAGACGAACGCCGCCCGCTCCACGACGGCGTTGTCGAGCTCGCGCGACTGGATGCGGTTCGCACCCACGGCGCAGACGAGCGCACCGGGCTTCAGCCACTCGCCGCGGAGAACCGGGTCCTTGGAGCTCGTGATCGTCACGACGACGTCCATCTCGGCCGCGTCCTTGTTGTACTCGCCGGCCTCGGCGTCGAAGCGCTCGCAAAAGCGGGCGAGCGCCTCCTCGTTGCGGGAGTAGGCGACGACGCGCTCGAGCTCCGGCAGGGCAGCGCGCATGCAGAGCACCTGGCTCTCGGCCTGCCAGCCGGTGCCGAGGATCCCCGAGGATTTCGCCCCCGGCTTGGCGAGGTGCCGCGCAGCGACTGCGCTCGCGGCGCCGGTCCGGAGCTGGCCGAGCTTGTCCGCCTCGATGATCGCCAGCACCTCGGCCCGATCGACCGCGAAGAGGACGACGACGAAGCGGGCGCCGCCCTCGGAGACGCCGTAGGTCTTCAGTCCGGCCACACCGAGGTCGAGGTCGGACGCGGCCATGACGTTCAAGACGCCGGGGTTGAGCCCGAGCCGGAACCGCGGCCGGAGCTCGACGCGGCCGGCTGCCATCCTGCGGAAGCAGCCCTCGACGGCTTCGACCGCCTCCTCGGGCGAAAGCAGCTCGGCAACCTCGGATTCACGGAGATAGAGGGGCATCGGGGCGGAGTAGTCTAGGCCGCGTGGAGCCTGTGCGGATCCCGCTTTCGAGCCTCGATACGGATGGCCGCGCACTCGTCGAGGTCGAAGGGACGGAGGTCGCCGTGTTCGTGGTCGACGGCCGCGCTCACGCCTTTGCCAACGCCTGTCCCCACGAGGGCAACCCGCTGCACGAGGGCGAGATCCTCGGCGACACGCTGACGTGCGCGTTCCACGGCTGGAAGTTCGACCTAGACACCGGCGCCTGCCTCTTCGGAAACGAGCCCGCGCGGGTGTTCAGGGTCGAGATTCAGGGCGACGAGGTCGTCGTCACAGCCTGACGCGCGACCAGGGGATACCCGGATCGGAGTACGCGTCGGGGTGGAGAAGGTAGGCGAGCAGCTCGACGCCGTCGACGAGCCGGGGGCCCGGGCGGGAGAAGTAGCCGTTCGCGTCCACGGCGAAGACGCGGCTCTCCTGGCGCGCTGCGGTGCCGAGGAGGTGGGCGCTGAGGTCGAGCGTGACGACTTCGCTGAGCGTGCGGTCGAGGTCGAAGCCGCACGGGGCCAGGACGACGGTGTCGGGCTCGAGCCCGGCGACATCCGTCCAGCGCATCCGAAACGAGGGCTCGCCGGCGATTCCCGCGATCTCCATGCCGCCCGCGGCAGAGACCATGTCCGGCACCCAGTGGCCGGCGGCATACGGCGGCTCCAGCCACTCCGACACATAGACGCGGGGGTACGTCTCGTTCTCCGCGAGCGCGGCTCGCACCCGCTCCAGCCGTGAGCGCATGCCGTTGGTCAGCTCGTCGGCCGCGGCCTCCGCGTCGAGCCGCCACCCGAGCGCGGTGATGTGACCGAGCACGCCGTCCAGCGTCGCCGGCGAGTAGTCGATCACCTCGACGTCCAGGCGGCGCACCTCGCCCGCCGACACCGCGCAGACGTCGCAGAGCTCCTGCGCAACGACCACGTCCGCCTGGATCTCTTCCCAGACCGCCTCGTCGACCGCGTAGAGCGCCTTCCCTTCGTGGGCGGCCTCGGCCACGGCCGCATCGATCTCGGCACTCGAGAGGTCGCCGCTCTGAAGGTGGGAGGTCGTGACCCGCGGCCGCGACTCCGCCTCGTACGGCCAGTCGCACTCATGGGTGACGCCGACCACGCTTTCCCCCAAACCAAGCGCAAAAAGCACCTCGGTGGCGCCCGGGACGAGGGAGCAGATGCGCACCCGACCACACTAGCGACCTCGAGTTACCACCACCCCGGCCCACGCGGCCAGCCTCACCGGAAGACGCAGGGTGCCTCCATCGTCAAGAAGGCCACGAAACACGAGATTGAGCGAGTCAGGCACGACCCCCCAAGGAACAAGGAGGAACCCGAAGTGATTTCCACCGGACAGACAATCGAGAATCCCGTCACCGGCGAGCGCATCACGTTCCACAAGACCTCGCGCGACACCGGCGGCGAGTACGTGCTGATCGAGGCCGCGGTCGCTCCCGGCGGCGGCGTCGCCAGCCACGTGCACCCGTACCAGACCGAGGAGTTCGAGATCCAGAGCGGCTCCGTCGAGTTCCGGAAGGACGGCGACAAGGTCGTGGTCAACGCGGGCGGCTCGGTCACCGTCGAGCCCGGCACGATCCACCGCTTCAAGAACGTCGGCGACGACGAGGCTCGCTTCACCGCCAAGGTCAGCCCCGCGCTCGAGTTCGAGTCCTTCCTCGAGACGATGTTCGCCCTCGCCGCAGACGGCAAGACGAACAAGAAAGGGATGCCGAACCCGGTCCGCATGGCCGTCATCGCCAACGAGTACTTCGACGACGTCCGCGCCCCGCACGTCCCCGGCGCGATCCAGAAGGCCGCACTCTCGGCCGGCGCCGCGATGGGCCGCCTGGTCGGCTACACGCCGCAGTACGTTCCCGCTCCGGCGGCTCCGCAGGCTGCGACTGCCGCCGCCTGATGCGTCAAACTGAGTCCACGTCACGGGCGGCTCGCCCAGCGGGCCGCCCGTAGTGCAACTCCATGCGATCCGACTCGAACTCCTTCACGACTTCCTGGCTGGCGGCGCGCCTCGGCGCCGACCCGGCCCGCATCGAAGCTCGCCGCCGCGCCGGTGAGCTCTTCGGCGTGCCCAGGGACGGCGGCTTGGAGCACGTCTATCCCGCCTGGCAGTTCGGCCCGGACGGCGAGCCCCTTCCGGCCGTCGAGCACCTCCTCTTGGCCGCGCGCGAAGCCGGCATGGACAACTCCGCACTCAACGCATTTCTCGACCGCCGTGCCGGAGTCGGCGGCCCGCGGATGTGGGAGTTCGTCCGCGAAGGCCGCGTTGATTACGTGATCGCGTCGCTGGGCTCGGCCGCCTGACGAGCGCGGCTACACTGATCGCCTAGCCCCGCGCCCGTAGCTCAGGGGATAGAGCGCTGCCCTGCGGAGGCAGAGGTCGCATGTTCGAATCATGCCGGGCGCATTTTCGCCTGCGAGCCGCCGATGACCAGGAGCTCGTCCTCCGGCACCTCGGTGCGCACATAGCCCAGCGCGCGGCCCTCCACGGCGCTCGTCACGCGGCCGACCACCTTGTCGTTCCAGACGATCTCGTCGCCGGCGCTGGCCGCCGGGACCTCGAGCGTGCGCAGGCGGCGATTCACATGCCCCCGGTGCCGCAGCCGCGCGATCGGCTCCTGGCCGGGGAAGCAGCCCTTCGTGAACGAGATGTGGGTCTCGTCGAGGCCTGCTTCGGCCGGGAGGACCGTCTCGTCGAGCTCCTTGCCCCAGGCGGGCGTTCCGGCGTCGATCCGCAAACGCTCGAGCGCCGTCGCGTCCGCACCGTCTTCCGCATGGTCACGCCAGGCCTCCCATGCCTCGACCCCGAAATCGGGGATCGCGACGGCAGGCTCCTCGGGCTCGCTGCCGAGCTGGACGAAGCCCACCCACGGACGAGTCTCGATCTCGCACCTGGACGCGAAGCGGGAAGCCAAAAGGGAGTCGGCGACCGGGCCCGCGAGGTCGGACGAGTCGGTGACGAGCAGGAACACGTCCTCGGCGGTTCTGACCGCACGGAGCGGCGCGATGATCCGCCCTTTCGGAGTCAAGAGAAGCGCGGGCTTCGAGGAGCCGGCCTCGAGCGTCGCGATCTCGTTCGAGAGCATTCGCTCGAGGAAGTCCCCGGCATCCGGGCCCGAGACCTCGACATAGCCTCTGTCCACCCGAAAAGCCTTGCCGTTCGACGCTCGTGAGCTCATCGGATTCAGTGTACGGACCCCTTCTCAGTTTCTTAATCGCTTCCCACCGCAAACCGGCCGGGCGAGGCGTATAGTCGCCGCGCTTCAACGTCCGCGGACTTAGGGGGGACCTATGAGGAGATGGACACTACTGGGGGCACTCGCCCTCACATTCGGCGTGCTGGTCGGCGTTGCCGCCGCCTCGACGCCAGGGGCCGACGTGAGGCTCACTCACGACGCCAGCGACCCCGGCTACGTCAGCTCGTACACCCTTGCGACCGGAGCGCCCTACTCGGACGCGACGCTCGCCGAGTGCTCGCGCTCACGGGGCCGGCAGAACGAACCGGCAATAGCCGTCGACCCGAGGAACACCAACGTGATCCTTGGAAGCTCGAACGACTACTGCGGCGTCTACAACACGAACGACGCCAATGGGAATCCGATCCCGGTCGGCCCGATCTGGCTCGGCTACTACCGCTCCGAGAACGCCGGTTCGAGCTTCGCCAGCTCGCTCGTGCCCGGCTATCCGGACGACACGTCGCCGTACGGCCAGATCGCGAAGCAGCAGGTCCGCACGGCGAGCGCCGGAGACCCGGTGATCGCCTGGGATGCCCAGGGCCGCGCGTTCTTCGGCTCGGAGAGCTCGGACGACCCGGCGGGGACGCCGAAGACCTTCGGCGACGTCTGGGTCGCGACCTATGACAACCCGAGCGGACCGACGGGCAATCCGCAGAACGACGGGAAGCGCTACCGCCAGACCTTCCTCGTGAACCGCGGCTCGTCCGCGCCGAACCTGCTCGGGATCTTCAACGACAAGACGACCATCGAAGCCGACCACAACTCGGACGGCCGCTGCGACAACAACGTCTACTTCTCGTGGTCTCGCTTCAGCGGGAATCACGGGGGCGTGGGGATCTACTTCTCGCGCTCGACGAACCACGGCGTCACGTTCTCGACGCCGATGAAGCTCTCGCAGACGATCTCCGACGTTCAGTTCCCGGATATCGCGGTGACGGGGAACAGCAATATCTACCTCGTCTTCCGCAGCTTCGCGTCCGGCCGCGGCCATGAGGGGAACGAGTTCTACTACGTCCGCTCGACCGACTGCGGACGCACGTTCACCCGGCCGACGCTCCTGCAGAAGTTCATCGAGAACGACGCGCAGGACATGGCCGAGCCCGAGGCGGCGCCGGCGCAGTCCCAGCCGGACGACCCGGCCGGAGAGGACGAGCCCACGGAAGAGGGCAACGCCCGCGATTGCGGCGACTTCGGCGCACACTGCGAGTCCGGCTTCACGTTCTTCCGCCGCGACACGCAGCCGCGTGCGACAGCCGACCAGTTCGACACGGCGAACCCGGATCGCTTCTACGTCGTGTACGACGCGACGAAGCCGGGCACCGAGGCGGACACCGGCTCGTCGTACGGGACGATCGAATCCGGCGAAGGCAGCCAGGCGGGGATCTTCTTCCTCCGCGTCAACGGCTCGAACGGGTCGAAGTTCGGCCCGAATCTGATCGACGACGAGACGACCGGGCACCAGATCTTCCCGGACATCTCGGCGGACAATCCCGCCCAGGCCTCGCGGGGAACGCTGCACGCGATCTGGTGGGATTCTCGGATGGACACCTGCTACAGCGTCACGAGGCCGATCGGGAACTGTGAGGACCGCTCGACGGTGCCGTCGCTCGACGCCTGGGCGGCGACCTCGTCGAACTTCGGGACGAACTGGACGTCGACGCGCGTGAGCAACTTCACGTCCAACCCGAACTACGAGCAGTTCTCCGACCGCACGGTGCCGTTCGCCGGCGACTATCTCTACGTCAGCTCCGTGAACGACTTTTCGTACGGCGTCTGGACGGACTGGAGAAACACTGTCCAGGGAGCCGACCCGCGCGAAGTCCCGGAGGACGAGGACAACGCAACGGCCGACGTCCTCCAGTGCCGCGTCTTCGAAGACGGGGCGTGGAGCGGCGACCGCTGCCCGCGCGACGGTGGGCATCGACCAGAACATCTACGGCGACTACACGCCGTAGCGGAAACGGAAACCGAACGAGAAAGGGGCGCCGCGAGGCGCCCCTTTCTGTACTGCCAGAAGCCTTGCGGCTCCTTACATCATCCCGCCCATGTCGGGCATGCCCGCACCGGCGCCGGCACCGGCCTTCTCAGGCACCTCGGCGACGACGGCTTCGGTCGTGAGGATGTTCTTCGCGATCGACGCCGCGTTCTGCAGCGCAAGCCGCGTGACCTTGGTCGGGTCGATGATCCCGGCCTTGACCAGATCCTCGTACTCGCCGGTGTCGACGTTGAGCCCGTGGCCCTTCGTCCCGGTCCGGATCTTGTCGACGACGATCGAGCCCTCGAGCCCGGCGTTGTCGGCGAGCTGGCGGATCGGCTCCTCGAGCGCCCGAGCGACGATGCGAGCGCCGGTGCGCTCGTCGCCCTCGAAGTCGTCGAGCGAGATCGCCGCGACGGCGTTCAAGAGAGCGACGCCGCCGCCGGGCACGATGCCCTCCTCGAGAGCGGCCCGAGTGGCCTCGAGCGCGTCCTCGACGCGGTGCTTCTTCTCCTTCATCTCCGTCTCGGTGGAAGCGCCGACCTTGACGACGGCAACTCCGCCGGACAGCTTCGCGAGGCGCTCCTGGAGCTTCTCGCGATCGAAGTCCGAGTCGGTGTTCTCGATCTCGGCCTTCAGCTGCTTGATCCGGCCCTTGATGGCGTCGGACTCGCCTGCCCCGTCGATGATCGTCGTCGAGTCCTTGTCGATGACGATGCGGCGGGCGCGGCCCAGCTGCGAGAGCTTCGTGTTCTCGAGCTTGAGACCCATCTCCTCGGTGATGACCTCGGCACCCGTGAGGATGGCGATGTCCTCGAGCATGCGCTTGCGGCGGTCACCGAAGCCCGGCGCCTTGACGGCGACGGCCTGGAAGGTGCCGCGCAGCTTGTTGACGACGATGGTGGCGAGAGACTCGCCCTCGACGTCCTCGGCCACGATGAGCAGCGGCCGGCCGGCCTGGATGACCTGCTCCAGGATCGGGCAGGAGGTCCTTGACCGCGCCGATCTTCTGGTTGGCGACGAGGACGAACGGGTCCTCGAGCACCGCCTCCATCCGCTCGGGGTCGGTGACCATGTACGGCGACAGATAGCCCTTGTCGAACTGCATACCCTCGGTGAACTCGAGCTCGAGGCCGAGTGTCTGGCCCTCCTCGACGTTCACGACGCCGTCCTTGCCGACCTTCTCGATGGCATCGGCGATGACGTCGCCGATCTCGCGCTCGCGCGACGAGATCGTGGCGACGCGGGCGATGTCCTCCTTGCCGGAGATCTCCTTCGACTGCTTCTGCAGGTTCTCCGAGACGGCCTCGACCGCGGTCTCGATGCCGCGCTTGAGTCCCATCGGGTTCGCGCCCGCGGCAACGTTCTTCAGGCCCTCGCGGACGATGGCCTGGGCAAGAACGGTCGCGGTCGTGGTGCCGTCGCCGGCCTTCTCGTTCGTCTCGGTCGCGACCTCGCGGACGAGCTGAGCGCCCTGGTTCTCGAAGACGTCCTCGACCTCGATCTCGCGAGCGATCGTGACGCCGTCGTTCGTGATCGTCGGCGCGCCGAACTTCTTGTCGAGCACGACGTACCGACCCTTGGGGCCAAGAGTGACCTTGACCGCGTCAGCGAGGACGTTCACACCGCGCTCGAGAGCGCGCCGCGCCTCCTCGTTGAACAGGATTTCCTTGTGTGCCATTCAGCTTTCCTCCGTTGGTTTTCCGGCAGGGGCCTTAAGCGGCTGCGCCTGCCATCTCCTTCTTCTTCGAGCCCTTCTTGCCGGTCGTGACGACCTTGGCGAGGATGTCGGACTCGCGCAGGATCAGATAGTCATCACTGCCGAGCCGGATCTCGGTGCCGCCGTACTTCGAGTAGATGACCTCGTCGCCCTCGACGACGTCCATCGCGATGTAGTTGCCGCCCTCGTCCCGAGAACCGGGGCCGACAGCGAGCACGCGACCGCGCTGGGGCTTCTCCTTCGCGGTGTCCGGCAGGACGATTCCGCTCGAGGTGGTCTCTTCCTCCTCGAGGGCCTCGACGATCAGCCGATCACCCAATGGCTGCAGGTCCATTCAGCGTTCCTCCTTGCGTTGCAGCGTCTGACTGTAAGAACTTGGCACTCTCCGGTGCGGAGTGCCAAAGGCCATGCTAGCGCATTCTGGAGGAGCGGATCAAGAACTTTCCGGGACTCGAATGCGCCGGGTGCCGGCGACACCGAGGCTCGCCAAAGTCGCAGCGCAGAAGACCGCCATGATCAGGAAGGGGACGGCGTCCCCGGCCGCGTCGGCAATCGCCCCGCCGACCGCGGGCCCGAGTGCGTTCCCCGCGCCCCACGCCATGTTCATGAGCCCGAACGCGAGCCCCTGAGCGAGGCCCATGCGATCGGCGGCATCCGAGAGGAGCGCCATTGCCGGCGCCCAGAAGCCGCCGAAGGTGATCCCCGAGACGATGAGGATGGGGACGATCACGGCAGGCCGATTGGCGAAGGCGAAGCCGACGAGCACGGCGATTGCACCCATGAGCGCGATGCGGAGTGGGAGGAGACGCCCGCGGCGGTCCGAGACGCGGCCGATGAGCGGCGCGATCACCATCTCGATCGCCGCCGAGACGACCCAGGCGATCGCGATCGCGGTCGCGCTCCAGCCGGCCTGGTCGAGCTTGAGGGGGACGAGGACGCCCACGATCCCGAAGACGAGCGCCGGAACGCTCATGAGCCAGAGCGCCTGGCGGATCTCGACATTTCGAAGCGCGCGCGAGATCGCGCCTTTACGCGGCGGCTCGGCGGCCGCGCCCGGTGTCCGCAGCGTCCACGCGGCGAGCACGACGGTCAGGCCGGCCAGCCCGACGAACACCTCGCGCGGCCCGACGTGGACGGCGAGGGCGCCGATCGCGGGCCCGAACAGGGCCCCGAAGATCGCAGAGCCGATCGCCGTCCCGAGCATCTCTCCGCGCCGCGTGACGGGCGAGGCGGCGATGAGCCACGTGAGCGCGCCGGCCCAGGCGAGCGACCCGCCCACGCCCTGTGCGAAGCGCGAGATTCCGAGAGTCCAGGCGTCGCCGGCGAAGCCGAACGCGAGGCTCGCGACGCCCATGAGCGCGATGCCGATGAGCATGGCGCGCCGAGGGCCGTAGCGGGCCGCGGCGATTCCCCCCGGCAACGCAGCGGCCAGCGCTCCCGCGGCGTAGGCCGCCACGAGGAGGCCGGCGGCCGATTTCGAGAGCCCGAACTCGTCCTTGTAGTGCGGAAGGAGCGGGACGAGCGCCGAGTACAGCATCGTCTCGACGAAGATGACCACGCAGACGAGCAGGAGCAGGCGGCGCATCCGGCCGATGCTAGCTTCACCTCGTGCGGCGAGAGTTCTCCGCAGGGGGCGTGGTCGTCCGGAAGATCCGCGGCGCCTGGCACATGGCTGCGATCCGACCCGGCGGGCGTGAGAAGGTCTGGGCTCTGCCGAAAGGTCTCGTGGGGGAAGGCGAGCCGCCGGCCGACACCGCGCTTCGCGAGGTGACCGAGGAAACCGGGGTGCGCGGCCGCCTCGTCGAGAAGCTCGGCGACGTCCGCTACGTCTACAGCTGGGAGGGCGAGCGGGTCTTCAAGATCGTCAGCTTCTACCTCGTTCGCTACTCCGCGGGGCGGCTCGGCGACATCACGGACGAGTTCCGCCACGAGGTCGCCGAGACGCGCTGGCTCCCGCTCGAGGAGGCTCCGCGCCTCCTCACGTACAAGGGCGAGCGCGAGATGGCCGCGAAGGCTCTTCAACTAATCGACGAACGCGCCGTATGATGCTGCGGCCTCGTGCCGCTCGATCCCAGCTCCATGTACGCCCTCAACTTCTACTCGTCCATCGTCGCCGACCAGCTGCGGAGCAGGCGGAAGACCGCAACGATCCGCCTGGGCGACAAGTCCGGCAAGTACAAGAAGGGAATGGTCGTGCAGATCCTCGTCGGGCAGCGCTACGGGCCGCGCGAGAAGATCTTCGACGCCGTCATCGACAAGGTCGAGGTGAAACGGCTGATGGAGCTCTCGCCACGGGAGATCGAGCACGACAACCCGGAGATCCGCCGCCCTGAGGACATGGCGAGCTTCCTCGGGCACCTCTACAACCGTGACGTGACCGAAGAGGACGTGGTCACGCTCATCCGCTTCTCCGAGATCTCAGGGACCTAACGGCCGGACTTGCGGATCGGCCCGCCGAACGCCTCGGGCGGGCGCAGGGAGCGCGCCACACGCCTCGCACTCGACCGCAAAGGCGGATGAGAACCGCGCGCCGCACTCGGGGCAGCGCGCTCGCATCTCGCCGCCGCACGCCGGACACGACGCGGGCAGCTCCGCCTCGAGGTCCTCGAAGTAGCGCTGGGCGTGCCCGCAGGCGAGGCAGAACGAGACCCAGTCGCCGAGGGTCTTCCGTCGCTCTTCCCGAAGCCAGTCGGAGGCCTTGCCCACGCTTTCAGACCCTAATGGAGCGGCTACAGTTCGATCCGGCATGGCCGTTGCCAGGGAAGCAGAGCCAGTCAGCTCTCTGACGGAGATCAAGGAGGCGGGCCTCGACCGCGAGGACCTGCTCGGGATCTACCGTCACCTGCTCCTCACCCGCGGGATCGAGGAGCGCGGCCACATCCTCTACAAGCAGGGGAAGATCCCCGGAAGCTTCTATACGGGCCGCGGAAACGAGGCCGCGTCGGTCGGCATCGCCACCGCCATGGGCCCGGAGGACGTGGGCACGCCGCTCCACCGCGACATGGGCGTGCACATCGTCCGCGGAGTCGAGCCCTGGCGGATCTTCGCCCAGTTCATGGGCCGCGCGGACGGGCCGACCAAGGGCAAGGACGGGAACGTCCACATGGCCGACGACCGCCTCGGGCTGATCGCCATGGTCAGCCATCTGCCCGCGATGCTGCCGGTCGCAGTCGGCTGCGCGCTCGCCTTCCGCATCCGCGAGGAGAAGCGAGTCGCGCTCACCTGGTTCGGCGAAGGCGCCTCCGCGCGCGGCGACACTCACGAGGGCATGAACCTCGCCGGAGTCCGCCGCCTCCCGGTCGTGTTCATCTGCGACAACAACCAGTGGGCTTATTCGACGCCGACCCATCTCGAGTACGCCTGCGAGCACATCGCCGACCGCGCGAAGGCGTACGGGTTCGAGGGCGTCGTCGTCGACGGCACCGACGTTCTCGCCGTCTACCGCGAAGCCAAGGCCGCGATCGAGAAGGCACGGGAGGGCGGCGGCCCGACCCTCATCGAGTGCCTCACGCTTCGGATGGAAGGGCACGCCGTCCACGACGACGCCTCCTACGTCCCGAAGGAGATGTTCGAGGAGTGGGCGAAGCGCGACCCGCTCGAGCGCTACCGCACCTGGCTCCGCGAGAACGCCGACTTCACGGACGAGGAAGAGGACGAGATCCGCGGGTACGTCAAGAAGATCCTGAACGATGCGGTGCAACGCGCCGACGAAAGCCCGATGCCGGACCTCGACACGCTCCTCGAGGGCGTGTACGCCACTCCGGAAGACCTCGAGACTCCCCACCACAAGTAAGTGACCGACTGATGGCCGTCAAGACGTATCTGCAGGCGATCTCCGATGGGCTCCGCTCCGAGATGCAGCGCGACAAGCGCGTCTTCATCATCGGCGAGGACGTCGGCGTCTACGGCGGTGCCTTCAAGGTGACACAGGGCTTCCAGGAGGAGTTCGGCCCCTGGCGCGTCATCGACGCGCCGCTCTCCGAGACGGCGATCGTCGGCGGCTGCACCGGCGCCGCGATCATGGGCATGCGCCCGGTCGCCGAGATGCAGTTCGCAGACTTCATCTCGTGCGCCTGGGACCACCTGGTCACCGTCGCGGCGAAGCAGCGCTACCGCGCGGGAACCCCGGTGCCGATCACGGTCCGGCTCCCCTCCGGCGGCGGCTTCTCGGGCGGGCCCTTCCACTCGCAGAACCCGGAGTCGAGCTTCGCGCACATCCCCGGGCTCAAGGTCGTCTGCCCGGCCACGCCGGCTGACGCGAAGGGCCTCCTCATCGAGGCGATCCACGATCCGAACCCGGTTCTCTACTTCGAGCACAAGCACCTGTACCGGCGCATCAAGGACGAGGTGCCGGATGAGCGCTACACGGTTCCCTTCGGCGAGGCACGAACACACCGCGAGGGCGACGACATCTCCCTGATCACGTGGGGAGCGATGGTCTACACCGCCGACGAGGCCGCCCAGAAGCTCGAGGGCGACGGCATCTCGGTCGAGATCCTCGACCTCCGCACGCTGGCCCCCTGGGACAAGGATGCAGTGCTGCGCTCCGTCGAGAAGACGTCGAAGGCGCTCGTCCTCCACGAGGACACGCTCACCGGCGGCTTCGGCGCCGAGATCGCCGCGTCGATCTCCGAGGAGGCATTCGAGCACCTCGACGCGCCCGTGCGCCGCATCGCCGCGCCCGATACCCCGGTGCCGTTCTCACCCCCGCTCGAGAAGGCCTTCATCCCGCAGGTCGAAGACGTGGTGGCAGGCTTGAAGGAGCTCGCGGAGTACTAGCGACCTGATGGCAACCACCGGAACCGCAGTCGACGTCGTCATGCCCCAGATGGGCGTCTCCGTCTCGGAGGGCACGATCACGAAGTGGCTCAAGTCCGAGGGCGAGGCGATCGCCGCGGACGAGTCGCTGCTCGAGATCTCGACGGACAAGGTCGACACGGAGGTCCCGAGCCCGGCGAACGGAGTCCTCCAGCAGATCCTCGCCCAGGAGGGAGAGACGGTCGCCGTCGGGACGAAGATCGCGGTCATCGCCCCCGAGGGCGCCGAGGTCGAGGCCGAGGCTCCGCCGGAGCCGCCGACCCAGGAGGCCGCACAGGAAGCCGAGGCGGCTTCCGGCGCCGAGGGCGAAGGTCCCGCCGCCGCGAAGGCAGCGGAGGCACCCGAGCCCGAGCAAGAAGCTGCGCACGAGCCGCCCGCAGCCGCCCCCGAGGCGCCTGCGGCGCCCAAGGCGGAGGACGACAACGGCCGTCGCGAGGCGAAGTTCGTCTCCCCGGTCGTCGCGCGGATCGCGGCCGAGCACAACGTCGACGTCGGGAGCGTCGAGGGCACCGGCCGCGGCGGCCGGGTCACGAAGAAGGACATCCTCGGCTACATCGAGTCCGGCCAGGCAGGGCAGGCTCCCGCGCCGGCCGAGTCCCCGGCCGAAGAAGCGCCGTCGGCACCTGCGCCCGCCGCGGCTCCGCAGGCAGCTCCCGCCGCGCAGGTCCAGGAGGGCGAGACCTCCGAGCCGATGAGCGCCATGCGCAAGGGCATCGCCGAGCACATGCGCCGCTCCCTCGACACCTCGGCTCACGTGACGAGCTCCATCGAGATCGACATGACGAAGATCGCGGCGCTGAGGCAGAAGCTGAAGAAGGACTGGGCAAGCTCGTACGGCGTCAATCCGACCTTCCTCGCCTTCGTCGCGCGGGCCGTCGTCGACACGCTGAAGGACTTAGCCGCCCGCCAGCGCGTCGAGCATCACCTCGACGTAGACGGCCCGCTGCTCCAGCCCCAGAGCCCGCGCGACGCGGGGGTCGAACCTCGCCGACGCGGCCCACCGGCCCCGCGCGCCCTTCGATCTCGATCGCGGCGCCCGCGCCCGGGTGCAGCAGGCCGTCGCGCACCGGCACGAAACGCGCCGACGCGACGCCGAGACCCGCAGCAACTCGGCGGCGATACGCTTGCCGTCGTAGAAATCAACGGCCGCGCCGGGCCGTAGCCAGTCCGGACGCCGGCCGACGAGCATGGCCGCCGCCTGGATCGATTCATCGGGCGGCTCCTTGGCGTCGGTCGCCCGCCAGACCACGGGACCGACCTCGAACAGGCTGACGTCGGCGACCCCGCGTGCGACGTTGCGGCGGGCGGCGTCCAGCAGCGCGGGCAGCAGCGACGTGCGCATCACCTCATAGTCGGAGGAAATCGGGTTCTTGACGACGACGCCCTCGGCCAGCGGCGCGCCCAGCGGCGCCAGCCAGGCGCGCGGCACGAAGCCCCAGCTCACGATCTCGGCGAGGCCGAGCGCCGCCAGCAGATCGCGGGCGCGATCGGAGAACGCCTGCGGGCTCGGCTCGGGCGCGCCGCTGGAACGCGGCAGCCGCGCCGGCGCCCGGTCGTATCCGACGAGACGCATGACCTCCTCGACGAGGTCCTCCTCGATCGAAATGTCGGGACGGAAGCTGGGGATCGTGGCGTTGAGCCGGTCGACTCCGTCGGGCGTGGTGGCAATCCCGATCGCCCCCAGTTTCTCCGCTGCCTGCGACAAGGGGATCTCGAAGCCCGCCAGCCGCGACAGACCCGCGAACGACAGCGCCACCCGCCGCGGCTCGTGCTGCTGCGGGTAGCGGTCGACGCCCTCCCCGCCACGGCGCCGCCGCCGGCGCGTGCCAGCAGCGTCGCGGCGCGGCGGCTCGCGTGCGGGATGCCCTCGGCGTCGACGCCGCGCTCGAAGCGGTGCGACGCCTCGCTGTGCAGTCCCAGCCGCTTCGCGGTCCGGCGAATCGCCGCGGATCGAACGTCGCGGTCTCGAGCAGCACGTCCTTCGTCGCCTCGGAGATCTCGCTCTCCGCGCCGCCCATCACGCCCGCCAGCGCGATCGCGCCGCGGTCGTCCGCGATCACCACGTCGCCCTCCTGCAGCGGCCGGTCCACGCCGTCGAGGGTCGTCATGCGCTCGCCGCGGTTCGCGCGCCGGACGTGGATGCCGCCGCGCAGCTTGTCGAGGTCGAACGCGTGTAGCGGGTGCCCGGTCTCGAGCATCACGTAGTTCGTCACGTCGACCAGGTTCGAGATCGCGCGCATCCCGCAGGCAGCCAGGCGGACGCGCAACGCGAGCGGGCTCTGGCCGACCGCCAGGCCGGTGATGATGCGGGCGTTGTAGCGCGGGCAGCCGGCCGCGTCGCGGATCTGAATGTCAACGCCCCGTCCGGCCGGCAGCGCGATCTCGGGGGCGGCCTCGGCGGCGGGCACCCGCCAGGCCGCGCGGAACAATGCCGCCACCTCGCGCGCGATGCCGACGTGCGAAAGCGCATCAGGTCGGTTCGGCGTGACGTTGACCTCCAGCACCTCGTCGAGCAGCCCAACATGGCGGGCCAGCTCGGCGCCCGCCGGCGCGTCGGGCGACAGAATCAAGATTCCGTCACCTGCCTCGCTGATCCCCAGCTCGACCTCGCTGCACAGCATCCCCGGCGACGAGACACCGCGAACGTCCTTCCGTTCCAGCTTCCGGCCTCCCGGCAGCGTCGCGCCAGGAGGTGCCCAGGCCACCTTGCCGCCCGGCGCCGGAACGTTCTTCGCGCCGCACACGACCTCTGCCTCCTCCTGTTGGCCTCCCCCCGCGACCACGCGGACCAGCGTCAGCTTCTCCGCGCCCGGGTGCGGGCGCGAGCCCCGGACTTCTGCAATCACGACGCCGGCCACATCCCGCCCGCGGCGCTCGATCGACTCGACCTCGAGCCCGACGAGCGTCAGCTGCTGCGCGACGCTGTCGGCGGTCACGCCCGGTTTGAGCTCGACGAGGCTCGCGGAGCCAGTTGAAAGAGACCTTCATCGGAATTGCGCCAGGAAGCGGGCGTCGTGCTCGTAGAACGAGCGCAGATCGTCGACCTCGAACTTCAGCATCGCCATCCGCGACAGCCCGACGCCGAACGCGAACCCGCTGACCGCCCGCGGGTCATAACCGACCGCGCGGAAGACGTTGGGATGGACCATCCCCGCGCCGCCGATCTCGATCCAGCCGCTGCCCTTGCACAGGCGGCAGGTGCGCCCCTCGAATCCGGCCGTTGCCGGCGCAGAGGTAGCACGCGGCGTCGACCTCGGCCGACGGCTCGGTGAACGGGAAGTAGCTGGGGCGCAGGCGGATGCCCAGCTTGGGTCCGAAGAACCGATGCACGAAGTGCAGCAGCGTCCCCTTGAGGTCGGCGAACGAGACGTCCTTGTCGACGAACAGCCCTTCCATCTGCGGGAACATCGGGGTGTGCGTGGCGTCGTCGTCGCGGCGGAACACGTTGCCCGGCGCGACGATCCGGATCGGCGGCGGCTGCCCGAGCATCGTCCGGATCTGGACCGGCGACGTGTGCGAGCGGAGGATGCGGCCGCCCTCGACGAAGAACGTGTCCTGCATGTCGCGCGCGGGATGGTCGGGCGGCGTGTTGAGCGCGTCGAAGTTGTTCCACTCCGTCTCGATCCAGGGCCCGGTCCGCACCTCGAAGCCCAGCCCGAGAAAGATCGTCTCGATCTCGCGGCGCACCAGCGTCAGCGGGTGAAGCGTCCCCAGTGCGCCACCCCGCGCGGGCAGCGTCACGTCGACGACCCGCGCGAGGTCCGTCGACAGGCTCGCCTCGTCGAGCGCCGCCAGCCGCTCCGTCACCGCGCGCTCGATGGTCGACTTGGCGCGATTCGCGGCCTCCCCGACGGCGGGACGATCGGCGGACGGCAGCTTGCCGAGCGCCTTCATCAACTCGGAGACCTTCCCCTTCTTGCCAGGTATCGGGCCTGCGCGAGGCGGATCTCCTCCTCGGTGGCGAGCGCGCCGATCTCGCCGCCGAACTCGGCCGCGAGCCGATCCAGCTCGGCGATGAGCTTGCTGGTTTCTGCGCTGGACACGGCGTCTAGCGCGTCCCCTCGCGCGGCCTGCTAGGCCGCGCGCGCCGTCTCGACGACCTTCTTGAAAGCCGCCGGATCGCTGATCGCCAGGTCGGCGAGAAATCTTGCGATCGAGCGCGATGTTGGACTTGTCGAGCGCCGCGACGAGGCGCGAGTACGAGATCCCGAGCTCACGGGCGGCGGCGTTGATGCGGGTGATCCAGAGGCCGCGAAAATCCGGCTTGCGCTTGCGGCGGTGAAAAAACGCGAAGCGCCACTTGCGATGGACCGCCTCTACCGCGGCCTTCCACAGCTTCGAGCGGCCGCCGCGAAACCCCTTCGCGTGCTTGCGAATTCGGTTCCGGCGATGACGTGTCTTCGGACCACCTTTGGCGCGAGGCATGTTGAAAAACTTCTTTCGTCATTTCCCCTCTCCCGTGGGGAGAGGGTCAGGGTGAGGGTCAGGTTCCTTGTTGTTTAGGGAAGGCCGTAGGGGAGCATCGCGTCGATATGATGCTCCTGCGTCTTGCTGACGTAGGCGCCCCGGCGCAGCTTGCGCTTCGCGCCGGGACGACTTCGCTCCGAGGTTGTGGCGCAGATAAGCGTGCTCCCGCTTGACGCGGCCCTTGGCGGTCAACTTGAAGCGCTTCTTCGCGCTGCTGTTCGTCTTCATCTTGTACTTGGCCATACGGGCGCGGAAGTATATCGATCTCGCCGCGTTTGGGCAAGCAAAGCGTGCGGCTGGCTCAGCTGGCCGAAAACCCCAGGAACAGCCCCGTGATCAGGTCGTCGGTCCGGTCCTGCCCGGCGACCGGAACCTCGACCAGGACCGCGGTCCAGAACCGCCGGGGCAGGCGGAATCGGGCCCCCACCCGGGGAACGGCCGAGATGACCTCGAAATCGGGCGCGACCTGCAGGCGCAGGTCCATTCCGGCTCCCACCGCCACCCACGGGCGCAGGCGCAGCCACGCCTCGGCGAGGGCCCCCGACACGAGCCGGGCGTGAGATCTGGCCTCCGACGACGTCGGTCGGCGTGGCCAGTGTCGACCCCGTCGACGATCCAGCGCTTCCCTGCCCCCATCCGCAGCCCGGCGCCAATCTCCAGCCCGGTCTCGAAGCCGTTCTGGCGCGCCGAATCGAGCGGCACCAGCGCGCGCGCATGCAGCGACGCGGCCGTCTCGGCGCCGGCCGCGAACGTCCGCTGAAACGCGACCGTGCCCGGGCCCACCGACGCCCCGTGGGACGCCAGGCCGGCGTTGCTGATGTAGTGGTAGTTGAACACGTCGGCGGCGATCGAAAACGTCGACTGCTCGTTCAGCTGGTAGCGCCCGCGAAGCGTCGCCACACCGATCACCCTGCCGTAGTAGTCGGGCATCGTCGTCGCGACCAGCAGCGCACCGCGGAAGCGCAGCAGGGCGTCCGTCGCGCCGCAGGCTTCGGGGACCGCGCCGAAGTCGGCGGGGCCGGGGCCGCCGGCCAGCGGCCCCGCGGCGGGATCGCCACCACGGGGACAGACGTCGGCCGCGGAGGCGCGAACCGAGACCATCAGGCACGCGAGGGACAGCGCCGACCGCCCGAGCCTCCTCACGGCGGGAGCCCCGGCGCCCGCCACTGGCCGTCGCCGTCGAGATCGAGCAGGAACGGATTGGTGAACGCGACGGGCCACGAGCCCGGCGCGATGGCCTGATAATCGAACACCTGATCGGACGACCCGGCCGGCGGCAACGCGCCGTCCGCGAGATCCGGCAGCCCGTCGCCGTCGACGTCGGTGACGGGCGGCAGCGCCATTCCCGCCTCGACAATCAGCCACACATCTCCAACGGGTCGGCCCCGTCCGTCGTCCGGGAAGGACCGACTCCAGGCTGAAGCTGCGCGGGGGTATCGTGACGACCTGAGTCCCGAAGTGGTCGATGGGCGTCGACGGCGGTAGCACGGTGATCGTCGTCGTCACCTCTCCGTTGACGATGATCGGGATCTCATCAACGGGGATCCAGGGTGCCACCTGCACGCCGATCGAGATTTGCCCCGTCGACCGGGAGACGAAGAACGGATCGATGCCGGGCCCGCGGGAAACGGCGCCGTCGGTGATGGTGACGTCGAGAACCGGCCCGTTGGTCCCGATCATGTGCCCGCCCCGGACATCGTCGTCGAACGCCCCGACATCGAGGTTGGTGCGGGAACGCGGGCAGGGCATGTTGGGCGGGGCGGGGACCTGCCGCAGAACACCAGGTTGCGCGGATAGCCGACCTGTTCCAGTCCGAGCGAGTGCGAATCACTGTTCGCCGTTCCGGCTCGCACGATCCCCTGCGACAGCAACGAGAACCAGAGCGCGCGATAGCGGAGCCAGTCCGCTGGCGAGGCGCGGTCATGACCTCCTGACGTCCCAGTCCATGTTGCGCCTCCCCGCCGAATTCCCCGGGCTGCGCAGCAGCACGTCCGCGGCGAAGCCGGCGCCCGGCGTGATGGGCGTACGCGGGTCGTAGCCGATGGCGCGCAGGAACCCTGATCGCGTTCGAGCTTGCTCTCCGCGAACGGGTGGTTCAGCTGTCGCACGCCGACGTGGCTGAAGAATGGGGCGACGTCGTCCATCAACTGCCCGGGCTCGCGCAGCTCGTCCCATGGCATGCCGTTGCGCGGCAGCGTGTCGTCGAATTGGAGCGGCCA
>CAVYAJ010000043.1:0-10451 GCA_963766155.1 uncultured Actinomycetes bacterium | reverse complement strand
GCGCCCGAAGAGCGCGCCCGACCGCGAGCGCGTTCGCCTCGTCGAGCCGCGCGGTGGGCTGTCGGCGAGCAGGAGCTTGGCCTCGCGGCGAGCGCGCCGGGCATCGCCACACGCTGGCGCTCCCCTGCCGAAAGCCGCGGACCCGCTGCTCCGCCCGCTCGGCGAGCCGACCTCGCGGAGCATCGAGCGCGCGCTCGGTGCGCCTCGTCGGGGCTCAGATCGCGTCAGGCCAGCGCGACCTCCACGTTCTCCGCGGCGCTGAGAACGGCGTCAGCGCGGGTCCGCGGGATGACGACGCGATCGGGTCTCGCCGAAGCGCGGCGCGCTCTTCCCGTCCCAGCCCAGCCAGGTCGCCGCCCAGCACGCTGACGCTGCCGGCGCTCGGGTCGCGCAGCCCGGCGAGGATGTGGAGGACGTCGTCTTGCCCGAACCGGAGGGGCCGGTCAGGCGCGGTCCAGCCGGCCGCCACGAAAGTCGGCGTCGAGCCCGTCGAGGACGACGGTCTCGCGCGCGCCGGCCCCGTAGCGCTTGCCCACCCCGCGCGCCTGCGCGAGCACGGCGCCGTTTTGCTCGAGAGCCGGAGTCGGTGCATGTCCGTCCCGAGACCCGGCCTGCGCAGGCTCGCCGGCGGCCGAGACGACAATGCCCTCGTCGCCGAGCTCGGCGCGCGCCCGCGAGCCGATCCGGGCGCGGACGAGAAGCTCTTCCGGCAGGCGCACCCACCCGCCGCGCGCGAC
Organism: uncultured Actinomycetes bacterium; assembly: GCA_963766155.1. Classification (GTDB taxonomy): domain Bacteria; phylum Actinomycetota; class Thermoleophilia; order Gaiellales; family Gaiellaceae; genus DATEOR01. The sequence goes on along the minus strand of CAVYAJ010000043.1, from coordinate 9,714 downwards.
GACGAGCGTCTCCCCGTCGCCCCGCTCGGCCTCCTCGCTCACGCGGCCGTCGCGGACGCGGACGGTCCGGTCGGCGATGGCGGTCGACTCGACATCGTGGCGACGAGGACCGTGGTGCACCCGTGCTCGCGGGCGAGCTCCCCGATGACCTCGTAGACGAGCCCGGCGCTCGCCGCGTCGAGCTCTCCCGTCGGCTCGTCGGCGAGCAGGAGCTTCGGGCGGTGCGCGAGCGCGGCGCACACCGCGATGCGCTGCTGCTCGCCGCCCGAGAGCTCCGCGGGACGCGCGGCGCGCTTGTCCTCGAGGCCGACGCGCTCGAGGAGCTCGTCGGCCCGCTTCTCCCTCTCTCCGGCGGGCGCACCGGCAAGGCCGAGTTGCACGCCGACGAGCTCGCGGGCAGTCAGGTCGGGGTCGAGCGAGCGGGAGTAGTGCTGCTCGACGTAGCCGGTCGTCCGCGAGCGGTACCCGGCCAGGCGGCTCGACGACAGGCGCCCGAGATCGGCGTCGAAGACATGGGCCGTGCCTGCGGAGGGTCGCTCGAGCCCGGCGAGAATCCGGAGCAGCGTCGATTTCCCGGACCGCTCGGGCCGAGAACGACGAGCACCTCCTTCTCCTGCACGGAGAGCGTGAGGCCCTGAAGGGCGGCGGCGTGCCCCTCCGGCGTCGAGTAGACGCGGAAAAGATCGCGGACTTCGACGACGCTCATACCGCCCTCCTGGTCGAGAGCGCGACCAGCCCTGCCGTGAGCGCCCCGTACACGGCGCAGGCCAGCGCGACGAGGCGCCAGTCCACCGCGATCGCGAGCGGCGGCTCGGGCAGGGACGCTCCCGCGGTCAGCGTGACGAGGTCGACCGCGAGGACGGCGAGAAGCGCGGCCGCAGCCAGCCCGCCGAGCAGCCCGAGGCCGGCAACGAGAATCGCACGCAGGCGCAGGTGCCGCCTGAGCGTGTCCGGCCCTGCACCCTGCGTCTCCAGATCGAAGAGCTCGCGGCGCTCGTCGCGGGCGTCTCCGGCGAGGAGAACGGCGAGACCGACGAGCGCGAGCAGGAAGGCCACGATCGCGGCCCCCGTCAGCGCAGCCAGCGAGCCGCGGGCCAGCGGGTCGGCCCGGAGACGATTCTCGATCTGGGCTCGGGAGGAGACCGACAGCGGCGCAAAGGGAGGCCGCTTCAGCTTGGGGCCGAGGCCCTCGGGCCCGGCGAGCCAGAGCTCGTTGGGTACCGCCGTTCCGGGATTCGCCGCGTTCATTGCGACATAGAGCGAGCGCTCGTCTCCGAGCACGAAGTCGCCGTAGGCCGACGGAAAGCGACGGATCGTCCCCACCACGCGAACCGGCACGGAGCCGCCCGGGAGCCGGAGCGGGAGGATGCCGCCAGAGCCCGCCGCGGCCGCAAGGCCGGGCGTCGCGACCACCGCGGGCGGAGCTCCGTCGGTTGCCTGGCTCGGCTGAAAGCGAGGGTTCGCGGCCTCGTTCGAGAGCAGGAAGCGGAGCCTCGACCCGGTCGCGTCGACGTTGTCGAGCCCGATCCAGCCGGAGTAGTCCGTGATCGCGCTTCCGCCGGCGATCGCCGGGCCCAGCGTCAGCACCCCGTCCACGCGGGCGAAGTCGCCGTGGCCCTCCACCGAGAGCGCGCGCGAGAGCTCGAGCGCGACGATCCGCCCGCGGAGGGCGTCGGGGGGAATCGCTGCCCTCAGCGTCCCTCTCCCCGGTTTCGCCGTCCCGAGGCCGATGCGCGCGAACAGATCATCCGGCTGGAGCACGACTGCCGTGAGCGTGACCGCGCCTCCGCGCAGGGTGTAGGGAATCACGAGCTCCGACGCGTCGGCGGGAAGCGGAGCGCCGCGCAGAGCCGGGGGCGGGCTGGACTCGATGCGCCCGATCAGCTCACTCCGGGAGAGCGACGAGAAACGGTCCTGCCAGCCGTCGAGGTCCGCGATCGAGGCTGCGGGCACGCCGAGCACGGTCAGCTGATCGGGCCCTCCTGCGCTCGCGGTCCGCCGCAGAACGGGCGTCACCTCCGCACCCAGGTCCTCGTAGCCCGAAGGCGGCGCCGCCTCGAGCGGCGCGACGAGCCCGGTCGGAGACAGGTCCTCGCGCACCGTGAAGTCCTGGGGCACGGCGTAGGCGGCCTGCTCGGAAAGGCCGTCGTCCAGCGTCGAGCGGTAGACGACCGCGAAGAGCCCAAGGCCGAGGCTCGCCACGAGGAAGGTGACCGCCACGGCCGCCCGGCCCGGACTTCGGGCGAGGGAGAGCGCAGCGAGCCGCATGTGGATCCGCCCGCCACGGGCAGCGCGCTCGAGCAGGCGAAGGCCGGGCACGAGCAGGCGCGCGGCCGCGACTGCGACGACGAAGGTGACGAGGCCCGGGAGGAGCAGAAGGAGCGTGCCCGTCCCGCCGCCCTGCCCCAGGGCGCGGGCGTCCGCATCTCCCCGCGTGAAGGCCAGGACCACGGCCAGCAGCGCTCCGAGCGCGGCCGCGTCGAGAGGAGTGAAGGTGCGCCCGCCGAGCGAGACACCGGGAACGCTCAGGACGACGATGAGGACGAGTGCACCGGCGAGCGCGAGCCCGACGGCAGCGGCGAGCCCCGAGCCGGCGAGCGCCGAATGGCCCAGCACGGCCCCAGGCGGAGAGCCGGCCTCGTCCGCGAGAAGCGCAGTCGCCGCGCTCCCGAGCGCCCACCCCACGACCGCGCCGAGGAGCGCCACCGCGCTCGTCTCTGCAACCGTCACCAGGTGCACCTGCCAGCGGCGACCTCCGAACCAGGTCAGCCGCTGAGCCGCAGCCTCGACGTCGCGCCGCATGCCGACGGCTGCGAGCACGGCGAACGCGAGCAGGAGCGCAGCGACCTGGCCTCCGACGAGCAGGAGCCTGCGCCCGGCGACCTGCCCGGTCTCGCGCGCCGCCGCGAGCTCGGCGACCGGAGCGGAGAGGTCGAGGAAGAGCGAGTGGGCGCGCAGCGTCGACTCGGCCCGGGTCGCGCGCGCCTCGAAGCTGTCGATCTCCCAGGGATGGATGCTGCGCGGCGCGAGCGGCACCGACCAGGCGTACGTCCTGTAGATGGAGTCGAGCTCGGGGAGCCCGGAGAGCTCGTCGAAGCCTTGGGCGAGCAGGAAAGGCGGCTCCGCGACGCCGAACGACTCGCCGACCCGCGTCGCCTTCGCGCCGGGCAGGAGGCCGAACGGAAGCGGCGAGGTGAGCTCGCCTTCGCCCACCTTCACGAATCGGAGGCCCGGGGCGCTCGCGATCTGGCCCTCGCCGCCGAGCTGGAGGACCTCGCAGCGCTCGGGCGTGCACTCGCGCGGGTAACGGCCCGAGGTCAGGCGCACCCAGCGCGAGACGTCGTCGACGGCGGCGAGGTTCGTGAGCGCGCCGCCGATCCGAAGGAGCTTGTACTGCACCGCGCGAACGGGCTCACCGGGCGCGAGGCCGGCGAGGCTCTCGACGACGAGTGGCTCGAGCTCCTCGCGCGTGACGCCGTTCCGCGGCAACCCGAGGTCGGCGTACGTGACAGCTACCGCGCGCTTGGACGCGGGCAGCGCGCCGAGCGCGCGTCCCGCGGAGACGTCCTGCGCGACCAGGCTTCCTCCGAGCACGACCGCAAGCGCGCCGGCCGCCGCCGCGACCCCGAGCGCGAGCAGCAGGGCACGGCCGGGCCGGTGCCGCAGACGCGACCACGCGAGCCCGAGCGGATAGCCCACCGAGCGGATCGTCTTCACCTCCCGAAACGCTGCCAGAGAGCGAGCATCACAACCACTGAATCTTCTTGTGGTTGACTAAGATTCGCTTATGCTCGACGTTCGCCGGATGCGGGTGCTGAGCGCGGTGGCCGAACACGGGTCGATCGCCGCCGCCGCACAGGCGCTCGCTTTCACGCCCTCGGCGGTCTCGCAGCAGATCGCGACCCTCGAACGTGAGGCCGGCGTAGCTCTCGTCGAGCGCGGCCCTCGGTCCGTCCGCCTGACCGAGGCCGGACGCGCCCTCGTCGCCCACACCGACGGGATCGTCGCCAGCCTCGCCGCCGCGGAGGCCGAGATCCAGGCGATCGCGGGCCTGCGCGGCGGGATGCTCCGCCTCGCCTCCTTCCCCACCGCCTACGCGACGATCATGCCGCGGGCGATCGCGGAGTTTCGCCGGCGTCACCCGGCGGTCGAGCTCTCGCTCACCGAGGCCGACCCGCTCGCGAGCCTGGCCCGCATCAAGTCGGAGAGCTCGACCTCGGGCTCATGTACGAGTACGACTTCGTCCCGTTCCCCGAGGACGACTCGGTCGAGCAGACGCACCTCCTCGACGACCCGATTCGCGTCGTGCTTCCGCAGGGGCACCGTGCGACGCGGCGGCGAGCGGTGAAGCTGGACGACCTCGCCGAGGAGTCGTGGATCACCTCGACCGCCAACTCCTCCTGCCACGAGTTCGTCTCCCGCGCGTGCCGGGCCGCCGGGTTCGAGCCGATGATCGGCTTCGAGAGCGACGATCACGGCGTCTGGCAGGGGCTCGTCGCCGCGGGAGTCGGCGTCGCGCTCGCCCCTGAGCTCGCCCTCGAGACGCTCTACCCGGGCGTCGAGGCGCGGCCTGTGGCCCTGAGCCCGCTGAAGCGGCGGATCTTCGCGGTCAACCGCGCCGGCGGACGCTCGCCGGCGATCGAAGCCATGCTCGAGGTGATCGCCGAGACGATCGCCGCGCGCGAGGAGCGGCCCGCAGTGGAGCCGCCCCTCGCATCGCTTCGGTAGAGCTAGAGGATTCCCCGGTCCTCGAATGCGCCACGGACGGCGTTGGCCGCGGAGTTCCCGTAGAGGCTCCGCGCAGCGGCCACGGTCGTCCTGGCCGCGGCCGGCATGGACGTGTCGGGCGCGAACGAGAACTGCGCCTCGAGGATGACCGTGTCCGCCCTGACGTGGCCGAGCGCGCCGCGGATGTCCCAGAGGGCGCGCGACCAGATCTGGCCGTCGTGGTGGACCTCGCCGCTCAGATCCCCGGGGTAGTGCAGGTCCTCGTCCACGCGCCTCAAGCAGTGTGGCTCGTCGGACGTGTAGGAGACCGAGTCCCAGTCGGCGATGCAGGCGGGATCGGGAGTCGGCGCGATCACGTTCGACACCGTGGCCGCCCAGTAGTCCCCGAAGCCCTCTCCGATCGAACCCGCTTCGACTGACGTCCCGAAGGTGCCGTCGGGCTGCTGCGAGTCCTGAATGGCGTGGCCGTACTCGTGCAGGATCACCTCGGCGTCCTCGGCGTCGTCGACGCCGCCCTTGCCGAAGCGGATGACGTCGTGCTTGTCCCAGGAGTACGAGTTGTCGATCCCGAGCTGGTTGATGCGGATGTCCTGCGACTCCTTGTTCACAGGCCGGCGCGTGACGCCGAAGCCGAGGCTCTGGATGTAGCGCTGCGCCTCGGTGACCCAGTAGTAGGCCATCACCTGCTCGAAACGGTCGTCGTCCCGCTTGTAGAGAAACGTGTTCGTGGCAGAGAACGCCGCTTTGCCGGTGTTGCTGCGGACGTTCGCCCAGTCGCCGCTTAGATAACCGCTCCCGTCCAGGTTCGTGAGCGTCACCGTCCGGTACGCGGGCTGCAGCGCCGCGTAGTCCGCATCCTTCTGGTCGGTGAGCGACTGATCCTGGAGGGTCGCAACCGGATTCGGCGAGAAGACGCGGCCCGACCCGATGGACGGGCTCGGCCCTGCGCCGGCCGGCTGGAGGACGACGACCGCAGCGGTCGCCGCGATGAGCAAAGCTGAAAAGCGCCGCAAGAGAACCTCCCTGTGGTCCCGAAAACGGACCGCAGCCTAGCGCGGCAGCGCCGAAAGACCTAGCGCGTAGCTGGCTGGTGCCTGGCGGCGCCCAGGCGCGAAGGCGTAGGAGCGCGCAGGCGGTGGGCGAAACCGGGCTTCGCCCGGCGAGAGCCGCCGCCGACCAGGCGCCTAGCTGGCTGCTCGGGCTTCGACGCCCAGGAGTGTGCGGGCGCCGCCGGCGGCCTTCGCGCGGTACGCCGCGATGTCGGCCGAGCGATAGAGGTCGTACGAAGAGCCGAGGTTGATCGCGGCCCGCGCGACACCGCCCGAGAAGCTGTACGGGCCGCGGCGGTTGAGCGCTTCCTGCGCCCGCTCCGCGACCTTGATCGCATCGTCGGGATTGGAGCCCGGAAGGATCACCGCGAACTCGTCTCCACCGAGTCGGCAGACGACGTCTCCGGCGCGCGACGATTCGACCAGCGACTCCGCGAGCGCGCGCAGCGCCTCGTCCCCGGACGGATGGCCGCCGAGGTCGTTGATGCGCTTGAGGCCGTCGAGGTCGACAACGAGAAGGCTCAGCTGCTCGCCGTTTCGCTGACTGCGGGCGACGGCCGCGTCGAACTGCTCTTCGAAGAGGCGACGGTTGTAGAGCCCCGTGAGCTTGTCGCGCGCGGCGAGCTCCTTCATCTCCTGGTAGAGCATCGCGTTTTGAACGGCGGGCGCGACGACGTTGCAGAGCGCCTGGCAGAAGTCGACGTCGGCCGCGTCGAACACGCGGTCGATCGAGTCGACGATCTCCATCATTCCGATCGTCTCGCCCCCGGTGATGAGCGGAAGCATGAGCAGGGCCTTGCGATCGCGGGCCGCGAGCAGAGCGCGCTCGGCCGGGTCGTCGTTCTCGTTCGAGACACGGATCTGGATCGGTTCCTGCGTCTCGAGGACCTGCCTCGTCGCCGGAAAGTCGGAGATGCGGTACGTCTGTCCGCCTTCCTCCGTGATCTCGGCGCTTCCTTCGAGGTGCTCGACGAGCATGACCAGCTCGTCGCGGTCGTGATCCCAGAAGGAGATCTCGGCCGCAGTGGCGCCGGTGAGCTCGGTCGCCTGGTCCGTGAAGGCACGCAAAACCTCGCTCAATTCAAGGGTCGAAGAGAGCTTGTGGGAGACGTCGAGCAGCGCCTGAAGCCGGTTTGCCGGAGCCATACGGGACTTATCGGGATCCACGGCGAAACGCTTGAGAGTGGCTACGATCGAAGGAATCTCGAGCAAGGAGGGCCATGCAAGCGATCGTCATCCACGAAGGCGGCGGGCCTGAAGTCCTGAAGTACGAGGAGATCCCGGACCCCACCGCGGCCGACGGGAAGGTGCTCGTCCGGCTCGAGGCTGCGGGGATCAACCACTTCGACCTCAATCAGCGCCAGGCGCCCGAGGCGACCGGAGCCACGCCTCCCTTCACTCCCGGGAGTGGACGGCGCCGGCACGCGGGAGGACACCGGCGAGCGCGTGCTCGTCAGCGGCTCGCTCGGCACGTACGCGGAGCTCGTCGCGGCGGCGACGCGAGCACGTCCGCCCGATCCCGGACTCGCTCGACGCAGCGCGCGCGGCCGGCGCTCGGCGTCGCCTACAAGACCGCCTGGGCAAGCCTCGCCGACGCGGGCCTGCAGAAAGGCGAGCGCCTGCTCGTGCAGGCGGGCTCGAGCGGAACGGGCCAGGCGGCGATCGACATCGGCCGCTACCTCGGCGCGGAGATCTACGCGACCGCGAGCCGGACGAAGCACGACCACCTCCGCGAGCTCGGCGCCGAGCCGCTCGCCTACGACGACGAGAAGATCGCGGAGCTCGGCGCGGCGGTCGTCTTCGACCCCGTTCTCGGCGACCGCTTCGAGCTGCAGCCTCTCGGCGCTCGCCCCGACGGGCCGGCTCGTCACGTGCGGCGCGCTCGACTCGCCGATGGTCTCCGTCAACATGTGGTCGATCGTCGGCAAGCGCCTGCGGATCATCGGGAGCGGAGGCGGCGCCGTGACCCCGGACGAGCTCGACCGGATCATCGGTCTCGTCGCCGACGGGAGCCTCCAGGGCCCGGTCGTGGACCGCGAGCTGCCCCTCGACCAGGCGGCCGAAGCGCACCGCCTGATCGAGGAGCGTCAGACCTTCGGGAAGGTCGTCCTCAAGCCCTGAGTCGTTCGTCTACGGGCCGTTCGCCCGGCAGCTCTGGAAGAGGCTCTTCGGCCGGCCGGCCGCCGCGTCGGCGTACGTCTGCTGTTTGTACTCGTAGCCACCGTCGTCGGCGAACGCGACGACCGGGAAGGCATGGTCGGTGGGGAACCAGTTTTCGGACGCCCCCGCCGGCGCGATGACGACATGGTTGGCGAAGAGAGAGTTCAGCTCGGCATGCGCCCGCTGCTGAGCCTGCTCGTCGCCGCTCCTGATCGCATCCGCCCAGTAGCACTCCCAGGAGCCCATCGCGACCATGACGGCGGACGAGCCTCCGCCTCCCCTCGAGGTGACCGAGTTCGGGTCGACATTGAGCTCCGGCCACGTCACTCCAGGCGGAAGGGTGAGCTCGCTCTGAGCCGTCTTGTACTCCTGCTTCGTCACGGCCGGCTTGACGACGTCCCCGAACCAGTTCGCAACCGCGAACGCCGTGGTGGCGAGAAGCGCCGTCGCCGCAAGCGCCGACCGCGACGAGCGCGACCCGGCGACGCGTGGCGGAGCGCCTCGGCGCCGGCCGCTCGTCCCGCGGAAGCGAGGTGATGCGCTCGAAGAGCTCGGCACCGTCGACGGAAGCCGCCTCCGGGACCGGATTCAGCCGGCGGAGATAGGCGAGTGTGGAATCGTTCTTCATGTTCCCTCCACGTCGAGGTGGTTCAGGTGGGGCGACGGAGACGCTGTCTGCGCCTCCTCGAGGCTTGCCTGGAGCCGGCGCCTCGCGCGGAGGAGCCGGACGCGGAAGGCGACCGGGCTGATCCCGAGGGCCTTCGCTGCCTGGCCCGGTGTCAGGTCCTCCCAGGCGACGAGGAGAAGCGCCTCGCGGTCGAGTTGCGAGAGCCCGCGAAGAGCGCGCTCCAGGGTCGGATCGAGCTCGACGGGCGGCTGGTCGACGTGCTTCCCGTCGGCCGACGCTGCGGGGGCGGACGGCGCCGAGCGCCGCGCCTCCGCGAGGACGAGGTTGCGCGCCGTTCCGTAGAGCCACGGCAGGGGGTCGTCCCGAGGGACGTCGTCGAGCCGCCGCCAGGCGATGGTCATCGCCTCGGCCGCGATCCCGTCCGGATCCCTGCTCCCTCGCCTCCGCGCGTAGGCCGTGACGGCCCCGAGATGGGAGAACACCTCTCGGAAGCGCGCCTCGGCGGACTGGCGATCGAAGTGGATGCTCATGATGAGTACTGTCGAACCGCGCCGCTCGCGTTACAGGCGCAAGGTGAGAGCCTAGGCGCTTCTGCGCATCACCAGTGCTCGAGTCAAAGGAATCGGCGGCGGCAGGCGAGAAACAGTCTCGCCATGACCTTGCTCTGGTTCTTCGTTTGGCTCATCGCGAACCTCATCGGTGACGAGGAAGGGTTGACTTTCGATCCCGTGAACTTCTGGGCGGGGTGGCTATTGCTCGCCCTCGCTGCGGACCTCGGAGGCGCGCACGCCAAGCGGGTCTCCAGGGCCGGACGCTAGACCGCATCCGGGATGTGCTTGCACCGAGGGAGGTCCAAATGGGCCGGGCAGGTATGGAACCTACCACCTCCGCTTGCAAAGCCCCCTGCTCTACCAACTGAGCTACCGGCCCGCCTGACGAGGGGTTCTCGGGTCGCCGCCGCTATTCTTGGCTAGCCGGGCCCCCGTCGACTAGCGGCCCAGGTCACAGCCCTTTCAAGGCTGTAGCGCGGGTTCGAATCCCGCAGGGGGCATCGGGCGGTTAGCTCAGCTGGGAGAGCGCCTGGTTTACACGGAGGGGGTCAGTGGTTCGAGCCCAGTACCGCCCATCTCGACCCCGTGAGGCGCCGGT
>CAVYAJ010000042.1:0-52978 GCA_963766155.1 uncultured Actinomycetes bacterium | reverse complement strand
TGACGCCTCTGGCTGCGCCGGAGGCCGGGCCGAGCCCGGCTCCAAGGCGCCCGACGTTGCTGGCTGCACGATCCGGCGCTCGCGACACGTCGCCGTACCACTCGTACTGTCTCCGCGCCGCTCGCTTGGCTCCTTTGCCAGCGACGCCCCGACCGACGAGTTATCCGGCTCCGCGGCGGCGAACCTGCGGGCCTGGGCGGCCGAGCGCCGCGTAGGCGAGCGCCTGCAGTGAGTCGTTCAGCGTCGAGTCTCCCCCGCGATCCGGAGAGACCTTCGCCGTGGTCGAGACGCTTGTTCAGCCCGTGCAGCTCGGCGGTCAGGCCGTCGAGCCGTTCGAGGATCGCGTCCAGCTGCCGGTCGTCAAGATCTTCGTCTCCACCTCGACGCTCGCACCAGGTCGCGCGCCCCGCCGCGAGGAAGTCCTCGGCCCCAGCTCGGAGAGGCGCTCGCGGCGCCCTGCGCCGGACCTCGATGAACTCGACGGGACGCTGGCGCCCCAGGCCGGCCATGGCGACAGCGGCCAGCTCGGCGGGCGCGTCCGTGTAGACGCCGAGCCGGCGTCCCGCCGCGGCCAGCGCGCGGAGGGCCGTGGTCGCATCGGCGCTCGGCCGGAAGTGGACGGGCGCCCGGTCCCCCGCGAAATGCTCGAGCGCGCCCCGCCAATCGCCGACGCCCTCCTCGGCCCAGCGATCGAGCTCTCCTCGGCCGCGGCGCCGCGCTCCCCGGGGAGCGCTGAAGGATCCAGCGGCGCGATCGAGGCGTAGCGCCGCGCCGCGTCGACCAGGAAGTCGTCCCAGAGCGGCCGCGTATCGCCGAGCGCGCCGTCAAGGTCGATTGCGACCGGGCTCAGCGCCATACGCGGACTGCGATGGCGACGCCGATGGCGGCGCCGACGGTGTCGATCAGCCAGTCGACGGGCGAGCCGTGCCGACCCGAGACGAAGGTTTGGTGCACTTCGTCCGTGACGGCGTAGGCGGAGGCAACGAGAAAAGCCGCGGGCGCGTGGCGAACGGCGCGGTAGAGAAGCGCGCCCAGCAGCGCGTACTCCGCCGTGTGCGCGATCTTCCGCAGGACCAGGTCCCATGTGCCGAGGCCGGTGCCGAGACCGGCCCCGAGGAGAGCGTCAAGTGACTGCGGCCCAGAGAACGACCGGGATCCAAGGGCTGATGCGGGTTGCGGTCACGCCCAGAGCGTAGCGCCCCGACGGGGGGATGGCCGGAAGTGCCGTTCAGCCGATCCATCTGGCGGTTTTTCCACCAGCGTCATGACATTCGCGGCCCACAACCAAGAGCGGCACCTCCCGCTCGGCGAGTTGATCGTCCGCGCCGGGCTTCTCTCGTCGGTGCAGCTCGACGCTGCGCTCGCAGCGGCCCGGGCCAGCGGACGCCGGCTGGGCGAGGCGCTCGTCGAGGACGAGCTCGTGGCGAGCGGGAGCTCGCCCAGATCGTCGCCCAGCAGGAGGGGCTCGAGTTCGTCGACCTCGGCAAGCACGACCTCGACCACGAGGCCCTCGATCTCATCTCGGAGTCCTCGGCGCGCCGGTATGGCCTTCCCTACAGGCTTGAGGTTCGGCGGTCTGTTCGTCATCGCCGATCCGTCCGACGACGCGGTTCTCGACGCTGTCCTGGCGAGCTCGAGCGCCGGTTCGCTTCGTCGTCGCGACGCGCACCGAGGTCGAGTCGGCGATCCGCGAGACGTTCGGCGACCCGTTCGCGGCCGCCTGATAGCCTCCCGCCACACATAAGGCGAGCGGAAAGGGAAGCCGGTGCAAGTCCGGCACGGTCCCGCCGCTGTAAGGGGAGACGCTCTCCGTCCGAATGCCACTGGCCGCGAGCCGGGAAGGCGGCGCGAGAGGGAGCCCCGAGTCAGAAGACCTGCCGTCCGCCTTCAGTCCCGTTCCCCTCGCGGAAGGAGGAAACGTCTTCGTCGATCCTTTGCAGCACTGCTGTTCGCCTGCGCGCTCGCCGCGTGCGGCGGAAACTCGAGCTCGGCGCCGGCCACGCAGGCGGGCACCACGACGCAGGCCGAGCCGGGTGCCGCGGTCTTGATCACCACCGATTGCGGCGCGACCGTCGTCACGCCCAAGACACCGGTAGACGCCGGCGAGACGGCTATGCGCTCGCTCGACCGCGTTGCCGACGTCGAGAGCGACTCCGGCCTCGTCACCGCCATTGAGGGCGTCGAGCAGGATGAAGACAAGAACATCTTCTGGCTCTACTACGTGAACGGGAAGCTTGCGCAAAAGGGCGCCGCCGAGGTGAAGCTCGAGGCGGGCGACGTCGAGTGGTGGGATCGCCACAACTGGAAAAAAGAGTGCGCCTCGGTACCGCCAGACGCGCAGTAAGGCTTGCGCCGGTCCCCGCGGCGGCCCTGCTTGCGGGCGCCGCGGTGGCGGCGCTCCTAATGGATCACGTGCTGCCGCTCGCGCTCCTCACGGCAGCGCTGCTCGTTCTCATCCTTCAGGCGCAGACGCGGGTTCGCCCGTACCTCTTCGGAACCGGCACCGCCGCGCTCGGGGTGTTCCTGGTCTGGCCCTTCCTGCAGTCGACCGGAATCGACGTGATCTGGGAAGGGCCGATCGTCCCGGTGCTCGGCCAGCTCGACGTGACCTGGGAGGAGATCTCACTCGCGGCCGTCTCGGCGCTACGGCTCGCGGCGGTGGGGTTCGCGTTCTCCGCCTACGCGCTCCTGCTCGACCACGACCGCCTCGTCGCGAGCGCTTCGTTTGCCCGGCGCTCGGCTCTCGCAGTCGCGCTTGCGACGCGACTCGTCCCCACGCTCGAGCGCGACGCGGCCGGACTCGCCGAGGCGGTGCGGGGAAGGGGGGTCGAGGTTTCGGGCGTCCGTGGCCACGCGCGCCTGCTTTCGCCTCTCGTGGCCGGTTCCCTGGAGCGGGCTGCGAACCTCGCCGAGGCGATGGAGGCACGCGGGTTCGGGAGCGGCGCTCCCAGCCGTGCTCCGAGCCCGGACTGGACTTTGTCGGATTACGGAGCGCTCGCAGCCGGCGCGGCTCTGATCGTTGGGGCGGCGCTGTGGCTCTAGTCGACGTCAGCGGGCTGGAGTTCAGCTATCCGGGCGCGGCCAAGCCGGCTCTCGCGGACGTCTCCCTTTGGCTCGAGCCGGGCGTCGTCGCGCTGCTCGGCCCGTCCGGCTCGGGGAAATCGACGCTTCTGCGGGCGCTCGCCGGGCTCGTCCCGCATTTCCACGGTGGGCGCTTCGCCGGCAGCGTGCTCGTGGCCGGGATGACACCCGCAGGTGCGGCCGGCCGCACTCGCCGGGACGACCGCGGCGGTCTTCCAGGATCCCGAGGATCAGGTCGTGATGGCGCTTGTTCGGAACGAGGTCGCCTTCGGGCTCGAGAACCTCGGCGTGCCTTCGGCCGAGATCTGGCCGCGGACGGACGAGGCGTTGGAAGCGGTCGGTGCTCTCCACCTGGCGGAGCGGCGCACGTCCGAGCTCTCCGGTGGCGAGCTCCAGCGCGTCTCCCTCGCCTCAGCGCTTGCGCTTCGCCCGAGGCTTCTGCTCCTCGACGAGCCGACGTCGCAGCTCGATCCCGAGGCGGCCGAGCGCTTCCTCGCCCTCGTTGACGAGCTCGGCGCGAACCACCTTTCTCTCCGAGCAGCGCACGGGGCGGGCGCTAGCCCTGGCCGACCGAGTGCTCTTCATGGAGGGCGGCGGAGCCTTGCCGACGCCGTGCGCGACGACGGGCTTGCCTGGCTCGCAGAGCACCGCGCCCACTACCTGCCGCCGCACGTTGAGCCTTCGGACACCGCTTCTGGGGGCGAGGCGGTCTGCCGCCTCGACGGCATTAGGTTCGCATACCGGGGCGGCACAGATGTTCTCGCGGCACTCCCTTGGAGGTCGGCCGCGGGGAGGTCGTCGCGCTGGAAGGGCCAACGGGTCGGGAAGACGACGCTGGCGAAGATCGCACGCCGGTCTGCTCGAGCCCGATGCGGGCACCGCCTGGCGTGAGGGGCGGCCGGCTATCTGAGCCAGGATCCGGGCCGCTACCTCGTCCGCGATCGTGTCCTCGACGAGGTCGCCCTCGGAGTCGGCGGCGACCGAGGACGGGCGCTCGGCGCCCTGGAGCGCGTCGGGCTCGCGTGGGCGGCTGACCGCCACCCGCGCGATCTCTCGAGCGGCGAGCGCGAGCGGCTGGGGCTCGCCGCGGTGGCCGTGGCCGAGCCCGATCTTCTCGTCCTCGCCCGGCCGCCGCGTACTCGGAGAGCCAGTCGGCGATCTCCGCCTTGCGGTCCGGGTCGATCCCGCGCGTCGGCTCGTCGAGGACGAGAAGGTCGGGCTCGGTGACGGCCACCGCGGCGAGCCCCAGCCGCTCGCGCTCGCCGCTCGAGAGGTCGCGCGGATGGCGCTCTGCCGCCCAGTCCAGCCCGACGCGCTCCAGGGCCGCGAGCGCCCGCCCCCGGTCGCCGCCGACTCCAGGGCGACCTCGTCGAGAACCCGGTCGCGAACGAGGTAACGGCCGGGATCCTGGCTCAGGTAGCCGGCGCGCCCGTCGAGCCAGGCGGTGCCGGCGTCGGGCTCGAGCAGTCCGGCTGCGATCTTAGCCAGCGTCGTCTTCCCGGATCCGTTCGGCCCTTCCAGCGCGACGACCTCGCCGCGGCGGACCTCCAGGGAAGCGCCGCCGAGAACATCTGCGCCGCCCCGGTACGCGAAACTGATGCCGTCGAGGCGGCAGACCGCGTCGCCCCCGGAGGCGGTGTTCGAAGGCTCGGCATCTGGCGGCAGGTAGTGGGGGCGGTGCTCTGCGAGCCAGGCAAGCCCGTCATCGCGCATGGCGTCGGCGAGGATCCGGCCACCCTCCATGAAGAGCACTCGGTCGGCCAGGCCGAGCGCCCTCCGGTGCGTTGCTCGGAGAGAACGGTGGTCGCGCCAAGCTCGTCGACGAGGGCGAGGAAACGTTCGGCCGCCTCGGGATCGAGCTGCGACGTCGGCTCGTCGAGGAGCAGGAGCCTCGGGCGAAGCGCAAGCGCTGAGGCGAGGCAGACGCGTTGGAGCTCGCCACCGGAGAGCTCGGACGTGCGCCGCTCGGCCAGGTGGAGAGCACCGACGGAGTCGAGCGCCTCGTCCGTCCGCGGCCAGATCTCGGCCGACGGCACCCCGAGGTTCTCGAGCCCGAAAGCGACCTCGTTCCGCACGAGTGCCATCACGACCTGGTCCTCGGGGTCCTGAAGACGGCTGCGGTCGTCCCGGCGAGCACGGCCGGCCGCGATCTGCGGGTGTCCATCCCGGCCACGAGCACGCTGCCTGCGAAGCGCCCGCCGTGGAAATGAGGGACGAGACCTGCGAGCGAGCGCAGGAGCGTCGACTTCCCCGAGCCGGACGGCCCGAGCAGCGCGACGCCTCGCCCGGCTCGAGCCGAAGCGAGATGTCCTCGAGAGCCGGCTGCGCTCCTTCGGGATAGGTGAACTCCAGGCCGCTGACCTCGACTAGAGCCACAGCACCGCCGCCGCGACGAGCGCGGCTCCGGCCGCGAGCGCCGCGTAATCGGCAAATCTCCAGTCCGGGCTCGGGGCCCGGGTGGGAGCGCCGCTCCCGAACCCGCGTGCCTCCATCGCCTCGGCCAGGTTGCCGCCCGCTCCAGGGAGCCGGCCACGAGAGGCGAAAGCAGGCGCGCGTGGCCACGGACGCCCGAAACCTCGACGCCCCTTCCCCGCACCGCCTCGGCGAGTCCGCCCGCGTCGCGCTCGAGCGTGGGGACGAGTCGCGTCGCAAGCGCGACTGCGAGAGCCGAGCGCCGGGCAAACGAAGCGCTCGCGACGAGGCGGTCGTGGTCGAGCAGGAGCGCGTAGGCGGAGAACGCGAACCCCACCGCCGCGAGCCGAAGCGCGGAGACGGCCGCAAGTGACATCTCCTCCCAGGTCACGTCGAGCTGGCCGAGCACCGGGACGATCGGCCCTTCCCAGATCACGTCGATTCCGGTCGACTGCAGGAAGGGCCAGACCAGAAACACCCCGAGCGCGGCGGTGCCGGTTCCGAAGAGGTACGGGCGAACCCGAGTCTGCGCCTGAAGGATGAGAACGAGCAGCGCTGCCGTGAGCAGCGCGAGCGGCAGCACGTGATCCATTAGGAGCGCCGCCACCGCGGCGGCCGCGAGCAGGGCCGCCGCGGGAACGGGCGCGAGCTTTACTGCGCGTCGGGCGGTACCGAGGCGCACTCCTTCTCCCAGTTGTGGAGATCCCACCATTCGACGTCGCCGGCCTCGAGCTTCACCTCGGCGGCGCCCTTTTGCGCAAGCTTCCCGTTCACGTAGTAGAGCCAGACGACGTTCTTGTCTGTCATCCTGCTCGACGCCCCGATGGCGGTGACGAGGCCGGAGTCGCTCTCGATGTCGGCAACGCGGTCGAGCGAGCGCATAGCCGTCTCGCCGGCGTCGACCGGTGTCTTGGGCGTGACGACGGTCGCGCCGCAATCGGTGGTGATCAAGACCGCGGCACCCGGCTCGGCCTGCGTCGTGGTGCCCGCCTGCGTGGCCGGCGCCGAGCTCGAGTTCCCGCCGCACGCGGCGAGCGCGCAGGCGAACAGCAGTGCTGCAAAGGATCGACGAAGCACGTTTCCTCCTTCCGCGAGGGGAACGGATCTGAAGGCGGACGGCAGGTCTTCTGACTCGGGGCTCCCTCTCGCGCCGCCTTCCCGGCTCGCGGCCAGTGGCATTCGGACGGAGAGCGTCTCCCCTTACAGCGGCGGGACCGTGCCGGACTTGCACCGGCTTCCCTTTCCGCTCGCCTTATGTGTGGCGGGAGGCTATCAGGCGGCCGGGAAAGGCTCGCCGAACGCTTCGCGGAGGGCCGACCTCGACCTCGGTGCGGGTCGCGACGACGAAGCGCACGGGGCGCTCCATCTCGCCGAGGACGGCGTCGAGAGCGGCGTCGTCGGATGGGTCGGCGATCACGACGCAGACCGCAGTGCCTTCGAGCTTGTATGGAAGCGCCAGGTACCGGCGCGCCGAGGACTCCGAGAGCAGATCGAGGGCCTCGTGGTCGAGATCGTGCTTGCCGAGGTCGACGAACTCGAGCCCCTCCTGCTGGGCGACGATCTGGGCGAGCTCCCGCTCGTCCACGAGCTCGTCCTCGACGAGCACCTCGCCCAGCCGGCGTCCGCTGGCCCGGGCCGCTGCGAGCGCAGCGTCGAGCTGCACCGACGAGAAGAAGCCCGGCGCGGACGATCAACTCGCCGAGCGGGAGGTCCCGCTCCTGGTTGTGGGCCGCGAATGCCATGACGCTGGTGGAAAAACCTGCCAGATGGATCGGCTGGAACGGCACTTCCGGCCATCCCCCCGTCGGGGCACTACGCTCTGGGCGTGACCGCAACCCGCATCAGCCCTTGGATCCCGGTCGTTCTCTGGGCCGCAGTCATCTTCACGCTCTCCTCGGTGCCGGATCTCGGCACCGGCCTCGGCACCTGGGACCTCGTCCTGCGGAAGATCGCGCACACGGCGGAATACGCGCTGCTGGGCGCGCTTCTCTACCGCGCCGTTCGCCATGCGCCCGCGGCGCTTCTCGTCGCCTCCGCCTACGCGGTCACGGACGAGTTCCACCAGACCTTCGTCTCGGGGCGGCACGGCTCGCCCGTCGACTGGCTCATCGACACCGCCGGAGCCGCCATCGGTGTCGCCATCGCGGTCCGCGTATGGCGCTGAGCCCGGTCGCCATCGACCTCGACGGCGCGCTCGGCGACACGCGCCCGCTCTGGGACGACTTCCTGGTCGACGCGGCGCGGCGATACGCCTCGATCGCGCCGCTGGATCCTTCGGCGCTCCCCGGGGACCGCAGGCGCCGCGGCCGAGGAGCTCGACCGCTGGGCCGAGCGAGGGCGTCGGCGATTGGCGCGGCGCGCTCGAGCGTTCGCGGAGGACCGGGCGCCAGTCCACTTCCGGCCGAGCGCCGATGCGGCCACGGCCCTCCGCGCGCTGGCCGCGACGGGACGCCGGCTCGGCGTCTACACGGACGCGCCCGCCGAGCTGGCCGCTGTCGCCCTCGCCCACCTCGGCGCCGGCCGGCGCGTCGAGCCGTCGAGTCCGGCGCGGGCGCCCGCGAGCGCCTCCTCGCGGAGCTCGGCCCGAGACTGCCGTCGCGGCGAGCCGCGAGGACCTCGTTAGGATCAGTGAGAGTGGAGACGAAGAATCTTGACGACCGGCAGCTGGACGCGATCCTCGAGCGGCTCGACGGCCTGACCGCCGAGCTGCACGCTCTGAACAAGCGTCTCGACCACGGCGAGGGTCTCCTCCGGATCGCGCACGAGCTCTCGACGCTGAACGACTCGCTGCAGGCGCTCGCCTACGCGGCGCTCGGCCACCAGGGCCCGCAGGTCCGCCGCCGCCGAACCGGTTAGCCCCGGGCTCAGCCGTGGATGGCGGCGATGAGGGGGATGATCAAAATCGCGACGATGTTCGTGATCTTGATCATCGGGTTGATCGCGGGGCCGGCGGTGTCCTTGTAGGGATCGCCGACGGTGTCGCCCGTGACCGCCGCGGCGTGGGCCTCTGAGCCCTTGCCGCCGTAGGCGCCGTCCTCGATCAGCTTCTTCGCGTTGTCCCAGGCGCCGCCGCCGGAGGTCATGGCGATGGCGAGGAAGATTCCGGTGACGATCGTGCCGATGAGGAGGCCGCCGAGGAGCTCCGGCTTGATGATCCCCGCCACGATCGGGAAGAAGATCGGGATCGCCGCGGGCAGCATCATCTTCTTGATCGCCTCGCGCGGTAACGATGTTGACGCGTGCGCCCGTATTCGGGCCTGCCGGTCCCCTCCATGATCCCCGGGATCTCGCGGAACTGGCGCCGCACCTCCTCCACGACCTGTCCGCCGACGCGGCCGACGGCCTGCATGGCGAGCGATGCGAAGAGGAACGGCATGAGGCCGCCGATGAAGAGACCCGCGATCACCCAGGAGTCCGAGAGGTCGAACGTCGGGTTGATGCCCTCGTTGGAGAGCTCCGAGGTGAAGCCGTCGAAGAGGACGAGGGCCGCGAGGCCCGCCGAGCCGATCGCGTAACCCTTGGTGACGGCCTTCGTCGTGTTGCCGACCGCATCGAGCGGGTCGGTGACGCCGCGCACTTCCTCCGGCAAGTCGGCCATCTCGGCGATCCCGCCGGCGTTGTCGGTCACGGGGCCGTACGCGTCGAGGGCGACGATCATGCCGGTCATGGAGAGCTGCGCCATGACCGCGACGCCGATGCCGTACAGGCCTGCGAGGCCCGCGGCTCCCACGATCCCCGCCGCGATGACGAGGATGGGAAGCGCGGTCGCCTGCATTCCGATCGCCAGGCCTTCGATGATGTTGGTCGCGTGCCCGGTCGTCGAGGCGCGGGAGATGCCCTTCACGGGTAGCCAGCGCGTGCCCGTGTAGAACTCCGTGATCGCCACGAGCAGGAAGGTGACGGCGAGGCCGATCAGCGCGCAGCCGTAGAGCTCCCAGTAGTTGTACTTGCCGCCGTCGAAGGCGAGGATCACGGGGATGAAGCCGATCGCCGAGAGCACCGTCGAGACCGCGACGGCCTTGTAGAGCGCGTTCATGATCGAGCCGGTGCGCCCGATGCGGGCAAAGAACGTGCCGATCACCGATGCGATCACGCCCACTCCGCCGAGCGCGAGCGGTAAGACGACGACTCCCGAAGACGGGAAGTTGATCGCGCCGAGGAACATGACCGCCACCGCCGTCACCGCGTAGGTCTCGAAGAGGTCCGCCGCCATTCCGGCACAGTCCCCGACGTTGTCGCCGACGTTGTCGGCGATCACAGCCGGGTTGCGCGGGTCGTCCTCGGGGATTCCCGCCTCGACCTTGCCGACGAGGTCGGCGCCCACGTCGGCGGCCTTCGTGTAGATGCCGCCGCCGAGACGGGCGAAGACCGAGATGAGGGAGCCGCCGAAAGCGAGGCCGATGAGGTTCCTCGTCGCCTCGTCGGGAGCCTGGTCGAACCAGGACGTGAGGATCCCGTAGTAGCCAGCGACGCCGAGCAGGCCGAGCCCGACGACGAGCAGACCCGTCACCGAGCCGGCGCCGAAGGCGACAGCCAGCGCCGGCTTGACGCCGCCCCTCGCAGCCTCCGCCGTACGGACGTTGGCGCGGACGGCCACGTTCATGCCGATGAAGCCGGCCCCTGCCGAGAGCACGGCGCCGATGAGGAAGCCGAAGGCCGTGAACCAGCCGAGGTCGTTCCAGAGCCCGATTCCGAGGAAGATGGCCGCGGCGACCCCGGCGATCGTCAGGTACTGGCGGCGAAGGTACGCCGAGGCGCCCTCCTGCACCGCCCGCGCGATCTCCTGCATCCGCTCCGTTCCGGCCGGAAGCTTGAGGATGCGGACGGTGAGCACCGCTCCCCAGCCGATGCCGACGCCCGCGCAGAGCAGGGCGAACAGGACGCTGTGGTTCTGGAAGAAGTCAGTCACGAAGTCGAGGCCTGGACCGCGCAGATCCGGCAACTGATGCCGGATCCGGCGGGCCGATTTGTATCACAACCGGGACGTTTCGGCGCCCCGGCTGAGCTACCAGGGCTGCTTTGGAACGAGGAGGAGAGCCGTCCGCCGCATCAGAGCAACACCTCCAGAGAGATTCGCTTGTCGAGCCCGACGTCGATCTTGCCCTTGTCGCTTCCGGGCCCGGCGGTGAGCGTGTCGTTCCCGCCCTGGCCGTTGAGCGTGACGGCGATCGTGATCGTCGACGCGTCTGCCGAATCGTTCTGATCGTTCAGGTTGAACACGATCCGGGTCACGCCGGAGATCGGGCACGTCGCGGTGTTCGACCCGACCGAGAAGCATCCGTTCGCGCTCGTCGGCTGGATCGTCACGGGAGTCCCGTCCACGGCTTCGTTGAAGCGGAAGTTCGCGCCCTCGACGACGACCGTGACGTTGTTCCCTTCACCGACCTGGCCGGCATAAGTCACAGTCGTCCCGGACTTCACGAGTGTCGAGGCGAGCGCTCCGCAGGACACGCGCAGAGCGCGAGGACCCCAGCCGCTAGCAACAGGTGCCGCAAGGGCCAGTTTCTAGCAAGTTCGGCCCTGCTCTTCGACCCTTAAAACCGTGCGCCGCGGAGCGCCGTCGCGCAGAGGTGCTCCTCGGGCTGCTGCGGGATCGTCGGAATGACCGCGAAGAGAAGCTCCCGCAGGCGCTCGTTGTTCTCGTTGAACACGGTCACGACCTGCTCGTGGGAGACAGGCTCGGCGCCCTCGACCCCGACGTCGTGGTCGGTGACCATGGAGATGTTCGCGTAGCAGAGCTCGAGCTCGCGGGCGAGATAGCCCTCCGGATACGCGGTCATGTTGATCGTGTCCCACCCCATTGCCTGGAACCACTTCGACTCGGCGCGGGTCGAGAAGCGCGGGCCCTGGATGACCACCACGGTGCCGCCGTCGCGAGCGCGGATCCCGAGCTCCAGCGCCGTCTCGACGAGCAGCGTGCGCAAGTCCGGGCAGAAGGGATCCGCGGCTGAGACGTGCGTCGTTTCGGGCCCGTCGTAGAAGGTGTCTCCTCGCCCGCTCGTCCGGTCGACGAACTGGTCGCAGACCACGAACTCGCCGAGCTCGAGCTCGGCCTTGAGCGCGCCCGAGGCGTTCGGCCCGATGATCCGGCGAACGCCGAGCTCCTTCATCGCCCAGACGTTCGCCCTGTACGGGATCGCGTGCGGAGGGAGCTCGTGGTTCAGGCCGTGGCGCGGAAGGAACGCGACGCTCTTCCCGCCGATGTCGCCGATCGTGAAGGGCGCAGACGGCTTCCCGTACGGCGTTTCGACCTCCACCTGCTCGACGTCGTCGAGGAACGAGTAGAAGCCCGAGCCCCCGAAGACCCCGATCTCAGCCCTCGCCATCCGCCCCCTCGCCGGCGGCCTGCGCGTAGGCGAGCTGCAGGCTCGCAACGGACTGGTTGAAGTCGCGGACGAGCTCCTCCGGGACGACGTTCTCGAGGACGGGGGTCAGCGCGACCATCGTGTCGATGGCGAGCTTCGCCTGCTGGAGGTCGCGGTCGTCCTTCGTGTCCTCGGTCAGTCCCAGCCGGCGATAGCCGATCGAGGAGATCGTGATCAGCGACTGGATGACGACGTCCTCCACGCGCAGTCGGCGCAGCTCCTCCGCCAGCTGCTGCGCAAGCTGCTCCTCCTCGTTCAAGTGCTCAGACATGAACGGCCTCCAGGACCTCCTCGGCGTAGATCTCCTCCATGCTCTGCCCGGCGTCGTGCTTGGCGATCTGCCGCTCCGCGGGCGTCGCGGCCGGCACGGTGAGGAACGACGCGACGCCGAGCTCCTCGGCCACCGGCATCGTCCACTGGAGGAGCTGCTCGATCCGCGCGCGTGCCGGTATGACCTCGCCGTTCCTCAGATCGATCAGCTCGCCGGAGAGCCCGTAGCGGATCGCGCGCCAGAGGTTTTCCTCGATCAGGCGGTGCGGGTGGTCCGGCAGCTCCTCGCCCTCGTCGATCGCGCGTGCGATCCGCGCGGTCAGCGCGTACATGAACGCGGCAAGCGCCTGAGACTCGCCGAGCTCGGGCTGGCCGTCGCAGATCCGAAGCTCGACGGTGGGGAACGCGAGGTGCGGGCGCACACTCCACCAGAGCTGCGTGTGCTCGGTGATCGACCCAGTGCGGTAGAGGAAGCGGACGTAGTCCTCGTACTCGGCCCAGTCGCGGAAGGCGTCCGGCACACCGCAGCGCGGGAACATGCGCGTGAAGACCTCCGTTCGCGCGGAGTGCAGGTAGGTGAAGACGCCTTCGACGAAGGGCGAGCTGCCCGAGTAGGCGAGCAGGTCGGGGAGGAAGCCGCGGAGCGCGTTCGTGACGCGGATCGCCCGGTCGGCTCCCTTGATCCCCACGTGCACGTGGAGACCGAAGGTGTTGTTGCGCCAGACGACGTAGCGGAGGACCTCGTCGTTGCGCCGGTAGTGCGGGGTGTCGATGATCCGCTGCTCCTGCCAGGGGCTCCACGGATGCGTCCCCGTGGCGCAGAGCGCGAGGTCGAGCCGCCCCGCGAGCTCGAGCAGCTGCCGCCGCCGCTCCACCATGACCGCGGCTGCGTCGGAGAAAGTCTCGCAGCGGCCTGTGCGCACCTCCACCTCGGAGGCGATCAGCTCGCCGACGAGATGCTCTTCGACCTCCGTCCCCTGCGCGGCCGTCTGGAAGTCTTCGAAGCGGTTGACGAGGCCGAGGCTCTCGAGAGTCGAGGATCGCGAACTCCTCCTCGACCGCGACGGTGAAGTCCTTGCCCGCGTCGAATCCCTCGCGGGCGGAGCGGATCTGTTCCTCGGGACTGAGCTTCTGGGCCTCACCCACGCGGCGAAAGTATCAGAGCGGCAATCGTCTCCCAGCTCCACCGCTCGACCGCGGCTGCGCGGGCGGCCGACGACAGCCGAGCCCAGTCTGGCTGGGGAAGCGCGAGGATCGCGTCGAGCTTCGCGGCCAGGTCGGCGGCGTCCCCAGGCTTGAACGAAGCCAGCGCCCGATGCTCCTCCGGATAGGCAGCCTCGAGCCCTTCGGCGACCTCGGCAAGGCCCGAATGGCGCGCGACGAGCGGCGGCGAGCCACACGCGGCCGCCTCGGCGGCGACCATGCCGAAGGCCTCCGGAAAGACCGACGGCGTGACGCTGACATCCGCGAGCGGCCAGAGATGGCGGAGGTGGCGGTGCTCGAGGGCGCCGGTGAAGAGCACCCGTTCGCCCGCGGCTCGCTCCAGCTCCTCGCGCGCCGGCCCGAAGCCGACGACGACGGCTCGCGCGTCGACGTGCGCGAGCGCGTCGAGGAGCAAGTGCACGCCCTTCTCCTCGCTGAGCTTCCCGACGTAGACGACCGTCGGCGCCTCCCCGGCGAGGAACTCGCCGAGCCGCTCCGCGTTGCCGGCGTCCGGGTCTCGCTCCGAGGCGGGCGCAGAGTCGCGTCCCGCCTCCTCGAGGAGCGCGGCGAGCGCCTCGTCCCGGGGCTCCGGCCGGAACTCCACGACGTCCACGCCGGGCGGGACCACCCGCACGCGCTCGGTCCAGCCCACGACCTCTGCGAGGACGGCGCGGATGTGCTCGGACCCGGCGAGAACCTCGGCCGCGGCGCCGAGGCTCTCGCGCGCCCAGGCGCAGAGCTCCTCGTTCCCGCGCATCGAGAACTCGAGCTCCGAGCCGTGCGCCTTGACGGTGAACGGCATTCCGGCCGCGGCGCCGACGGGCGACCCGAGAAGGACGTGGTTCGTGAGGAGGAAATCGGCGGGCAGGTGCTCCCGGATGGCGACCGCGTTCCGCTCGACGAAGTGATCCCGCTCGGCCTGGCTCAGGTCCTGGAGGTAGCGGGCCTCCATGTCCTCGTAGCGGTCGAGCACGAAGACCGGAAGCGGCCCGTCGAGCGGCGGCCGGACGACCGTGGCGCCCCCGAGGTCGTACTCCTCCGGATTGGGCTCCTGGCAGAAGACGACGACCTCGTGGCCAAGCCGGCTCCACGCCCGCGCGAGCGCCCGCGTGTAGACGTTCGACCCGGTCCCGCCCAGGAGGTAGCCGTGCCAGATGAGAACCTTCATGCGTGGAAGATCCTGACGCACCGTTGGTCGAGCGGGCGCGGCGAGGAGACCGCTGGGCGTTCGAGCAGCTCGTCGAGCGACACCAGAACCGCCTCTTCACGCTCGCGGCGCGAACGCTCGGCTCGGCCGACGAGGCGGCTGACGCCGTCCAGGAGGCCTTTATCCGTGCCTGGCTCGGGCTTCCGCGCTTTCGCGGCGGCTCGCTCTTCTCGACGTGGCTCTACCGGATCGGCGTCAACGCGGCCCACGACCAGCGGCTCAAGCGGCGCGCCGAGCCGCTCGACGAGGTGCGCGAGCCCGCCGACCCCCAGGACTCCTTCCACGTCGAGCGAGCTCTCGAGCGCCCTCCAGGACGCGCTGAACCAGCTCGACGAGGACTACCGCGTCGCCGTCGTCCTGTACGACGTTCTCGGTTGCTCGTACACGGAGATCGCCGAGCTGACCGAGGTCGCCGAAGGTACGGTGAAGTCGCGGATCTTCCGCGGCCGAAGCCGGCTGGCGGAGCTCCTGGGAACAAGGACGGCCGAGGAATAGTCCAAGGCATGGTGGCCGAGACACACCCACACGACATCGAGCTCTTCGAGTACGCCGAGGACGAGCTCCCTGCAGGCACGGCGCGACGAGATCGCGGCGCACCTCGCGACCTGCGGCGTCTGCGCCGAGCAGGTGCGGCAGGCAGTGGCAGGACGCGAGGCTCTGCGCGAGACCACGCTGCTCGAGCTCCCGGAAGGCCGCCGCGAAGAGATTCTGAGGAACCTCCCCGAGCCCGAGCGCTCCACAGGCAAGCGGCGCGGGTTCTTCTCGAAGCAGCTTCTCGCCGGAATCGCCGCGCTCCTCGTCGTCGCGGCCCTCGCTGCCGTGATCGTCAAGACGGGCGGCAACTCGGGCATGGAGAGCAGCGCGGGCGGAACCGCGGGCGGCGCTGCCGAAGCGACCCCGACGAGCGGAGGCGGCGGCAAGACCGAGGATGCTCACGTGGCGGACCTTTTCGCCGGTGGTTCCCGCAGAGGACGTGGCAGACGACCTGCAGCGCAAGGGGTTCGACGCCTCCGTCCAGCAGGATCGCGTCGTCGTCCACGGCGCGACGAAGGCGCAGGTGCGAGAAGCCCTCGCAGACCGCGGCCCCGGCGACGTCGAGGTTGTGGTTAAGAACCCGTAAACCGCGCAGGGAACGCGGCTGGACCGACGAAAACCGTCGGTCCCATGCGGCAAAGGACCCTCCTCGCGTGCCTCGCCGTGGCCGCAGTGCTCGCGCTGCCGGCCACAGCGCACGCCGTCACGAACCCGCAAATCCCGGGTCTCCAGGTCGCGCTCAAGTCGCGCGGCTTCTACGCGGGCCCCATCGACGGCATCGCCGGGCCCATGACCGCCAGCGGAGTCCGGCGCTTCCAGCGCCATGTCGGCATCGTCGTCGACGGGGTCGCCGGCCCGATCACGCGCGGCAAGCTCGGCCGGCTCGGACGCCCGCTTTTCGGCAAGCGCCACCTGATCGTGAGCGGCAACGTCGGCTGGGACGTGTCCGTCCTCGAGTTCTTCCTCAAGCGCCGGGGCTTCTGGCCGCGGCAGCGTCGACGGGCATTTCACCGAGCGGACGAGGCGCGCCGTGATGCGCTACCAGCGCAGCCGCCACCTCGCGGTCGACGGCCTCGTCGGCCCGCAGACGCTCGCCACATTCGGCGTGCGCCGAGCGGTGCCGCAGCCGACCCACTCGACGACGCGCCGCTCGGGCAAGGCGTCCGCGCGCTCCTCACGTACTGGGCGCACTATTACGGGCTCAGCCCGAGCCTCGTGAAGGCGCTCGCCTGGCAGGAGTCCGGCTTTCAGCAGGACGTCCGCTCGAGCGTCGGCGCGCGCGGGGTCATGCAGGTGAGGCGCCAGACGTGGTCGTACGTGGAGATGGTCCTCCTCGGGCACAAGGTGCAGGCACGGGAAGGACGGGAACATCCACGTCGGCGTCGCCTACCTCCGCCAGCTCCTGCACGAGTTCCATTTCAACGTCCGGCTCGCGGTCGGTGCGTACAACCAGGGCCCGGCCGCCGTCCGCGCGCACGGCCTCTATCCGAGGACGCGCAAGTTCGTCGCCAACGTCCTCACCCTGCGCCGCCGCTTTTCCTAGAGCCTTCCCCGGACCAAACGAAAAGAGGGGAAAACGGGATCTCTCACCTCGAAGGTTGCGGCCTCCTCCGAGGATGTCCCGTCTTCCCCCCTGTTGGTGCAGTGATCGGCCGGAGCCGCGCCGCTCTTTAGCTCATTCGAGGGACTTGCTCCGATCCGTTTGACGTGATATTTCTGACTTTGGTCAGAGAATGGATTCCGCGCAAATCGCACAGGTCCGCAGGTTCAACCGTGTCGCCACGGAACGAGCCGGCGCTCTCAGCGAGCGGTTCCTCGGCCGTAAGCGGCCGCTCCGCCAGGCCCGGCTCCTGTGGGAGATAGGCCGGAGCGGCGCGAATGTTCGCGACCTCCGCGCACGGCTGGGCCTCGACTCCGGGTACCTCAGCCGACTGCTGCGGAGTCTCGAGGCGGAAGGGTTGATCCTCGTGCGGCCCAGCGCGTCCGACCGGCGTGTCCGCCGTGCCACCCTCACGTCTCGTGGCGAACGGGAATGGGACGAGCTGGAGGCGCGCTCCGAGGCGCTCGCCGCCTCGGTGCCTCGAGCCGCTCAGCGAGCGGTACGAGCACGAGCTCGTCCGGGCGATGGAGACGGTCGAGCGGCTGCTCACCGCATCGCTCATCGCCGTGGGCGCCGAGAGCCCGCGCAGCCCCGCAGGAAGCTGGTGTCTCGCCCAGTACTACGCCGAGCTGCGCGAACGCTTCGACGCCGGGTTCGATCCCTGCCACCAGCAGCCTGCCGGACGCCGGCGAGATGGCGCCGCCCGCGGGCCTCTTCCTCGTCGCGCGCCTGCGCGGCGAGCCGGTCGGCTGCGGAGGGCTGATCCACCACGGCACCGCGACCCGGCGGAGATCAAACGCATGTGGGTCGCGCCCGAGGTACGCGGTCTCGGCCTCGGCCGTCGCCTACTCTCCGAGCTTGAGCGCTGGGCGCAGGACTCGGGCGCTCCAGCCACGCGGCTCGACACGAACCGCAACCTCACCGAGGCGATCTCGATGTACCGCTCGTCGGGCTACGAGGAGATCCCCGATTTCAATGGCGAGCCGTACGCTCACCATTGGTTCGAGAAGCATCTGCCGTCGCGCGGCTAGGTCAGGTGGAAATAGAGCGCGTAAAGGAGCTCGACCGCGGGGCTCGTCGTGTGCACGGTCACGTCACCGGGGGCGTGCAGGAGCGCTTCGGTGTAGTTGAAGATGATCTTCACGCCCGCGCCGACAACGTCGTCGGCCACGCGCTGAGCCTCCTCCGGCGGTGTGGCGAGGACGGCCACGATGATGTTCTTCTCGCGAATGGCCTCAGTCAGCTCACCGTAGTCGCGGATGACCGAGTCACCGATGGGCTGGCCGACCTTACTCTGATCGGTGTCGAAGGCGGCGGCGATGTTGAAGCCGTGGTCGGCGAAGACCGTCGAGCTCGCGATCGCCTGGCCGAGGCGGCCCGCACCGAAGAGCGCGATGTTGTGCTGGCCTTGCGTCCGGAGAATCTTGCGGATCTCGGAGATGAGGCCGTCGATGTTGTAGCCGACGCCCCGCTTGCCGAACTTCCCGAACGCGGAGAGGTCGCGGCGGATCTGGGTCGCGTTGATGTTCGTGTACTCGCTCATCTCCTGGGAGGAGATGCGCTCCTGGCCCATCTTCTTGGCCTGGGTGAGCACCCGGAGGTACTGGCTGAGGCGCGCAGCGACACCGACGGTGAGCCGCTCGCCGACCCGCCCCTCGCTCTCAGTCATGAGCCCCGCCGTCGTCATGCTTGTAACACGATACCGACACGGCCAAGCCTGCTGCGGAGGGAAGAAATCGCGCGGCGCAGGCGAACTTTGTGCGCCTAGGCCTCGACGCGACGACGAAGGCCGTCGGGCGTGACGAAGTACGTGAACGCCTCCTCGCCGTCCACGAGGACGACCGGGATCCGCTCGCGATAGCGCGGCTCGAGCTCTGCGTCGCCCGTGATGTCGACCTCCTCGAGCTCGAATGCGATCTCCGCGCGGACGCCTTCGATCACCCGTCTCGCGCTCTCGCAGAGGTGGCAGCCCTCGGCGCGAACAAGCGTGACGACGTGCTCGCCCCTAGGGGTAGAGGCCACGGGTCGTCGTCGCCTCGGCGACGCGTCCAACCGCGAGCGCGTAGGCAGCCCGGCGCATCGGCAGGGAGCGCTCCTCGTGTACGCGCCAGGTCTCGGCGAACGCGCGGGTGATGATGTCGTTCAGCTTCGCGTTCACCTCGGACTCCTTCCAGAAGTACTCCTGGAGCCCCTGCACCCACTCGAAGTAGGAGACGACCACACCGCCCGCGTTCGCGAGCACGTCGGGGAGGACGAGCACGCCGCGGTCGTCGAGGATCACGTCCGCTTCCGGCGTGACCGGACCGTTCGCGCCCTCGCAGACGATGCTCGCCTTGATCTGATCCGCGTTCTCGCCCGTGATCACCTGCTCGAGCGCGCACGGGGCGAGCACGTCGCAGTCGACAAGGAGGAGCTCGTCGTTCGTGATCGTGCCGGCTCCCGCGAGCCCGTCCAGCAATCCTGTGTCCTGCTTGTGCGCGAGCGCGGCCCGCACATCGATGCCGTCCGCGTTGTGGACCCCTCCCTGCGAGTCGGAGAGCGCGACGATGGTCGCGCCCTGGTCGGCGAGGATGAGCGCCAGGTTGGAGCCGACGTTGCCGAAGCCCTGGACGGCGACTCTCCGGCCCTCGATCGACAGATCCTGCTTCCGCAACGCCTCGCGGACGCAGAACGCAGCGCCGCGCGCGGTCGCCTCGACCCGCCCCACCGAGCCGCCCACCTCGAGTGGCTTCCCGGTGACAACGCCGAGCACCGAGTAGCCCTTGTTCATCGAGTACGTGTCGAAGATCCAGGCCATCTCGCGCGGGCTCGTGCCCACGTCGGGCGCGGGAATGTCAGCCTCCGGCCCGATGAAGTTGATGATCTCGGTCGTGTAGCGGCGCGTCATCCGCTCCAGCTCGGAGACGGAGAGCTCCTTCGGGTTGACGACGACGCCGCCCTTCGCGCCCCCGAACGGAAGGCCCATGAGGGCGCACTTCCATGTCATCCACATGGCGAGCGCCTTCGTTTCCTCGAGCGTGACCTCATGGTGGTACCGGATCCCGCCCTTGGAGGGTCCGCGGGCGACGTTGTGCGTGCAGCGGAACCCCTCGAAGACGCGCACCGAGCCGTCGTCCATCCGGGTCGGAACGGAGACGGAGACGCACTTCTTGCACTCGAGGAGGACGTTCAACATGCTGTCCTCCATCCCGAGCTGGGCGGCCGTCTGGCGTAGCTGACTGCGGGCCATCTCCCAGGGGTTTTCCTTCAGGTGCGAGGACGGGGCTTCGACAGTGGTCATCCAGACGCTCCTTTACTGGTCGGTGATCCGGAAGACGGTGTCGGCGGTGGACGGCGGCGTCCCGTCGACCGCGTCGACGGGCTGGGCGCGCAGGCGGAGGACGTAGGTGCCCGGCTCGAGCACTTTGCCGTCCGGGCCGCGACCGGTCAGGCCGAACGCGTAGCGGCCGGGCAGCAGGTCTCGCATGCGCGCGATGACGCCGACGCGCTTGCCCTTGGGCGTCCAGAGCTCGAGATCGAGGAGGCCGACGGGTTCGATCTGCTCGCCTCCGGAGCCCGGCACGGCGTGGCCGGCGCGGAACGCGAGTACTGCGGGAGCTGACTTCGACGGCGCGAACTCCCAGTTGGACAGGCTGACGGAATCGACGAGCGCGAGGTCTGCCGGACGCGGCGCGATCGCCCACGGGATCCGGGCAGCGCGCGCGCCTCGAGCCGAGACGACGACCACACCGCTCGCGCCGTCTCCCAGCTCGGCCGTCACGGAGACGTTGAGCTGCACGCTCGAGGACGCGCCGGGCCCGAGGCTGAGGTGAGCCGGCTGCGCGGTGAATGAGACCTTCGCGGGGCCGGGCTGGTCCGGAACGAGCCCGAACCCGACCTCGAGCGGCCTACTGGAGAGGTTCTTGACGGTCAGCGTCTGTGACGACGACCAGTCGGTGCGGCCCGCGCGGCCGAAGGCCACGGTCGCCGGCTCGACCGAAAGCTCTGCGGTCGACGCAGCGGCTGGGTCGATGCCGCCCGCGCCCTCTCGCGTGACCGGCTGGACGCCGCCGAGGGGCTCGGCGCTCCCGACGAGAACCGCACGGAGCTCGGACGCGGTGAGTCCGGTGCGCGCCTGCGAGACCAGTGCGGCCGCGCCCGCTGCGACTGCGGCCGCGGCGCTCGAACCGGTGACCGTCGAGTACCGCAGCGATCCATCGGCTGACGGATCGAACGTGGCGAGGCCGACTCCCGGCGCGACGACGTCCGGCTTCACGCGCCCATCGAACGAAAGCCCTCCCGAGGAGAACCCGGCGACAGCGTCGAGCCCCGGGTTGACGACCGTGCCGGCGGGGCAAGAACGGCGGACACCTGCCGGCCCTCCCGAAGCGCGTCCATCGCCTCCGCCCCGGTCTCCCCGGGCAGGGCGAGACCGGGAGCGCCGTCGCCTGGTCGGCGTCGAGCGCGCCTGCCGGCAGAGCTGTTCCGTAGACGAGGAGCGCCGCCGCTCCCGCGGCCTTGGCGTTCCGCGCCTTGGCGTCGAGCGAGCTCCCGTCAGCAGGGACGAGCGCGGCTCGGCCGACAACCCGGCTCACGCCGCTCGTGTCGAAGAAATCTCCGAGAGTCGAGCCGCCGGACTCGACCTCCGCCGCTTGCGTCGGGCTCGAGAGCGAGGGCCCGAGGAGGCCTGCGACGTCCAGGGTCGACTCGCCGGAAAGCGTCCTCTTGCCGAGGATGCGAACCGGCTGCGTGAAGATCGTGTCCCCGCCCGCGCGAACCCAGGCGGTCGCCATCGCGACCCGCGTGCGCGAGTCGGCGGCGCCGACAGTGAGCGCATCCGCCGCTCCACCCGGTGCGCCGATGCTGCCGAAGCCAACTCCAGAGCTGCCGTCGTTCCCGGCCGACGCTACGACGAGCGTGCCGAGCTTGGTCGCAGCCTCGACGGCGCGCGACTCGGGGCTGTCGGTGAAGGCGGCGAACGGCTCGACGAGCGGCGCGAGCGCGACGGTTGCCCCATCCGTCACGGCTCCGTCGCCGTTGGGGTCGACCGCCCGCTCGAGCCCGGCGATCAGCTGGTCGCCGCGCCCGGTCAGCGCGAAGCTCCCGTCCTTGCTCTGCTGCCAGCCGACGACGCGGATCGGAACGATCGTCGCGCCCGGCGCCACGGCGGCGACGAGCCCGGCCATCCGAGTTCCGTGTGCCTCGACGCGACCCTGTCCCGAGGGGTCTGCCTCTGGCATGGGCTTCCTGTCTCCGCCGACGACGTCGAAGCCCCGGCGCAGGCGGCTGGCGAGCGCGGACTGTTTCGCATCGACTCCCGTGTCGAGCAGGGCGACCTTGGTGCCCTGGCCGTCGAATCCGGGCAGGCTGACTCCAGCCTGAGCGCCGACCGCCGGCGCGCGCGAGGCCTCCGCCTCCGCGGGGTACACCGCTCGCACCGGATAGACACCGATCACGGACGGGTTACGGTCGAGCTCGGCGACGGCTCGCGCGTCGAGCGTGGCCGAGAACCCGTTCAACGTCCTCGTGAAGATCTGCTCGCGCTCGATGGTGACGCCGCGATCGCGGAGCGAGGCGAGGAACGCGTCTTGCTCAGCCTCGATGTCGGCGACCCACTGGCGCTGCTTCGCCGCCCCGACCTTTCCGCTGGCCGCCTCCATGCGGTCGGCGAGCGAAGGCGAGGAGAGAACCACGATCGTCCTCGAGCCGACCTCGGCCTGGGGACGGTCGCCGAAGATCGAGTGCCACGCGCGGGCCGCCGGGTCCGTGACGGTCTGACGGGCCCCCTGGACGCTGCCGACGAGCATGAACGCCGCGACCCCCGCGACAGCTGCGAGCACCCATGCGCGCGCGAGCTCAGGCCGCCGTCGCGTAGGCATCGAGCGCAAGATACTCCGGAAAGGGGACGGCCGTTGCATACCTGGCCGCCGAGGCGATCATCGCCGCGTTGTCGGTGCAGAGCGAGAGAGGCGCGAGCGCCGCATCGGCGAGGGCCGAACGAAGCTCCGAGTTCGCGGCGACGCCGCCGACGACCGCGACCCGGGAGAGCCCTGCACGCTCCGCCGCCTGGGTCGTGCGCTCGACGAGGGCGCGGACGATCGCACGCTGGTAGCTCGCGGCGAGGTCGGCGCGGCGTGCCTCCAGCTCCTCGGCGCTCAGGTCCCGCACCGAGTAGAGCAATGCGGTCTTCACGCCTGAGAAGGAGAAGTCCAGGCCCGAGACGCGGGCAATGGGGAAGCGGTAGGCCTCCGGATCGCCCTCGCGGGCGAGCCGGTCGATCGCGGCTCCGCCGGGGTAGCCGAGCCCGAGGAGCCGCGCGCCCTTGTCGAAGGCCTCACCCGCCGCGTCGTCGAGCGTCGTCCCGAGGACCTCGAAGCCCGCGCGGTCTCGCACGTCGAGAAGCAGCGTGTGGCCCCCGCTCGCGAGCAGGCAGACGAACGGCGGCTCCTCATCCTGGGGCTGGAGGTAGAGCGAGGCGACGTGACCGTGGAGATGGTCGACGGGAATGAGCGGGAGCCGCCGCGACCAGGCGATCGCCTTCGCCGCCGAGATGCCGACGAGAAGCGCGCCGATGAGGCCCGGCCCGCGGGTGACCGCGACTGCATCGATCCCGTCGAGCGGCGTGCGTGCCTCGGCGAGGGCCTCTTCGACCACCGGCGCGACGAGCTCGAGATGCCGGCGAGACGCGACCTCGGGGACGACGCCGCCGAAGCGCGCGTGGAGCTCCGCCTGGGAGGAGACGACGTTCGCAAGGATGCGCCCGTCCTCCGTGACTACGGCCGCCGCGGTCTCGTCACAGGACGTCTCGACCCCGAGAAGTGTCCCGACCGGCGACACAGGCCTACTTCTCACTCACGATCACCATCGCCCTGCGCCGTCCTCAGCCGACCCGGTAATCCATTACCGGATCTCCCTGCGTCCTCGCAGTGCTCAATGCTCGCAACCGAGAAGCGGGGCGGCGTCACCGGCCGGGACACACCATCTAGCCCTCGCGGGCGGCGACCTGGCGGATCGGGTCCTTCCACATGATCAGTGCATCTTCACGGTTGTCCGTGTAGTACCCGCGGCGGAGCCCGCTCGGCTCGAAGCCGAAGCGCTCGTAGAGGGCGATCGCGGTCGCGTTCGAGACGCGCACCTCGAGCGTGTACCCGCGGCGCGGATCGCCCGCCGTGAGCTCGAAGAGCTCGTCGAGGAGCCGGCTCGCGACTCCCTGGCGGCGGCATTCCGGGTGCACCGCGACGTTCATGATGTGCCACGCGTCCACGTAGCGGGAGACGATCAGGTACGCGACCAGCCCGCCCGCCTCGGCGTCGAAGGCACCCAGAGAGACGGAGGACGGCTTGGCGAGCTCGCCCGCGAACATCGAGCGCGACCAGGGCGTCGGGATAGACCGCGTTCTCGATCGCGACGATGGGGTCGAGATCCGGAAGGCTGAGCCGGCGGATCTCCATCAGCGCTCGAGCGCTTTCTCGGCGTCCGGCACGCGGAGATAGATCGGCTCGGCGGCGTCCGCCGGCCCGAAGTCTCGAGCGAGAGCAGCGGTATGCCGCGCCCAGGGGATGTGGCGGGGGTCGTCGTCCGCGGGGATCTCGGCTCCGCGCGCCTCGAGTTCGGCGCGGTAGAGCACCGCGCCGTCGCCCACGTAGGTCCGGCCCGCCTCGACGACCAGCGCCTCCGGGCTTGTGGACGACCGGGACTCCGCTCTCCAGCGTGAAGACCTCGCCTCGCCGGCCGTCGATCACCGGCACGGCCCCGGGCGCGCCCGCGGCGAGCGCGTCCAGCGTGGAGACTCCGGCAACGGGTGCGCCGAGCGAGAGCGAGAGTGCCCGCGCGGTGACGAGCCCGATGCGAAGGCCGGTGTAGCTCCCCGGGTCCGGTCCCGACCGCGATCGCCTCGACCGCGTCCGGCTCGAGCCCGGCCTCGGCGATGAGTGCCTGCGCGTCTTCGAGGACCCGGACAGGCCTGGACGCACGCTCGCCGACGACCTTCCCGTCCCGTACAAGAGCGCTCGTCGCCACGTCCGTGGCGGTGTCAAACGCGAGGATCAGCACCTGTAAAAACGCTAGTTTCCAGGGATTTTTCGTCGCTTTCCAGCATGATCAGTCTACGCGTCTCCCCCACGTGCTGCAAACTGACGCGCGCCCTTTCGGCCGGCAGGAACCCAGCTCCGGCCTGGGGCCACTCGACGAAGACGACGGCGTCCTCGAAGTACTCCTCCAGATCTCCCCACTCCGCGTGCGACATACCCTCGAACCGATAGAGGTCGAGGTGGGAGACGTCAACCCTCCCCCGGTAGCGGTGGCCGATCGTGTACGTCGGGCTGGTCACCGGCCCTTCGACGCCGAGCGCGCGCGCGGCGCCGCGGACGAAGGTGGTCTTGCCGGAGCCGAGCTCCCCCTGGACGAGCACGACGTCGCCCGCAGCGAGATTCGGCGGCCAGGCGCGCGGCGAGGCGTTCGGTCTCCTCGGGCGAGTCCGACTCGAGCTCGGTCACGGGCGCAGCGTAGTGGGCTACGCCGGCTAGAAGAGGCCGAGTTGCTCGGTCGGCGCAGGCGGGGCTGGCTGCGGCGCGACCGGGAACTGGATCACCTGGGCCGGAGCGCCCGACTGCTCCGTGAGCAGGCCGGGAATGCGGCGGAAGTCGTCCTCGAGCGTCCGCAACATCGCCGGGGTGTAGAGGGCGGCCGCCGGATGGTAGATCGGGTAGAGCGTGACGGCCCTTCCGCCGAGCGTGGTCTCCTGTGGATGACCGTGGACGCGTGTGATGCCGTGGGGCTTGCCCGAGAGGAGCTTCGTGGCGAAGTTGCCGAGCGTCGCGATCAGCTTCGGCTCGATGAGCTCGATCTGCTTGAAGAGGTGGCTCTCGCACGCCTCGATCTCGTCGGGCTGCGGGTCGCGGTTCCCCGGCGGGCGGCACTTGATCACGTTGGCGATGTAGACGTTCTCGCGCGTGAGGCCGATTCCGGCGAGGAGCTTGTCGAGGAGCTTCCCGGCCTGGCCAACGAACGGATAGCCCTGCTTGTCCTCGTGGAAGCCGGGCGCCTCGCCCACGAACATGAGGTCGGCGGCGGGATCGCCGACGCCGAAGACGACCTGCGTCCGCCCCGAAGAAAGCTGGCAGCGCGTGCAGGCCGACGTTTCCGTCGCGTAGGCCGCGAGCTCGGAGCGGCGGCTCAGTGCGTCAGGATCCGCAGCCACAGCCCCCGCCGCAGCATCCGCCTCCGGAGGATCCGCCGAAGCTCGGTTGCCCGGCGGTGCCGTGAGCCGCGAACACGGAAAGCTGGCGGCGCGTCTTCGCGTGAGCCGCAGTCCGGGCAGTCCGGATCGCCGTCGTCCAGCCGCAAGAGCTCCTCGAAGTGGCTCTCGCACGACATGCACACGAACTCGTAGATCGGCATCGCCGAGGCAGTCTAGGCAGCTTCCCGGACAGTCTGCAAACGACTGCGGGAGAAGCTAGGAGCGTTCGTCGGGCTCGAGGTCGAGCGCGCACGAGTTGATGCAGAAACGAAGGCCGGTCGGGTGCGGGCCGTCCGGGAAGACGTGGCCGAGGTGGCCGCCGCACGAGGCGCAGTGCACCTCGGTGCGCATCCCGAGGAGACCCCAGTCGCGCTCGGTCTCGACCGCGTCGTCGCTCGCCGGCTCCCAGAAGCTCGGCCATCCCGTGCCCGACTCGTACTTCGTCTCCGAAGAGAAGACCTCCGCGCCGCAGCCGGCACACCGGTAGGTGCCCGGGTCCTTCGTCGCGTGGTACCGGCCCGTGAAGGCGCGCTCCGTCCCCTTCTCGCGCAACACGCCGTACTGCTCGGGAGTCAGCTCAGCCTTCCACTCCTGATCGGTCTTCTCGACCTTCTCGCTCACACCCCAAGCCTACCGCGAGACATGACCCCAGACGGGCGGGTCAGCCGCCATGCGGTGACGACGGCGAAGCCGGCCCAGATGAGGTCGAAGCCTCCGAAGACGTCGCCGAGGTTCTCGCGAAAGGCGCGGAAGATCTCCGAGTCGAAGTAGGAGATGTCGACGTCGAAGCGGTCCGACACCGCCTGCTTGAAGAAGTAGGCGTAGGAGATGTACTTGCCGATGACGATCCCGAGGAGGCTCGAGACCACGGCGACGACCTGGAGCGGCGTGCCCTTCGCTCCACCGGCGAAGCGGACGACTCCGAAGCCGGCGAGGAAGCCCGATGCCCCACGCGGCGATGCCGATCTCGTACTCGGTCAGGATCACCATCAGACCCCAGAGGAAGCCTCCGACGACCGCCGCGATGAGACCGCCCGCGATCCCCGGGCCGAGCGCAGACCCGGTGTAGCGCTCCTCCTCGGCGACGCGGGCGAGCCCGGGGTACACCGTGTCGACGAAGCCGCGTGCCTGCACGCGGTCGAGTCCCCGGTCTTCGAGCATGGCCGCGATCGTCTCCTGGTCGGTCCCCGCCCGCATCTGCTGCGCAACGAGCGCGACATCGTCGTCGGTCGGCTCGCGCGTCACCTGCGCCTCGCTCGCCTCCCTCGACTCGTCCTTCTCCATCGAGAACCCCCTTCCGGACGCCTGCGTGACGCCGCATCCTAGGACGGCCGCTTGCCTTTCGGCAATGGCTAGACTTCGGGTGCCCGGTATCCCCTACGGAACTGGAGCCGTGTTCCAATCAGCATGTGTCGTCGGCGCTGGACGCGTCGGCAAGGCGATGGCCGCACGCCTCGGCGAGCGGATTCCGACCCAGATCGCGGGCCGCGACCTCGAGTGCGGCGACGCCGAGCTGGTCCTTCTCTGCGTGCCCGACCGCGCGATCGCGGAGGTCGCCGCGGCGATCCCGCCGAGTCGCTGGGTCGCGCACACGAGCGGCGCCTGCAGGCTTGAGGCACTCGCTCCCCACGAGCGTCGCTTCAGCCTCCATCCGCTGCAGACCTTCACGCTCGACCGCGGCCCCGAGCAGCTCGACGGCGCGTGGGCAGCGGTGTCCGGGGAGAGCGCCGAGGCGCTCGCCGCCGGCACCGAGCTCGCTGGAACGCTCGGGCTCCGGCCCTTCGAGCTCGACGACGAGATGCGCCCGCTGTACCACGCGGCCGCGAGCTTCGTCTCGGCATTTCTCGTCACGCTGCACGACGTCGCCGGCGAGCTCATGGACGCCGCGGGCGCCCCGCCAGAGGCGCTCGAGCCCCTGATGCGAAGGACGATCGAAAACGGGTTCCAGCACACGGGCCCGCTCGTCCGCGACGACCGGGAGACGGTCGAGCGCCACGCCGAGGCGATCGCCGCGCGGAGGCCCCAGCTCCTGCCCCTCTACCGCGCGCTCGCCGAGACGGAAGCGGCGCTCCTCGGAGCGAAGACGCCGTGAGGACGCTGCGCACGATCGCGGAAGTTCGCGAGGCCCTTCCGCGGGAAGGCGTCGGGCTCGTCCCCACAATGGGCGCTCTCCACGCGGGGCACGTCTCGCTCTTCGAGGCGGCGCGCCGCGAGAACGACCTGGTGGTGGCCTCGATCTTCGTCAACCCGGCCCAGTTCGGCGAAGGGGAGGACTTCGAGCGCTACCCCCGGGACGAAGAGGCAGACGCCGCCGCCGCGGAGTCGGCCGGCGTCGACTTCCTCTTCGTGCCGACAACCGCCGAGATATATCCGGACGGCTTCGACACATGGGTCGAGGTCGAGGGTCTCTCCGCGAGCCTCGAAGACAATGCGCGACCCGGACATTTCCGCGGGGTCGCGACCGTCTGCCTGAAGCTCTTCAACATCGTGCGCCCGGACCGCGCCTATTTCGGGCAGAAGGACGCGCAGCAAGCGGCGGTCGTCGAGCGGCTCGTCGCGGACCTCAATGTCGAGCTCGAGATCCGCGTCGTCCCGACCGTGCGGGAAGAGGACGGCCTCGCCGTCAGCTCCCGCAACGCCTACCTCTCCGCCGAGGAGCGCGAGGCCGCCGCTGCTCTTCCGAAGGCGCTTCGAGCCGGCGAGGAGGCTCAGGGCCGCGGCGCCGACCCGCTCGAAGCGGCGCAGGCGGTTCTCGCCGCGGAGACGCGCCTCGAGCCCGAGTACGTCGAGCTCGCGAGGCTCGACGGCCGCGTCTACCTGCTCGCCGCCGCCCGGGCAGGGCGCACACGCCTCATCGACAACGTCGTCCTGGAAGGAGACCCGCTGTGACCAGCCGCCCGCGAACGGACGGAAAGCTCCCGCTCACCGAGCTCGCCGACATGAAGAGCCGCGGAGAGCCGATCGTGATGGTGACGGCCTACGACTACCCGAGCGGGCGCATCGCCGACGCTGCCGGTATCGACCTCGTCCTCGTCGGCGACTCGGCCGCGATGACTGTGCTCGGCAACGACTCGACGGTTCCGGCCACGATGGACGAGATGCTCATGCTCACGCGCGCGGCTGCGCGCGGAGCCGAGCGCCCGCTCGTCGTCGCCGACATGCCGTTCGGCTCCTTCCAGGTGTCCGACGAAGAGGCGGTTCGGAACGGCATCCGCTTCGTGAAGGAAGCGGGCGCCGACGCGGTCAAGCTCGAAGGCGCGGGCCCGACGCTCTCCCGCGCGCTCGCCCTCGTGGGCGCAGGGATCCCCGTCATGGGCCACGTCGGGCTGACACCGCAGTCCGCGACGATGCTCGGCGGTTTCCGTGCGCAGGGCCGCACCGCGGACAAGGCGCGGGCGCTTCTGCAGGACGCGCGGGCGCTCGAGGCGGCCGGCTGCTTCACGATCGTCCTCGAGGCGGTTCCCGCGCAGGTCGCGGCGCGCATCACCGAGTCGCTCACCGTTCCGACCATCGGGATCGGCTCGGGCCGCGGCTGCGACGGGCAGGTGCTCGTCTTCCACGACCTGCTCGGGCTCTACGACGGCAAGGCGCCGCGGTTCGTGAAGCGCTACGCCGACCTCGCGACGCGAGACGCGAGACCGCCCTCGAGCGCTACGCCGCCGATGTGCGCTCGGGCGCGTTCCCCGGCGACGAGCACACGTACTCCATTCCCGAGGACGAGCTCGCCGCCTTCGAGGCCGCCCTCAGCGGCTCGCGAGCGGAATCAGGAACGGAAACGTGACGATCAAGAGCCCGAGCACGACGAGCCCGATCGCAACGAGCGCGCGCACTGCGGTCCAGCGCTCGACCACCGAGATCCCGTAGACGAGCAGGCCGAACGCCCAGAGGCCGATCGCAGCCAGGATCGCCTCGAAGACGACGTTGCCCGTGCCATCGTCCCCTCCGCCGCTCCGGAAGAGGTCCGAGCCGTAGACGGCGATTCGGATGGGCCAGACGAAGACGAGGCCGAGGACGAGCGGCGCGGCCGCGAACGCGAGGATGTGCCGCGCGCGCAGGTAGCTCCCCTTGCTCCCGGCACCGCGGAGGCCCACGTAGAGCGCGGCCGCCGCCGATCCAGTACGTCGCCGTCCCGTAGAGGGCGCCCGTGACGAAGACGAGCACCGCGACGAGAGTCACGCTGTTGTCCACCAGAGACTCGTCGAGCAGACGGCCGGTCGACGGTGCGAGGAGCACGCCGGCCATGCCGGCCAGAAGGACGAGCGCGAGCACCGGTTCCTGCCGCGCCTCGGCGTCCTCGGGCGCGTCGTTTCGCAACGCGGCGAAGACCGCCCGCGGCGCCTGGAAGATCGCGAGCGTGCGCAGCCACCACTCGCGGTCCAGCGAGTTGCGGTCGGTCGTCTCTGCGGAGGCGCGCCCACGGCCGTCAGGCTATTCGACGGCGCGTCGATCTAAGCAGCCACGGTCGCGGCGCTCGGCAAGAGCTCGCGCAGGAAGCGGCCCGTGTAGCTCTCCTCGACATCGGCGACCTGCTCCGGCGTCCCGGTCGCGATCACCTCGCCGCCGGCCTCGCCGCCCTCAGGCCCGAGGTCGACGATCCAGTCCGCCTGCTTGATCACGTCGAGGTTGTGCTCGATCACGAGCACGGTGTTGCCCGCGTCCACGAGCCGCTGCAGGACCTCCAGCAGCTTCTCGATGTCCGCGAAGTGGAGCCCGGTCGTGGGCTCGTCGAGGATGTAGAGCGTCTTCCCCGTCGCGATCTTGGAGAGCTCCTTCGCGAGCTTCACACGCTGCGCCTCGCCGCCGGAGAGCGTCGTCGCCGGCTGGCCGAGCTTGATGTAGTCCAGCCCGACGTCGTGGAGCGTCTGCAGCCGCCGCCGGATCTTCGGGATCTTGGAGAAGAACTTCAGCGCCTCCTCGACCGACATCTCCAGGACCTCGGCGATCGACTTGCCCTTGAAGCGGACCTCGAGCGTCTCGCGGTTGTAGCGCTTGCCGCCGCAGGTCTCGCACGGGACGTAGACGTCCGGGAGGAAGTGCATCTCGATCTTGATCGTCCCGTCGCCCTTGCAGGTCTCGCAGCGGCCGCCGCGCACGTTGAAGGAGAAGCGGCCCTGCTTGTAGCCGCGCACCTTCGCGTCGGGCGTCTGGGCGTAGAGCTCGCGGATCGGCGTGAAGAGGTCGGTGTACGTGGCCGGGTTCGAGCGCGGCGTGCGCCCGATCGGCGACTGGTCGATGTCGATGACCTTGTCGTAGCACTCGATCCCTTCGCAGCCGAGGTGCTCGCCCGGCTTCACGCGCATCCGGTGCAGCCGGTTGGCGAGGGCCTTGTAGACGATCTCGTTGACCAGCGTGGACTTGCCCGAGCCGGACACGCCCGTGACGCAGACGAACTTCCCGACGGGGAATTCGACGTCGATCGACTTCAGATTGTGCTGGCTCGCGCCGCGGACCCAGAAGGAGCCGAGATCCTCCGTGCGCCGGTCCGGGACCGCAATCGCGCGCTTCCCGGACAGGAACTGCCCGGTGACCGAGCCCTTCACCTTCTCCACCTCGTCCGCGGGGCCCTCCGCGACGACGTGGCCGCCGTGCTCACCGGCACCAGGCCCCATGTCGACGAGCCAGTCGGCCGAGCGCATCATCTGCTCGTCGTGCTCGACGACCAGCACGGTGTTGCCGAGGGACTGCAGGCGCTCGAGCGTCCCGATCAGCTTCGCGTTGTCGCGCTGGTGCAGCCCGATCGACGGCTCGTCGAGGATGTAGAGAACGCCGACGAGCTGCGAACCGATCTGCGTCGCGAGCCGCAGGCGCTGCGCCTCGCCGCCCGAGAGCGTCGCCGCCGCGCGGTCGAGCTGCAGGTAGCCGACGCCGACGTCGGAGAGGAACGTGAGCCGCTCGCGAATCTCCTTGATGATGCGGTTTCCGATCAGCTGCTCGGTCTCCGAGAGCTCGAGGCCGTCGAGGAACTCGATCGCGCGCGTGACCGACATCTGCGTGAACTCGTGGACGTTGCGGCCGCCGACGGTGACGGCGAGCACCTCGGGCTTGAGGCGAGCGCCCTTGCAGACCGGACACGGGCGAAAGCTCATGTACTCCTCGATGCGCTCGCGCTGGCCGGCCGAGTCGGTCTCCTTGTAGCGGCGCTCGAGGCTCGGGACGATGCCTTCGAAGGCGAGCATGTACGCGCGCCTCCGTCCCATGCGGTTGCGGTATGTGACGTAGACCTTGTCGCCGCTCGTGCCGTAGAGGAAGAGGTTCTGCTGCTCCTCGGTGAGCTCGCGCCACGGCTTGTCGATGTCGATCTCGTAGCGGTCTGCAATCGCCTGGATGACCGACTCGTAGATACGTCGAGTTGCCGACCGACCAGGGCACGAGCGCGCCCTCGGCGATCGAGAGCTCCGGATCGGGCACGAGGAGGTCGGGGTCGATCTCCTGCTGTGCGCCGAGCCCGGTGCAGCGGGGGCAGGCGCCGTGCGGCGAGTTGAAGCTGAAGATGCGCGGCTGCAGCTCGGGGAGGCCGACGCCGTGCTCGGGACAGGCGAAGCGCTCGGAGAACGTGAGCTCCTCCCCGTCCACGACGGCGACGGTCACGAGGCCCTCGGCGAGCGCCAGCGCGGTCTCCACGGAGTCGGTCAGGCGGTGGCGAAGGTCGGACTTCATGGAGAGCCGGTCGACCACCACCTCGATCGTGTGCTTGAACTTCTTGTCGAGCTCGATCTCTTCCTCGAGCAGCCGCTCCTCGCCGTCCACCTTCACGCGCGTGAATCCCTCGCCGCGCAGCTGCTCGAGGAGATCCTTGTACTCGCCCTTGCGGTCGCGCACGACCGGCGCGTTGACCGTGAACTTCGTGCCTTCCGGGAGCCGCAGCACCTGGTCGACGATGGACTCGATGCTCTGCCCGGCGATCGGCCGCCCGCAGATCGGGCAGTGCGGCCGCCCGACGCGCGCGTACAGCAAGCGCAGGTAGTCGTAGATCTCGGTGACCGTGCCCACGGTCGAGCGCGGGTTCCGCGAGGTCGTCTTCTGGTCGATCGAGATCGCCGGCGAGAGCCCGTCGATCGAATCGACGTCGGGCTTCTCCATCATC
The DNA here is from genome assembly GCA_963766155.1 of uncultured Actinomycetes bacterium. GTDB lineage: Bacteria > Actinomycetota > Thermoleophilia > Gaiellales > Gaiellaceae > DATEOR01. The sequence goes on along the minus strand of CAVYAJ010000042.1, from coordinate 20,005 downwards.
TGCAGGAACTGACGCGCGTATGCCGAGAGCGACTCGACGTAGCGGCGCTGCCCCTCGGCGTAGATCGTGTCGAAGGCGAGCGAGGACTTCCCGGAGCCCGAAAGACCCGTCACGCAGATCAGGGAGTTTCTGGGCAGGCTGACGGTGACGTCCTTGAGATTGTGCTCTCGGGCGCCGTGTACGACGAGCTGGTCTGCCGCTGCCATCATACCCCCAGTCTGAGTCCGTCGGCTCCTGGCGGCTGCAAAGCGTCGCCACGCCGTGTCCTCGGTCGCGCACATGCTGACCAGCATGCACGCTCCCTGCGTCCTTGCCTGACTCGCTTTTCGCGCGCCAGGTGCTCGACAGCTCAACCGGAGGAACTATGAGCCCAGTAGCCCTGGGCCCCGGACGAACACTTGTTCGCTTTCGAGGGCTCTCAGCGCCACTGAACGGCCGAGGCCGAGAGCGGGATCCGCACCGCCCGGCCGGCCGCGCCGCTCGGGAAGACGGCCACCGCGCTGTCCGTCGCGAGCGCTGCGAGGCGCTCGTCGCGCGACCACGTGATCGAGCGGACGAGCTCGTCGTTGGCGGGCAGCGGGCGGAGCGCTCGAGACGCATCCGTGCGGAAGAGCGTGAGCGCTCCGTCCAGGCGAACGACCACGTACCGGCCGCCCGGGCTCGCCTCGAGCGCGCCCATCCGCGCGCCGACCGAGTTGAACAGGCGCTCCGTCCGCCCGTCCCGCACGACCTCGAGCGACGTCGCGCCGTCGGGCCCGGCCACGACCGCGTAGTCGCCGACGGTCAGCCAGGCGACCTCGCGCACGTCACGGGGCGCCCCCGCGACCGGCCGGTCGCAGCGCGCGACGTCGTGCAGGCCCTCGAAGACGACCTTCCGCGCCGTCTCAGGGCAGCGGCCGGTCCACTCGCGCAGCCGGCCGTCCCTGACGAACGTGAGGATGCCGTCCGGCTTGAACGCGGGCGAGATGCCCTCGAAGCCGAAGCTCCATCCGCCCGAGGTGACTTCGATCGTGTCTGCGTTGACCTGCCGGGCGGCGAGGCCGGAATCCGCGTCGCTGGGCTGGCGAGCCCACAGGCCGCAGTCGCTGCCGGGGAGCTCGCGGCTCGTCGTCCACGTGAGCGTCGGGAGGCTGAGGATGAAGCGACGGCACGAAACGTCGGTCACGTACAGCACGCCATGGGCGCCGATTTCCTTCAACTGTGAGACGAGCGCCGTGCGCCCAGGGATCTCGGGCGGCCCGGCCGCCACCTGAGGCGCTTGCTCGGTCGCCGGCGGGGGCGCGGCGGTGCTCTCCGACTGGAACGCATCGCGCGCAGCCAGCAGCCCGAGAATGAGCAGGGCGCCGACCAAGAGCCAGGTCACGAGCGGGCGCATCCGCCCTGAGCGTACCGCTAAGAAGCCAGACGGCCGACGCGACGAGGATCGGGAACGTAGGGAATCTCGAGCTCTCCCGCGATCACCGTGCCGTAGCCGAGCAGGCGGCCGATGAGCCCCTGCTCCACCTCGACGGGCCCGATGCGCGCGAAGCGCACGGCGGCCGCCCGGCGCTGGGCGACGCCGTGGACGACGAGGAGCTTCTCGGTCGTCACCACGAGCGACGTGCGGTCCCAGCGAAGAACGGCGCGGAGTGCAAGGAGCGCGCCGATGCCGAGGAGGATCGCGCCGGCGACGCCGAGCCACGGCGGCGAGAGGCCGACGAGGACTCCGCCCCCCAGCGCCAGCAGGATGGAGCGGCTCAGCGGGCGAAAGAGCGCGGCGGTGTGCGGCCGCGCCTGGAAGCGCACCGTCTCACCGGGATCGAGGTACCCGCGCATACGGAGGATTTCTCCGCAGACGCGTGGAAGTCCTCGTTCCCCGGAGGACTATCCTGGGAATCGAGGACCCATGCAGGACACCGCGCGCAAGGCTCTTGTCGCTTCGCTGATCGTGGTCGCGGTCGTCGCGTCCGCGCTCGCGCTCTGGAAGCTGCGCATCCTTCTCGCCGGGCTGTTCCTCGCCCTCATCATCGCGGCGGCGATGCGCCCGAGCGTCGAATGGATGGCGCAACGCCGCATCCCGCGCGGAATCGGGATTCTCCTGCACTACGCGGTCCTGGCCGGCCTCATCGCCGTCCTCCTCTGGGCGATCGTGCCGCGCGCGATCGATCAGGTGGACAACGCGCTCGGCGGCATCCCGACCTCGAGCTCCGAGCTCGAGCGTCAGACGAGCCAGTCGACCGGTTTCAAGCACGAGATCCTCGCGCGGGTCCAGGACGGGCTCGACGAGCTTCCGTCGGGGACCGAGCTGGTCGACTCCTCCCTCTCCCTCACGTTCACGGCCTTCGAGGTCCTCGTGGGGATCTTCTTCACCTTCGCCTGTGCGGCTTACTGGATCTTCGAGCGCGACCGGGCCGAGACCCTCGTCATGTCGCTCCTCGCGCGCGAGAAACGGCGGGTCGTGCGCGACACCTGGAACCTGATCGACGCGAAGCTCGGTGCCTACGTCCGCGGCCTCTTGATCCTCGTCACGTTCGTCGCCTCGGTGCTCTCGTTGATCTTCTACCTGATCGGACTCCCGTTCTGGCTTCTGATCGGGATCTTCGCCGGGATCGTCGAGATCGTCCCCGTGCTCGGGCCGATCGCGGCAGGCGCCGTCGCCGTCGGGGTGGGCTTCACCGATTCGTGGCAGCTCGCGCTCGCCGCCGGACTCGCCGTGCTCGGCGTGCGCCTGTTCGAGGATTACGTCGTCATTCCGCGCGTGCTCGGCCACGCGGTCGGGCTCACACCGCTCTCCGTGATCGTCGCCGTGGCCACCATGGGGATCCTGTTCGGAGGCTTCGCCGTCTTCCTCGCGATCCCGTTCGCAGCGGTGCTGGCCACGCTCCTGGACGTGGTCGTGCGGCATCGCAATCCCGCGGAGGAGGACACGCCCGCGGTTCTCTTCCCCGCCAAGGAGAACGAGAACTAGCGGCTCCCGGTTTCCTCGGGCGTCGCTCGCAAGGGAGGCAAGCGAGCAGGCCCGAGACAGTACGAGGGTACGGCGAGGGACTGCGAGCGCAGGATCCTGCCGCGAGCGGCGTTCGAGGGAAGCGGGATCAGGCCTTCGCCAGCGGCCGAATACGAGGCCGCCCAGCGTGAAGCCGAGGCCGAAGGTCCCGACGGCGAAGCTTCCGACCGCGAGCGACTTCCGCCACGTGGACAGACGCTGCCACCGGCCGAGCGCGTCCTGCTCCTCGGCGGAAAGCGGCTCGCCGCGGCGCTTCTTGCGCCCGGCAGCCCCGGCCCGAAGGCCCAGATACATGTCGTCGAAGATCTCAGCGGGTTCGTCGACCATGACCAAACTATAGTGTCCCCGCCCGATGACGCCCTTACGCGTCCTGCAGGTTTCCGACCTCCATGTGGGCACGCGCGAGGAGCCCGAGGTGGAGAACGACCTGCGGGCGCTCGTCGCCGAGCTCGCCCCCGAACTGGTCGTCGCGAGCGGTGACCTGACTCACCGCAACACCCCCGAGCAGCACGACCGCGCCGCCGCGCTTCTGCGCTCCCTCGGCGCTCCTCTTCTCGTCATCCCCGGGAACCACGACATCCCCCGCTGGCCGCCGTGGCGGTTCACGAGGACCTTCGACGAGTTCCTGCGGACGTGGCCCGAGACGGAGCCCGTGTACCGCTCCGAGGGGATCGTGGTCTGCGGCCTGAACTCGGTGCGTCCGTGGAAGCAGCAGGGCGGCGCGCTGCGCACGTCTCAGCTCGACCACGTCGCGAAGACGTTCGCCGAGGCACCGGAGGAGGCGCTTCGAATGGTGGCGCTGCACCACCACCTCCTCGGCGCGCCCTGGCGCACCGTGAAGCGGACGATCGCCAACCGGTCGACCGTGCTCGGCGCACTCGTGGACGCCGGCGCCGAGTTGATCGTCTCGGGCCACGTCCACCAGAGCGCGATCTCGGAGCGGCACGAGTTCGAGGTCGTCGAGGGCGAAGTCCGGGGAACGACCATCGTGACGGCGCCCGGCCTCGGCCAGCCGCGCCCGAAGAGGCGGGGCGAGGCGCGCGGCCTCCATTTCTTCGAAGCCGATGAAGGCTCCCTGACCACGGTCACGTACTCGTGGACCGGGAGCGACTGGTGCCGGATCGCCGAGCGCCGCTTCCCTCGCGGCATCCGGGGACTGGCTTAGGGTTTCGGAGCAATGGCAGGCGGGGTAGGCCATCGCGGCATGGCGGGCAAGGCATTCGTCGGCCTGGCGACGGCTCTCGTCGCCGGGGCAGTGGCGCTCTCGGGCTGCGGCGGCGGCAGCGAACCGACGAGCTTCACGCCCGAGGTGGAGGACAACTTCGTCTCATCCTGCGTCGATTCCGCGACGCAGGGATCCGCCCCCGCCGCCGAGTCGGACGCCGAGCGGATCTGCGGCTGCATGTACGACGAGCTGAAGGCGCGAATGAGCTTCGAGGAGTTCAAGGCCGCCGACGATTCGCTCCGCCAGGGCGAGAAGATGTCCGCCGACCTGGCCGCCACCCTGCAGGCCGCCGCAACCGCCTGCGCCTAGCCGCTCTGCGCGGCGGGCTCGTTCGCCGGCGACCCTTGGCGGGCGAAGCGGGGCAGATCATCGCTCAGCTGCTTGATCGACGGCAGTAGGAGGAGCGCGGGCAGAAGCGGCAGCCAGAACGTGAAGAAGCGATAGACGAGGGCCGCCAGAAGAGCCGGCGCGAGCGGTACGCCGACCGCGTGCAGGCTGAACGCGAGCGCGGCCTCGATCCCGCCCGAGCCGCCGCCCGGGAGCGGGAGCGCGGTCGCCACGTAGCCCGTCGCGAAGGCGAGCACGAGTGCGGCGAGCACGATGCCCGACTGCGTGAACGCGCGCAGCGCCGCGTACAGGGTCAGCAGGTGGCCGAACCAGTAGACGGCGAAGCCGAGAATGGCGGACGGATGCCTGCGTGGGCTGAGGACGAGGTGGCGGACGACGACCACGCCGCCGATGCCGTCCGCGATGCCCTTCTTGAGCGACGTCCACGCAAACGCCTTCCTCCCCGCTCCCCTCTTCACCGCTTCGGCTCGACTGAGCCTCTCCGCGCGCTTGGGTGAGCTGACGAACGCGGCGAGCACGATGCAGATGGGCACGACGATGATCCATCCGAGCGTCATTCCGAGCGGCGCACCCGACCCGCGCCCCGCGAGGACGAACATCGATGCGACGGCTGCGAAGGTACCGAGGAGCGCCCACTCCAGGGTGTTGAAGCCGAGGACTCGGCGCGCCGAGTCGTGCGTGCTCGCACCGGCCCGGCGCAGCGCCCAGAAATCGACTGCGAGCCCGCCGGCGGCGGAGCCGAGGACGTTGGCGCCGAAGCCAATTCCCACGATGCGGAAGACGGTTCCGAGCGGGAGATTCGGGCCGCCGTGCATACGGGCGATCTCGCGGTAGCCGGCGATGTAGCCGGCGTAGGCGCAAACGAGGCCTGCGAGGCAGATCGGGAACCACTCGCGGTTTGCGGCTCTCGAGCGCCTCGAGAATCTCGTCGAAGTCGGCGACCTTCCCGATGAGGCTGACTGCGCCGACGACGAGGACGACCGCGACGACGATCGTGATCAGCGCGCGCTTGGCGTCGATCCCCAGGATGTTGTCGCGCTGCGCCAAGTCGCCTGCAGCCTGCCGTTCGGGTCGGCTGCTAGGCCGCGGGCTCGGGGGTCGCCGGGGTCGCGGCCCGGAGCTCGCGCCGAAGCTCCTTGATCTCGTCGCGGAGCTTGGCCGCGTACTCGAAGCGAAGCTCCTCTGCAGCCGCGAACATCTCTTCCTCGAGGGTGACGACGAGCTTCTCGATCTCGTCCGGCTGCATGCCCTCGACCTTGCGGCCACGTCGCCTGCGGCTGGGCACCGTGGGCGATTCCATCGCGAGGAACTCGGCGATGTCGGAGACGCCCTTGACGATCGACTCCGGGGTGATCCCGTGCTCCTCGTTGTAGCGGAGCTGGATCTCACGCCTGCGGTTCGTCTCTTCGAGCGCTCCCTTGATCGCCTCGGTCACCTTGTCCGCGTACATGACCACCTTGCCGTTGACGTTTCGTGCCGCCCGGCCGATCGTCTGGATGAGCGCGGTCTGGCCGCGGAGGAAGCCCTCCTTGTCGGCGTCGAGGATCGCGACGAGCGAGACCTCGGGCAGGTCGAGGCCCTCCCGCAGGAGATTCACGCCGACGAGGACGTCGTACTCGCCGAGGCGAAGCTCGCGGATGATCTGGATCCGCTCGAGCGTGTCGATCTCGGAGTGGAGATAGCGCGCCTTCACGGCCGACTCGAGCAGGTAGTCGGTGAGGTCCTCGGCCATCTTTTTCGTCAGCGTCGTGACGAGGACGCGCTCGCCCACCTCCTCGCGACGGCGGATCTCGTTGAGCAGGTCGTCGATCTGGTTCTTCGTCGTCCGCAGCTCGACCTCGGGGTCGACGATCCCGGTCGGACGGATGATCTGCTCGGCGATGTTCGTCGAGTTGCGCAGCTCGAACGGCCCCGGCGTCGCCGAGACGAAGACGAGCTGCGGCACGTTTTCGAGGAACTCGTCGAAGCGGAGAGGCCGGTTGTCGAGCGCCGACGGAAGCCGGAAGCCGAAATCGACCAGCGTCTCCTTGCGCGAGCGGTCGCCCTCGTACATGCCGCCGATCTGCGGCACGGTCTGGTGCGACTCGTCCACCATGACGACGAAGTCGCCACGAAAGTAGTCGAGGAGGGTGTTCGGGGCGGTTCCCGGCGCGCGGCCGTCGAGGATCCGAGAGTAGTTCTCGATCCCGTTGCAGTAGCCGAGCTCCTGCAGCATCTCGAGGTCGTACTCGGTCCGTTGACGGATCCGGTGCGCCTCGAGGAGCTTCCCCTGGGACTCGAAGAGCTTGACCTGCTCCTCGAGCTCGTGGCGGATCTCGCCCACAGACCGCTCGATCGTGTCCTTCGAGGTCACGTACTGCGTGGCCGGGAAGATGGCCAGGTGCTCGAGACGGGCGTAGATCTCGCCCGACAGCGGGTCGAAGTGCGTGATCTGCTCGACCTCGTCCCCGAACAGCGAGACGCGGTAGGCAGACTCCATGTGCGCGGGCTGCACCTCGACGACGTCGCCCCGTACGCGGAAGCGCCCACGCCCGAGGAATGAGTCGTTGCGCGAGTACTGGATGTCGACGAGCTTCCGCAGCATGACGTCGCGGTCGATCTCCATCCCGACGCCGAGGACGACGGTCTTGTCCTCGTACTCGATCGGCGAGCCGATCCCGTAGATGCACGAGACCGACGCGACGATGACGACATCCTTCCGCGCGAGCAGCGCAGCGGTGGCCGCATGCCGCAGCCGGTCGATGTCGTCGTTGATGGACGCGTCCTTCTCGATGTAGAGATCGGCCTGTGGCACGTACGCCTCGGGTTGGTAGTAGTCGTAATAGGAGACGAAGTACTCGACGGCGCTCCCGGGCAGGAACTCCCGGAACTCGTTGCAGAGCTGCGCGGCGAGCGTCTTGTTGTGCGCGATCACGAGCGTCGGCTTCTGCACCTGCTCGATGATCCAGGCCATCGTCGCCGTCTTGCCCGTGCCGGTCGCTCCGAGCAGGGTTTGATAGGTGTCCCCCGCCCTCAAGCTCTTGGTGAGCGACTCGATCGCTCGCGGCTGGTCGCCGGTCGGGGTGTACGCGTCGGAGACGTGGAACTCGGACATCACGGTCATCGTAGCCCGACGGCCTCCTCCCTCTGTCACTCCGGAGCAGGGGGCTACACTGAGCCTCCGTGCGCCTGCTGCCGAGAGCCGCAGTCCTGGCGGTCGCGCCACTCGTCCTCACCAGCACTTTTCTCGGAGCGCAGCGCGCTGCTGCAGCGCCCAACGTGCTCGTCATCGTCACGGACGACCAACGGGCGGATGACACGATGTTCGTCATGCCCAAGACGCGGCATTACTTCAGGCGCGAAGGCGTCAGGTATGCCAACGGGTTCTCGGTGACGCCGCTCTGCTGCCCGTCGCGCTCGACGATCCTGACGGGCCGCTACGCGCACAACACCGGCGTGCACAGGAACGTCCTGCCCGCCGACCTCGATGTGACGACCTTCTTCGCCCGTCTGCTTCATCGCGCCGGCTATCAGACCGGCCTCGTCGGCAAGCTCCTCAACAGCTGGCCCGTGACGAAGACGCCTCCCTACTTCGATCGCTGGGCTCTCGGAGGGACCCCGTACCTCAATCCCAAGTTCAACCTGAACGGCACCATCGAGTCCTTCCGCGGCTACACGACCCGGGTGCTGACCAGGTTCTCGCGCCGCTTCCTTCGCCGCTTCGAGAAGAAGGACGACTCCGCGCCCTGGCTCTTGTACGTCGCGCCCCACGCTCCACATCATCCCTGGGTCGCCGACGAGCGCTACGCAAACGCTCCGGTGCCGAGCTGGGCCGGGAACCCGGCGGTGTTCGAGGAGGATCGCTCCGACAAGCCGCCGTCCTACGACAACATCCACTTCTCGCTCGCACAGGGCCGGAGAGTGAGAAGAGACCAGCTGCGAACGCTGATGTCGGTGGACGACATGGTCGGCCACATCTTCGAGACGCTGCACCGCCTCGGCGAGCAGAGGAACACCCTTGCCTTCTATCTCTCGGACAACGGTTACCTGTGGGCCGACCACCATCTCGGCGGGGACCGGAAGACAGCCGGCCAGAAGCGCCTCCCGTACACGCCGTCGGTGCGTGTGCCGTTCTACGTGCGCTGGCCGGGGCATTTGCCGGAGGGGACCAGCGACCGTCGCCTGACGGGAACCGTGGACATCGCCCCGACGGTGCTCGAAGCCGCCGGTATCTCTCCGGATCCGACCAAGCCTCCGCTCGACGGCCGCTCCCTCCTCGAGCCTGACGCTCGCGACCGGATCCTGCTCGAGTACTGGCAGGGGCACGCAGCTCCATGGATCCAGACGTGGGCGTCCGTACGCACGCGGCAGTACCAGTACATCGAGTACTACGGAGACGACGAGGCCACGAAGACGTTCGGCGAGTACTACGACCTCGTGACCGACCCCTGGCAGCTCCAGAACCTGCTCGCCGACGGAGATCCGAGCAACGACCCGGACGTGACTGCGCTCTCGGCCCAGCTGGCCGCCGACCGTGCGTGCGTCGGAGTCGGGCCCGGCCCGAGTCCCTGCCCCTGAGCTAGTCGAGCCCGAGCTCGTCCGCGTACGTGTCCGCGTAGACGTCGCGCGCGCGCATGACCTCGTCCACGTACTGGCGGGTCTCGGGGAAGGCGATCCCCTCGTCGTTCGCAAGCCACTCGTCCACGTTCGCCTGCCCTGCGTTGTAGGCGGCGAGCGCGAGCCTCACGTCCCCGTACTTGTTCAGCAGGCGCCGGAGGTAGAACGCGCCGTAGCGCACGTTGATCTCCGGGTCCCAGAGGTCCTCGACCTCGAACTGCGACCCGCCCGTGTGCAGCGCGATGCCCTTCGCGGTGTCCGGCAAGAGCTGCATGAGGCCGATCGCGCCCGAAGACGACTTCGCGTTGGCGTCGAACTTGCTCTCCCGGTAGATGACCGCGGCCAGAAGCGCCGGATCGAGGTCGTAGTTCTCGGCGTGGCCGGTGACGATGTGCTCGTACTCCAGGGGGTAGCGCAGACGGACGTACCAGTCCGGGTCGGACTGGATGTAGGCGTACGCTCCTCCCGCGGCAGCAAGAAGAAGGACAACGGCCAAGACCACCCTCATCGCGCTTCGGAGCTCAGTCTGCCGACGACGTCGGCCACGAAAGCGTCGAGATCCTCGAGAGAGCCGTCGTTGACGAAGGAGAAATCGGCTCGCGCGAGCTTGTCCTCGTCGGAGAGGAGGCGCTGCTCGCGGTCCTGCATCGGCCTGAACTGGCGCGAGATGCGCACCTCCGGCGAAGCGGTGACGACCACGACGGCGTCGAAGCGCTCCTCCCCACCGACCTCGTAGAGAAGCGGCACCTCGGTGACGCAGACCGCCGGCGGGTCGGGCAGCTCGGCGAGCTTCTCGCGCCAGTGGAGATAGGTCGCGACGACGCGTGGGTGCAGGAGCGCCTCGAGCCACTGGAGCTCGCGGCGGTCCGCGAAGACGATGCCGGCCACTCCTTCCCGGTCGACGGCGCCGTCGGAGCCTATGAGCGACTCTCCCCACCGCTCGCGGACGGCGTCCTGCACTTCTGGATTCGAGCGCAGGAGCTCATGGACGATCTCGTCGCTCGAGATCACTGCCGCGCCATGGCGGGCGAAGGCCTTGAGCGCCTCCGACTTGCCGGCTCCGATCCCTCCCGTGACGGCGACCGCCACGGGCCTGCTCACGTCCTTGCTAGGACTCGTCGGGCTCGGCTTCGGGAACAGCCTCGGCCTCATCGGCCTCGGGTTCCGCGCTCGCCTCGAGCTCGTCGGGCTCGGCGGCAGCCTCTGGCTCGGCGGAAGCCTCCGGCTCGGCCGCAGCTTCGGGCTCGGCCGCAGCTTCGGGCTCGGCGGCAGCTTCGGGCTCGGCGGCAGCTTCGGGCTCGGCGGCAGCTTCGGGCTCCGCGCTCGCCTCGAGCTCGGGCGCCTCCTCGGCCTGATCCGAGAAGACTTCCTCGGAGAGCCCGAGGGCGGGTGCCTCGCCCTCGACGTCGCCGTCGACGCGCTTGAGCGACAGGGAAAGCCGTCGCCGCTCCGCGTCCATCTCGATGATCCGGGCCTTGACCGACTCGCCCTGCGTCACGACCTCGCGCGGGTTCTCGACGTGATGGTCCGCGAGTTCCGAGATGTGGACGAGACCTTCGACGCCCGGGACGACCTCGATGAACGCGCCGAAGGTGACGACCTTCGTGACGCGGCCCTCGACGACGTCCCCCTGGTCGTAGGTGTCGATCACCTGCTGCCACGGGTCCGACTGGGTCTGCTTCAGGCCGAGAGAGATGCGCTGCCGCTCCCGGTCGATGTCGAGCACCTTGACCTCCACCTCCTGCCCGATCTCGAGCAGCTCGGACGGATGGTTGACGTGGCTCCAGGAGAGCTCCGAGATGTGAATCAGGCCGTCGATCCCCTCGAGGTCGACGAACGCGCCGAAGTCGACGATGTTCGAGATCGTCCCCGTGACGACGTCGCCGGGCGAGAGCCGGTCGAGGATCGCCTGGCGCATCTCCTTGCGCTCCTCTTCGAGCACGGCGCGCCGCGAAAGGACGACGTTGTTGCGGCTGCGGTTGAGCTCGATCACCTTGCAGCGCAGCGTCTGGCCCATGAACTCGTCGAGATCCTGGACGCGACGGATGTCCACGAGCGACGCGGGCAGGAAGCCGCGCACGCCGAGGTCGAGGATGAGCCCGCCCTTGACGACCTCGATGACCGTGCCTTCGACCGGCTCGCCGCTCTCGGCCGCCTCCTCGATGCGCTTCCACGCCATCTCGAAGCGGGCGCGCTTCTTGGAGAGGATCAGCCGGCCCTCGGCGTCCTCCTTCGTCATGACGAGCGCGTCGATCTCGTCCCCGAGCTGCACCTCGTCGGCCGGGTTGACCGAACGGCGAATGGACAGCTCCGAGACGGGGATGACCCCCTCGGACTTGTAGCCGATGTCGATCAGCACCTCGTCTTTGTCGACGCGAACGACCTTCCCGCGCACGACCTCACCCTCGTTGATGATGGGGAAGGTCGAGTCGTAATCCGGGATCAGCTCGCCGTCCGGACCCTGAGTCCAGACGTCGTCGTCAGACCTCTGCTGATCTGCTTCTTCGGTAACCGTTTCGTTCTGAACCATAAGAAAGCGCGATTATAGCTGGCATATCTTGAAGCCCAGGGACCTTCTGACACTCGTCGTGATCGGCGCCGTGGTCGTCATCGGCGGCTTCGCTCTCGCCGATGCGATCCGCGGGAAGCCTCGTGCGGAGCGGCCGTCCCTGACCGTGGGCGCCGAGACAGGGATCCGACCGACCCCCACGATCCCGGTTCAGACGACCCCGTCGCGGATCCCCGGGCCACAGACGCAGCGGGAGGCGCCGCCCGGGTGGCCGGAGGGCGAGCTCGACGGGACCCTCACCTTCACCGACGCGAAGACCTGCGATATCCGGGTCATCGGCCTCGCGGGAGGCCGCGAACGGCCTGTCGCCCACTTCGGCAGCGACTGCTTCCTCTGGGCGCCGCCGGTGGGCTTCGGGTCGCCTACGGGCTCGGGCCAGCTCGCAGGACGGCCTCCATCCCTTCCGCATCGCTGACCTCGCGTTGCCGAACCTAGAGCTTGGCGGCTATCGCGCGCTCTTCGGCGTCGTCATCTGGTCGGACGACGCGCAGCGTGTGGCCTGGTGCGGGCGAAGTCGCATCGGCTTCGACCTGGAGATCGGCGGGCCGGCGACGCGCTTGCCGCGTTGCCCGGTCGCATACACGCGCGCGACGAGATCGCGTATGCGGTCGGCAACAAGGTCCTCGTCGGCGACCGGGTCGTCTTCACGGCGGATGGCGGCATCACGTACGCGAAGTTCGGGTCCCACGGCTCGCTCGCGGTCGTCATCGACGGAGAGAAGCTCGAGCGCTGGGACGGACGCTCCCTCACGACGACGGAGATCCCACCCGGCTACCAGGGCATCACCCCAATCCTTCGTGCAGACAACTGTGCCGCGCTCTTGCCCATCCGCCAGGCCGTCCAGCTCCTCGACCTCGGCTGCAAGCCGGGATGACCAACCTCTCGTTCGCGGGGACCACCGCCGCCTGGTCCCCGGACGGGACCGTGCGGTCGCGACCTCGAACGGCGTCGAGATCGAGTTCCACCGTGTTGTCGGAGGCGAATTGGACATCACCTGGCCCGCTGCAGCCGCGCAGATGGTCTGGCGTCCGAACCCCTAGGTCAGTTCCGCAAACCGCGGCCCGCCACGGCGGGTAGATTCGGGAGCGATGCGACGCGCGCCCCTCGCCCTTGCCCTACTCGCGGCGTTCGCGGCCTCGGCTTGCGGCGGCGGGCACGAGCATGGGGCCGCCGCCTTAGTCACGGTCACGGGCGGCAGCGGCCGCTTCGCCGGCGGCGAGCTCACCCGCCGCAGCCGACTCCAGACTTCACCCTCACCGACCAGTCGGGACAGAAGGTGAGCATGGGCGACCAGCGCGGGAAGCTCGTCCTCCTCACATTCCTCTACACCAACTGCCCTGACGTCTGCCCGCTCATCACGCAGAACCTGAACGAGGCCCTGCAGATGCTCGGCGCAAAGCGCGACGACGTGCGCGTGCTCGCCGTCAGCGTGGATCCCGAGGGCGACACGCCGAGTCGGTTGACGAGTACGCGAAGGCCCATCACCTCCTGCCCGAGTTCCGTTACCTGCTCGGCTCGCGAGACGAGCTGACGAAGGTCTGGAGGGCCTATGACGTCGCGGCGGTTGCAAGCGATCCGGAGCTCGTCGACCACACCGCCTACACGATGCTCGTCGACCGGTCGGGCGAGGGCCGTGTCATCTACGACTCGAGCGTGAAGGCCAGAGACGTCGTCCACGACGTCGACGAGCTGCTGCTCTCCTCTTAGGCCGCGGAAGGCGGCGGCGAGGCCGGGCTTGCACCCGGCCTCGCTCGTCACATCGCATTGCCTTCGGCCTACGGGACCTGCGTGATGCGGTTCTGCGGCCGGGCCCGACCGGGGAGTTGTGCATGAAGTAGTTGACGAGGGCGTCGAGGTCGATCTCGCCGCCGAGCGGGTCCGTTTCCTCGTCGAAGACGGTGAACCCGTCTCCGCCGCTGGCGAGGAAATTGTTCATGGCCACGCGGTAGCTCGCAGCCTTGTCCACCGGGACGCCGTCGATCTCCACCGACCCGTCGATCACGTGCGGGGTCGGGTTCGACGACCAGCTGTAGGTGAACCCGTCGGAGACCTGCAGGATCCGGAAGTTCGGCGGCGGGGCAACGGTGAACAGCAATACGTAGGGTGGTGCCTGCTGGCTGACCGAGTTCGCTGTCTTCTATTGCACTGGCCGCGCGGGATTGATGGTTTTGGAATGAGTTTTCTGCAACGCTTTTCGGCGGCGCAGAGTTTGGCGCGGTGTACATCATGCAGCATGTTGGCTTTTTTTTGTAGTGAGAGCAAATGGCGCGGTTTTGGCAGGGACAATCGCTAGCGCGTCTTGCGGTCACAAAACATCATATGCATTTCGTTGCAGGTCGTGGTGAAGGGCCGAGCACTAGGCACACGAGCTCACAAGGGAAATCATCATGTCCAGCACTCACCGCTTTGCAGCAGCCTTGCAAAGGTGACCACGTTTCAAAGTATCACTAAACTTGAGGTGGCTGATTGGGTCATGATTCACTGCCTCAACAGGAACATGATGAGCACCACCAACAACAACATCCAGGTATTTTAGCAAAACCGCAAGCTCTCAGCATGTTGTTGCAGAAGACGGGGGATCTGATCAATGAGAGTGGGTGTGTTGCCATATATCAACAGCATTGGCAGATGACATCACAGTACACCGTTTCAGATACGGGTGAACAGGAATTTGGACACGGCGGATCCAGATGGCGAATTGGACGTCATCAGGCCTTGGTGAAACCACGTGGAGTTGCCGGGCCGTGATCCGCAGGCATGACAGCGACTGGATTCGCTGTGGATGAAGCACAGTGAGCTGGTTTGATGATGTGCACGAGTTTTGGGACCGAGTGTGGATATGTTTCAACGGGTCAACGCAATTTCAGGACCAAGACTAATCCACACCTCTAAAGAGCTCACTGGTTGAAGATGATGCTGCTCATCTACTCGACTCATCGTATTGCTGACGCCGAGCCCGGCGAGCGCCGCGGCCGCCGACAGTCCGAGCACGAACGCCACGGCGAACAGGAGCAGGACGTAGCGCGCCCGCATCCGCACGACGAGGTCGAACAGCCGCGGCATCACCGCCCGCCCGGCCACCACGGCGATCACCAGAAATCCGACCGCCACCGCCAGCGCTCGAACCACCCCAAGCACCGTGATCGCGGCCCCCGCGGCGAGACCCGACACGACGGTGAGAATGACGAGTCCGAGCACGTCGTCGATCACCGCGGCACCGATGATCACCCGTGCCTCCCGGGTGCCCAACTGTCCCAGGTCGGACAGCACGCGGGCCGTAATGCCCACGGAGGTGGCGGTGAGTGTGGCCCCGATGAAAATGGCGGAAGTCGTCACGTCCCCGCCGGCAGGATGCTTCAGGAACGCCCAGTACACGTAGCCGAGCCCGAACGGCACGAACACGCCCACGAGCGCGACGGCAAGCGACGCCGGCCCGACCCGCAACATCTCGCGCAGGTCGGTCTCGAGCCCGATCTCGAACACAAGTAAGACCACGCCCAGCTCGGCCAGAACATGCAGCACCTCGCCCGGCGCGCCCTCGTGCGGGACGAGGCCCACGCCAGCCGAGCAGCACGCCGGCCACCAGCTCGCCGAGTACCGCGGGCTGCCCCATCCGCTCGGCGACTCACCCAGCAGCTTGGCGCCGGCGAGGATAGCCGCCAGCGCCAGGAAGAACCCGGCCACATCCACGCTAGAGCGGCTCCTCGGCCCGGGGACGGAGCACGAAGGTCTTCTTGAGGAGCGGGAGATCCACGGTCTCGCTGTACTCGGTATCGATGATGACCTGCCGGTTGGTCCGCTGGATCCGGAAACGAGGGGCGTTGCCCAGCAGGGAATCGGCCTGGGCAGTGAGGCGGGTCTGAATGACGTCGTCGGGGTTCTGGCGCGCGAAGATCGCCTGCTGCCGCATGTCGTCGAGGAGCTGGTAGTAGCGCCAGTAGATGCCGCCGATGTGGATCCCGTAGTAGACCGCGGCCAGAAACAGGGCCGTCGATACGAGGCACCCGAGGGTGCTGGCGCCGCGCCGCGGAGGGCGGAGGCTCACCATTGCGACTGGGCTCCTTCCACAATGTTGGTGACCAGCTTGTCCAGGGCGCGCTGGCGACCCTGCGCTTCCTGTCCGGGATCATACTCGCCCTCGACCATCAGGCCGCTCCGCTCCCAGAGCGGCTTGCCCTGCTTCTGGTCCATGATCGCAACTGACACGGTGATCTGGACCAGCCGCTTCGTCACACTGACTGTGCGGTCCTGTTCGGCATTGTACTGCACCGGTAGATCGGGCTCGTAGCGCACGATGGTGCCGCGCACCAGCGCGTCGGCCTGGGATTCGGAGGCAGGGCGGAGCCCGAGCCGGTTTTGGAGCGCGTCGCGCACGCTGTTGGCCACCTCCTGGGTCAGCGTAGGCTCGGCCGTCTGGTTGTCGAACGGAAGCAGCGCTACCGTCTTGATAGACGGCGGGAGTCCGCCACCGGCAAACCCGTAGAGGCAGCCCGCCAGGCCGGCGGTCGCCAGACAAAGGAGCAGACTACGGCTTGCGATCAGTCCAGATCTCCGGCGCAAAGTCGGCGCGCGAGGTCGAGAGAAAGGTCAGCTCGAGCTTGGCCGGCACGCTGGGCACGACCAGACGGGCGCTGAGCGGCGCCCCCGTGCTGTCGAGTGTCGTTTCGGCGCGTCCGACGATCTGGCCGGCGTGGCGCATCTCGGTCACCAGCTTGACCTGCTTCCCGCCGGTTCGCGCGTAGCTCAGCGTGTCGCTCGCGTCCGCGTACTGCCAGGCGGTGACCTCACCCTCGCTGACGCCGCGCAGCGCCTCACCCTCACCTGGCAGCCGAGCGATGCCGAACATGGCCCACATGAGGGGATAGTTCGGCACCATCTTCTTCACCGCATCGGGGGGCTCGACCCAGAGCGGCTGATCGCCGATGACCGCGGCGGCCGCGGCTCCTGAGCCGAAGGGCCGCCGACGTCGAAGCGGAGTGAATCGGGCGGCGCGACGCGCGCACTCCCCCGGCCGCCCGGCGCTCGACCGCTCGTCCCGAAACAGCCACTTGAATCGATGGAGACGATGCTCGCGCGGCACGGTCGCGCCGACCCATTGGGCCACCTGCTCCCGGCTCACCGGCGCGCGCCCGACGGCACGACGGCTCCCGGGCGCACCGTGCACGCCGCGAGCGACAGCGCAAGATAGGCCACGCGAACACCGCGGTCAACGAGAAAGACGTTGTGGCATCAATAGTTATAGCCGAAGAAGAAGCTGACGAAGCCGGGGTCCCGTTGGTCGGGACTCAGGCCGTAGCCCTCGGTATTGCTGCCGTAAGCGACGGCCCGACATCGAGACGGAGCACGGTGAGAGGACCGAGAGCCATTCGGAAGCTAATGCCGAAGCTGCCCAACAGCCCACGGCCGGGAGTCGTGGGTAGGCGCGCCTTGCCGACTCGGTGAAGAGGCCGCCCTGAATCTGCGGCAGTCCGAGTCGCCGAACGGCAGCCCCAGGGTGAGGTGAGTGAGGATGGGGAATCGCAGCTCCTGGTTGAACATGTAGGCCTGCGAGCCGAGGATGTACCCGTACTGTGGGTACCCGCGCAGTCCGACGGTGCCGCCGATGTTCATCCGCCGCGGGCGATCGCCCCCGCTGTAGAAGCCGTAGGCCCGGAGCGCCCAGGCGCTCTCCTTGCCGAGGCGGAAATAGTGGCGCCAGTCCCCGATCACGAGGTAGCTGTCGAAGCGGCTGTTCGTGAAGTCGCTCGAGAGACCGGCGTCACGGAAAAGCGTCCGCCGTCGATGGGGCCGCTCGCGAGCCAGAGCGAGTTGTCGTGCACGTAGCTCACATATTGTGACGCGATCCATCCGACCCGTCGGGGCTCGTCCACGGCGAGCGTGAAGTCCACCCGGTCCGAGTGCTCGATGATCATGCCTCCTTCGAGCCGGGTGAAGCGGTGAGCGGATAGCGGAGGATGCCGATGCACGCCGAAGGCGGTCTCGGGTACGCGATGACGTTTTCGCCTTCGTAGTTCTGCGACTTGGTCCGGAACGCGCCAAGGCCCCAGTTGACCCGCCGTGACTGGTTCAGGTAGATCGTCGTGCGCTCAGGTTGGAGACGAGGCTGCCGAAACGTCGCCCTGGATACGACGACACCGCGCCGTAGAGGAGGTTGTCACCCAGCAGGTCACTCGCGACGAAGAAGATCCCCTGGGCCCCGCCATAGCCTGGGATGACGGCGGCGTCGCCGGCGGCGAAGTCGAGCTGAGTCCGCTTACGGTACGGCTCTTTCCGCGCCGCCACGCTGGTCGTCGGGCCTGGGCAGTTCCCCAGCCCAGCGCCCCGAGGACCGGTGCGTGCCGGCGAGCGAAGCGGTCGGCTGGGCCGCCGTGTCCACCGGGATCTCGTAGATGTTCCAGCTCAGGTCGTGGAAGCCGCCCACCAGGATCCCGCCGCTCGGGAGCGGACGGCATCGAATGCCCCGGTCCAGGCGGACGTCTCGCGGTGCCCGTTGCCAGGGTGTCCACGGAGAACACGTTGAGCACGCCGTCGCGATCGGAGGCGAAATAGATCCGCCCGTCCGACGCCCAAATGGGCGATTCGTCCACCCAGTCGCCGGAGGTCAGTTGGGAGATCGCATGGTCTGGAGATCGAGCAGGAACAGATTGGCCGCTCCCTCGCGCCCTTCGGCGGTCCGATCGGAGGCGAAGACCAGACGTCGCCCGTCGGCGCTCGGGCTGGGATCGAGATCCTGATACCGGTCGGAGGTGAGCGCCTCCAGCTGGCCGCCCGGCAGCCGGACCCGATACAGATCGGAGACGCCCCGCTCGGACAGCCCGCTCACCACGATGCTCTGCCCGTCGGGCATCCAGTGGGGCGAGAGCAGGGACACCAGCTGCGGGAACTGGTACCGGCCCGCCATGTGCCGACGCTGCGAGGTCCCAGATGATGAGCGCATCCCGATCGCCGTACCGGGCGGTGAAGAGCAGGAGTCCCGGCCGCGACGCATCCATGCGGGACTCGAACGGGTGAAACGACTCCAGCTCGGCCGAGCGGCCGCCCGTCACGATCGAGCGAGTCTTGCCACCCCGCTCGATGGACTTCTGGTAGATCGAGATATACCCTCGCCCCGGCGACAGGAACGCGATCTGCCCCGGGCCGTCGCTGTGCCCAGTATCGGAGATCGCGGTGGCCTTGACCCCCAGCTTCGCGATCTCGACGCCCAACACGCTGAGCGGGGCGAGGCTGTCCACGGATGGGTAGTACTGGCGCCGCATGGCGAGCTGGAACTCGTCGTTGAGCTGATCGATGCTCGTCCGTAGACCGCCTGGATTGCGGCCTCGAAGCTCTCATGCCGGTTGAGCTCCTTGTACATCATGGCCACTCGCCAGTCGCCGTACGTGTCGGCGAGCCAGCGGTGGATCTGACCGCCGATCGGGTAGACAATGGCACTGGTGGTGTAGGCGAGCTGGCTGAGCGACGGGAGGCGTCCGCTCAGCGTAAGATCGCGCATGATCATCTCGTCGCGCGCATCCTGGCCGGCCGACCACAGCTCGGCCAGCCCTTCGCTCCACCACAAGGGAAAATTGATGCGGTTCGAGCGCGGGCGACATGTTGTACGCCTCGATCAGCATATCGAGCTGGAAGACGTGCACCATCTCATGGCGCATCGTGTGGCGAAACTCGGCGAAATTGCCCCGGAACGGCAGCGCCACCCGTCGCTTGAGGAAGTCAGTGGCGCCGAGCAGGCCTTCGGGAGGCGTGAACGGCAGGATGTCGGTCTGTTCGAAGTCCGTGTGTGAGGCGTAGACGATCAGCGGGATCCGCGTCGGCACCGAATGGCCGAACTGGATGCTCAGCGTATCGTAGCTCGCCTCCGCGTACGCGAGGGCTGGAGGGGCGAGCTCCGACTCGGCGGGGTAGTAGTAGAGGTCGACATGCGGGCCCTTCATGACCCGCCATTCGAGCTTGCGGTACTGGATCTTGTTCTGCCCGAACGCGAAATACTGGCCGGCCACAGGCGCCGCGCCCAAGATGCTGAGCAGGCACGCGAGGGCGAGCGGCGCGACCACGCCCGCGCCGGAGCGACCGGAGAAACGCGGCGTCAGCGGGCGGTAGAATGGCGGCTGTGCGCTCTCGGACATGTGCTCCTATTTCCGTGCGATCGACCGAATCACGTCACCCTGGGTGATGCGCCTGGAGGATCCCGGTCCCGTTCACCACCTTGCCGAAAACGGTATAGATGCCGTCGAGGTGCGGCTGCGCGCTCAGGTTGATGAACCACTGGCTCATGCCGGTGTCA
>CAVYAJ010000041.1:0-19013 GCA_963766155.1 uncultured Actinomycetes bacterium | reverse complement strand
CTTCTGGCGCCTTCGTTCAGCGTATTGCTGATCGCGACGCCCGTTCGGCCCACCTCACCTGCGGCGCGCTCGTCGTCGGAATCGAGGCCGAGCTGGGTCGGGAGGTCGAAGGCGACCGAGAGCCCGGTCTGGCCGCGCTCGAGCAGGTAGCGAAACCGGGCATTCGTCTCCTCGGCTGAGGCAAACCCCGCGTACTGCCTGATCGTCCAGGGACGGCCGCGGTACATGTCCGGATACGGCCCGCGCGTGAACGGGAGCTCGCCCGGAAGCCCGAGCTCCACGCCGCCGGCGTCCTCGGGCGTGTAGACCGGCTTGACCTCGATGCCCGAGTCGGTCTCGCGGCGGTCTTCGGCCTTCGCCATCGCCTCTAGGCTAACGCCCATGCGAGTCAGGGTGAGGCTATTCGCCGGTCTGCGCGAGCACGCGGGAACAGGGCGGCGCGACGTCGACCTCGGCGATGGAGCCCGAGTCGAGGACGTCTGGCCGGCGCTCGAACTCGGCGACGAGCCCGCCGGTCTCGTCTTTGCCGTGAACCGCGCCTACGTCGAGCGCGGCCAGGCCCTGGCGGAAGGAGACGAGGTCGCGCTCATACCGCCTGTTTCGGGCGGCGCGTTCCGCCTCACGAAGGATCCCCATCGACCTCGCCGCGCTCGTGAGCAGAGGTCGAGGACGAGCGCGCCGGCGCAACGGCCACCTTCGTCGGCACCGTACGCGCCCAGTCGCGGGGCCGGCAGGTGGTGCGGCTCGAGTACGAGGCCTACGAAGGCATGGCCGAGAACGTCATGGCAGATCTCGCCAGGCAGCTGGAGGAGCGCTACGACCTCTGCGCAATCGCCATCACTCACCGGGTGGAGTCTGCGAGATCGGCGATGCGAGCGTGGCGATCGCCGTTTATCTCCGCACCGCCAGGACGCCCTCGCCGCCTGCAAGGACGCGATCGACACGCTCAAGGAGACCGTGCCCCTGTGGAAGAAGGAGGTCTACGAGGGCGGCGAGGCGTGGATCGGAAGAGGCTCGTAGCCGATCAAGGCGGGCCCGCGGCCGAAATGCGGAGGCCGCTTTCAGAGACTGGGGTTCAAGGGATCGGCCGCTGGCTACGATGAATCTGACATGGGCCCATTCACTCCGCAGCACGAGCCCGACTATCCGGTCTACGAGCCGGAGCCGCAGCGTGAGTACAAGCCGATCCATCCAGAGCCCGCTGGAAGGAGATCGGGAAGAAGCTGATCGCGCCGCTCGCGGCGATCGGCGCCCTCCTCGCGAAGTTCAAGTTCCTCGCGCTCGCGCTCTTCAAGTTCAAGATCTTCGCGACCTCGGGGACGATGCTCGTCTCGATCGCGGCCTACGCGTGGATCTGGGGCTGGCGGTTCGCCGTCGGCTTCGTCCTTCTGATCCTCGTGCACGAGCTCGGCCACGTCTTCGAGCTGCGCCGCCAGGGCGTGCCGGCCTCGGCACCGTTGTTCATTCCCTTCCTCGGCGCCGTCGTCGGGATGAAGCAGATGCCTGCGGATGCCTGGAAGGAAGCGCGCGTCGCGCTCGCCGGCCCGATCCTCGGCACCCTCGGCTCGGTGGTCGTCTGGGGCCTCGGCGAGGCGCTCGACTCCCCGTTTCTGATCGCGCTCGCCTTCACCGGCTTCTTCCTCAACCTCTTCAACCTGCTTCCCATCGTTCCGCTCGACGGGGGCCGCGCCGTGGCCGCCGTCCACCCGGCGCTCTGGGCCGTGGGCCTGGCCGGACTCGTCGCGCTCGCCTTCTGGCACCCGAACCCCATCCTCATCCTGATCCTGGTCGTCGGCGGCCGTCGAGCTCTGGCGCCGCTGGCGCGAGCGCGACTCCCCGGCCGCTGCCCTGTACTACAAGGTGACGACATCGCAGCGGCTCACGGCCGGAGCCGTGTACATCGGGCTCGCCGTGTTCCTCGCCGTCGCGATGACGGCGACCCACGTCGAGCGCACGTTCTAGCTTGGACGACCGCCGGCTCCTCCAGAGCGACGACGGCGCCGAGCGCAAGCACGTCGCCAAGATCGCGGACGAGTTCTTCGAAGGGTTCGAGGCGGTCTCGGCAATTGCCAAGCCCGCCGTCACGATCTTCGGCTCCGCCCGGGTCAGCGAGGACAACCCGTACTACGCCGCCGCGTAGACGTCGGCAAGCGCTTCGCGGAAGCGGGTTTCACCGTCGTCACGGGAGGCGGGCCGGGGGTCATGGAGGCCGCGAACCGCGGCGCCCGCGAGGGTGGCGGACTCTCGGTCGGCTTCAACATCGAGCTGCCGCACGAGCAGGGCTCGAACCCCTATCTCGACGTCAACCTCACGTTCCATCACTTCTACGCCCGCAAGACGATGTTCGTGAAGGCCGCCGAGGGGTTCGTGATCTTTCCGGAGGCTTCGGGACGCTGGACGAGCTCTTCGAGTCGCTGACGCTCATCCAGACGGGCAAGGTCGTTCACTTCCCCGTCGTCCTCTTCGACTCCGACTACTGGGAGGGGCTGATGCTCTGGGTACGGGGCCGACTCCTCCGCGAAGGGATGATCTCCGAGGAGGACGTCGACCTCCTGTACGTGAGCGACGACCCGGCGGAGACGGTGGCGACTGTCGTGGCCGGCTACGAGAACCGGCTCGCCGCGCAGCCGCCGACCTCCCCCGCCAAAGCCGACGCGCAGTAGCTAGCTCGTTCGACTAGCGAACGCGCTCGCCGGCGTTGACCTCGCCGCGCCAGCCGCCGGTCTCGGCGCCGCGCGACTCGATGAACTCCTTGAACCGCTCGAGGTCGCCCTTGACCTGGCGGCTGTCGAGCCCGAGCGCCGCGCCGAGCGTCTCGACCATGCCCTCGGTCTCGTGCTCCATCTCGACGGTGACCTTGCGTCGTCGCCTGGTCGACCTGCTCGAAGAGCACGACGCCGCCGGAGTTGTAGTGGCCGTCGAGCGCACGCCAGGAGACGACCTCGTCCGGGCGCTGCTCGGTGATCTCGGCGTCCCACTCATGGCGCTTGCCGCCGATCTCGGCGACCCAGTGGAGATGCGTGTCGTCGGTCTGCGAGACCGCCTCGACGGCCTCCATGAAGCGCGGGAACTCCTCGAACTGCGTCCACTGGTTGTAGACGGTCGAGATGGGACATTCGACGGTGATCGATTCGGTGACAGATGCCACGAAGACCCCCTCCTAGGGTTGTTTTCGTCGTCTCGTGGGGGTACCCGCGAGGGGGTCGGCTAACCCTTGAAGCGGCGCACCAGCGCCCATGCGGCCGGCAGCAGCGCGCCGGCGAGATACAGCTTGATCAGGTCGCCCACCACGAAGGGGTAGAGGCCGGCCTCGAGGGTGTCCTCGAGCCCCGTGTCGAGCTTCGCGGCGAGCCAGGGAAGCCCGAAGAGGTAGATGACGACGTTGCCGGAGAGCATCGCCGCGACCGCCGAGGAGAAGCGCCTGTCCCAGCGCTCCCGCGCGAGGAAGCCGGTCAGCGCGGCCGCGAGCACGAAGCCGATGATGTAGCCGCCGGTCGGGCCCGTGAGCACGTTCCAGCCGTGCGTCTGGTCGGCGTAGACAGGCGCACCAAGAGCGCCGACGAAGATGTAGACCCCGAGGCTGGCGACCGCGAGGAGCGAGCCGAGCGACGCGCCGACGAGGACGACGGCGAACGTCTGCCCGGTGATCGGCACCGGCGTGAACGGGAGGCCGATCGAGACCTGCGCCGCGAGCGCGACGAAGCCTGCGCCGCCGAGCACCAGGAGGACGTTGGTCAGCAGGCTCGAGCGGGGGAAGACCGCGAGTCGAAGAGTTGCTGCTTCCGGCCTCATGCCGGCGGCAGCTTATCCCGAAGTGGGCAGGATGATGTAGGGACCAGGCGGCTTGCCGCCGGGGCCGTACACCGTCGTCGGGTTCTCCGGGGTGTAGCGGGTGAAGAAGTCGTCCTCCCGGATGAGCTTCCCGTGCTCGTAGACCTTGCGGTGGACGTTCGTGTCGAAGCCGGGCCCGCCCCCCGCAACGACTGTCTGCGAGCCGGGCGCGGCCGTGGGGTCGATCGCGTACTGCATCTTCGGCTGCGTGTAGTTCGTGGGGTCTCGCGGTCGTCGAGGTGACCTTCCGGCCCTGCTTCGTCCCGTAGAAGTTGATCGTGAACGTGCTGTCCGTGTAGCTCACGTCGATGAGGATCGCGTGCTTGAGATCGTTCTTGAAGGCGAGGTCGGGGCCTCCCCACGACACCGTCGCGTCGCGGCCCATCGGGTAGTGGCTGATGTACCAGGAGTGGTTGTGCCGCTCGGTCACCGGCAGCCCGGCCTCGAAGGCCGCGTTGAAGATCGTCGTGGCCGTCTGGCAGACACCGCCGCCGATCGACGGGATGAGGACGCCGCCGAAGATCATCTGGCCCTCCCGGAACCCGCGCTCGATCGTGCGCGGGCCGACGACCTCGTTGTAGGAGAACGTCTCGCCTGCCTTGACGATCGTGCCGTCGAGGTAGTTCCCGAGGAGATGCACGTTCCAGATCCGGTTCGACGACGAGAGGCCCATGTCGGTCGTGAAGGTCGAGATCGGCTCGCGGATCCCGAGCGCCTTCGCGTCCTTCGTCGTCAGCTCGGGCGCGAGCGTCGCGAGCCCCAGCACGGCGAGCCTGCGACCTGCGCCCGTGCCTGCGTCGTAGATCGCGCTCTGGGCGCCCTTGACGTCGAGGGTCGTCCCGTTCTTCGCCTTGATGACGTAGGCGCGGTCGCCCGAGACGCGGAAGGTGGCGTCCTCGGGCTTCTGCGTGAACGGCTTGACGAGCGGATGCAGCTTGCGCTCGATCCCGGCCGAGTCGAGGACGACGTTCACCGCACCGGCCTTCGGCTCGAAACGGAGGAGCGACGCGAGCTGGACGCGACCGAGCTGGCCGATGCCGCCCTCGCCTTCGAGCTGGAGTCTCACCGGAGCTGCCGCGATCGTGCGGGCGGTCGTCGCCGCGCGTTCGGCCGCCTCGGTTGAGATGGCCGGCTCGACGCTCTGGACCTGGACTTCGAAGGACGGCAGCCCCGCCAGCGCGGTCTCCCGAAGCGACGCCAGGACGGCATCGTCGTCGATCGCTGTGCCCTCGCGGCCCGGGACGACGACCGCCTCGTTCCCCTCCATCGACACGCGGGCGGAAACGGCGCGCTTCGTGAGCGCCGCCAGCTCGTCCGCCAGCGCGGCGCGACCAGACTCGTGGACGCGGAGCACCGGCTGTACGTCCCGGTGCACGGCGAACGGGACCGTGAGCGCGCCGAGGCGCGCCGAAACGGATTCGCGTGCGGAGTCGTACGCGGCCCGCTGGCTCGCGGCGCCATCAACCTGGAAAATATTGGAAGGAGTCACCCGCAGGGACTCGCCGCCGACGACGATCTCGACCGGCTCGTCCAGCCGCGCGCCGAGCTCGGCGTCGATGCGCGCCCGCGCGTCGGCAGGCGCGAGGCCGCCGACGTCCACGCCGGCCACCGAAACACCGGGCAGCACCGAGTCCCGCAGCGTGTAGGCGCGGGCCAGAACCGCACCTCCGGCCACCGCGATCACGATCGCCACCACGAGGAACATCGTGCTCGGTCTCCCGAGACGCTGGATGGGACGCGCAAGGCGTGCGGCGATCTCGGTCATGGGCCTCGGAGACTAGCGGCAAACGCGGCGTATCATCAGGCGAAATGCAGCAAAGAATCCTTTACGGACACTGCCCTCGGTAAACGAGCTCCTGCAGGACGAGCGGCTCGTCGCTCTCGAGTCCGAGTACGGTCACGAGCCGGCGCTGGACGCCGCGCGCAGGGCGATCGACGCGGCCCGCGAGCGGGTCGCCGCGGGCGAGCAGCCCGGGGACATCGTCGCCGAAGCCCTCGACTTCCTCCAAGGCACGGCCGCACCGAGGCTGCGCCGCGTCCTCAACGCGACCGGAGTCATCGTCCACACGAACCTCGGCCGAGCGCCGCTCGCGGCCCGCGCCCTCGAGCGCATCCAGGAGGTCGCGGGCGGGTACTCCAATCTCGAGTACGACCTCGAAGAAGGCACGCGCGGCTCGCGCCAGGACCACGTCGCACCTCTGCTTCGCGACCTCACGGGGGCAGAGGCGGCGCTGGTCGTCAACAACAACGCCG
The DNA here is from genome assembly GCA_963766155.1 of uncultured Actinomycetes bacterium. Lineage (GTDB taxonomy): Bacteria > Actinomycetota > Thermoleophilia > Gaiellales > Gaiellaceae > DATEOR01. The sequence continues at coordinate 12,929 of CAVYAJ010000041.1, read as the reverse complement.
CCGCCGTCCTCCTCGCCGTTGCCGCACTCGCGGAAGGGCGCGACGTTCTGGTCTCGCGCGGCGAGCTCGTCGAGATCGGCGACGGCTTCCGGATCCCAGAGGTGCTCGCGCGCGTCGGGAGCCCGCCTCGTCGAGGTCGGCACGACGAACCGCACGCGGATCGAGGACTACGAGCGTGCGATCGGCGAGCGAACCGCCGCCCTGCTTCGCGTGCACCAGTCGAATTTCCGGGTCGTGGGCTTCACGGAGACCCCCGAGCTCGAAGACCTCGTCCGGCTCGCCGAGGATCGCGGAGTCGTCCTCGTCGACGACCTCGGCTCCGGCGTTCTGCCGAACATCGGCGACGAGCCCACCGTGCACGAGAGCCTCGCGGCCGGCGCTCACGTCGTCACCTTCTCCGGGGACAAGCTCTTCGGAGGGCCGCAAGCGGGGATCGTCCTCGGCCGAGCAGACCTGGTCGAGCGGCTTCGCCGCCACCCGCTGCAGCGGGCCCTCCGCGCCGACAAGCTGACCCTGGCCGCGCTCGAAGGAACGCTCGCGCTCTACCGCTCGGGCCGGGCGGGCCCTCCCTGTCCTCCGCATGCTGACCGAGCCGGCCGAAGCCGTGCGCGCGCGGGCCGATCGCCTTGCCGAGCTGACCGGCGGGACGGTCGAGGAGACGGTCGCGCGCGCCGGAGGCGGTTCGCTTCCCACCACGGATTTCAAGAGCTTCGCCTGCGCCCTCGAGGAGACGCTTGCAGAGCCGCTGCGCCGGGCCGACCCGCCCGTGATCGGGATCGTGCGCGACGGCGCGCTCCTGCTCGACTGCCGCACGCTCACCGACGAGGAGGTCGACGAGGCCGCGCGGGCGGTGAAGTCATGCCGCTCACCGTAGGGACCGCGGGGCACATCGACCACGGCAAGACCTGGCTCGTCCGGGCGCTGACTGGAAAGGACACCGATCGGCTGCCCGAGGAGCAAGCACGCGGGATCTCGATCGACCTCGGCTATGCGCCGCTCGACCTCCCGGATGGCGCCGGCTGTCGCTCATCGACGTGCCGGGCCACGAGCGCTTCGTGCGCAACATGGTTGCCGGCGCGAGCGGCATCGACCTCTTCCTCCTCGTCGTCGACGCGGGCGAGGGCGCGCGGCCGCAGACCCTCGAGCATCTCGCCGATCGTCCGGCTGCTCGGGATCGAGCGCGGCGTGGTCGCGATCACGAAGGCCGACGCGGTCGATCCGGAGCTCGCTGGAGCTCGTCGCCGAGGAGGCTCGCGAGCTCGTGCCCGGCGCCGAGGTGGTCGCCACGAGCGCGAAGACCGGCCAGGGGCTCGACGAGCTCCGTGCGGCTCTCGGAGAGGCGGCGGACCGCGTGGCCGCGGAGCGCGCCGAGGGCCCGACGAGGCTCTTCGTCGATCGTGTCTTCACCCTGCGCGGGATCGGGACGGTCGGCGACCGGAACGCTCTGGTCGGGGTCGGTCGGCGAGGGAGACCTCCTGCGCGCTGAGCCGGCCGGGCTCGACGTGCGCGTTCGCAGCGTTCAGGTGCACGACCGGCCGGTGGAACGCGCCGAAGCCGGGCAGCGCGTCGCGGTCGCGCTTCCGGGAGTCGAGCGCAAGGATCTTCGCCGAGGCGACGCGCTCGTCGCGCAGGGTGCCTACACCACGTCATACCGACTGGACATCGCGCTCGACGAGCTCGAGGCGATCCCGGACGGGATGCGCCTGCACGTCCACCACGGGACTGCCGAGCACTACGCGCGGGTCGTCCGCGCCGGAGAGCGCTGGGCGCAGCTCCGCCTCGCCTCGCCCGTGGTGGCCGCGCGCGGCGACCGCGTCGTCCTCCGCGGCCGGACGACCGTGGGCGGCGGCCTCGTCCTCGACCCGGCTCCTCCCCGCCACGCGAGCGCGGCCCGCTTCGAGCTCCTCGAACGGGGCGACCTCGCAGCGCTCGTCCACGAGCCGGTCAGGGCGGCCGAGCTGACGCACCTCGGCGGCGAGACGAACGGCCTCGAGCACGCCGGCGAGTGGGTCTTCTCCGCCGAATGGCTCGAGGAACTGCGCGCCGACCTACGGGCGCGGATCGAGGCGGCCGACCCGCTCGACCCCGGGATCGCGGTGCCTGGGGAGCCCTGGGCCAAGGACGTGCTCCCGCTCGCCGGCGTCGAGCGGCGCGGTGCACGCCTCTACCTTCCGGGCGCGGTGGCGAGCCTCGGCGAGAGCTCGGCCGCCGCCGAGGAGCTCGAGGCCGAGCTCGCCGCGGCGGGCTTCACGCCGATCACCGTGGACGACCGCGGGCTGGCGTCCTTCCTCGAGCGCGAAGGGAGGCTTGTCCGTGTCGGCGACGGCCTCGCGCTCGGCGCGACTGCGTACGAGGAGGCCAAGCGCCTCATGGTCGAGGAGTGCGAGAGCGCGGGCTCGATCACCCTTGCGCGCTTCCGCGATCTGCTCGGGACGGGCCGCAAGCCGGCCCAACTCCTGCTCGAGCGTTTCGACGCGGACGGCCTCACGAGGCGCGTGGGCGACGAGCGCGTGCTGCGCCGCCGGGCCAAGACCGCCTGAGCTACGTTAGCCGCGGAGCGGCATGGGCCTGGTGGCCCAGCCGGTCTTCAAAACCGGTGAGGCGTGGCAGCCCCACGCTGGGTAGGTTCGACTCCTGCGCCGCTCCGTTGCTTCGTCCACTCGCGGTTGACGCGCCCCTCGACGAGGCAGAGAATCCCGCCCGGGTCGCGCAAAGGAGGTCGGCATGTCCTGGAACGTGAAAGGCAGTTACGTGGAAACCTGCTCCTGCGAGCTCATGTGCCCGTGCAACATGTCCATGGATCACGGCGCCACCTACGATTTCTGCCGTGTGACGCTCGTCTTCGACATCCGTGAAGGAGAGGTCGAGGGCACCGACGTCGCTGGGCTCAAGCTGGCGGCAATCGCCGACACGCCGAAGGTCATGACCGAGGGCAACTGGCGCCTCGGAATCTTCGTCGACGAGAGCGCGACGGACGAGCAGGCCGACAAGCTCGTGGTGTCTTCGAGCGGCGCGCTCGGAGGCCCGATGGCGGCACTCGGCCCACTCGTCGGCGAGATGCTCGGCGTCGAGCGGGCACCGTTCGAGGTCGTGCACGACGGTCTACGGCATCACGTTCGTATCGGTGACGCGATCGAATTCGAGATCGAGGACATCGTGCCCTTCGGGGTCGAGACCGGCGAGCCCGTTCGGTTCCAGGGCATGTTCCACCCGGTCGCCTCCGATCTGACGATGGCCGAGGCGAAGAGCTCGCGGATCAATGCCTTCGGCATCGAGTTCGAAGGGAAGTCCGGCCTCTCCACGGCCGAGTTCTCCTGGGCCGCCTGACCGGGCGCGATGAGCACGTATCCGACTGAGCAGCGCTCCGGATTCCGGGTCACCCCGGTGACGGTCGTAGTCCTGCTGCTCGGAGCTGCGCTCGTCACCTGGATCGTCACGGTCGACCGGATGCGGGGGATGGACGCCGGTCCGGGCACGGATCTCGGCGGCCTGGCGTGGTTCACGGGGATCTGGGTCACCATGATGGCCGCGATGATGCTTCCGTCGGCGGCGCCGATGGTGCTCGCTCTTCCATCGCGTCTCGACCGAACGGGCCAAGCGCGGGCAGACCGCGGTGCCGACCTGGATCTTCTGCATCAGCTATCTCGCCGTGTGGACCGCTCTACGGGCTCACGGCCTATGGCGCTCTATCCGGCTGATCGTGCACTTCGACTTCGGCTTCCTCGAATGGGACAGCGGCGGCCGCTACGTCGCCGGGGCCGCCATTGCGGCAGCGGGGCTGTACGAGTTGACGCCGCTCAAGTCCGTCTGCCTCCGCCATTGCCGGACGCCGTTGCACTTCGTCATGGGCCACTGGCGCGAGGGGCGGCTCGGCGCCGTACGGATGGGCGTGGAGCACGGCGCGTACTGCGTCGGCTGTTGCTGGGGCCTCATGGTCGTCCTGTTCGCGCTCGGTGTCATGAGCCTCACCTGGATGGCGGTCGTGGCCGTCCTGATCCTGGCGCAGAAGCTCCTTCCGGGCGGGGAGCGACTCACACGCGTGTTCGCCGTCCTCTTTTTGGCGGCCGGGATCTGGGTTGCGTCGGCGCCGGGCAGCGTCCCCGGACTGACGCTGCCCGATTCGGACGCCGCGCAACGGGCACGCATGCGCATGATGGGCGTGACGCCGGGAAGCGAGATGAAACCGGGTGAGCAGATGCAGCCCGGGAGCAACATGCAGCCCGGGACCGAGACCGGGATGCAGCCCGATCCGATGGAGCCGGGCGGCTAGACCCGGTAACGCTCGGGCGGCTCGGCGCCGATCGCCGGAGGCCCCTGCGCCTGCTCGTTCACGCAGACGAAGACGTCGAGCCACCACTCCTCGCGATTCTCGTCGATCTCACCCTCGGCCACAAGGAAGCACGTGTTCAGCCAGCGCCATCGCTCGGCTTCCGTCGTCAGCTCGACCCGGGCGAGGATGGCGCGGCGGTGGCCAGGCCCGTCCTCACCGACGCTCTGGCCGTGCACGGACACGAGAACCTCGTCGCCCGCGGACGTCGAGATCGCCCCGCGCAGGTTGGGCGTCCAGACGCCATCCTCGCGACGTCGCGGGTAGTTCGCCCACACGAGGGCGCCCTCGAGCTCGCCCGTGACCGACCCGTCTCCCTGGCCGAAGCCAAGCCCTTCCTCGCCGCCGTACGGCCGGTGCCAGCTCGCGGCGCCGTAGTGCATCGAGACCCGGCAGAAGGGCTCGAGTCGCACGGGCCCCGGCTAGGCCGGCTGGAACTGGCGGGCGCGTGCGCGCCGCTTCTCCGCCTCGGCCTCACGGTCCTTGGGCGGCGCGTTCGTCACGAGCTCGTGGATGAGCCGGTGGGAGGCGTCGGCGACGGCGTCCACCGCACGGGCGAAGGCCTCCTCGTTCGCGCGCGACGGCTTCGTGAAGCCGCTGATCTTGCGCACGTACTGGAGGGCCGCCGAGCGGACCTCGTCATCGCTCGCCTCGGGCTCGAAGTTGTAGAGCGTCTGGATGTTTCGGCACATGCCGTCAGCCTAGCGGCTCGTTTACAACTTCCCAACCTCCGCGTTCGGTATAAGAGAACAGCATGACGTTGGACAACCGCAGGCGCTGGATCGCACTCATCGTTCTCTGTCTCGGAGACCTGATGATCGTGCTCGACGCGACGATCGTGAACGTCGCGCTGCCCTCGATCCGGGAGGATCTCGGCTTCTCGCAAACCTCGCTCGCGTGGGTCGTGAACGCCTACCTCCTGACCTTCGGAGGCTTCCTGCTTCTGGCAGGACGTCTCGGCGACCTCTACGGCCACAAGCGCCTCTTCCTCCTCGGCATCGCGCTCTTCACGGCTGCCTCGCTCGCCTGCGGGCTCTCGACGACGCAGGGGATGCTCGTCGGCGCGCGCGCGATCCAGGGCTTCGGCGGCGCAGTCGTCTCGGCAGTCGCCCTTTCCCTGATCATGACGCTCTTCACGGAGCCGGGCGACCGCGCGAAGGCGATGGGGGTGTTCGGCTTCGTTGCGGCCGGCGGCGGAACCGTCGGGGTACTGCTGGGAGGGATCCTCACCGACCTTCTGACCTGGCACTGGATCTTCCTCGTCAACATCCCGGTCGGCATCGCCGTCTTCGCGCTCTGCGTCATCCTGCTCCCCGGGCCCGCGGTCCAGCGGGCGAGGGACGCCTCGACGTTGCCGGAGCGGTCACGGTCACCGGCGCGCTCATGCTTGCCGTCTACGCGATCGTGAACGGCAACGAGCAACGGCTGGACCTCCGCCGAGACCCTCGGGCTCCTCGCGGCGCCGCATGTCCTCTTCGGGATCTTCCTCGCGATCGAGGCGCGCGTCGCGGCCCCGCTCGTCCCGCTCGGCCTCTTCAAGCACCGCAACCTCTCGGTCGCGAACGTGACGGCCGTGCTCTCGGCGGCCTCGATTTTCGCGATGTTCTTCCTCTCCGCGCTCTACATGCAGTTCGTCCTGGGCTACTCGCCACTCGAGGTCGGCCTCGCGTACGTACCGAACTCGCTGCTCATGGCCGGGCTCTCGCTCGGCGTCTCGGCGAAGCTCGTGATGCGCTTCGGGATCAGGGTGCCGCTCGTGGTCGGGATGTCGCTCTCGCCGCCTCGCTCCTCCTCTTCGCGCGCGCGCCGGTCGACGGCAGCTACGTCGTCGACCTCTTGCCCCCGCTCGTGCTCCTCGGCCTTGGCGCCGGCATCGCCTTCAACCCGATGCTGCTCGCCGCGATGGGCGACGTCGAGCAGAGCGAGGCGGGTCTCGCCTCGGGCGTCGTCAACACGTCGTTCATGATGGGCGGCGCCCTCGGCCTGGCGATCCTCGCCAGCCTCGCGACCTCGCGCACCGACAACCTGCTCGCCTCCGGCGAGGATCACCTCGCCGCGCTGAACGCCGGCTACAACCTCGCATTCCTCGTCGGCGCCGTCTTCGCGATCGGGGCGTCGACCATCGCCGGGGCGCTGCTCCGGCCCCTGCCGCAAGGCGCGCCAGGCGCACGAAGGGTCCGAGGCGTTCGGCCCGCCCGCCACGGCGGACGCCGACTGGGGCGCCGGACCATGGGCAGGGTCGTCGCCGACATCACCATGTCCCTGGACGGGTTCGTCGCGGGCCCGAATCCAACCCTCGAGGAGCCGCTCGGGAAGAACGGCGAGGAGCTCCACGAATGGGCACTGGAGACCGCGGCGTGGCGCGAGCAACACGGGCTCGAGGGCGGCGAGGCGAACGTGGACTCCGAGGTGATGGCAGAGCGCGTCGCGTCCGTCGGCGCCCATGTGATGGGCAGGAAGATGTTCAGCGGCGGATCCGGGCCCTGGGAGGAGGACCCGAGGTCAATGGGATGGTGGGGCGACGAGCCGCCCTTCCACGCACCCGTCTTCGTCCTCACCCACCACTCCCGGGAGCCGGTGGAGATGGACGGCGGGACGACGTTCTTCTTCGTCACGGACGGCATCGAGGCGGCCGTCGAGCAGGCGCGCGCCGCCGCGGGCGACAGCGACGTCGCGATCGCGGGCGGCGGCACAGCGATTCAACAGGCGCTGGCTGCCGGGCTCGTCGACGAGCTGCAAGTGCACGTGGCCCCGATGCTGCTCGGCGGCGGCACCCGCCTCTTCGGCGAGGGCGCGGATCCGGTCAGGCTCGAGGCCACGCGCGTTCTTGCGTCACCGAGGGCGACGCACCTCAGGTTCGCCGTCGGCTCCTGATCAGGCTCCTGTCGCGATCGCGAACGTGACGGTCAGCGAGGCGGAGACCTGCTGCGTCCCGGGCTCGACCGGAGCCACCTCGGCGCCGGCCGCGGCCGCGCGGTCGTAGGCCATCATGGGCCCGGGCACGTAGCCGCCGCCCTCGACGATGGCCGTCGGCGCACCAAGCGAGACGCCGGCCTTGGCGGCGATCGCCTCGGCATGCGCCCGAGCGTCGTCGAAGGCCTTGTCCACCGCCTCGCGGTACTGGGCGTCCGTGTCCGACGGATGCAGGTTGGGCCCGTAGACGTCGGTCGCGCCGGCGCGGACCGCTGCGTCTACGACCTTGCCCGCGTCCCCGAGCTTTCTGACGGTCGCCGTGACCGTGCTCGAGGCCGAGTAGCCGGTGACGGTGCGGCCGTCGTCCGCGGTCTGCGGATAGAGCGAGACCTCGGTCGTCTGCAGGTCTTCCTTGGCGACGCCGGCGCTCTTGAGCGCGTCGAGGACCGCGTTCATCGCCGAGGCGTTCGCCGAGAGCGCATCGGAGGCCGTCGCGGCCTGCGAGTTGACGCCGAAGCTCCAGTCGGCGACATCGGGGACGACGTCGGCGGTCCCGGTGCCGACGACGGTGATCCCGCTGCCCGTCACGACCCCGCCCTGCTGCACGGGCGACGCCGAGATCGACATGTCGCCCGAGCCCGCGTTCGAGCCCGAATACCCTGAGAGCGCGATCTCCGATCCACCATCCCCTCCACCGCAGCCTGCCGCCGCCAGAGAGGCCGCTGCGACCGTTGCCAAGACGACGAGCTTCATGGTTCCTCCGATCGTGATTTGCAGGGCTTTGACCGGAGCAGGCTGGAAAAGGTTCCCGTTCCGAGGACTATCCCTGGGCCACCCTGGGGATATGAAGGCGATGCGGCCTCGCGCTCTCGCTTCGCTTGCCGTCGTGCTGGCCCTTGCCGGCTGCGGCGGCGCGACCCCGACGCAGACGGAGTCGGCGGCAATCCCGCGCTCCGTGGCCGACCGGCTCGCCGCGCAGAGCGAGTCCATCGCGGCGGCCTGGGAGGCCGGAGACACGTGCGGCGCCGCCCAGCAGGCGGACGATCTCAAGCACGCCACCGACGACGCGATACGGGCGGGAGACATCCCCGCCGCCTACCAGGACGAGCTCGAGTCGGCGGTCCTGAACCTCCAGAACACCGCGAACTGCACCGAGGAGGGCGACGAGGAGGAGCACGGCAAGGGGAAGGCCAAGGGTCACGACAAGCACGACGAGGGCGTGACGATCACGACCGACACCGTCGGCACGACTACGGAGGAAAGCGACTGAGCACCCAGACGCTTGCAAGCGGGCCGCTACCGCGTCGCCGACGTCCTCGGCCGCGGCGGCATGGCCGTCGTCTACCTTGCGCGGGACGACGAGCTCGAGCGCCCGGTGGCGATCAAGGTGCTCGCAGGCCACCTGGCCGACGACCCCGTCTTCCGAGACCGCTTCATCCGCGAGGCGCGCCTCGCAGCGGGCCTCTCCCACCCCAACGTCGTCCAGATCTACGACGCGGGCGAGGACGACGGCAACCCGTACATCGTCATGGAGTACGTGGACGGCCGTTCCCTCGCGGACGAGCTCGACCTCGAGGAGCCGCTTGACCCCGCGCGCGTCGTCGACCTCGGCGTCCAGGTCTGCGCCGGCCTCGAGCACGCGCATGCGACCGGGCTCGTGCACCGCGACATCAAGCCCGGCAACCTCCTCCTCAACGGGGGAGGCACGGTCAAGATCGCCGACTTCGGGATTGCCCGAGCCGCCGAGACCACGCGGCTGACGCAGATGGGCAGCGTGCTCGGCACGGCGGCCTACCTCTCACCCGAACAGGCTCTGGGCGAGGAGGTGACCGCCGCCGCGGACATCTACTCCTTCGGCTGCGTCCTCTACGAGTGCCTAACCGGGCGGACGCCCTACGTCTTCGAGACGCTCGCGGAGCTCGCGGTCAAGCAGAGGCAGGAGCCGATCACGCCGGTGCGCGAGCTTCGGCCCGAGATCCCGGAGGATCTCGAGGCGGTCGTGATGCGCAGCCTCGCGCGGAATCCGGAGTACCGCCCGCCCCTCGGCGGCGGCGCTCGGCCAGGAGCTCGCGGGCTCCGCTCCCGAGGACGTCACGCGGCCCCTGCCGCAGGCAAGCGGCGTGCGGGCCTCGGAGGTGCGCACGGAACCGCTCCGGCGTCCGGTGCCCCGCGACACGAAGGGCCGTGCGTTCGACCGCCGCATCCTGGTCGGCGCCGTGCTCTTCCTGCTCGTGGTCGCAGCGATCGTCATCGCCGTCGTCGGGCCCGGAAGCGACAACGGCTCCACGAAGCGGAGCCCGGCCCCGGCCCCGGCCCAGGTCGAGCCGGTCCAGCAGACGGGGAACCCAGCCGACGACGGGCAGAGCCTCGCCGACTGGCTGCGTACGAACTCGGGCTAGCCGGTCGGGGAGTAGAACTCGGGCTCGGTCGCCGCAGACGAGGCGATCTCGCGGTCGTGCACGAAGACGAACGTCGCGATCACGCTCGCGACGCCGAGCGCGGCCAGGAACCAGAAGGCCCACTGGAAGCCGGACGTGAGCGCCGCCGGCGCCGAGGTTCCCGAACTGACAGAGGTGCGTGAAGTGCTCCGTGAAGATCGTCGAGGCAAGTGCGACGCCGATGGCCCCGCCAATCTGCTGTGACGTGTTGATGAGCCCCGAGCCGAGGCCTGCTTCGTGGTCGGCGACTCCGGCGAGGGCGGCGATCGTGACCGGAACGAAGGCGAACGCGATCCCGATTCCGACCGCGACGTAGCCCACGAGCAGGTCGCTGACGAACGAACCGCCGACGGAGATCTGCGTGTACCAGAGCATCCCGATCGTCATGAGAACGAGTCCCGTGGCGAGGATCGGCTTCACGCCGACCTTCGTCACGAGCGCCTGCGCGCGCGCCCGCCGCCAGGACGGCGGTGCCCGCAGTCGTCAGGAACGTGAGGCCGGCTTTCAGCGCCGAATAGCCGAGCACCTGCTGCACGTAGAGCGTCAGGAGGAAGAAGTTCGCGAACACGACCGCGCCGAGGATGAACCCGACGATGTTCGCGCCGGTCACCGTGCGCACGTTGGAAGAACTTGAGCGGCAGGACGGCTGCTCGACCCTCGTCTCGATGACGACGAAGAGAGACGAGGAGGGCGCCGACAGGATGAGCAGGCCGATGGTGCGTGTCGAGCCCCAGCCCACGTCGGGGCCTTCGTGATCGTGTAGACGAGCAGCGCGAGGCCGAGGTGATGGTGCATGCGCGCCGCCGATGTCGTAGCGGCGGCGCGTGTGTCGAGCGGCTCTCGGCGACGAGCGCGACGCGTGAGCGCGAGCACGGCGGCGCCGACCGGCACGTTGACGAAGAAGATCCCTCCCAGCCGAGGTACTTCGTGAGGATGCCGCCCATGAGGCCCGACCGCGGCGCCGCTCCCGCCCACAGCTCCCCAGATGCCGAGTGCCTTGTTTCGCTCGGCTCCCTCGGCGAAGCGTCGTCATGACGATGGACAGCGCCGCCGGCGAGACGATCGCCGCGCCGAGGCCCTGCACCGCGCGCGAGCGCGATCAGGACGCCCTCGGTTGGCAAGGCCGCAGACGAGCGAGGCGACCGTGAAGACCACGACCCCGACCATGAACACGCGCCGACGGCCGAGGAGGTCGGCCGCGCGCCGCCGAGGAGGAGGAAGCCGCCGAAGGTGATCGCGTACGCGCTGATCACCCACTGCAGGTTCTCCTCGCGAGAAGTCGAGCGCCCTCGCCGATCGAGGGCAGCGCGACGTTCACGATCGAGACGTCGAGGATCGTCATGAAGAAGGCGACGCAGACGAGCGCGAGAGCCTTCCAGCGGCGGGGGTCTGGAGCCGTGGCGACGATGGCCTCTGAAACGTACCTTCTCGCCGGGCTATTCCGAAGAGCGGACGACCTCCAGCCGGAGAACCCTCTCGAGGTAGTCGAGCGCGATGCGCTCATGTGCCGCGTCCACGCTCGCCGAGGCGTCGCCGCGGACGGCGACGTCGAATCCCGCGCGCTGCGCGTCGAGAGCCGTCTGGAAGACGCACATCTCGGTCGCCGCGCCGGCCACCACCACCCTCTCGACACCGAGGCCCGCGAGCACCTTCGAGAGCTCGGTCGCCTGGAAGGCCGAATAGGCGTCCTTGAGCACGACGGGCTCGCCCTGCGCCGGCGCCACCTCTGCGACGAGCCAACCCGCCTTACCGTCCTCGATCGCCTCGCGGACGACGGCGCCGGGATCCGTGTGCTCACCACGGTCGTTCGCGTAGACGACCGGTACGCCGCGGGCCCGGGCGTCTTCCAGGAGGGACACGAGCACGCGGTGCCGGCGCTTGTAGCTCTCGAGCAGCGCGTCGCCGTCCTCGTGGCGAAAATCCTTGACCACGTCGACGAGCAGGAGGGCGTCCGTCACGCCGGGTTCATTCCCATTCCCAGCCGCGATTGCAACCCGAGCGCGTTGCGGGGCCGCGTAGCCCTCCCAGTCGTTGTTGAAATATGCGAAGACATTCGGCACGCGACCGCCAGTCGTCGATCCGCTTCGCCCACTCGTCGAGCTCGCGCTCGGAGTAGTTGCCGTTCCGCCCCCGATGGCCGTGGTGGAAGCGGATGAACGTCCAGTCCGCGGTCAGCTCGTGCGCCTGCCACGGACGCTTCGGGTCGATCGCCGATGACGGGGGCGGCGCCCACCTCGCGCAGGGAGGCGTAGGTCTCCGCGGCGAACCAGCTCTCGTGGCGGAACTCGAAGCAGTGCCGTCCCGCAGGCAGCTGCCGAAGCGCGCGTTTGAGCCGCTCGTCGTCGCGGCGGAACGTGGGTGGCAGCTGCCAGAGGATGGGCCCCAGCTTCGGCGAGCGGACGAGGGGCTCGATCCGCTCGTAGAAGCGCGCGACTCCCTGCTCCATGTCGCGTAGCCGTTTGACGTGCGTGAGGTAGCGGCTCGCCTTGACGGCGAAGAGGAAGCCCGTTGGGCGACTCCTCGACCCACGACGGCGACCGCCTCTCGGCGAGGCAGCCGGTAGAAGGTGGTGTTCACCTCGACCGTGTCGAAGAGCGTCGAGTAGCGCTCGAGCCAGCGGCGCTGCGGCAGACCTTTGGGATAGACGCGCTCGCGCCAGTGGGCGTAATTCCAGCCGGAACAGCCGATGCGGACCGGTCGCACCCGTCCGTTCTTCCGCCCGGCCGGGGTCTACGCCTGGGCTGTGGCCGGCTTAGCCGGCGTGCTGGACGGCTTCGAGGACGAAGATCCGTCCCGAACCCGAGGAACAGGCCGAGGAGCAGCATCCACGTGACGAGCACCGGCAGCTGGAACTTGCGGTTGACGTGCGTGAGCTCCTGGGCGGCGTAGAGGGTCGAGCCGGCGGCGACCGCGAAGAAGGCGATCGAGATCGCCTCGTTACCCAGGCGCTCCCGACGACGGTCCCCAGGAAGGTGGGGCCGCCTCCGATAGGCCGAGAGAGCCCGAGGAACGCCCAGCTCGGCCGCTCGCTGTCGCCGGACATGGGGCCGACGATGCCGAAGCCCTCCGTCGCGTTGTGGAAGGTCGAAGCCGATGATCAGCGCGAGCGCGAGGCTGATCTCGCCTGCCGCGCCCCGCCTGGCCGATGGCGAGCCCCTCGCCCGAGTTGTGCAGGCCGATACCGACCGCGATCAGGAGCGCGAGCTGGCGCCCGGTGGAGAGACGGTCGATCCACGGCCGCGAGGCGAACT
>CAVYAJ010000040.1:0-81162 GCA_963766155.1 uncultured Actinomycetes bacterium | reverse complement strand
GGCGGGCACTTCACCTCCATCTGGGACTTCTGCGAGCGCGTCGATCCGCAACTTGTGAACAAGCGGGCCCTCGAGTCTTTGGTGAAATGCGGCGCGCTCGACTCCACCGCGCGACGCGGCGCGGCATGTGGGAGGCGCTCGAGCCCGCGCTCTCCTGGGGCGGACAGCAGCAAGCGGATCGCCTCGCCGGGCAGAGCTCGATCTTTGATTCCCTCGATCTCGCAAGCGAGATCGAGGGCGTGAAAAACCATCACGCACCGCTTTCGGGTCTGGAGTGGGAGAAGCAGAGAAGCTCGGCTTCGAGAAGGAGTCGCTCGGCCTCTACGTGTCCGAGCACCCACTCGACAGCGTCAAGGCGTCGCTCCGCAAGAAACCGATTGCCCGATTGCGGAGCTCGAGCGCCGGCGCGACGGCGAGGTCGTCACGGTCGGCGGCATCGTCGGCGCGCTCAAGAGCCTGACGACGAAGAAGGGCGACCCGATGGTCTTCATGCGCCTGGACGACCTCTCCGGCTCGGTCGAGACCGTCGTTTTCAACTCGGTCTATGCGGCGTCACGCGACTTCCTCGAGGCCGACCGCGTCCTCGTCCTCAAGGGGCGCGTCGACCACAAGGAGGGCGAGACGAAGCTGATCGCCATCGAGGTCGTCCCCTTCGAGGCGACACCCGACCGCTCCGAGATCTGTCTCAAGGTCGACGCGCGAAAGGCGGCTGCCGGCCTCGTCCGCGACCTGGCCGAGCTGCTGCGCGAGTACCCAGGCGACGCGAAAGTGCTCGCGGCGATCGAGACCTCGGCGGGCCCGGTGACGCTCGCATTCGGTCCGGACTACCGAGTGCGGCCCGAGCCCGACTTCTTCGCCGAGGTCAAATCCTTGCTCGGCGAATCCGCGATCAGCTAGCCGGCGCTTCGGGAGTGTGGAGGAGGTTCTCCACGCCCTTCACGCCTTGCACCTTGCGCACCCGCGCCTCGAGCGCCTCGACGAGCTCCGGCCGGTCGACCTGGCCGCGCAGGAAGACGACGCCGTTCTCCGCGTTGATGTTGATCTGCCCCTTGGGAAGTCGTGCTTGCGGAAGACGATCGACTCGACCTTGTCCACGAGCGTCGCGTCGTCCAGCTCGACCTCGGCGGACGGTCGGATGGCGTGAGTTGCGCGCCGGGCCTGACCGGCCGCGTCCGAGGCCGCGTGGCGCACGAGCTTTCGTCCCCGCTTCGTCCCGTGGCGCGCCAGGGAGACGAGCTGGTCGCGCGACTGGTGCCGCCGCCGCCGCCCGTTCTGCGGGTCGAGGAAGTAGGCCAGCGCCGCGCCTCCCATCGCAGCCGAGATGAAGAAGGGGACCTGGTTTCGGGTGCGCATGCAGTACCTCCGACGGGAGCGGCTCGAAGAGGCGAGCCTACCGTCCCCGGCCCGCCGAGCCAAGGCCCGCTCAGTGCTCCTCCTCCGAGGTGAAGACGACGTCCTCGAAGTCGGTCGCCGGCGAGCTTGCCCTCCCTCGGGCGCCCGGGCGACGTAGACGTTCACGCCTTCCCGCTGGACGCGCACGCGGTCGGGAGCCGCTTGCTCCTCCGCGGCGAAGACGCTAGTCGCGCGAAGCGCGTCCGCCACGCTCGTGTACGCGTAGATGGTCGCCGTCGCGCCGTCCAGCTGGACGACGGCCATCGCGTCGGGCATCGGGTCCCCCTCGGGCGCCACCTCCTTCGCGTCGAAGCCGTGCTCCTCGAGGTGCTCGACCCGGTGCGCGAGCGGGCTTTCCGCGGTCGCGGAGCCGCCGCATGCGGCCAGGAGCAGGACAAGCAGGAGGGCCGCGCGCACGGGCCTAGTCATAGCGAAAGCGGAACCCGCCGCGACGAGGAGGTGTAGAAGGAGGCAGTGGAGGGCCGTCCACTGCAGGAATCGGAGCTCGTCGAACGGGCCAAGCAGGGCGATGAAGCCGCCTATGGAGACCTCGTGCAGGCATATCAGGGGATCGCATTTCGCACGGCGTACCTCATCGCCGGGAGCACCGCGGATGCAGAGGATGCCGCCCAGGAGGGGTTCGTGAAGGCCTGGTCGGCGCTGCACCGCTTCCGAACCGGCGCGCCGTTTCGGCCGTGGATCCTCCAGATCGTCGCCAACGAAGCCCGCAACCGCCGCCGGGCCGCGGGCCGCCGCGCCCACCTCACGCTGCGGACGGTTGCGGCGACGCCCTCGGGGGAGGCGGCCCCCTCCCCCGAGGCGACCGCCATCGACACGGAGCGGCGCGAGGAGCTGCTTGCGGCCGTCAACGAGCTCCGTGAGGAGGACAGGCTCGTGATCGGATGCCGTTACTTCCTCGAGCTCTCCGAGGAGGAGACCGCCGCAGCGCTCGGCTGGAGGCGCGGAACCGTCAAATCCAGGCTCTCGCGTGCGCTCGGGCGCCTGCGCGAGCAGATGGGGGAGGAGGCATATGCCTGAGCTCGAGCTCGCACTGCGCGACCTTGGAACGAGCCTCGACTGGCCGGCCGAGCCCGACCTCGAACAGCGCGTCCTCCGCCGCACCCGCGAGATCCCTACGCGCCGGCGCCTCGTCCCGCGGCGAACGCTCGTGATCGCGCTCGCCGTACTCGCCGTGGCTGTTGGCGCCGCCTTCGCCGTGCCGCAGAGCCGCGCGGCGATCCTCGAGTTCTTCCACCTCCGAGGCGTGACGATCGAGCGCGTCGACGAGCTTCCGACGGTGCCGGTCCAGACCGGGCTCGGCACGTTTCTCGGCAACCGCGTGACCCTCGCGCAGGCACGCGAGCGCGCGAGCTTCGACGTCGTCGTGCCCGAGACGCTCGGCGAGCCGGACGAGGTCTACTTCCAGGACAGTCCACCGGCCGGCGGCATGGTCTCGTTCGTCTACGGGACGAGCGACGACCCGCACGCGCTCTTCACCCAGTTCGCGGGCAGAGTGGACGAGGTCATCTTCAAGAAGATCGCCGCCGACACGAAGGTCGAGCCGGTCATGGTCGACGGCCAGCCCGGCTATTGGCTCGAAGGGGCGCATTTCTTCTCGTATCTCGACCGGCAGGGAGACATGCAGTCCGAGCAGGTCAGGCTCGTCGGAAACGTGCTCCTCTGGGAGCGCGGCACGCCGCACGCTGCGCCTCGAAGCCGATATTTCCAAGGAAGAGGCGCTTCGGATCGCCGCGTCGGTGGACTGAGCGGCCTAGCTCAGGCTGGGGACTCGAAATCACCCTCCAGGGGGACAACCGATCCGGGCTCGCGGCCGAACTCAAAGGCACGATGACTGCGGCGGAACTCCAAGACCTCGATATCGACACCGAAGCCGAACGCGTGCTGCTGTGGCGTGAAGAGGAGCTCGAGCGCGCAGGCTACGACCGGGACACGGCTCGTCAGTTGGCCGAGGCCCAGGGCGTCGACCTGCACCTCGCCACCGAGCTTCTGCGCCGCGGCTGCCCGAGTCGACTGCTGTCGACGATCCTGCTCTGACCGATCTGGTCGGCGGGGCTTTCTGCCGGGCGAAGCCCGGCTCCGACGCTTCGCTCTTGATTGCCCTCACTGCGCGAGTCTGCGCTCGCAGTCCCTCGCCGTACCACTCGTACTGTCTCGGCCCTGCTCGCTTGCCTCCCTTGCGAGCGTCGCCCCAGATCGCTCAGCTAGCCCTAGCGCGCGCTAGGCACGCCACCCTTCCGGCGGATTCGCCAAACTCTCCGGCGTGAGCCTTCCGCTCGCGTCCATCCCTAGCCCCTCCAGCGGCAGCATCGACGTCGGGCCCCTGGAGCTCCACGCCTACGGTGTCATGCTCCTGCTCGGCGATCCTCGCGGCCACGTGGCTCACCGGCGTGCGCTGGACGAGGCGCGGCGGCGACTGGGATCTCGTCTTCCGCGTCGCGATGTGGGGCGTCGCGGGCGGGATCGTCGGTGCGCGGCTCTACCACGTGCTCACGAGCTGGAGCGAGGTGCCCGACCCGAAGTGGCAGGGCGTCTTCGAGATCTGGAAGGGCGGCCTCGGGATCTGGGGCGGGATCCTCGGCGGCGTCATCGCCGGGGCGATCGTCGTACGCCGCTCCGGCAACTCCATCTACCGCTTCATGGACGTGGCCGCCCCGGGCATCCTGCTCGCCCAGGCGATCGGCCGCTGGGGCAACTACTTCAACCAGGAGCTCTTCGGCAAGCCGACCTCGCTTCCCTGGGGCCTCGAGATCGACGTCCAGAACCGGCCCGAGAAGTACATCGCCGAGCCGACCTTCCACCCGCTCTTCCTCTACGAGTCGCTCTGGAATTTTCTCGGAGTCGGGTTCCTGCTTCTCGTCGACCGGCGCTTCAAGATCCGGCCGCCGGGCCTCTTCGCCCTCTACGTCGCCTGGTACACGGCGTTTCGCACCTACGAGGAGACCCTGCGCATCGACCCGTCGCACGAGTACTTCGGGCTGCGGCTGAACTTCTATGTCTCCGTGATCGTCTTCGCGCTCGCGATCGCGGCGTTCGTCTGGTCGCAGCGCCGGTCCGAGACCTCGGCGCGCCCGCGGCCCACGGCTCCGCCGCAGGGGCCGAAGATGACGGTGCCGAAAGGCCGCGTCCGCCGCTGAAATTACGATTGGCCCCGTGAGCGCCGTCGCAGAGCTCCCGCTCGATCTCGACGCCTTCGAGGGGCCGTTCGACCTCCTGCTCACGCTCGTCCTCAAGGAGGAGCTCGAGCTCGCGGACGTCGAGATCGTCGAGATCGTGCTCACGTTCCTGGAGGAGCGCGGGGAGGATCTCGAGGTCGACGGCGAGTTCCTCGTCCTGGTCGCCTCTCTTCTGGAGCTGAAAGCGCGCGGGCTCTTCCCGGAGGAGGAAGAGGTGCCGTTCGAGGACCTCGACCCCGACGACGCCGCGGGCGAGCTCGCCGAGCTCCTTGCCCAGTACCGGCGCTTCCGCACCGCCGCGGGCTGGCTCGAGGACAAGCTCGACGCCGAGTCCGACCGCTTCTTCCGCCTCGGCCCGGCGCCGCTCGCGCCCGTGCCCGAGCGGCCGCTCGCCCCTCAGAGAGCCGGAATCGCTGGCGGCCGCCCTGCGCGCGCTCGCGGCCGAACCGCCCGCGCCGTCGCTTCGCCACATCACGCTGACCTTCCCGCCGGTCTCGCTCTTTCTCGAGCGCTTTCGCGCGGTGCTCCGCCGCCGCGGCCGCTTCGTCTTCGACAAGGAGGTCGATGCGCTCACGCGAGTCGAGCAGGCCGTCGCCTTCCTCGCCCTGCTCGAGCTTCGCAAGGCAGGCGAGATCGCCATCGGGCAAGCTGCCCCCTTCGAGGAGATCACCGTATGGAACAACGCAGCTTAAAAGAGTCCCGCTCATGACGAAACTCTGTGCCGCGGACGCACGCTCATCGCACCCCCGAGCCCGCGTCCACGACGAGGCTCCGTCATGAACGGAACTCTGAGACTGATCGAAAACCCGGTCGACCGCCTCGCGCGCACCATCGAGGCGCTGCTCGTGATTGCGCCTGCGGCGCTCTCTGTCGAGGAGCTCGCCGCTGCCACCGAGGACGGGGCGGAACGCGTCGAGACGGCTCTCGGTCTTCTCTCTCACGCTACCGCGAGGGCCGGAGCGGGATCGTGCTCGAGCAGGTCGCCGGCGGTTACGCGTTCCGGGCGGCGAGGGAGGCCGCCGAAGCGTGCGCCCGACTCGTCGAGCGGCCCGTGCAACGTGGGCTCTCGCAGCCCGCGCTCGAGACGCTCGCGATCGTCGCCTACCTCGGCCCGGTCTCGCGGCCGGAGATCGCCCGCATTCGGGGGGTGGCGGCCGACTCGGCCGTTGCCGGCCTCGTGGAACGCGGGCTGATCGCCGAAGCGGGCCGCGACAAGGAGGGCGGCGCGATCCGCTACGAGACGACGCCGCTCTTCGAGCGCGTCTTCGGTCTCGCCGGGCTCTCCGAGCTTCCGCGCCTCGACGACCTCGCCGAGGACGACGAGGGCCTCCGCCGGCGCCTCGAAGAAGTCGCCTGCGGCGCAGAGGGGCCGAACTCCCTCTGACGATCGCCTCGGCCTCTTCGCGCGTGAAGGCGCGGGAGAGTCTCGGTGCGCACGTTCCGTGCCGCGCCAGCTCGAGGACGATGCCGTACGCCGTCTCGTCGTTCGGCGCCTCGAAGATCTCGACGACGTCGTAGCGGCCGAGCGTGACGTACACATCGATCAGCTTCCCGCCGCGCTCCTTGATGACGCTGTCGCTCTCCTCCACCCGGTCGCGCCAGGCGGGCAGGCCGCCAATGCCCTGCGATGTCCAGTGCATGAGCGAGATGTAGACGGGCACGGCGGGATAATGACCGCTCGTGCGCCTGAACGCCTACCTCGCCAGGGCGGGCATCGCCTCGCGCCGTGGCGCCGAGGAGCTGATCCGCGCAGGCCGCGTGACCGTGAACGGCGAGGTAGCGGGCCTGGCGACGTTCGTGGAGGGCGCAGACCGCGTCGAGGTCGACGGCGCCGAGGTCACCCCGGAGCCGCTCACGTACGTCCTCCTGCACAAGCCCGCGGGCGTCGTCACGACCGCTCGCGACCCGCAGCGACGGCCGACGGTCGTGGGCCTCGTCGCACATCAGCGGCGCGTCGTGCCGGTGGGGCGGCTCGACGCGGACACGACCGGCGTCCTCCTGCTCACGAATGACGGGCCGCTCGCGCACCGGCTCATGCACCCCCGCTATGAGGTGGACAAAGTCTACGAGGCCGAGGTCGAGGGCGAGCCAGACGACGACGCGCTGACACGGCTCGCCGAGGGCGTCGAGCTCGAGGACGGCATCACCGCGCCCGCGGAGGTCAGACGCCTCGAGCCATCTCGGCTTGAGCTAACCCTCCACGAGGGTCGAAAGCACCAGGTGAAGCGGATGCTGGCCGCGGTCGGCCATCCGGTCACGCTGCTCCATCGCAGCTCGTACGCGGGTCTCGACGCCGACGGGCTCGAGCCGGGCGAGTGGCGCGAGCTCAGCGCCGAGGAGGTCGCAAAGCTACGTTCCCCAGGGGGTCCATAGCCGCTCCGGCATCGAGGACGGGACCATGTCCTCGATCACCGCGAGCCCGAAGAGGCGGTCCCAGAGCCCGCGCCCGGCCGGGTCGCGCAGCTGCCACAGGTGGCCGAGAAACGCGATCGAGGCGACCGCGATCGAGACGGCGCGCGACACCTGGTGGAAGGTGGAGAGCGGCGTGTCGTAGTTGCCGAGCAGGTACGTGTAGGCAGTGAACGATGCGAGAAAGAAGACGACGGCGAAGACTCCTCTGCCTGCGGAGCGTGCGAGCGCCGGGCTCCGGCCGTTCCCCGCCCCGACGACGTGGATGTCCGCTGCGCGCATCCCGAGCGTGTGGCCGGTCGAGAAGAAGAATGCGAAGTAGCCGGCGATGATCGCGAGCCCGGCCGCCTGCGTGAGGAAGAAGACCGACCAGGACGCGATTCCTCCGATCTCATCCCCGGTTGCCTGGAGGACACCGAGCGGGATCTGGGCGATCAGGAAGAAGACCGTGACGATCGTCCAATCGACGAGCCCTGCGACGAACCGGCGGGCGAGCGGAGCCGCGGTCGCGCGGTAGCTCCCGTCCGAAGGGCGGTACTCCGGGAGCGGGCCCTTACGGCGGAACGAACCCAACGCGCTCGTAGGCCTGGGCGAGCGTTTCGGCGGCGATCGCGTGCGCCTTCTCCGCGCCGCGCGCGAGGATCGCGTGCAGCTCGCCGGGATTGCCGCGCAGATCCGCGTAGCGGAGCCGAATCGGGTCGAAGAGCGCGACCACGGCTTCGCCGACGTCCTCCTTGAACTTGCCGTAGCCGGCGCCGTCGTAGCGCGCCTCGATCGCCTCTGGCTCCTCGCCGGTCGCCACCGCCATGATCTCGATGAGGTTCGTGACGCCGGGCTTGTCCTCGCTGCGAACGACGTCGCGGCCCGAATCGGTGACGGCCGAGCGGAGTTTGCGCCTGATCACGTCGGGCGGGTCGAGGACGCGTACGAGGCCGAGGTCGCCGCTGAACGTGGTGGACATGCGGCTCGTCGGTTCCTGGAGGTCCATGATCTTCGCCCCGACCTCGCCGTATGTTCCTTCGGGGACGACGAAGGTCTCGCCGAAGCGCTGATTGAAGCGCTGCGCGAGGTCGCGCGCGAGCTCGAGGTGCTGGCGCTGATCCTCTCCGACCGGAACGACGTCGGCCTGGTAGAGGAGGATGTCGGCGGCCTGGAGCACCGGGTAGGTCATGAGGCCGACGCTGAAGTTCTCGCTCTTCGCCGACTTCTCCCGGAACTGCGGCATGCGGCGCGCCTCGCCGTACGGCGTCATGCACTCCAGTACCCAGGCGAGGCGCGGATGCTCGGGCACATGGCTCTGCACGAAGAGCGTGCAGACGTCGGGGTCGAGGCCGCACGCGATGAGAAGCGCGGCCAGGTCGAGCGTCGACTCGCGCAGCGCTTCGGGCTCCTGCGGCACCGTGATCGCGTGCATGTCGACGATGGGGTGGAACGCATCCATCACGTGCTGCTCGGCCACCCAGCGGCGAATGGCCCCGACGAAGTTGCCGAGGTGCTTCTCGCCCGTCGGCTGGATTCCGGAGAGGACGCGCATTTGGAGCTTGATTATGGCAAGGCCCTGCAGGTGATTCGGCCCCGCCTCCTGCGGCTGCAGGGGCCTCACTAGACTGACTTCGAAATGGCTGTCACAGGTTCTGTCTGGTCGCCGTCGTCCTGGCGCTCGTATCGAGCGCTTCACCAGCCCGAGTGGCCGAGCGAGGAGCAGGCCGAGGCCGTGCGCGGAAAGCTCGCAACCGTGCCGCCGCTTGTCTTCGCGGGTGAGGCGCGCCAGCTTCGCGCGGCACTCGCCGAGGTGGCCGCCGGCAGAGCGTTCCTGCTCCAAGCGGGCGACTGTGCCGAGTCGTTCAACGACATCTCGGCGATCCACATCCGCGAGAAGCTGAAGATCCTCCTACAGATGGCGGCTGTGCTCACCTACGGGGCCACGCTGCCGGTCGTGAAGGTGGGGCGGATCGCAGGTCAGTACGCCAAGGCGCGGACCTCGCCGACCGAGCGCGGCGCGGACGGGGAGATCCCGTCGTTCCGGGGCCACATGATTCACGACGACGCTCCCACGGCGGAGGCTCGCATCCCGGATCCGGAGCGCATGGTCGCGGCCTACTACCACGCCACGTCGACGCTCAACCTCGTCCGGGCCTTCACGAAGGGCGGTTTCGCCGACCTGCTGCGCGTGCATGAGTGGAACCAGGAGTTCGTCGCCTCGTCCGTCGAGGGCCGCCGGTACGAGCGGCTCGCCGCCGAGATCGAGCGCGCGCTTCTCTTCATGGCGGCCTGCGGGATCGACGTCGTCGCCGAGCAGAAGCTGCATCAGGTGGACGTGTGGACGAGCCACGAAGGGCTCGTGCTCGACTACGAGGCGGCGCTCACCCGCCGCGACTCGACGACCGGCGACTGGTACGACTGCTCCGCGCACATGCTCTGGATCGGAGAGCGAACGCGAAAGCTCGACGGCGCGCACGTCGAGTTCTTCTCGGGCGTGAACAATCCGTTGGGCGTGAAGGTCGGGCCCACGGCGACCGCCGACGAGCTGATCGAGATCTGCGAGCGGCTCAACCCGGCGCGGATGCCCGGCCGGCTGACGCTCGTCTCGCGAATGGGGGCGGAGCACGTTTTCGAGCTCTTGCCGCCGCTCCTCCGCGCCGTGCGGGAGACCGAGCATCCCGTCGTGTGGGCCTGCGACCCGATGCACGCGAACGTCTTCAAGACGGATTCGGGCGTCAAGACGCGCCGCTTCGACGCGATCATGGCCGAGATCGAGGGCTTTTTCGCCGCGTGCCGCGCGGAGCGGGTCTGGCCGGGCGGCGTCCACCTCGAGTTCACGGGCGAGGACGTGACCGAGTGCCTCGGCGGCTCGGAAGCCGTCCTCGAGGAGCAGCTTTCCTCCCGCTACATGTCGCTCTGCGATCCGCGGCTGAACGCACGCCAGTCGCTCGACCTCGCCTTCCGCCTCGCCGAGCTCATGCGCGCGCCCGAACTCGACACGTAGTGGCCCCAGAGCGGCTTGCTTTGGTCGGCACGGGACTGATCGGCGCCTCCGTCGGCCTGGCTGCGAAGCGCGTGGGCGTTTCCGAGGTCGTGGGCTGGGATGCGGACGAGGATTCGCTCCGCGTCGCGGCCGAGCGGGGCGCCGTCGACTCCGCGGCAGGGTCGCTTGGCCGAAGCGGTGGAGGGCGCCGATCTCGCCCTCGTGGCGACGCCGGTGGCCTCGCTGCAGGAGACCGTCCAGGCCGTGCTCGGCGCGGGCTCGGAGCCGACCGTCTCGGACGTCGGCTCGACGAAGAGCGCCCTCTGCGGGTCCGTCGCCGAACGCGCGCGGTTCATCGGCGGCCACCCGGTCTGCGGCTCGGAGGCGCGTGGGCCGGAGCACGCGAACGCGGAGCTCTTCGAGGGCGCGACCTGGTTCCTCACACCTGTCGCCGAGACGGAGCCGGAGCGCTACAAGCTTCTACACGGCTTCGTCTCGTCGCTCGGCGCGATCCCGGTCGCGATCGACCCGGCCGCGCACGACCGGCTCATGGCGGTGACGAGCCACCTGCCGCACGCCCTTGCGAACCTCATCCTCAACCACGCCGGCTCGGTGCGGGTGAACGGGCACGAGCCGCTCGCAACGGCCGGCGGGTCGCTCCGCGATATGACGCGCGTCGCCGGGGCGAACCCGCGCATCTGGATCGACATCTTCCTCGACAACGCCGAAGAACTGCGGACTTCCCTGGCCGAGCACCGGCGCCGCGTCGAGGATCTCGAGCGCGCCCTCGCAACGGGCGACGCGGGCTGGCTCGCGCGCTGGATCGGCGAGGCGGCCGTCAACCGCCGGACGCTGCTCGACGAGGCCTACCGGCGACGTCGGCGCGCTCCAGCGTGTGCGCGTGCACGTGCCCGACCGGCCCGGAGTCCTCTCGGGGATCACCCAGGCGCTCGGCGCCGAGCAGATCAACATCGAGGACTTCGAGCTCCAGCACATGTCGCCCGAGCGCGGCGGCACCCTCTCGGTGCTCGTCTCGGGCGAGGACGAGGCGCGTCGCGCGGCTGGGCTCCTCGAGGCGCAGGGCTACTCCGTGATCGTGTCGCCGGCCTTCGAGGACGAGTAGGCGTGGCGTTGGACGTGGAGCCGGCCGTCTCCCTTCGCGGCGACCTCGCCGTGCCCGGCGACAAGTCGATCTCCCACCGCGCGCTCCTCTTCGGCGCCGTCGCGGACGGGGAGAGCCGCTTCACGGGCTTCGGCGCTTCCGCCGACACGCTCTCGACCGCCGCCGGGATGCGCGCGCTCGGGGCCGAAGTGGAGGTGGAAGGGGACGCAGTGCGCGTGGGCGGGGTGGGCCTCCGCGGGCTTCGGGCCCCCGGTGTCCCGATCGACTGCGGGAACTCCGGCACGCTGATGCGGCTCCTGCCCGGGCTGCTCGTCGGGCAGGAGGGACGCTTCGAGCTCGTCGGCGACGAGTCTCTCTCGCGCCGGCCCCTCGGGCGGATCGCCGAGCCGCTCGCCGAGATGGGCGCTCAGGTGGAGACGGAGGACGGGCATGCGCCCCTCGTCGTCGAAGGCGGGGCGCCGGTTCGGGCGATTCGCTACGAGCTGCCGGTCGCCAGCGCGCAGGTGAAGTCGTGCGTGCTCCTGGCCGGGCTGTTCGCGGATGGAGGCCGGACCGCCGTGGTCGAGAAGCATCCGAGCCGCGACCACACGGAGCGCATGCTCGAGGCGGCCGGGGCCCGGGTGCGGAGGAAAGCAGGCGAGCCGGCCGTGTGGCCGGCGGAACGGCTCCATCCGCTGTCGCTCTCGATCCCCGGAGACTTCTCGTCGGCGGCGCCGTTCGTCGTTGCTGCGACGCTCCTGCCCGGGTCGTCGATCAGGATCCACGGCGTCGGGCTCAACCCGACGCGTACCGGGTTGCTCGACGTGCTCGAGAGGATGGGCGCGCGGGTGGCGCACTTCAACCGGCGGTCGGAGGGCGGCGAGCCGGTCGCCGACCTCGAGGTGGAGCACGCCGACCTGACCGCGACCGCGATCGGGCCGGCCGAGGTGCCGCGGCTGGTCGACGAGCTGCCGCTCTTCGCGCTCGTGGCCGGAATGGCCAGGGGAGACAGCGTCGTGCGCGGGGCGGAGGAGTTGCGCGTCAAGGAGTCGGACCGCATCGAGACCGTGAAAAACGCTCTACGGCCACTAGGAATCCGGATCGAAACGGCGCATGATGGCTTCCGGGTGCGTGGGGTTCCCACCCGCCCTAAGGGCGGGGGTACGGTTGACGCCGCCGCCGACCACCGCATCGCCATGCTCGCCGCCGTCGCCGGCCTCGTCTCCCGCGAAGGTCTCAGCATCGAGGGCGCCGAGTCCGTCGCTGTAAGCTTCCCCGACTTCTTTCCGATGCTCGACGCCCTCGCGGCCAGGTAGGCCAGCCTCCCCATGATCGTCGCCATCGACGGACCCGCCGGAGCCGGTAAGAGCACTGTCGCCCGTACGCTCGCGACCCGGCTCGGTTTTCGCTACCTCGACACGGGCGCCATGTACCGGGCGCTCACCCAGCTCGCGCTCGACGAGGGCGTCGTCGCTCGACGACGGCGCCGCGCTCGGCGACCTTGCGCGCCGTGAGCCGGTGTCCTTCGAGGGCGACCGCGTCTTCATCCAGGGCCAGGATGTGACCGAGGAGATCCGCCAGCCGAGGATCGACCGCGTCGTCTCCTCGGTCGCGCGTCACCGGGAGGTCCGCGAGGTGATGCGGGAGCGCCAGCGCGAGCTCGGCTCCCACGGCGATGCCGTCATCGAGGGCCGAGACATCGGCACCGTCGTCTGCCCGAATGCCGACGTGAAGGTCTACCTCGTCGCGGACGAGGCCGAGCGCGCACGCCGCCGCACGGCCGACCGGCCCGAGATCGGAGAGGAGGCGCTCGCCACCGACCTCCGCCTCCGCGACGAGCGCGACGCCGCGCAGATGCAGCCGGCGCCGGACGCGCAGCAGATCGACACGACCGAGCTCTCCATCGACGAGGTCGTCGACCGGATCGAGCAGCTCGTCCTCGCGAGGTCGGGCGCGTGAGCATCCATCCGGTCCATTCGCCGGTCTACTGGGGAATCGGCAAGGCGCTCATCGGCGCGTTCACGCACTCGATGATCCCGGTCAAGGCGTACGGGAGGGAGCGCGTGCCGCGCGAAGGCGGTGCAGTGCTGGCGGTCAACCATTTCTCCTACGCCGACCCGCCGGTAGTCGGGGTCGCGTGCCCGCGCCGCATCGTCTTCGTCGCCAAGGTCGAGCTTCACGGCGTCTACGGCTTCGGGCAGCTCATGCGCGCGCACGGTGCGCTCGCCGTCCGCCGCGGGGAGTCCGACCGCGATGCGCTGCGCCTCATGCGGGAAACGGTGCGCTCGAACGACCTGCTCGGCCTCTTCGTCGAGGGCACGCGGCAGAAGGCCGGGGTGCCCGGGGAGGCCAAGTCCGGAGCGGCCATGGTCGCCATCCAGGAGGGGGTGCCTGTCGTGCCGGCCGCGATCCACGGCTCCCAGTACTGGAAGTGGAACCGCGCGCCGGTGTCGGTCGCGTTCGGCGAGCCGATGCGCTTCGACCAGCTCCCGCGGAACGGGCGCGGCTACAAGCAGGCGACCGCGGAGATCCAGGACGAGATCCTGCGCCTCTGGCGCTTCCTCGTCGAGATGCACGAGCTCGGTCGGCCGGACGCGGTTCCGCCGCACCGCGCGGCGGTCCCCTCCAAAGCCGGATGACCGCTCCCCTCCTGGGGACGGTCGCGGTCGTCGGCTTCCCGAACGTCGGCAAGTCCACGCTCGTCAACCGCCTGTCCGCGACCCGCGAGGCGGTCGTCTTCGAGACGCCGGGGTGACGCGCGACCGCAAGGAGGTCGTGTGCGAGTGGTCGGGGAAGCGCTTCATCCTCGTCGACACGGGCGGCGTCGACGTGGCCGACCCGTCGCCCCTCACGCGCGACATCGCGGAGCAGGCGCAGCGTGCGGTCGAGGAGGCCGACCTCGTCCTCTTCGTCGTGGACACGCGCGCCGGAGTGACTCCGGGCGACGAGGAGATCGCCGAGATCCTCCGCCGCGCGCACAAGCCGGTCGTCGTCGTCGCGAACAAGATCGACGACCCGCAGAACGACGCCGCCGCGCACGAGTTCCACCGGCTCGGCCTCGGAGACCCCGTCGCGATCTCCGCCATGCACGGCCACGGAACCGGAGACCTCCTCGACGCGATCGTGGCGGCCCTTCCGGGCGAAGGGCGGGAGGAGGTGGGGGAGGACGCGATCGGCGTCGCCATTCTCGGGCGCCCGAACGTAGGGAAGTCGAGCCTCCTGAACGCGCTCGTCGGCGAGGAGCGCGTGATCGTCTCCGGGGAGCCGGGGACCACGCGCGACAGCGTCGACACGGTGCTCGAGCGCGGAGAGAGGACGTTCGTGCTCGTCGACACCGCCGGCATGAGGAGAAAGCGGCGGCAGCGGCAGGGCGTCGAGTACTACTCGGAGCTCCGGGCGATCCGCGCGGCCGAGCGGGCCGACGTCGCGCTCGTCCTCGTCGATTCGAGCGAGGGCGTCGTCGAGCAGGACCTCGCCGTCGCCGACGTCGCCCGCACGGCGGGCTGCTCGACGCTCGTCGTCCTGTCGAAGTGGGACATCGCCGAGGTGGGGATCGAGGACGTGCGCGACCGCCTCGGAAGCCGTCTCCGCCAGCGCCCGACGATGGCCGCGGTCTCGTCGACGACTGGCCGCGGGGTCGGGAAGCTCCTCGACCGCGTCGAACAGCTCTTCGACACGCACACGAGCCGGGTCGGTACCGGGGAGCTGAACCGCTTCCTCGCCGAGCTGCGCGAGCAGCGGCCGGGGCCCGCGAAGGGCAACCGGCGACTGAACCTCCTCTACGGCACCCAGGTCTCGACCCGCCCGCCGCGCTTTCGCTTCTTCGTCAACGATCCTGGCCTCTTGACGCGCGACTACGGCTACTGGGTCGAGAACCGCCTGCGCGAGCATTTCAGCATCGAGGGCGTGCCCGTCATCATCGACTTCGTGCGGCGCGGATGAAGGTCGCCGTCGTCGGCGCGGGGTCGTGGGGTGCGGCGTTCGCGGGCGTCATGGAGGGGCGCGGGCACGAGGTCACGCTCGCCGGCCGGGACGCGCCCGAAAGACCGGAGGTGGCGGCCGCGGAGCTTGTTTGCGTCGCCGTCCCGAGCCGCGCCTTCCGGGAGGTGACCGCGTCGCTGCCGGGGAAGCGCGCCGGTCATCATCCTCACCAAGGGGCTCGATCCCGAGACCGGCAAGCGCCTGTCGCAGGTCGTCGAAGGGCGCGAGGCGCTGGCGCTCTCCGGGCCGAACCACGCCGAGGAGATCGCGCAGGGCCTGCCCGCCGCGGCGGTGCTGGCGAGCACGAACGAGGAGCTCGCCACCGAGCTCCAGCACGAGATCCACTCGCTCCGTTTTCGCGTGTACGTGAACACCGACCTCGTCGGAGTCGAGCTCTGCGCGGCCGCGAAGAACGTGATCGCCCTCGCCGCCGGCGCCGTCGACGGCCTCGAGGCGGGCGACAACGCGAAGGCCGCGCTCATCACGCGCGGCCTTGCGGAGATGGCTCGCCTGGGCGAGGCATGTGGGGCGCGCGCCGAGACGTTCTCGGGCATGGCTGGGATGGGCGATCTCATGGTCACGTGCTGGAGCCGCCACGGCCGCAATCGCCGAGCAGGAGAGCTCATCGCGCGCGGCGCGTCACCCGACGGGGCGGCCGCCGAGATCGGCCAGGTCGTCGAGGGGCTGACCACCGCCCCGGTCCTCCGTGAGCTGGCGCGCAGGAACGGCGTCGAGCTGCCGATAACTGAGGCGGTATGCCAGGTCCTCGATGGCGCGAGTCTGAGCCAGCTAGTCTCAGGGTTGATGGGTCGGAGGCCGACCGATGAATAGGCTCGTCCTCGTTCTCGCCGCTGCCGCCGCGCTTGCTCTCTCCGCCACAGGGTGCGGAGAAGGGTCGTCGCCGGGCGCCGCCGGGGCGAGCGTCGCGCCTGCGTCCTCGCAGGTCTTCGTCAGCGTGGACACGAGCTTCGACTCGGCGAACTGGAGCGCGGGCCGCGAGCTCCTCGGCAAGTTCCCGGACGGAGATCGCGCGGTCGAATGGATCCTCGGCGAGCTCGGCGGGAAGGGCGTCGACTTCGAGGACGACGTGAAGCCCGCGCTCGGGCCCGAGACCGACTTCGTCGCGCTCGACGTCACCGGCGAGGGGAAGGTCGTCGGCCTCACGCAGCCGGACGACCGGGCGAAGCTCGACGCGCTCCTCGCCAAGAGCGACGAGCCGCTCGTCTCCCGTGAGATCGACGGCTGGGTCGCGTTCTCGGATTCGGAGGCGAACCTCGACGAGTTCGAGCGGCTGCAGGCGGACGGCACCCTCGAAGGGGACGGCGACTACCAGAAGGTCAGCGGCGAGGTGGCCGACGACGGCATCGCGACCGTCTACGTCGCAGCCTCGGCGCTCGACTCGACGCCGCTTGCGGGTCTCTTCGGCTCGGACACGCCGTCGCTCGCATTCTCGCTCGACCCGCAGGAGGACGGCATCCACATCGAGGGCGCGGCGAGCCCTGCCACCGGCGACCTCTTCTCGGATGAGTTCTCCGCCGAGCTGCCGAGCCAGGTGCCCGGCGGCGCCTTCGTCTACGCCGGCGCGAACGACCTCGAGCGCCAGCTGGGAACCCTGCGCGACGTCCTCGCCGAGGTGGCGCCCGGGATCGAGCGCGACATCGGCCGCGCAGAGGCCCAGATCGGCGTCTCGTTGGACGAGGACGTGTTCCCGCTCTTCTCGGCCGAGTCTGCCCTGTACCTCCGCCCGGGCTTCCCGATCCCCGAGGTGACGATCGTCACCCAGGTCGACGACGAGCAGGGCGCCCTCGCAGTCCTCGACAAGCTCGCCGGCGAGGTTGCGGAGTACTACGGCACCGCGGACCTGGAGTCCGTCGACATCGACGGCGTGCAGGCGAAGGAGCTCGCCGTCAACCAGTTCTTCTCGGTCTACTACGCGGCCTTCGACGGCAAGCTCGTCATCACGACGTCGCGCGAGGGGATCGCGGACCTGCGGGCCGACGACGGCCGGCTCGCCGACGACGAGGCGTTCAAGGACGCGACCGAGGCGGCGGGGATGCCCGACGAGACGACAGGCTTCCTCTACGTCGACCTCGATCAGGCGCTGCCCGTCCTGTCCGGGCTCATGGGCTTCACCGGCCAGGCCACCCCCGACTGGCTCGACCGGAACCTCGAGCCCCTGCAGTCGCTCGTCCTCTACGGCGAGCGCGACGGCGACGTCGCCAGGCTCGTCGGACTGCTTTCGATTCAGTAGCCTTTTCGGATCATGGCGCGCGAGTATCTCTTCACGTCCGAGTCGGTGACCGAGGGCCACCCCGACAAGGTCGCCGACCAGGTCTCGGACACGATCCTCGATGCGGTCCTCACCGACGATCCGAACGGGCGCGTCGCGTGCGAGACCCTCGTCACGACCGGGCTCGTGGTCGTGGCCGGCGAGATCACGACGGAGACCTACGTCGAGATTCCGCGCCTCGTGCGCGAGACGATCAAGGGCATCGGCTACGACCGGGCGAAGTACGGCTTCGACGCCGACACCTGCGGCGTCATGGTCGCGCTCGACGAGCAGTCGCCCGACATCGCGCTCGGCGTCGAGAGGTCCTACGAGATGCAGCGCGGCGACGACGACCCGCTCGACCAACTCGGCGCCGGCGACCAGGGGATGATGTTCGGCTACGCGTGCACCGAGACCGAGGAGCTCATGCCGCTCCCGATCATGCTCGCGCACAAGATCGCCAAGCGGCTCTCCGAGGTGCGCAAGGCGCAGATCCTCCCGTACCTGCGGCCGGACGGGAAGACGCAGGTGACGATCCGCTACGAGGTCGACGAGCACGGGCGCCAGCGGCCGGTCGAGGTGGTGCGTGTCCTCCTCTCGACGCAGCACCGCGACGGGCTCGACACCGAGGCGCTCGTCAAGCCCGATCTCATCGAGCACGTCCTGCACCCGATTCTCCCGCGCGACCTCTACGACGAGCGCCGCTTCGACGAGCGCGACTTCGTCCTCGTCAACCCGACCGGGAAGTTCGTCGTCGGCGGGCCGATGGGGGACACGGGCCTCACCGGCCGGAAGATCATCGTCGACACGTACGGCGGCGCGGCCCGCCACGGCGGCGGCGCCTTCTCGGGCAAGGACCCGACGAAGGTCGACCGCTCGGCGGCGTATGCCGCCCGCTACGCGGCGAAGAACGTCGTCGCGGCCGGGATCGCGGAGCGCTGCGAGCTCCAGGTCTCCTACGCGATCGGCGTTGCGCACCCGGTGTCGATCGAGGTGGAGTGCTTCGGCACCGAGCGGATCCCGCTCGACCGCATCGCCTCGCTCGTCCGCGAGCAGTTCGACCTCCGGCCGGGCGCGATCCTCCGCGATCTCGACCTCTGGCGGCCGATCTACGCGCAGACCGCCGCGTATGGCCATTTCGGGCGCGAGGAGCAGGATTTCACGTGGGAGCGCACCGACCGCGCCGACGCGCTCAGGGCCGCCGCGGGCCTCGCGGCGGAGGTTCCTACGGCCTCGTAAGCGGGTAGGACCCCCGTGTAATGGGGGTTTTGACACCGGAACGGCGGCGGCAGGCGCCGCCTCCACAACCGCCGCAATACGAACCGCCGCGCGAGCCGCGACGCGGCATTCCGTGGGGCCTCATCGGCCTCGGGATCGTCATCGTCGCCGTGGTCTTCGGAATCAGCTGGGTGCGCGGGATCTTCCCGGACTTCGACAACCCGTTCAGGCAGCAGACCATCGACAGGAGCGGGCCTGCGGTGCTGAAGTCGCTGCAGGACCTGCACGCATACCACGCGGCGACCGGGAACTTCCAGCAGGTCGTCGACCTGCACCAGGACAGCGGTCTGCCGGACGCGCTTCTCGGCTCGCGGACGCTCTACATCGCCTACGGGTCGGTCGACGCGAGCGTCGACTTCTCGAACGTGGACGACGACTCCGTCGACGTTTCGGACGACCGCCTGACCGCGACGATCACGTTGCCGCGGCCGACGCTCTCACAGGCGCGCATCGACCCGACGCGGAGCTACATCTACGACCAGAACGAGGGCGCGCTGAACAAGATCGGCGACATCTTCTCCTCGAACGACCACGACCAGCAGCAGCTGAACGTCCTCGCGGTGCAGAAGATGAACGCAGCGGCACAGCAGGGCTCCGGCCTGATCGCGCGCGCCCGTGAGAACACGCGCCTGATGCTTTCGAGCCTCCTGCGCGCGCTCGGGTTCACGACGGTGAACGTCGTCTTCGAGGACGAAACGGGCTAGCGGGCCCGAACGAACAGACCCGCCGGCCTGCTTCTCGTCGAGCGGCCGCTCGTCGCCGCCGACGCTGAGCGTCAGCTCGCCGCCGTCGGCCTCGCGCACCTCGATGTGCGTGCCGGGCACGAGGCCCTCGTCGTAGTACCAGTGGAGGAGGTCGCCGTCGTGCTCGGCGAGCCGGACGATCTCGGCCTCCGAGCCGGCCGCGAGGTCCGAGAGCGGCTGCAGCTCCCGGTTCTCCGCCTGCTCGAAGTCGGTGTCCACGGGCCAGCCGTGCGGGCAGCGGTCGGGCTTCCCGAGCTGCGTCTCGATGCGCTCGACCATTTCGTCGGTGAAGGTGTTGCCGAGGAGATCGGCCTGCTCGTGCGCCTCCGCAGGCGTGTAGCCCATGAAGTCGGTGAGGAGCCGCTCGATGATGCGGTGCCTGCGCACGACGCGCTCGGCCTGGGCGCGCCCTTCGGCGGTGAGGATGGCCTCCTTGTGCTCGCCGCGCTCGACCAGGCCCTCGGCCTCGAGGCGCTTCAGCATCTCCCCCGCGGAGGCGCGGGAGACGCCGAGCATGTCCGCGACGCGCACCGCGAGGGTGGGGGATCCTTTTGTGTCCGGATGGTATTCCCCAATGGGGAAAGCCAGGAAATAGATCGTCTCGAGGTAGTCGTCGATCGAGTGTCCCGCCGCCATCTCAGGGACAATCCTACCGGTGTCCCGCTTCGCCTCGGTCTACCCGCTGGTGACCGCGCGCGCTCTCGCGCGGCCGTTCACGTACCTCGCGGACGGGCTCGAGAAGGGCTCGGTCGTGTCCGTTCCCTTCGGACGGGCGCACCGTCGCGGGGTCGTCGTCGGGCTCGAGGACGAGGCTCCGCCGGAGGTCGAGCCCGTTGCCGTCGAGCGCGTCCTCGGCTCCGTTTCGCCCGTGCTCGTCGATCTCGCGCTCTGGCTCGCCGACTACTACGGCTCGACTCCGGCGCGCGCGCTCGCGCTCGTCGCACCTGAGGCGCGCGCCAGGCGCAAGGGCGCCAAGCGCCGCGAGGGCCCGAAGGGGCTTCCGGCGGAGGCGGCTCCCGAGCAGCTCACCGAGGAGCAGGAGGCTGCGCTGGAGCGGATCGTCGACGCGCTCGGGACCGGCGGCTCCTTCCTCCTCTACGGCGCCACCGGGAGCGGGAAAACGGAGGTCTACCTCCGTGCCTGCGAGGAGGCGCTCGCCCGGGGGCTCGGGGCGATCGTCCTCGTCCCCGAGATCGCGCTGACACCGCAGGCACTCGGACGCTTCACGGCCCGCTTTCCCGGCCGGGTCGCCGTCCTGCACTCGGGGATGACCGACGCGGAGCGGCGCGACGAGCGAGAGCGCATCGCGTCCGGCGAGGCGCGTGTCGTTGTCGGAGCCCGGTCTGCTGTCTTCGCGCCGGTGGAGAGACTCGGCCTGATCTGCGTCGACGAGGAGCACGACGCCTCCTACAAGCAGGAGTCCGACCCCCGCTACGACGCGCGCACCGTCGCGGCGAAGCGCGCCTCCCTCGAAGGCGCGGTGGCCGTCTACGGAAGCGCGACGCCGCGACCGGAGAGCTGGGAACGGCTCGAGCGGCTCGAGCTGGGTGGACGGCTCGGCCGGCGGCTGCCGCACGTCCAGGTCGTGGATCTCCGCCGCGAGGCCGGGTATCCGCTCTCCGCGCCGCTCCTCGAGGAGCTGGGCGCGATCTCGGACGGAGGCGGCAAGGCGATCCTCCTCCTGAACCGGCGCGGGATCGCGCCGGCCCTTCACTGCCGCGCGTGCGGGGCGACCGTTCGCTGTCCGAGCTGCGACGTCGCACTCACGCTGCACGGGGACGGCGCGCTCCACTGCCACCACTGCGGACGGCGGGAGCCGAGCCCCACCCTCTGTCCTACCTGCGGGGCCGCGGAGCTCGCCCGGCTCGGCGCCGGGACGGAGCGGCTCGAAGAGGAGCTGGCGGAACGACTTCCCGGGCTCGAGCTCATCCGCCTCGACGCGGACGTTGCCGCGAACCCGGCCGAGCTGGCGGATCGGCTGGCGAGGTTCGCCGAGACCGGACAGGGCAGTGCTCCTCGGCACGCAGATGGTCGCGAAGGGCCATCACTTCGAGGGCGTCGCCCTCGCAGCGGTCGTGGACGCCGACACGGGCATGGCGCTGCCCGACTTCCGCGCCGAGGAGCGCACGTTCCAGCTCGTCACCCAGCTCGCGGGACGAAGCGGGCGCGACGCACCCGGCCGCGTGCTCGTCCAGACGTATCAGCCCGACTCGCGCCCGATCTCCCTGGCGGCCCGGCATGCGGTCGACGAGTTCCTGGCCGGGGAGATCGACCGACGGCGCGAGCTCGGCTATCCGCCTTTCCGCCACCTCGTGCGCATCGTCGTCTCCGGCCCGGGGGTGAACGGCCCCAGCGCGCTGCTCACCGAGCTCCGTGCCGGCCTCGAGGGCGCTGACGGAGACCTGCTGGGCCCGGCTCCGCTCCTCCGTCTTCGAAACCGGAGCAGGGCGCAGCTCCTCGTCAAGACGGCGAATCCACGGCCGGTGGCCTCGCGCGCAGCCCGGCTCCTCGCTGCGGCGGCTCCGGCGATGCGGCGGGAATCGCTGACGGCGTCCGTCGACGTCGATCCGCAGGGACTCGCCGAGTTTCCGCGCGTTTCGCCGGGGAATCATGGCCGCATGGGACTAGGAGAAATCATCGGTCTGATCATCGTGGGGCTCATCGTCGGCGCGCTCGGGCGCCTTTTCCACCCGGGCGTCGACTCGATGGGGATCCTCATGACGATGGCAATCGGTATCGCATCCGCGCTTCTCGTCGGCTGGCTGGTCGGCGGAGGCATACTCGGCTTCATCCTCGCGGTCATCGTGGCGGTCGTTCTCGTCGCTCTCTGGTCGCGAATGGTCGGCCCGCGGACTGCGACAAACCGCATATAGAACAACGGTTCGCCCTCGTTAGAATTGCCCCGGAAATGGGCGAAGTAGAGGGCCAAGTCCGAAACGAAGAGCTCGACGCCGAGCGTGAAGCTCGGCGTCGGCTTGCTCTGGCCCAGGTGCGCCAGTACCCGGACCCCGTCCTGCGCATGAAGGCCAATGACGTCGAGGAGATCGACGACTCCGTCACCGGCCTCGTCGAGCGC
This sequence comes from uncultured Actinomycetes bacterium, assembly GCA_963766155.1. GTDB lineage: Bacteria > Actinomycetota > Thermoleophilia > Gaiellales > Gaiellaceae > DATEOR01. The sequence continues at coordinate 58,753 of CAVYAJ010000040.1, read as the reverse complement.
ATGAAGGGGCTCATGTCGGAGGCGCGCGGCGTCGGCCTTGCGGCCCCGCAGCTCGGGATCCTGCGCCGCGTTTTGGTCTACCAGGCGGGCGAGGAGGAGCCTTTCATGGCGCTCGTCAACCCGCGCGTGGTCGAGACCGGCGGCGAGCAGGTCGCTGACGACGAGGGCTGCCTGTCGCTCGGCGCCGCCACCGTGATCGTCGAGGTCGAGCGCCCGACCACGATCGTCGTCGAGGCGACGTCGCCCGAAGGCGAAGAGCTCAGGATCGAGGCCGAGGGCCTCGAGGCGCGCGTGATCCAGCACGAGCTCGACCACCTCGACGGAGTCCTCGATCATCGACCGGACGTCTCCCGAGCAGCGGCGAGAGGCCCTGGCCAAGCTGCGGCCACAGCCTGTCCTCGGACCGACGTAAGCGTCATGAAAATTGCCGTTGCGGCCACCGCGCCGTTCGGTGCGGCCGTGCTCGAAGGGATGGCCAACCGGAGCTACGACATCGAGTTCCTCCTCACGCGCCCAGACAAGCCCCAGGGCCGAGGGCGAAAGAAGGCCGCGCCGCCGGCCAAAGAGGTCGCGAAGCGTCTTGAGATCCCCGTACAGCAGCCGGAGAAGCTCGGCGCCTTCCCCGGCGACGCGCGCGTTGTGGTCGTCGCCGGCTACGGGGTGCTCATTCCGGAGAAGCTCCTCGGCGAGCGCCTCTGGCTGAACGTGCATCCGTCGCTTCTGCCGCGCTGGCGCGGAGCCGCGCCCGTCGAGCGCGCCATCATGGCCGGCGACCGCGAGACCGGCGTCACGATCCACAAGACCACCGCCGAGCCTCGACGCGGGGCCGATTGCCGCGCAGCGCCGGTTCCCCATCGGGCCGGAGGACGACACCGCGGTGGTGATCGAGAGGGCCGCGGCGCTTGCCGTCGACCTCCTCGGCGAGGTCTTCGCGGAGCCCACGTTCGTCCCGCAGCCCGACGGGGCCACTTACGCCGAGAAGCTGGTCGCGGCAGACCGCGAGCTCGACTGGACGAAGCCGACCGAAGAGCTCATCAACCAGATCCGCGCGCTTTCACCGCACATCGGCGCCCGTGGACTCGTCGATGGGCGGCGCCTGCTCGTCTGGAAGGCACGCCCCGCCCGCGAGGACTCGCTTCTCGTCGCAGACGGGCTCGAGCTCCTCGAGGTGCAGCGTGAGGGCGGCAAGCGCATGAGCGCGGAGGAGTACCTCCGCGGACGACGCTGAGCAGTCGTTCCGTCGCATACGAGGTCGTGCGGCGGGTCTTCGAGGAGGACGCCTACGCGGACCGCGCCTTCCGCCCCTCGCGGAGACCCTCGACGAGCGCGACCGGGCCTTCGCAATGCAGGTCGCCTACGGAACAGTGCAGCGCGTGCGTACGCTCGACCACGCGATCGAGACGCTCGGCCGCCGGCCCGTGCGGAAGCTCGATCCTCCTGTCCGCGCGGCGCTGCGCCTCGGCGCCTACCAGCTCGGCTACCTCGACTCGGTCCCGCCTCACGCGGCCGCGAACGAAAGCGTCGAGCTCGTGCGTGCCGCAGGACTCGAGCGCGCCGTCGCGTTCACGAACGCCGTCATGCGGAGGCTGGGAGAGGGAATTGGCGAGCTCCTCGCTGGGCTCCCCGAGTCGACGCCGCAGGAGGCGGCGCTCAAGCACTCGTATCCCGACTGGATCGCCGAGACGTGGTGGCGGGAATGGGGCGCCGAGGACGCCCTCTCCCTGATGCGCGCGCAGAACGAGCCGCCGGAGCGCGTCCTGCGCGAGCCGACCGGAGGTCTCAAAGAGCCATGGCCCCAGAGCCGCGGCTCGCAGCTCGCCGGGAACGCGGTCGGTGCGCAGCCGGGAGAGCGCGTCCTCGACCTCTGCGCCGCTCCCGGCGGGAAGGCGACGCAGCTCGCGGCCGCGGGAGCGGAGGTCGTCGCCGTCGAGAAGCACCCGGGCAGGGCGCGCGAACTCGAGGAGAACGCTGCACGGCTCGGAGCCGCTCTCACCGTCGTGAACGCCGACGCCCTGGAGCTCCCCGCCGAGCTCGACGGTTTCGACCGCGTGCTCGTGGACGCGCCCTGCTCGGGCCTCGGCGTCCTCAACTCGCGTCCCGATCTGCGCTGGCGGGCTCGCCCGCTTCCCGAGCTTCAGCTCGATCTGATGCGGGTCGCCGCCGAGCGCACGCGGCCGGGCGGGTCGATCACGTATTCCGTGTGCACGATCACCCGGACCGAGAACGAGGACGTGGTCGACGCCCTCCAGCTACCGGTCGACGACCTCGGCGCCGAGTTCCCGGAGTTCCGCCATCCCCGGCGCCCCGAGCTCCTGCTCACCATGCCGCACGTGCACGGGACATCGGGGTTCTTCGTCGCCCGCCTGCGGCGTCCGTAGGATTTCCCCATGTCCTGGAAACGCTGGGTGCGCGAGATCGAGATCGAGCCCTCGCTCTACGCGGCTGATTTCCTTCGGCTCGGCGAGCAGATCGACCACCTGATCGGCGCAGGAGCCCGAGTGTTTCATTTCGACGTCGGCGACGGCCACTTCGTCGAGCCGGTGACGATGGGGCCGATCGTCCTCCAGGCGATCTCGCCGCTGATCCACAAGTTCGAGGGTGTCGTCGACTGCCACCTCATGGTCAGCAACCCGGAGCACCACTTCGAGATGATCAAGAAGGCGGGCGGCGACAGCGTCACGTTCCATGTCGAGGCCTGCGAGGAGCCCTGGAAGGCGATCAAGCTCGCGCGCGACCTCGGGCTCGGCGTCGGTGTCGCATTCAATCCGGAGACGAGCGTCGAGGATGCCGTCGGGGCCTCGATCGGCGCCGACCTCGTCCTCTGCATGAGCATTCATCCCGGCTATTCGGGACAGGAGTTCATGCCGGAGAGCCTGGAGCGCATCGCAGCGCTCCGGGATCAGCTGCACCAGAACCTCTTCGTGCAGGTGGACGGCGGCGTCGGGGAGGCGAACATCGGCGAGATCAGGCGGGCCGGTGCGCAGGCCGCGGTCGTGGGCAGCGCGATCTTCGGCCGGGAGGATTATCCGCGGGCCTACCGGCAGCTCGTGAAGGCCTTTGCCGAAGCCGTTTGAGCGCGCACTCGAGCTGGCCGAGCGCGGACGCGGCGAGACGCACCCGAATCCCGTCGTCGGAGCCGTGGTGGTCGCCGGCGACGAGGTCGTAGGGGAGGGGTGGCACGAGCGGGCGGGAGGCGCGCACGCCGAAGTCGTCGCGCTCGAGGCCGCAGGCGAGCGGGCGCGGGGCGCGACGCTGTACGTCACGCTCGAGCCCTGCGCCCATTACGGGCGAACGCCTCCCTGCGTGGATGCCATCGTCGCCGCCGGAGTCGCCCGCGTCGTCGTGGGTGCGCCGGACCCCAATCCGAAGACGGACGGCCAGGGTTTCGCACGTCTGCGCCAGGCGGGAGTGGACGTCGAGCTCCTGGACGGCGAGCCCGGCCGCCTCGCGCGCCGCCAGAACGAGGCCTGGCGGACCTGGATCGCCGCCGGCCGCCCGTTCGTCACCTACAAGGCGGCCGTCACGCTGGACGGGCGCGTCGTGGTCCCCGAGTCCCGTTGGGTGACTGGCGAGGAGAGCCGCCGCCGCGTGCACGGGCTCCGCGCCGCTTCGGATGCAGTCGCGGTCGGGATGGGCACTGTGCGCGCCGATTCGCCTCGGCTCGACGCCCGCGACTTGGAGGCCGCGCGCCAGCCACGCAGGCTCGCGTTCGGACGGGGGCCTCTCACCAAGGCTCGGAGCTCGAGCTCGTGTCGGGCCCGCTGGACGAAACGCTGACGCGGCTGGCCGACGAAGGCGTACAAGTCGCTCCTCCTCGAAGGCGGTCCAGACCCTCGCAAGCTCGTTCCTTCGCGAGGGGCTCGTAGACAAGCTGCTCCTCTTCGTCGCTCCGACGCTCGCGGGCTCGGGCCCGCGCTGGGTGGACGAGCTGGGCGCCTCGCTCTCCCTCGCCGGGCTCGAGGCCGAGCGGGTCGGAGACGACCTCCTCCTGACCGGATACATCCGCGAGCCCTAGAGTTCAGGCCGTGTTCACCGGGATCGTGCGCGAGGTCGGTCGCGTCGAGGCCGTCGAGGAACGCGGCGAATCCGTTCGCCTCGTCGTCCGCGCGCCGGAGACCGCAGCCGCGCGCAGCCGTAGGAGACTCGGTCTCGCTCGCGGGGGTGTGCCTGACCGCGGTCGAGGTCGAGAACGGTCGGTGGCGTTCGACGCGGTGCCGGAGACGCTTCGCCGCTCCACGCTCGGCCGTCTCGAGACCGGCGGCGGCGTCAACGTCGAGCCCGCGCTACGCGCAGGCGACCCGCTCGGCGGGCACATCGTCCAGGGGCACGTGGACGGGGTCGGCCGGATCCGCAGGGTAGACGACGAGGGGATCGAAGTCGAGGCGCCCCAGGACGTGCTTCGCTACTGCGTCGAGAAGGGCTCCATTGCGGTCGAGGGAGTGAGCCTGACGATCGCCGGCCTCGGCGAGAGCTCGTTCACGGTGGCGCTCATCCCGCACACGCGTGAGGTGACCACACTCGGGGAGCGTCGCCGAAGGCGACGACGTGAATCTCGAGGTGGACGTGGTCGCGAAGTACGTCGAGAGGCTCGCAGCGCGGTGAGGCTCGAGCCGCTCTACCGGATCAACTTCGCCTACCCGGAGCACTACCTCTCCCGTGGCCCGGACACGCTCGGGCTTTTCTTCGGGGAAGGGCGGGTCGAGGGACAGGTGACCGGCCGGTTCCGCGGGCTCAACCACGCGCGGCTCCGAAGCGACGACGTCTACGTGCCCGACTTCCACGGCGTCATCGAGACCGACGACGGCGCGCTCCTGGCCTTCCACCTGCAGGGGCTCGCCCGCAAGAGCAAATACGGGCGGGAGGTGACGGGGACCATCGTCCACAACACCGGCTCCGAGCGCTACGCGCGGCTGAACGACGCGATCTGCGTCCTCGCCGGCGAGGCCCGCCGCAACGACATCCGCCTCGAGGTCGCGGAGCTAGTCTGGGAGCCGTCGGCGCTGAGCGTTACGATTTGACTGTGAAGGTCGAGACCACGCCGTTCGCAACCATCGAGGCCGCTCTCGAGGACATCCGCGAGGGCAAGTTCGTCGTGGTCGTGGATGCGGCCGACCGCGAGAACGAGGGCGACCTCACGATCGCCGCCGCAGTTCGCCACACCGGACGCGATCAACTTCATGGCGACGCACGGGCGCGGCCTCGTCTGCCTGTGCCTCACCGAGGAGCGGTGCGAGGAGCTCGACCTGCGGCAGATGACCGACCGGAACGAGACGCCGTTCGGCACCGCGTTCACGATCTCCATCGAGGCGCGCGAGGGAGTCACCACGGGCATCTCGGCGCCCGACCGCGCGCGCACGATCCAGGTCGCCATCGACTCGAGCAAGGGGCCCGCCGACCTCGTCCAGCCCGGGCACATCTTCCCGCTGCGTGCGCGGCGCGGAGGCGTCCTCCAGCGCGCCGGCCAGACCGAGGCCGCCGTCGACCTCGCCCGTCTCGCCGGCCTCAACCCGGCCGGAGTCGTCTGCGAGATCATGCGCGAGGACGGGACGATGGCCCGCGTCCCCGACCTGATCCCTTACTGCGAGCAGCACGAGATCAAGATGATCACGGTCGAGGACCTGATCGAGTACCGCCGCCAGACGGAGAAGCTCGTCGAGCGGATGACCTCGGTGCGGCTCCCGACGGCGTACGGAGACTTCATGGCCGTCGCCTTCCGCGAGACCCTCACGGGCAAGCACCACGTCGCGCTCGTGAAGGGCGACGTCGAGGGCGAGGAGAACGTGCTCGTCCGGGTTCACTCCGAGTGCCTGACCGGCGACGTCTTCCACTCGCTTCGCTGCGACTGCGGCGAGCAGCTCGAGCTCGCGCTCGAGCGCATCTCCGCCGAGCCGCGCGGCGTCCTCCTCTACATGGCGCAGGAGGGGAGGGGCATCGGCCTCCTCAACAAGCTGAAGGCCTACGAGCTGCAGGAGGCGGGGCTCGACACCGTCGAGGCCAACCTCGAGCTCGGCTTCGCCGCAGACCTGCGCGAATACGGCATCGGCAGCCAGATCCTGTCCGACCTGGGCCTGACGACCATCCGCATCCTCACGAACAACCCGAAGAAGATGACCGGCATCGAGGGCTTCGGCCTCACCGTGGTCGAGCAGGTGCCGATCGAGGTCTCGCCCAACGCCGAGAACCGCCGCTATCTGGAGACGAAGCGCGAGAAGCTCGGCCACCAGCTCCACCACCAGGGTCTGCGGTTCGAGGAATCGGATGGCTGAGATCCAGCACGCGCCGGGCGAGCTCCGCATCCCCGAAGGGGTCGGAGTCGTGACCGGTTCGCCAAACGGCGCACGGCGCGGGATCGGCGTCGTCGTCAGCCGCTTCAACGGCGACATCACGACGCGCCTCCTCGAGGGCGCGCTGCAGACGCTCACCGAGGCGGGCGTGCCGCGCGAGCGGATCGACGTCATGCCGGTGCCCGGGCGCCTTCGAGCTTCCGCTCGGCGCCATGGCGCTCGCGAAGACCCGCCGCTACGCCTGCATCGTCGCCCTCGGCTGCGTCATCCGCGGCGACACACCGCACTTCGAGTACGTCGCGGGCGAGGCGGCGAGCGGGCTTCAGCTCGCCGGGCTCGAGACCGGCGTGCCGGTTTCCTTCGGCGTCCTCACGTGCGACAGCCGCAGGCAGGCGGAGGAGCGCGCGGGCGGGCCGCAGGGGAACAAGGGCGCCGAGGCAGCGCTTTCGGCGCTCGAGATGGCCGATCTGCTCACGCGCCTTCGGCCGGCGGCCACCCCATAAGCGCTGGCTATACTGGCCGTCCGATGTCGAAGGTCTGCGCAGTCTGCGGGAAAGGTCCCGCGTTCGGACACAACAGGAGCCACTCGATGGTGGCCACGAAGCGGCGGTTCAACCCGAACCTCCAGCGCGTCCGCATTCTCGTGAACGGGGTTCCGCGCCGGACCTACGTCTGCGCCCGGTGTCTCAAGGCGGGCAAAGTCCAGAAGGCCCTTTAGCGCTCGCCAGGGCGGCTTTGGCCGCTCTGGAGGCGAGCAGGGCCCGCATCGACGACCTGAACGTCTACCCGGTCCCGGACGGGGACACGGGCACGAACATGACCGAGACCGTGCGCGCGGTCGTCTCGGCCCTCGAACGCGACCCGAACGCTGACGTCGTCCGCGCCGCGCTCATGGGCGCGCGGGGCAACTCGGGGGTCATCCTCTCCCAGCTCGTCCGTGGCGCGGTCGAGGCGGTGGGGGATGGCGAGGGGATCGACGCCGCGGCGGTCGCACGGGTGCTTCGCGGAGCGAGCGACGCAGGCTACGCCGCCGTCCGCAATCCCCAGGAGGGGACGATGCTGACCGTCGCCCGCGAGCTCGCGGAGAAGGCGGAGTCGCTCTCGCCCTCCGATCCTCCGGTCGCCGAGGCCCTTGCCGAGCTCGTGGCGCACGGTGAGCGCGCCCTCGCCGCGACCACCGATCAGCTGGACGTCCTCAGGGAGGCCGGCGTGGTCGATGCGGGCGGAGCCGGCGTGCTGGAGATCCTGCGCGGGATCGCGGCGCATGTCCGCGGCGAGCCGCTCCCCGAGCTCGAGGCGGTTTCGGGCGGGATCCCTCTCGAGGCCGTGCATCGGGAGCTCTCTCGCTATCGCTACTGCACGTCCTTCTTCGTCGAGGGCGAGACGGTCGATCCCGAGGAGCTGGAGCGCGAGCTGGCGAAGCTCGGCGACTCGCTCCTCGTCGTCGGCGGTCCGGGCGCGGTCAAGGTGCATGTCCACACGGACGAGCCCGGCGCCGCCCTCGCGCTCGCGACCGAGCGCGGCGTGATCGAGGAAGTCGACATCAAGAACATGCACGTCCAGACCGCAGACCGCACCCAGCGACTGGAGCGAGAGGTCGGCGTCACAGGCGCAGTCGCCGTCGTGCTCGGCGACGGCAACCGCAGGCTCTTCGAGAGCCTGGGCTCGGCCACCGTCGCGGGCGGCGACACCATGAATCCCTCGACGGCCGACCTGCTGGAAGCGGTCGAGGCCCTTCCCGAGCAGGGCGTTGTCCTCCTGCCGAACTCCAAGAACGTCGTCCTCGCGGCAGAGCAGGCCGCGGAGCAGAGCGGAAAGGACGTGCGCGTGATCCCGACGCGGAGCCTGCAGGCCGGGCTCGGCGCCCTGGTCGCCTTCGACGCCGGGCGGCCGCTGGACGACAACGTCTCGGAGATGGAGGAGGCCGCCGCCGCGGTGCGGGCGGGCTCCGTCGCGCGCGCCTCCCGCTCCGCCAAGGTCGGGGATGTGGACGTGGCCGCAGGAGAGTTTCTCGGGCTCGTGGAGGGCGAGCCGGTCGGCTCGGGCGAAGCTCTCGAGCCTGTGGCGACCGACGTGGTCGCCCGCCTGGTCGGCGACGGCGCGGACGTCCTCACCGTGCTCGTGGGCGACGGTGCGGGCGAGTCGGACGGGGTCGTCGACGCGATCCGGGCCGCCCATCCGAGCCTCGAGGTCGAGGTGCACGAAGGCGGCCAGCCGCATTACCCCCTTCTTTTCGCGGTCGAATGATCCGATACTGAACTCGGGATGGAGGGCCAGCCCATCGACGTCGTCCTCGTCGAGGACAACGACACGTTTCGTCAGGCGCTCGAGCTCATGCTCGGCCTGACGCCCGATGTGCGCGTGGTCGCCGCGGTGGCCGACGGCGAGTCGGCGCTCAGCGTCTGCCCGGAGCTCCAGCCGGATGTCGTGCTCGTCGACTACCGGCTGCCGGGCCTCGACGGAGTGGAGACGACCACGGCGCTTCGTGCCGCGCTGCCCAAGACCGCGGTGGTCGTCCTGACCGCGGCTGCCGAGCACGAGGAGATTCAAGCCCTCTACGACGCGGGGGCCGTGGCCTGCCTGACGAAGGACCGTGGGGTGGAGGAGATCGTCGGGGCGATCCGGGAGGCGGCAGGGCGTGGCGCGCCTATCGGCTGACTCGACGGCGATCGTCCTCGACTCGACGTCCGACCTGCCGGAGGGCCACGGCGGCCCCAGCTGGCGCGTCGTCCCGCTCTACGTGCGCTTCGGCGACGGGGAGGCCAGGCGCGAGTACGTCGACATCTCGACCGCCGAGTTCTACCGCCTCCTGCGGGAGGGCGACCAGCCGCCCAAGAGCGCGCAGCCCTCGCCGGCCGACTTCGCCGCGGTCTTCGAAGAGCTCTCCGGCTACGAGCGGATCATTTGCGTCGTTCTCTCCGAGAAGCTCTCGGGCACGTTCGCGAGCGCGGAGTTGGCCGCGAAGGACTTCGGCGGCAAGGTGCGCGTCATCGACTCGCGGGTCACCTCCGGCGGGACGGTGATCCTCGCCGACGCGATCCAGCGCCGACTCGACCGCGGCACCGACGACGAGGAGATCGACGCGCTCGTCGAGAGCTTCCGCCGCGAGCGCGGCCTCCTCTTCACCGTCGATACGCTCGAGTACCTCGTCCGCGGCGGGCGGATCGGAAAGGCCGCCGGACTGGCCGGGCAGCTCCTCTCCGTGAAACCGATCCTCGCGTTCGACGACGGCGAGGTGGCACCGCTCAAGCGCGTACGCGGCCGCTCGAAGGCGCTGGGCGAGCTGGAGGGGATCTTTCGCGACTCGACGGAGGGCCAGGACGACGCGAACCTCCACGTCGGCGTCGGCCACGCCGAGGCCAAGGAGGACTGCGACGAGCTCGTCCGCAGGGTGAAGGGTGCGCGGCCGAACGCGTCGCTCGACATCGTCACCACGCTCGGGCCCGTGATCGGCACGCACGGCGGCCCGGGAACTCTCGGTCTCTTTTGGTTCTGGGACCCGCTGTCGCGCTCTCAGCCGCGGTAGACTCGGCGCGTGGCCGCGGTCGACGCACTCAAGGAAGTGCCGCTGCTCAGCTGTCTCAGTCAGCGCGAGCTAAAGCGCGTGGCGCGCAACGTTCGCGAGCAGCAGCTTCGCGCCCGGGACGACGGTGATACGAGAGGGCAAGATGAGCGGGGTCGGATTCTTCATCGTCGTCGAAGGAGAAGCCGAGGTGAGCGCGGGCGGAGCCGGACTCGGCAGGCTGCATCCGGGCGATCACTTCGGCGAACTCGCGCTCATCGGCCAGCGCGAACGCACGGCCACCGTTACCGCAGTCACTCCGCTCACCTGTCTCTTCATGGCGACCTGGGACCTGGAAGAGCTCGTCAAGTCGAGCCCGGAGACGGCATGGAAGCTCCTCCGCCATGTCGTCGATCTGCTCGCCGCCGAGCGAGAGCGCGCCGGCCAGGTCGCGTCCGCCACGCCTGGCTAGACGCCCTCTCGTGAATCACGTCGCGCACTGGGACGACGTCGAGCCGTATCGCCGCGAGACGGGGCACCTCGCCGGCGACTGGTACGACCTCGGCAGCGCGGCCGACTGCGTGTCCGTCGGCCTCAAGCGCATCCGGGTCGACCCCGCCAAGTGGTCGACCCCCGCGCACGCCGAAGGGGCCGAGGAGGAGATCTTCTTCGTCCTCGGCGGCTCCGGGCTCTCGTGGCAGGACGGCGAGGTCTTCGAGGTCGGCGAGGGCGACGTGCTCGTCCACCTGCCGGAGAAGCACGCGCACACGCTGCGTGCCGGCCCCGAGCGGGCTCGACGTGCTCGCCTACGGGCAGCGCAAGAAGCAGGGAAACACCGTGCTGCCGCGCGCCGGCGTCGCCTGGATGCACCCGAGCTGGGTGGACGTCGGCGGCCCGCATCCCTGGGAGCGCGAGGCTGCGATCGGAGAGCCCGAGGTCGGCGAGATATTGCCGCGTCCGGGCAGGATCGCCAACATCGACCAGGGCATCCGGTGGGAGCTCGATGCGGGCGCGGTCGACCTGAACCTCGGCGATGTGGTCGGGTCGGTCGAGACCGGCCTCAGCCACATGACCGTCCCGCCGGGCGCCGAGGGCTACCCGCCCCACTGCCATGCCGCGGAGGAAGAGCTCTTCGTCGTCCTCGAGGGGTCGGGAACGGTCACGCTCGGGGACGAGAGCGCAGAGGTCCGGCGAGGTAGCGTCGTCTCGCGGCCCGGGGGCACCCGCGTCGCGCACTCGTTTCTCGCGGGGAACGACGGCCTCGTCTACCTCGCCTACGGGACGCGGGAGCCGAACGACGTCGTCTACTACCCGCGCACGGACGAGATCAGGTTCCGCGGGGTCGGCGTGACGCTCCCCGCAGGCAGGCGTTGACGTCCGGACCGGGGCCTATGCTCCTGGGGTCCTGGCCCTCTCCGTGAGTTCGCGCCCTGCGCTGGCCGGCTTTGCTGGCATGGACCAAGGTGCGCCGAAGCCGAGGAGAGTGGACGTCGAGGAGCGGCGCGTGGAGTCCCTGTCCGGCGTGGGCCCGAAGATCGCCGAGCGCCTGGCCTCGCTGGGGATCGAGACCGTCCGCGACCTCGTCGAGCACATCCCGCGCGCCTACCTGGACTGGGACGAGGCGGCGAGCTTCGCCGACCTCCCCGTCGGGCAAGAGGCGACGGTGCGCTGCAAGCTCGCGCGCATCCGGGTTCGGCCGACGCGGCGGCGGAACCTCAAGGTCGTCGAAGGGCGTCGTTGTCGATGGGGCCGGCGTCGAGGAAAAGGTCGTGTGGTTCAACCAGGCGCACCTGGCGAAGCTCGCACCCGGCACCGAGCTCCTCCTCCACGGAACGCGCGACCTGAATGGCTTCAAGGTCGCGCGTCACGAGCTCGGCGGTACCGGTGTGCACACCCTGGGCCTCGTCCCCGAGTACCCCGCGACCGAGGCTCTGCCCTCCTATCGCATCCGCGCGCTGGTCGAGGCCGCGCTTCCCGCTCGCGCGCCGGATGCCGGACGCGCTTCCGGCGGAGCTCCGCGCTCGCGAGCGGCTGCCGCTCCGGGCCGATGCGATCGCCGCCGTTCACCGTCCGGAAAGCCCCGAAGACGCCGAGGCCGCCCGCGCCCGCCTCGGCCTCGAGGAGCTCCTCCTGCTCCAGCTCGGCTTCGTCCGCCGTCGCGAGGCGCTCGCCCAGGAGGCGCGCGCGACGGCACTCGGCGAGCCGGGGGAGCTCCTCGACCGCTACCGGCGTGTCGCTTCCGTTCACGCTCACGCCCGAGCAGGAGGAGGCGATTGCCCAGATCGACACCGATCTGCGCGGCGAACGGCCCATGCAGCGGCTCCTGCAGGGCGATGTCGGGTCGGGGAAGACGGTCGTGGCCCTCTACGCGCTCCTGCGCGCCGTCGAGCGCGGCAAGCAGGGCGCGCTCATGGCTCCGACCGAGACCCTTGCCGAGCAGCACTTCCTCACCCTGGAGCCGATCTGCGCCGAGCTCGGAGTCGGCGTCTCGCTGCAGACGGGCTCCGTGAAACACGAGCTCGAAGGCGCGCAGATCCTCGTCGGGACGCACGCGCTCATCCAGGAAGGCGTCGCGCTCGACGACCTGGCCGTCGCCGTGATCGACGAGCAGCACCGCTTCGGAGTGGAGCAGCGCCGCGCGCTTGCGGAAGGCCGTTCCGCCCATGTCCTGCACATGACGGCGACGCCGATCCCGCGAACACTTGCGCAGACGGTCTACGGCGACCTCGACGTGACGGAGATCGCGCGGCCGCCGCGCGGCCGGCAGCCGGTCATCACGAGCTGGGTCTCGCACGAGCGCAGCGCCGAGGCCTACAAGCGTCTGTGCCGCCACCTGGACGACGGGCGCCAGGCCTACGTCGTCTGTCCGCTCGTCTCCGAGTCGGAGACCATCGAGGCGCGGGCGGCGGAGCAGGAAGCCGAGCGCCTGCGGAGCGCCGAGCTTCGCGGCTATCGCGTCGGCTCGCTCCACGGACGGCTGCGGCCCGCGGACCGGCGCGCGCTGATGGACGAGTTCAAGCGCGGCGACCTCGACGTCCTCGTGGCGACCACGGTGATCGAGGTCGGCGTCGACGTCCCGAACGCGACGATCATGATCGTCCAGGAGGCCGATCGCTTCGGCCTCGCGCAGCTCCACCAGCTCCGTGGACGGGTCGGACGGGGCGCGGAGCAGTCGTACTGTCTCCTCGTTTCTCGCCCGAAGGACGAGTTGACGGAGGACGCGCAGCGTCGGCTGCAGGCCCTCGTCGATACGAACGACGGGTTCGCGCTCGCCGAGGTCGACCTCGAGCTTCGCGGCGAGGGGCAGCTCCTCGGCACGCGCCAGTCGGGCCTCAGCGACCTGAAGTTCGTTCGCCTCGCGCGCGACCGGAAGCTGATCGTCCAGGCCAGGGAATGGGCCGAGCGCCTGGCGGGGGAGGACGGAGAGGCGCTCGCCCCGCTCCTCGAGGAGGCCCAGCGCGTTGAGGATCATCGCGGGTTCGCGTAAGGGCGCACGCATATTCGCGCCCAAGGGCCTCGAGGTTAGGCCGACCGGCGATCGCGTCCGCGAGGCCGTCTTCAACCTCATCGGGCCGGTCGACGGGGCCGACGTGCTCGATCTCTTCGCCGGGACCGGGGCGCTCGGGCTCGAGGCGCTCTCCCGCGGAGCCGCCAGCGCGGTCTTCGTGGACGCCGATCGCGTTGCCGCGGAGACAGTCGTCCGCAACGTGGAGAAGCTCGGTCTCGAGGGCGCACGGGTGTACCGCGAGGACGCGGCCCGCCGGCTGGCCACCGAGGCGGCTGCGGGCAGGCGTTACGATCTCGTGCTGGTCGACCCGCCCTACCGCATGCTTTCGAAGTTCCAACCCATGCTCGCAACCCATCTGCCCTCCGTCGTCGCCCCCGACGGCCTCGTCGTCGTCGAGTCCGAGGCGAAAGAGGAACCCGTGCTCCCGCTGCCCGTGCGGACGAGCCGCCGCTACGGCTCGACCCGCGTCACCCTCTTCGAGGGGACGCCGTGAGCGACTCGTCACCGGTCACCGCCATCTGCCCGGGAAGCTACGACCCGGTCACGAACGGCCACCTCGACATCATCACGCGCGCCGCGGGGATCTTCGAGCGCGTGGTCGTGGGCGTCGTCCGCGATCCGCAGCACAAGAAGGCGATGTTCTCCGTCGAGGAGCGCGTCCAGTTCCTCAGCGATGCGCTCGCGGGCCACGACAACATCGAGGTCGAGGTCTTCGCCGAGCTCGTCGTCGAATTCGCGCGGGCATGGGGCGCAAAGACGATGGTCAAAGGCCTGCGTGCGATCTCCGACTTCGAGTGGGAGTTCCAGATGCACCATCTGAACCGGAACCTCGCGCCCGAGGTCGAGACCATGTACCTGATGTCGAGCCCGCAGTACAGCTTCCTCTCCTCGAGCGGCGTCAAAGAGGTCGCCTCGTTCGGCGGCGACGTCCGCGATCTCGTGCCGGAGCCTGTCGCCAAGCGGTTTCGCGAGATGTTCCCGCGGCCGAAAGGTGGCGCGCCCGTCTCGCCGCAAGAGTAGACTTCGGGGACAACATGGACGTACTCGTTCTCATCGACAAGCTCGACGACCTCGTTCACAACGCCAAGGCCGTCCCGCTCACCGACCAGGTGCGCATCGACCGCGAGGAGATCTACGACATCCTCGACCAGATGCGCGCGACGATTCCGGAGGAGATCAAGCAGGCCCGCTGGATCGTGAAGGAGCGCCAGGAGATGCTCGCGGAGGCCAAGCGCGAAAGCGACCGGATCCTCGGCGAGGCGCGCGAGCAGGCCGTGCGCGAGGCTTCGCAGACCGAGATCGTCAAGCTGGCCGAGCGCCAGGCCCAGGAGATCGTCGAGGACGCCCGTCGCCAGGCGCGCGAGACGCGCCTCGAGATGGAGGACTGGGCCGACTCGATCCTCTCGACGCTCGAGGTCAACCTGGACAAGTTCCTGGGCGCGGTGCGCCGGGGCCGCGAGCGGCTCCACGAGCGCTCTCAGGAGTCCGTGGTCGCAGGCATCACGGACGAACAACAGGCCGTCTAGAGCCCCTTCCTCCTTCGCTACGCTGGCCGTAGATGACGGTCTTCAACATCCGCACGGCCCGGCTGCAGTCGGGCGACCAGTTTCGGGACGTCAAGGAGGTCGACCTCGAGCCGCTCGAGCTCGGCGGCCAGCGCTACCTCCCGATCCCCGAATCGCCCGAGGCGGCGCTCACGCTCACGCGCCTCTCGTCCGGGCTCATGCTCGAGCTCGAGTTCGACGTGCGGCTCGTCGGCCCGTGCGTGCGCTGTCTCGGCGACGCCGGCCTCGATGTCGCGATCAACGACCGCCAGTACCAGGCGGCGCCCCCGGAGGATGACGAGGAGCTCCGGACGCCCTACCTTCAGGACGACCGTCTCGACCTCTCCGCCTGGGCACGCGACGCCGTCGCGCTCGCGCTGCCCGACCAGATCCTCTGCCGCCCTGACTGCGCCGGCCTCTGCCCGGTCTGCGGCCGGGACCTGAACGTCGAGCCCACGAGCACGAGGAGGAAGGCGGCGACGAACGCTGGGCCAAGCTCGCCGAACTGAAGGATCGTCTCAGCGCTGGCGGCGGGGCTCCCGCCGGGCGAAGCCCGGCTCCGCCCCCGCCTGGCGGCGCTCGCGGCAGGAAACTGCGCTCGCAGTCCCTCGCCGTACCCAACGTACTGTCTCGGGCCTGCTCGCTTGCCTCCTTGGCGAGCGCCACCCCAGAACGGCTAGTGACAGGCTCCCCCGATCCCGTTGAGGCTCTGGCTATACTCAGCCGCGGCCCATGGCAGTCCCCAAGCGAAAAACCTCCAAGTCCCGCCGCGACAAGCGGCGCGCGACGCACAAGCTCTCGACGCCCGTCGTCGTCGAGTGCCCGCAGTGCCATCAGCCGAAGCGGCCCCACCATGTCTGCCCGACCTGCGGGACCTACCGCGGTCGTGAAGTCGAGCCGCTCGAGACGCCCGCCCCGTAGAGCATGAAGATCCGGGTCGCCGTCGACGCGATGGGCGGCGATCGAGCGCCGGAGGAGATCGTGGCGGGCGCGCTCGCGGCGGCCTCGGACAGCGTCGAGCCCGTGCTTTTCGGCCGGCAAGAAGTCATCGAGCCGCTCGCGGAGGGCCTTGAGATCGTTCACGCCGACGACATCGTCGCGATGGACGAAAAGCCCGCCGACGCGGCGCGCGAGAAGCGCGAAAGCTCGATGTTCGCCGCCTGCCGCGCGGTCGGCGAGGGCGACGCGCAGGCCGTCGTCTCTGCGGGGAACACGGGCGCGATGCTGGCAGCGGGGCTCCTCGAGATCCGCCGGCTTCCGGACGTCGCACCGGCCGGCGATCGCTGTGCCGCTCCCGTCTATCGGCGGCACGTCGGTGCTGATCGACGCGGGCGCGAATGCCGACGCTCGCCCGGAGCACCTCGTCCAGTTCGGGCACATGGGCTCCGTCTTCGCCGAGGAGATCCTGGGCATCGCCGACCCGAACGTCGCCCTCCTCTCCATCGGCGAGGAGCCGGAGAAGGGGAACCGTCTCGTCCGCGAGACGCATCCGGTCCTCGAGGCCAGCCATCTCGACTTCGTCGGCAACGTCGAGAGCCGTGAGTTGCTCGCGCACGCAGCCGACGTGGTCGTCTGCGACGGCTTCACGGGGAACATGGCGCTCAAGCTCATGGAGGGGACGATCAAGACGCTCCTCGACGAATTCCGAAAGGAGATCGAGGCGAGCCCGCGCGGGAAGCTTGGCGGCCTCCTCATCCGCCCCGCTGCCCGTGGCTTGCGCAAGCGGCTCGACCCGGACACCTACGGCGGCGCCTATCTGCTGGGGCTGCGAGGCCTCGTGGTCATCGCCCACGGCTCCAGTTCGCGCACGGCGATTGCCAACGCGATCGGCCTCGGCGCGCAGGGCGCGGCCGGAAACGTCGTCGAGCGCGTGGCCGCACGCCTCGAAGAAGAGGTTGCGGCAGCCCCGGGGTAGCGTGGTAGCATCCGCCGTCCCGCTGGGCCACAGAGAGAAAGGCAGGTACGAGAGCGAGATGGCAGCTTCGCGCGAAGAGGTCGCCGAAAGGGTCAAAGAAGTGCTGGTCGAGCAACTCGGTGTCGACGCGAACGAGATCACCGAAGAGGCTTCGTTCCAGGAGGATCTCGACGCTGACTCGCTCGATCTCGTCGAGCTGATCATGGAGCTCGAGGATCAGTTCGGGATCAAGATCTCGGACGAGGACGCCCAGCAGATCACGACTGTCGGACAGGCCGTCGACTACATCTCGTCCCACCAGTAACGAGGGCGGGGCCGCGAGCCCCGACGCCGACCTCCTCCAACTGATCGACTCCCTGCCCGCGGAGCGCCTCCGCAACGCCTTCACGCATGCGTCGTGGGCGGCCGACCGGGCGGATTCCTACGAACGACTCGAGTTCCTCGGGGACAGCGTCCTCGGGCTCGCCATCGCGCAGGAGCTCTACGAGCGGTTTCCCGACTCGCAGGAGGGGACGCTCGCGAAGCTCCGCGCCCATGTCGTCTCGCGGCAGAGCTGCGCCGTCGTGGGCCGGCGCCTCGAGCTCGGCCAGCGTCTCCTCGAGCACGGCGGCAGCGAGGGGGATGCCGACGAGCTGCAGCGCCTGTCGGTGAACCGCAATGTCCTTGCCGCCCTCGTGGAGGCGTGCCTCGGAGCGCTCTACCTCGAGCATGGCTTCGAGCCGATCCGGGGCCCGATCGTCGCCGTGTTCACCGACAGGATCGAGTATGCACTCGAGGGGCATGTGGACTTCAAGACCGAGCTTCAGGAAGAGCTTGCGCGCCGCGGGAAGACGGTCTCCTACTCCGTGCTCGAGGTCGAAGGGCCTCCCCACGACCGCACGTTCACCTGCGCGGCGGTCATCGACGAGGAGCAGGTCGGAGTGGGGACGGGAGCCTCGAAGAAGGCGGCCGAGCAGGCCGCGGCCCGCCAGGCGCTCGAAAAGCTCGGCGTCGACTAGAGCGCCAGGCGCTCGACCTCGTCTCCGCGGCCCACGAGGACGTCGCTCGTGAGCTCCGGCGGGAAGAGGCCGTGGTCGACGACCCCCGCGGTGGCGGAGAGCCAGGCTGCGACCGCGGCGGGATCCTCCACGGGCCCGAGGTAGTCGGCGATGACGCCGCCGTCGGGGCTCGGAGGCACGTCGCGGAGCTCGACCTCGCCGAGGCGGGCGAGCGTCGCGTCCAGGCCGTAGGGGAGGAGCTCGAGGGGGATCGGCGGCGCGATCGTCTCGACGAGCTTGTCGGAGGAGGCGATGACGACGAAGCGGTCGGACGAGGCGGCGACGACTTTCTCGCGCGTGTGCGCGGCGCCTCCGCCCTTCACGATCCAGCCATCAGGGGCGATCTGGTCGGCGCCGTCGACGGCGATGTCGAGCCGGGCGATTCCCTCGAACGGCTCGACGGGGAGACCGGCGGAGCGCGCCTGTTCCTCCGTGCCGCACCGACGTCGCAACACAGCGAAGCGTCAGGCCTCGCGCGCGAGGGCGGGAAGGAGGTAAGCGACGGTCGAGCCGGTGCCGAGGCCGACCGTCATCCCGTCCTCGACGAGGAGAGCCGCCGACTCGGCTGCGATGCGCTTTTCGTCCTCCGTGTGCATGTCGTGGAGAATCATGCGGTCACCACGAGACGGAGGACAAACGACATGGCGCGGATTCTCGTCCATTCGGCGACGGGCCCGGACGACCCCACGAGAGCAGCCCTCGCACTTCTCATAGCCAAGACGGCTGCCGAGGAAGGGCACGAGGTGCAGGTGTTCCTCGCGGGCGACGGTGTCAATCTGGCGAACCCGGAGACCGCCGACGCGACGAATGGTCTCGGCACGGGCTCGGTGGCGGAGCACCTCGCCGCTCTGCGGGACGCGGGCCTCACGGTGTTCCTTTCCGGAATGTCGAGCAAGGCGCGCGGAATCGAGGGCGGCGAGGGCTTCGAGCTCGCGCCTCCGCAGAAGCTCGTCGAGCTTGCCGTCTGGGCGGAGACCACGCTCACGTACTGACCTGCGGCCCGTCCGTCCTGATCGTCAGACTGCGCAGCGCGTGCATCTGCGTGCGATCAAGCTGCGCGGCTTCAAGTCGTTTCCCGACCCGGTCGAGGTGCGCCTCGAGCCAGGCGTGGCCGTGGTCGTCGGCCCGAACGGCTCGGGCAAGTCGAACGTCTCGGACGCGATCGTCTGGGCCGCCGGGAGCCTGAGCCCCAGCGAGCTCCGCGCCGAGAAACCCGACGACGTCCTCTACGCAGGCGGTAACGGCCGCGAGCCCGCGTCCTTCGCCGAGGTGGAGCTCCTCTTCGACAACGAGGACGGCGACGGCCCGCTGGAGTTCTCCGAGCTCTCCATCGCGCGCCGGCTCCACCGCGGCGGCGAGGGCGAGTACTTCGTCAACCGCGCCCACGTGCGCCGCACCGATGTCGTCGAGATGCTGGCCGACATCGGGCTCGGCGGTGAGATGCACTCCATCATCGGCCAGGGCCGGGTCGAGCAGATCCTCTCCTCCAAGCCGGCCGAGCGGCGCGCGCTGATCGAGGAGGCCGCCGGTCTCGGCAAGTTCAAGCGCCGCCGCCATCGCGCCGAGCTGAAGCTCGCCCGCGTCGCAGATCCAGGCGGAACGTGCGCGCGACCTCGAAGACGAGGTGCGCAAGCGACTGCGGCCGCTTGCCTTGCAGGCGTCTGCCGCCGAGCGGGCAGAGAAGCTTGGCGTCGAGCTCGGCGGGCTCCGCGGCCGCATTGCCTCGGCCGAGCTCGAGCGCATCGAGCAGCGGCTCGCCGAGGTCGAGGAGCGGAAGAGCGCGGCCGAGCTCGAGCGCAAGCGCCGAGACGACACGCTGAGCGGCCTGCTCGCCGAGCGCCATCGCGCCGAGGAGGAGCTCGCCGAGGCGGCGGGCAAGCACGAAGAGGCCACCGCCGCGCTGTACCGGCTCCGAAGCGCGATCGAGCGCGTCGAGCTCAGGCGGGAGCGCGCCGAGGAGACTGCGCGAGCCCTCCGCGCCGACGCGGCGCGACCGGTTGCCCCTCCTCCCGCTTCCACCTTCGAGAAGACGCTGGCAGCGGCTTCCGCCTGGGATCGCGCCGAGGTCGGGGAGGCCTCCGAGGCGGGCGAGCGCCTCGAGCTCGCGCAAGCGGCGGGCCTGGATGCCGTCGCGGTGCTGGCGGGCGACCAGCTCTGGTTCTCCTCCGGCGCCCAAGCGAAGGCCCGGCCGGAGCCGCGTGCCGATTCGGGCTTCTTGCTCCAGCTCGCCGAGCGGGCGGAAGCGGTCGCCGCGATCCTCGACGCTGCCGCGCAGAGCGCGCTTCGCTTCGAGCCATCGCTGCGGGCGCGGGTCGACGCGGGCGGGAGCCGCTCCGGCGAGCTCGGAGAGGAACTCAGGGCACTCGGCGCGCGCGAAGCGGAGCTCCGGCGGGCCGCGACAGAGGCCGGGGAGAAGCTCTCGGCGATCGCGCGTCGAAGCCGCTGGACTGACCCGGGAGCGCGAAGACGTGCTGGCGCGTCTCCCGGAGGGCGGCGAGGCGGCGGCCCTCACGGACGAGGAGGTCGACGAGCTGAAGGCGCAGATCGAGCGGCTCGAGCGCCGGCGCGAGACACTCGGCCAGGTGAACCCGCTCGCGGCGGAGGAGCACGCGCGCGAGAAGGAGCGCCTCGAAGAGCTCACGACGCAGCGCGAGGATCTCGAGCGCTCGCTCGAGGAGCTGGCGAGGCTTCGCGACGACCTGACCGCAACCGTCGAGCGGCTCTTCGAGGACACCTACGCCGCCGTCGAGCACCATTTCGCCGAGGTGGCCGGCACGCTCTTCCCAGGCGGGACGGGGAGGCTCGTCCGCCGCGACGGCGACGAGGAAGGCGAAGAGGCGGGCATCGAGGTCGAGCTCCAACCGGCGGGCAAGCGCGTGACGCGTCTCTCCCTCCTCTCGGGAGGCGAGAAGGCTCTCGGCGCGATCTCGTTCCTCTTCGCACTCTTCCTCGCCCGCCCGTGCCCCTTCTACCTTCTTGATGAGGTCGAGGCCGCCCTCGACGACACGAACATCGGTCGCTTCGTCGAGCTGCTCAGACAGTTCTCGGAGCGGGCGCAGTTCATCGTCGTCACACACCAGAAGAGGACGATGGAGGCCGCCGATATCCTCTACGGCGTGACGATGGGCGCTGACGGGGTCTCCCAGATCGTGTCGAAGAGGCTGGCCGGAGAGCCCGAGAGTCTGCACGCGCTCTCGGCGTGACGAGCTGGGCCGAGTTTCTCGGCGACGACGCCGAGCCGGACGGGGGAGACGAGGAGGAGGGCCGCCGCGGCTGGCTGGGACGCCTCCGTGAGTCCCTTGCCGGCAGCCGCAAGGCGCTCACCCAGGAGCTCTTCTTCAACCCGGCCGACGCGGACTCGTGGGAGCGGGTCGAGGAGGCGCTGATCCGCGCGGACGTCGGCGTGCCCGCCACCGTCGAGCTCGTCCAGCAGCTCGAGGCGCGGGAGCCGGCCAACGAGGGCGAGCTCGTCCAGGGCCTCCAGGAGCTCGTCGAGGAGATGATGAACGTGGACGGCGGCCGCCGCCTGGCTTTGGGCGATGAGCCGACGGTGATCCTCGTGGTCGGCGTCAACGGCACCGGGAAGACGACGACCATCGGCAAGTTGGCGTCTCGCCTCCGCGACCACGGCCATTCCGTCGTAGTCGCCGCCGCGGACACCTTCCGCGCGGCCGCGGACGAGCAACTCGAGATCTGGGCGGACCGGGCCGGGGCCGACTTCGTCGGCTCCACGCACGGCGCCGATCCCGCGGCCGTCGCCTTCGACGCGATCGAGGCCGCGCAGTCGCGCGGGCGCGACATCGTCATCGTCGACACGGCCGGCCGACTGCACACGCAGACGAACCTCATGGAGGAGCTCGCCAAGATCAGGCGCGTGATCGCGCAGCGGCTTGAAGGCGCCCCGCACGAGACCCTGCTCGTCGTCGACGCGACCACCGGCCAGAACGGGCTCCAGCAGGCACGGCTCTTCGGCGAGGCCGTGCAGGTCTCCGGCGTCGCGCTCACGAAGCTCGACGGAAGCGCGAAGGGCGGGATCGCAGTCGCGATCGCCCACGAGCTCGGCCTCCCGGTCAAGCTGGTCGGCGTCGGGGAGTCCCTCGACGATCTGCAGCCCTTCGACGCGGGCGAGTTCGCGCGGGCGCTGGTCTCTGCCGACTAGGCTGCTGCCCGTGGCGGAGAAGGTCTTCCTCATCACGGGGGCTTCGAGCGGCATCGGCGAGGCGACCGCGCGGCGCGCCGTGGAGGATGGCTATCGCGTCGTCCTCGGCGCGCGGAGCATCGACAAGCTCGAGGCGCTCGCGGCGGAGCTGGGCGGCGACGAGAAGGCGGTCGCAATCCGCTGCGACGTGACCGAGTGGGCCGATCAGGAAGCGCTCGTCCAGGCGGCGCTCGTCCGCTTCGGCCGACTGGACGTCGCGCTCGCGAACGCGGGCTTCGGCGCCACGCGAGGCTTCCTCGAGGAGACGCCGGAGTTCTGGAAGAGCATGGTGCTCACCAACGTGTATGGCTGCGCGCTGACGATCCGCGCGACGCTGCCCTCGCTGAAGGAGTCCAAGGGCCATCTGCTTCTCACCGGCTCGGTCGCGGGCCGCCGCGCCCTTCCCGGCTCGCTCTACTCGGCGACGAAGTGGGCGGTGACGGCGATGGGCGAGGCAGCGCGGCTCGAGCTGAACGGCACGGGCGTCCGCGTCACGCTCATCGAGCCGGGCAGCGTGGACACGCCGTTCTTCGACTCACCGCCCAAGGGCGCGCTCGAGCCGGACGACATCGCGCGCGCGATCCTCTACGCGGTCACGCAGCCGCCGCACGTGGACGTGAACGAGCTGCTCATCCGCCCGACCTCGCAAGAAACCTAGACGCGGCGAGCCCCGCGGCTTACCCTCTGGCCATGCATGCGAGGCTCGTGCGCTACGAGGACGTCTCCCTGGACAACTGGGAGATCGGCCGGAACTGGTTCACGGAGGACTACCTCCCGATCGCCACGCAGACCGATGGATTCTCCGGCGCGTACCTCCTCCACGACGACGAGCGCATGTGCACGGTGAGCGTGACGCTCTGGACGGACGCCGAGACAGCGGCCGCGAGCGGCGAAGCCGTGCAGCAGCATCTCGACGCGTGGGAGCAGATGACCGGGATCAGGGCGACCGTCGAGACCTACGAAGTGGTCTTCGCCGAGCTCCCGACCCGAACCGTCTAGCGCTCGACGCCGAACGCGATGTCCACGGTTGTGCGGAACATCGTGATCTCGTCGTTCTCGACGACCGCGCTCATCTCGACGACGTGGGCGCCGTGGATGTCGCGCACCGTCTTGCCCGCCTCCTGAACGGCGACCTTCGTCGCCTCGGCGAAGCTCGTAGGCGATTGCCCGATGACGCGGATGATTTTGGCGATCTCTGCCATGCCTCTCCTTCGTTAGGGATTGAAAGACCCGCAGCTACACTTCCCGACCGGCATGTTTGACACGCTTTCCGACAAGCTGCAAGCGACCCTCGGCGACCTCCGGGGCCATGGAACGCTGTCCGAAGAGGACCTTGCCAAGGCGATGAGGGAGATCCGCCTCGCCCTCCTCGAGGCGGACGTCAACTTCCAGGTCGTCAAGGATTTCGTCGCGCGCGTGAAGGAGCGTGCCGCCGGCGTCGAGGTGACGAAGAGCCTTACGCCGGGGCAGCAGGTGGTCAAGATCGTCCACGACGAGCTGACCGCGATCATGGGCCAGGGAGGCTCGAAGCTCGCGTTCTCCGGCCGTCCGCCGACCATCATCCTTCTCGCCGGCCTGCAGGGCTCGGGGAAGACGACCGCGGCGGCCAAGCTCGCGCTGCTCCTCCGCAAGGAAGGGAAAGCGCCGGCGCTCGTGGCCGCGGACCTCCAGCGCCCGGCCGCGATCGACCAGCTCGAGCAGCTCGGCAAGCAGATTCAGATCCCGGTCTACCTCGACCGCTCGACGAAGGACGCGGTCAAGGTGGCGAAAGAGGGCCTCGACCAGGCCCGCGCGCAGGGACGCGACGTCCTCATCGTCGACACGGCCGGCCGGCTCCACATCGACGAGGAGCTCATGAACGAGCTCGCGCGCCGTCCGCAAGGAGCTAAAGCCGCACAACATCCTCCTCGTCCTCGACTCCATGACCGGCCAGGATGCGGTTTCGGTCGCCGAGGCCTTCGCGGAGCGGATCGACTTCGACGGAATCGTCCTCACGAAGCTCGACGGCGACGCGCGCGGCGGCGCGGCGCTCTCCGTCAAGGCGGTCACGGACAAGCCCGTGAAGCTCGCCTCGACCGGCGAGAAGCTCGACCAGCTCGAGTACTTCCACCCCGACCGCATGGCCTCCCGGATCCTCGGGATGGGCGACGTCCTTACTCTCATCGAGCGTGCGGAGGCGGCCGCGGAGGAAGACGAGCAGGCCGCGCTCGAGAAGCGGCTCATGCAGGGCCGCTTCACCTTCGAGGACTTCCTTCAGGCTTACAAGATGATGCGGAAGATGGGTCCGATGAAGAGCGTCCTCGGGATGATCCCGGGGATGGGCAAGCAGCTCCAGGGAGTGGACGTGGACGAGCGTCAACTCGGCCGCGTCGAGGCGATCGTCCTCTCCATGACGACCGACGAACGCCGGAATCCCGAGATCATCAAGGGGCCGCGCCGCGCCCGCATCGCCGCCGGGAGCGGCACGACCGTCCAGCAGGTGAACCAGGTCCTGCAGATGCGCAAGCAGATGGAGAAGATGATGAAGCAGGTGGGGCGGGGCAAGATGCCCAACCTCCAGTCCATAGTCGCCCAGCAGAGGCGCTAGAAAGGAACGAATGGCAGCAAAGATCAGACTGGCCCGCGTCGGGTCGAAGAAGAACCCCATCTACCGGGTCGTCGTCGCCGACTCACGCTCGCCGCGCGACGGCAAGTTCATCGAGATCGTCGGGCGGTACAACCCGCAGACGCAGCCCTCGACCATCGAGATCGACGAGGCGAAGGTGAAGGACTGGATCTCGAAGGGCGCGCAGCCGACGGACTCCGTCAAGCGGCTGATGAAAGCCCAAGGGCATCTCGTAGCTTTGGAAGACCTGTCAACTACCTGGCCAAGGGCCTCGTCGACAACCCCGACGAGGTGACGGTCACGCGCACCGAGCGCGACGGCGCGGTCGTGTTCGAGCTGCGGGTGGCCGAAGCCGACGTCGGCAAGGTGATCGGGCGACAGGGCCGCATCGCCCGCGCGCTCCGCACGATCGTGCGCGCGAGCGGCGCTCATCAGAACGAGCGCGTCCAGCTCGAGATCGTCAACGAATAGACGCCGTGGCCGATCTCGTTCCGGTCGGCCGTGTCGGCCGCCCGCACGGCCTCGACGGCTCCTTCGTCGTCGAGGACGCGAGCGACGACCCTGCGCGTTTCGCCGTGGGCGCTCGCCTGCTGGCGGGGGAGGAGGCTGTAGCCGTCGTCGCGTCGAAGCGGGCCGGCGGCCGGGTGATCGTCCGCCTCGACCGTCCGGTCGAGCGCGGCACCGTCCTCGCCGTTCCGCGGGACGAGCTTCCGCCCGCCGAGGAAGGCGGCTACTACGTCTTCGAGCTCGTCGGCGTCGAGGTGGAGGAGGAGGGCGGCCGCCGGCTCGGCGTCGTGCAGGACGTGGCCCCCGGGGTGGCGAACGACGTCCTCGAGCTCGACACGGGCCACGCGCTGCCGCTCGTCTCGCAGTGTGTCCTCGAGGTCGACCTCGAACGCCGCCGCATCCTGGTGGCGCGTGGTTTCGCCGAGCCCGACTAACTTTCCCTCGTGCAGATCGACGTCTTCACACCGCTCCCGCATGCCTTCGCCTGGATGACGGAGCAGCGGCCCGTCGCGACCGTGCTCGGAAACGAGCTCGACCTCCGCCTCTGGAACTACCGCGACTTCACGCCGCTCGGCGGCGGCCAGGTGGACGACGAGCCCTACGGGGGCGGCGCGGGCATGGTGCTCCGCGTCGACGTCGTGCACGCTGCGCTCGCGGCCGTCTACGGTGAGCCCGGTGGCCGGCGGATCGTCGCCCTCACGCCGCAGGGTCGGCAGCTCGACCAGGAGCTCGTGGAGGAGCTCGCCGGCGAGGAGGAGCTGACCCTTCTCTCCGCCCGCTTCGAGGGCTTCGACGAGCGCATCGTCGAGCACATCGCCACCGACTCGATCTCCATCGGCCCCTACGTCCTGTCCGGCGGCGAGCTTCCCGCGATGGTGCTCGTGGACGCGGTCGCGCGCCGGCTACCCGGCGCGATCCGTGAGGAGAGCGGCGCGGTCGAGACGTTCTCCGCCGAGCTCGAGGGCGGGGTCGAGTTCCCGCAGTACACGCGGCCGCCCGAGTTCAACGGCTGGCCGGTGCCGGACATCCTTCTGTCCGGAGACCACGCGCGCATCGCGACGTGGCGCAGGGAACAAAGCCGAGAGCGAACGCTGTCGTGAGAGGGCCGATCGACCGCCTCACGACCGGCCTGCCGGCGCCGTGGCCCACGGTGATCGACTGGGTCGTGACCATCGTCGTCGCCGTCGGCGCGGTGCTCGCGATCAAGGCGTGGATCGTGAACCCGTACCGGATCCCGTCATCGTCGATGGAGCCGACGCTGCACTGCGCCAAGCCGCAGCCAGGCTGTCTCGCGAGCTACTCCGACCGCGTCCTTGCCAACCGCTTCATCTACCACTTCCGTGACCCGCAGCGCGGCGACATCGTCGTCTTCAACACGCCCGCGAAGGCTCTCGAGGCCTGCGGCGCGGGCGGCACCTTCGTGAAGCGGATCATCGGGCTCCCGGGCGACACCGTCGAGGAACGGGGCGGCACCGTGCTCATCAACGGAGAGAAGCTGGACGAGCCTTACGTGCCTGCGAGCGAGCGCGACAAGCGGACCGACAGCTGGGAGGTTCCGGAGGGGAGCTACTTCATGATGGGCGACAACCGCTCGCAGTCGTGCGACAGCCGGGAGTGGGGCTCCGTTCCCCGGGACGACCTCATCGGGCCCGTTTTCTCGGTCTACTGGCCGCCGCAGCGAATTTCATTTCGCTAGCATGGTGCGTCGGCCCGCGCGGCCGCCTTTTCCTATGAGCACGCCCATCGACATCCTCGAGCGCAAGCAGCTGCGCGACGGCATCCCGCAGTTCAAGGCGGGAGACACGGTGCGCGTGCACTTCCAGGTGATCGAGGGCCAGCGGCGCCGCGTGCAGGTCTTCGAGGGAATCGTCATCAAGCGCCAGGGCCCAGGGGTCCGCGAGACCTTCACCGTGCGCAAGAACTCCTTCGGAGTCGGTGTCGAGCGGACGTTCCCCGTGCACTCGCCGAAGATCGAGAAGATCGAGGTCATGGCGATCGGCGACGTGAATCGCGCGAAGCTCTACTACCTTCGCTCCAAAGTGGGGAAGAAGGCGCGCGTCCGCGAGAAGCAGCGGTCCTAAGCGTTATCCTCGGGCCCGTGCGCAAGACGGGCCGGAAGCTCCTCAATTTCGATCGCCGACTCGGTGCGCGCTTCGTCGCCGGAGCCGACGAGGCCGGCCGCGGAAGCCTCGCTGGGCCGCTCGTGACAGCGGCTGTCCTCTTCGACTACGACGTCCTGCGCGACCACAAGGTGCGGCCGCTCGCGATCCTGAACGACTCGAAGCAGCTCACCCCGGACGAGCGCGCCCGGCTCTTCCATGCGGTCACGGGCTGCGCGACGCGCATCGCCGTCCGCATCATCCCGCCGGCCGTGATCGACTCCGACGGGCTGCACCGGTCGAACCTCCGCGGCCTCCGCGAGACGCTGGCCGACCTCTCGCCGCCCGCGGAGGTGTGCCTGGTGGACGGATTCAGGCTCGGCCCGCTCGCCCCCGAGCACAGGGCCGTCGTGGACGGCGACACGCGGAGCGCCGCGATCGCGGCCGCCTCGATCGTCGCCAAGGTCGTCCGCGACCGCGCCATGCACCGGCTGGACGCCCTCTATCCCGCCTACGGGTTCGCGTCCCACGTCGGCTACATCACGCCCGGCACTCGGCAGTCGTCCGCGAGCGCGGCCCGAGCGACATCCATCGCCTCTCCTTTGAAGCCCGCTGCTATGCCGAGCAGACCGTCGGCGCGGGCGCTCGGGCCTAGAGCCGAACGGCGCGTCCGCCTCTACTACCGCCTGCGCGGCTATCGCGTCCTGGCGGCGAATGCGCGCGCGGGGCGCAACGAACTCGACATCGTCCTGCGCCGCGGGCGGAGACTTGTCTTCTGCGAGGTCAAGGCGCGAAGCGGCGACGGCTACGGCGACCCGCGCGAGGCGGTCGGCCCGGAGAAGGAGCGGCGCGCTCCGTCGGGCAGCCGAGATCTGGCTCGCGCGGAACCCCGAGTTCCTCGAGCTTGAGGTCGCGTTCGAAGTCGTCGGCGTCGCGGGAAGCGGATCGTGCGCGTACCGCTCTAGGGCCCCGGATTCGGGTCGTGGATGCTGTAGATGTCAGACGTGGTCTTGCCGCAGAGATAGCGGTCGTAGAAGACGTCGACGCTGCCGTCGTCGTTGTCCCGCGCATAGGCACTCCAGAAGTCGCGTCCGTTCGGGCCGAGATCCGCGACGATCGTGCCGCCGGCAGGATCGCCCACGCCGAAATAGCGCACGACCTTCACGTCAGCGCCGCATTTCGCCCCGCTCCGCGCCACGTAGACGATTCCCGCCTTCGTGACTCGCGCCGCCGTACTGATACTTCGTCGACGGCTTCTGCAGGACGGTGTCGGTGACGGTCGAGATCTCTCTCCGCACGACGTCGCAGGTCGGCTTCGTGCAGCGAGTCCACGCCGGCCAAGTCGCCGTTCACCTGGCCCGCGTGCCGGAAGCGCGGCCGTCCTGATCCAGGATGAAACCGTCGTTCGCGCATCGTCAGGTTGTGGAGGATGACGAACTGCGTGTTCGTGGCCGTGTTCTGGCGTGCCGAAGAAGAGCCAGTCGCCGGAGATGCTCGGCTCCCATTCCCAGTCTGGGCGGTGTTCACGCCGGCCGACGGATCCGATGCGTGTCTTCGTGTCCGCGTTGTAGAGCTTCAGGTTCGGACTGGCCGTTGCCTGACCTGCTGGTAGACGACCCAGTGGTGGGTCGATGCCGCCGATGAACCCCAACCCCGTCGCGTTGAGCTTGACCCGCGGATCGCCCGTGCGCGTGAGGAAGGCGTCGAAATGGTTGCGGTGCGCGCGCGAGTTCTGGCTCCAGGCGAAGTACTCGGTCGCCCCGTCGGACTCGGCGGCCGGGACCTGCTCGTAGAGCCCCGTGGTCTTCACCTCTTGCTGGCTCAGGAGCGCGTAGGCGGCGGTTGCGGCAACCGAGTGCCGCGACGACGGCGGCGATGAAAAGAGCCCCTGCGCATGACCTCTCCTTCCAAGAAGGGACACTCGAAAATACTCCTCGAGGTGGCATTTGTCACCGGTTCGTGCTGGTTTCGGCCCATCCGGCGCGGGGTTCGCGCGTTTTCGACGCGTAGCTTCGAGGTGTGCTTGCGCGCGCCACCACCCATGCTCTCGTCGGGCTCGAAGCCCGGCCCGTCGAGGTCGAGGCGCACCTCCAGCGCGGCGTCCCCGCGTTCTCGATCGTCGGCCTCCCGGACAAGGCCTGCCAGGAAGCGAAGGAGAGGGTTCGAAGCGGGATCACGAGCGCCGAGCTCGAGTGGCCGCTCCGGCGCCTCACCGTCAACCTCGCGCCCGCGGGGCTGAGGAAGGAAGGGTCGGGCTTCGACCTTCCGATCGCCCTTGCGGTGCTTGCCGCATCGCACCAGATTCCCGCCGAGCGACTCGCTCAGCACGCCGCGCTGGGGAGCTCGCGCTGGACGGCCGGGTTCGTCCCGTGCCCGGCGCGCTCGTCGCCGCCGAGGCGGCGCGGCGGGCCGGCCTCGCCCGGCTCATCTGCCCTCCCGAGTCCGCGCCGGAGGCTGCTCTTGCGGGAATCGAGCCGATCCCGGTCGAGCACCTCGCCCAGGCGGGCGCCTACCTGCGCGGCACCTTCGAGCCCCGCGCCGTCGTCCCGCCGGAACGGGGCAACGGAGATGGGGGTCCCGACCTCGCCGACGTCCGGGGCCAGGAGCGCGCCCGACGGGCGCTCGAGCTGGCGGCGGCGGGCCGGCACAACCTTCTGCTTGCGGGCCCGCCCGGGACAGGGAAGACGATGCTCGCTCGCCGGCTTCCGGGCATCCTCCCGCAACTTACGATCGAGCAGGCGCTCGAGGTGACCCGCATTCACTCGGTCGCCGGCTTGTTGCCCGCTGGAAGGCCGCTCGTCGACCGGCCTCCGTTCCGCGCCCCCCACCACACGGCGTCGACGGCTGCGATCGTCGGCGGAGGCGCCGGTCCGCGTCCCGGCGAAGCGACGCTCGCGCATCGGGGCGTCCTCTTCCTGGACGAGCTCGCGGAGTTCTACCGCCCGGCCCTCGAGGCCCTGAGGCAGCCGCTCGAGGACGGAACGATCGCAATCGCCCGCGTACAAGGACACGCGGTCTTTCCGGCTCGGTTCGTCCTCGTCGGCACGATGAACCTCTGTCCCTGCGGTGGGCGGGGCGATCCGGCCGCCGAATGCTCCTGCTCGCCCCAGCGTCTCGCCGCGTATCGGGACAAGCTCTCGCGGGCGCTTATCGACCGTTTCGACCTCGTCGTCCAGGTTCCGCGGGCGCGGGCAACTGAGCTCGGGGGATCTCCAGGTGAGGCTTCCGCGGCCGTGCGTGAGCGCGTGGAACGTGCTGCCGCGAGGCTCCGCGATCCCCCGAGCCTGTCGAAGCCGGGTCCCGAGCTGCTCGCCCGGGCGGTGGACTCCCTGCCGCTCTCGGGCCGTGGCCGCGCACGTGTCGCTCGTGTTGCGGCGACGATCGCGGCGCTGGCCGGTCAGGGAAGGCGTCGACGCGGAGCACGTGGCCGAGGCGCTCTCCTACCGCTCTCCGACGGAGCTCGGCTCGTGGACGTGAGCTCGGTTCGGACGATTGCCAGGCGCAAGCCCGGTTATCCACCACTGCTCGCGGAGCTGCACGACCCGCCGGCGACCCTCTTCGTTCGCGGCGAGGCCGACGCGTTGTTGGCGCCCGGGGTTGCCGTCGTCGGCGCTCGCTCGTGCTCTGCGCTACGGCGCGCAGGTGGCGCGGTCGCTCGCCCGCCAGCTGGCGTCGGTGGGGGTCGTCGTCGTGAGCGGGCTCGCGCGAGGCGTCGACGGCGAGGCTCACCGAGGCGCTCTGGAGGGCGGCGGACAGACGGTCGCCGTGCTCGGATGCGGGATCGACCGGGACTATCCGCGCAGCCATGCGGAGCTGGCCCGCCGGATCGTCGCGTCGGGCGCAGTCGTCTCCGAGTATCCGCCCGGTGTCGAGCCCGCACCCTGGCGATTTCCAGCCCGGAACCGGATCATCTCCGGCCTCTCGCTGGCGACGGTGGTCGTCGAGGCGCGCGAGCGGTCCGGCGCGCTCATCACGGCCGATTTCGCGCTCGAGCTCGGCCGTGACGTGTTCGCCGTCCCGGGGGAGATCACGAGCGGTCTCTCGGCGGGGACGAACGACCTGCTGCGCCAGGGCGCCGCTCCACTGACGGGCGTGCGAGACGTGCTCGAGGCGATCGGCATCGAGCCCGAGCCGGCTGCCGGCGCCGCGTCGGTGTCGGAGGCTGCGCTCGCCATCCTCTCGATCCTGGGCGACGGAGCCGCCGGGGTGGACGAGCTCACCAGGGCTTCGGGCCTCTCGAGCGCGGAGGTCGCTGGCGCGCTCGTCGAGCTGGAGCTCGGCGGTCTGGCCGCACAGCGGGACGGCGTCTACCGCTCGTTCAGTCCGGGAAGGAGTCGGGTTGCTCGCAGGCCTGCCTGAAGAGCTCGTCGTCGATGTTCCGTCCGGTGACGATGAGGACGAGCGGGTCGCCGAGGTCGTCCAGGTCGGACACAGCGGCGAGCGCTGCCGCAGCGGCGCCCTCGGCGCGGATGCCCGCCGCCGCGTACTCGCCGACTGCCCCCGCGATGCGCCTCTCCGAGACGAGGACCATCCGCGTGGCGACCTCGCCGAGCACCTCGACGGCGAGGGGAATGGCGACCCGCACCGCCAGGCCGTCGGCGAAGGTCGCCGATCGTTCGCTCGGAACCGGCCCGCCGGCGTTCCAGGAATCGACCATCACCGGCGCCTCCTTCGCGGCCACACCGATTCGCTCCACAGTCGGCGCCGCGCGCGAGGCCGCGAGCCCGATCCCGCCCAGGAGTGCGCCGTTCCCGAGCGGAACGAGGATCGCCGCAGGCGGGTCCGGCGCCTGCGCGAGGATCTCGTCCGCGATCGCGCCGTACCCCTCGTACTGAGCCGGCTCCGCGCCATCCTCGAAGAACGGGAGGCCGTGCTGTGACGCGTGAGCGCGCGCCTCCGCCTTGGCCTCGTCGAGGTCGGCTCCCATCTGCCGGATCTCGGCTCCGCCATCTTCCATAAGAGCGAGCTTCGCCGAGCTGGCTGTTGCCGGTGCGTACACGATCGCGTCGAGGCCGACGCGACTCGCGGCCCATGCCGTCGCCGCCCCGTGGTTCCCGGTCGAGGCGGTCACGACGGCGCGGGCCCCGTCGGCCGCGTAGCGCTCGAGCACTGGGAGCGCGCCGCGCCACTTGAACGCGCCCAGCGGGTGCACGTCCTCCCGCTTGAGAAGCAGCCGCCTACCCGCGAGCGCGGCCTCCTCGAGCGGAGTCGGCGTCACGCGAAGAGCTGGCCCGCGTTCGTGCGGAGCGCCGCCTCGGCGACCCCGGCCGCTTCGACGGCCGCGACCGCCGCCTGCGCGTCCATCACGGGGGCGTCGCTCCCGAAGACGAGGCAGCCCGAGCCGCAGGCCTCGCCCGTGAGCCGGAGCGCAAGGGGCCCGTAGCTGGCCGTGTCGAAGTAGACCGCCATCTCCGGAACCTCGCCGCCGCGTGCGCGGAGCCGTTCGAGCTGAAACGGGGCGCCTCCCGCCAGGAACGCGAAGATCGACCGGGAGCTCGGGGCTGCCGTGAGTCAGCCATGCCGCGTAGGCGGCCTGCATCTGCGCGGGATAGTCGACGAGCGCCGACCACCAGGCGGGCGCGTCCGGGGGTGGCGGCGGCACCGGGCCGGGGTGGACGAAGAGCGTCTGCCCTGCGGCGACGAGCTCGTCGGCCAGCTCGCCGATCCCGGCGACGACCGCGGGTGCGGGCACGCAGGCGCCGGCGAAGCCGTCCCGGCACTGCGCGACCGCGAACGCTTGCAGTCGGCCGTCGGCGGCTGCGACGAGCTCTTGAATGCCCGTCGTGATAGGCGTCCACGAGCTCGGGAATCCCGTCGCACGCCAGTGTCGGCTGAAGCGAGACGACCGCCGTGTCGATGCCGACCTCGTCGAGGAGGCCCACGCGTGCCTCCAGCGTGTGCGACTCGAGCCCGGCCGGGAACGTTCCCTCGCCGAGGACGAGGTCGTCGCCGTCGATGCGCGGCGGGCGGCTCCGCCTGCGAAGCGCTGCGACGAGCTGCTCGGGCCACAGGTGTTGGTGGACGTCAAAGGAGGTCATCGGCGAGCTCGAACCCCAATCCGGGGCGGTCGGGGACTGGGACGAACCCTTCCGCATCGACGCGGACGGGCTCCGCAAGCATGAAGTCGCGCCGCTCGGGCGTCCAGCCGGGTGGGTCGTACGGAAACTCGAAGTAGGGGCCGCCGCCGACACCGGCCGTGAGGTGGAGGTTGGCGAGGAGGCCGATGCCGTTCGTCCACGTGTGCGGTGTGAAGAAGTGCCCGCGTGCCGTCACGCGCTCGGCAAGCTCTCGCTCGCGCAAGAGGCCCACCGAGAGCACGGCGTCGGGCTGGTAGACGTCGAGGGCATCCGCCGCCTCGAATGCCTCGAGCTCCCTCGTCGTTCGCGCCATCTCGCCGCCGGCGATTCGAAGACCGCTGTCCTGCCGGAGCGAGGCGTAACCCTTCACGTCGTCGCGCGGGAGCGGCTCCTCGAGCCAGAAGACGTCCAGGTCGCGCAGTCGCGCAGCTGTCGAGGCGACCGTCGCAACGTCGAGTGCGGGCCCGATGTCGCCCGGCATCCGCCAGCCCTGGTTCAGGTCGACCATGATCTCCATGGAGCCGCCCACTGCCACGCGAACCGCCTCGACAGCGGCGAGGCCCTCGCCGAGCCTCGCCCGGTCGATCCGAAGCTTCAGCGCCTTGAAGCCCTCCTCCCGCAGGCGCAGCGCGGACTCGGCGCGCTCGGCCGGCGACCGCTGCTCCCCGGTCGAGGCATAGGCCGCGACGCGGTCGAGCTGTCCGCCCAGGAGCTCGGCGGTGGGCTTGCCCGCGGCCTTTCCGGCGAGATCCCAGAGCGCCGCCTCCAGGGGCCAGTAGCGGCCGGCATGGAACGTGATCGTCTCGAGGACGGCGACGTGGCGCTCGACGGCGAGCGGGTCCTGGCCGACGAAGAGGTGCTCGTAGCGCTCGAAGCCGTCCATCGTGTCGCCCGACCCGATGCCGGTGAGGCCCTCGTCCGTCTCGACGAGGACGAGGGTGGCTTCGAATGACCGTCGCGGCTCCGGGTCCCAGGCCGCGTTGAAGGGAGGGGTCGAGCTCGATCGAGCGGCGCTCGAGGCGAACGCGCTCGATCTTCACGCGCGGCGGAAGAAGGGGTTCTGCGGCTCGCCGCGGATCGCGAGGAGCTCCTCGAGCCGCGGCCGGCCTTCCGCGGCGGACGCGAGCGCCGCTCGGGTCGCCTCGAGATTGTTGGCGAAGATCCTCTCCTCGTCGTTCGCCGCCCAGTCGACCCAGACCGCCGCGATCAGCGCGAGGTCGTCCACCTCTCCCTGCGGGATCGTGCCGTCGGCCACCGCATCCAGGACGCCTTGCGCCACGGCCGCCTGGGCGGCTCCCCAGTGGAGGAGCCCGTGCGTCTCCTCGCGGATCTCCGCCTTGTTCACGAAGAGCGTCGGCGGCTTCACGGGCATGTTCGGGCGCGCGACCACGACGAACGATGCGTGGCCGGCACGCGGGGTCGCGAGCGCGGTCGCCCAGGCCGTCCCGACCGGGCCGTCGCGCGACCCGAGCACCGTGTTGGTGTGGGCTGCGTTCGGCCCGCTGCCGGCGAAGCCCTCGCCGATGAGGATCCGGCTCAGGGGCGGATCACCGCCCGCGCGACCTCTCCGGCGTTCATGGCGGCGAAGGCCTCGTTGATCTCCTCCAGCGGGTACGCGCGGCTGACGAGCCGGTCGAGCGGGAGGAGCCCGTCCATGTAGAGGTCGAGCACCTTCGGCATGTCGAGCTGCGGGCTGCAGGAGCCGTAGAAGCTGCCGGTGACGACCTTCTCCTCGCGTGCGAGATCGGAGGCGGGCAGCTCCGCGCTGAGGCCTTCCGGCGGGAGGCCGACGGCGACGACCGGTGCCCCCGCGCCGCACGCGCGGCATAGGCCTGCGCGAGCACGCCGGGCACGCCGGCCGAGTCGATCGCCGCGTCCGCGCCGCGCCCGTCCGTCAAGTCGCGAAGCGCGGCCGGCGCGTCGTCGGAGCCGGGGTCGAGCGCATGTGTCGCGCCGAGCTCCAGGGCGGTCTCGCGCCTGAAGGCGAAGGGATCCACGGCGACGATCACGGCGGCGCCCGCGAGCCGCGCGCCCATGATCGCGGAGAGCCCCGACGCCGCCCGCTCCGAAGATCGCGATCGAGCTCCCGGCCTTCACGCCGGCGCGGGTCGACCGCGGCCCCGTAGCCCGTCATCACCGCGCAGCCGACGAGCGCGGCGACCTCGAGCGGCGCGTCGTCACGGATCCGGACGCAGCATCCCTCCGGGACGATGCAGCGCTCCGCGAACGCGGAGAGGTAGGAGTAGTGGTAGAGCGGGTCGCCGTTCTGGGAGAGCCGCAGGGCTCCGCCGGGCAAGGTGCCGCGGAACATGTCCTCCATCGCCACGTCGCAGAGGACCTGGCGGCCGCGCGAGCAGTAGTAGCAGCGTCCGCAGGCGGGCAGCCAGGAGAGGATGACGTGGTCTCCCTCGGAGACCGTGTCGACGCCGTCGCCGACCGATTCGACGATGCCGGCACCCTCATGGCCGAGCACTGTGGGGAACGGGTTCGCGGTCGCCCCCGTGACGACGTTCCAGTCGCTGTGGCAGACGCCGCTCGCGGCGAGCCGTACCTCGACCTCGCCGGGGCCGGGCGCCGCCAGCTCGACGTCCTCGACGCTCATCGCTTCGTCGATCCCTCTGAGGACGGCGGCGCGCACGCGCCGATTCTACGGCTACGCTCGCCGCATGAAGACGCAAGCGGCTGTCCTCTGGGAGCCGGGCAGGCCGGTGGAGATCCTCGAGGTCGATCTCGCCGCGCCGAAGGAGGGCGAGGTTCTCGTCAGGATCGCGGCTTGCGGGGTGTGCCACAGCGACCTCCACGTCGTGGACGGCGCACCTGCCCGAGCCGCTTCCGCTCGTCCTCGGTCACGAGGCGGCGGGAGTCGTCGAGGAGGCCGGGCCCGGCGTACAGTCGCTCCAGCCGGGCGACCACGTCGTGCTCGCGCTCGTCCCTTCGTGTGGCGAGTGCGAGGAGTGCCGCCGGGGCCGTCCCAACTTCTGCGCTCTCGGCGCTCGCATGGCGGCCGAGGGGACGCTCGCCGACGGCACGAGCCGCCTGAGCCTGAACGGGACGACGCTGCACCACTTCAACTCCATCTCGTCGTTCGCCGGCCACGCGGTCGTGCCCGAGTCCGCCGCGGTCAAGATCCGCGACGACGTCCCGCTCGACTCGGCGGCGCTCGTCGGCTGCTCGGTGCTGACCGGCTACGGCGCGGTCGCCAACACGGCTGGGGTAGAGGAGGGCGCCACCGTCGCCGTGTGGGGCTGCGGCGGGGTGGGCGCGAACGTCGTCCAGGGAGCGCGGCTGGCCGGTGCCTCCCGGATCGTCGCAGTGGACACGCGGGCGGAGAAGCTCGAGCTCGCCAGGGAGCTAGGCGCGACCGACGTCGTCCACGCGGGCGAGGGGTTGGACGCCGTCGCCGCGGTGAAGGACGTCACCGGCGGCGGCCCCGACTACGCGTTCGAGGCGATCGGCTCGGAGCGGGCGATCCAGGAGGCCTGGAAGGCGACCCGGGCAGGCGGCACCGTCGTCGTCGTCGGGATCATGCCGCGGGGGAGCAGCCTCACGATCGACCCGTGGCAGTTCATGTCGGAGAAGACGCTCAAGGGCACCTTCCTCGGCTCTGCGCGCATCCAGGAGGACGTGCCGCGCCTCGTCGACCTCTACCACTCGGGCGCGCTCGACCTCGACAGGCTCGTCAGCCGCAAGCTCCCGCTCGCCGAGCTTCCGGACGCGTTCGACCGGCTGAGAGCCGGCGACGTCGTCCGTCAGGTCGTCGTCTTCGCCTGAGCGCGCGGCGGCGCCTCGGCCTGCAGGCGCCGAAGCTCTTCGACGGGGATGTGGCAGCGCATGAGGTGACCGGGCTCGACCTCGGCGAGCGGCGGCTCCTCCTGCACGCAGATCTCGCCGAGGAACCGCGGACAGCGCGTGTGGAAGACGCAGCCGGAGGGCGGGTTGGCCGCGCTCGGGATCTCCCCCTCGAGACGGATGCGCGTCCGCTCCTCGCCCTCGAGAGTCGGCACCGCGGAGAGAAGCGCCTCCGTGTACGGGTGGTGCGGGCCGCCGAAGACCGTCTCCGCGTCGCCGACCTCCTGCAGGCGGCCGAGGTACATGACCGCGATCCGGTCCGAGATGTAGCGGACGACGCCGAGGTCGTGCGAGATGAAGATGTAGCTCACGCCTTTCTGTGTCTGCAGCTCGACGAGCAGGTTGAGGATCGCCGCCTGCACCGAGACGTCGAGGGCCGATGTGGGCTCGTCGCAGAGGACGATGCGCGGCTCGCCCGCGAAGGCGCGCGCGATCGCGACTCGCTGCTTGAGGCCGCCGGAGAGCTGCGCGGGCTTCGCGCCCATGAGTGTCTGTCGAAGCGCACCGACTCCGTCGAGCTCGACCGCGCGCGCGTCCCTCTCTCGGCCGCTGCAGACCCAGGAGCTTCTCCAGCGCGCGCCCGACGATGCGGCGCACGGAGTGGCGGCGGTTGAGCGCGCCGTCGGGGTTCTGGAAGACGATCTGGAGCGAGCGCACCTGCTCCGTGCGTCCGCTTTTCGACCTTGCCGGCGAGCGGCTCCCCGTCCATCTCCACCGTCGAGCCCTCGTCGGCCGAGCGTGAGGCCGAGGAGGACGCGGGCGAG
Source organism: uncultured Actinomycetes bacterium (assembly GCA_963766155.1). Taxonomy (GTDB): domain Bacteria; phylum Actinomycetota; class Thermoleophilia; order Gaiellales; family Gaiellaceae; genus DATEOR01. Next base: position 20,864 of record CAVYAJ010000040.1, on the reverse strand, counting down.
CGTCGTCTTGCCGCTGCCCGACTCGCCGACGAGCCCGAGCACCTCGCCGGGGCGGACGACGAGCGAGACGTCGACGAGTGCCTGGACGTCCTGCCCGTCCTGCTTGAACGTCTTCGAGCCGTGCCGACCTCGAGGAGCGGATCGCCGTTGCCGTCTGCGCCGCAGCGGGAGCCGGGCCGGGGTCGCTGCGTGGGAGCTCGTGCGCCCGGTCGTGGAAGTGGCAGCGGCTCGCGCGTCCGTGGCCGAGCGGGATAGAGGTCGGGCTCCTGCTCGCGGCAGACCTCCTTGGCGAGACCGCAGCGCGGCTCGAAGACGCAGCCCGGGAGGTCGGCGCCGAGCCGGGGAGGAAGCCGGGATCGTGTCGAGCGCGGTCTCGTCCTTGCGGACGCCGCCGCGCGGGATGCAGCGGAGGAGGCCGACGGTGTAGGGGTGCCGCGGGTCGTGGAAGACCTCCTGTGCCGCGCCTTCCTCGACGAGTCGACCCGCGTAGAGGACGCCGACGCGCTCGCACATCTTCGCGATGACGGCGAGGTTGTGGCTGATGAAGAGGACGGTCGTCCCGAACTCCTGCCGTAGCGCGGCGATGAGGTCGAGCACCTCCGCCTCGACCGTCGCGTCGAGGCCGGTCGTCGGCTCGTCGAGGATGAGGAGCGTCGGGTTCTTCGCGAGCGCCATCGCGATCACGACGCGCTGCTGCATACCGCCCGAGAGCTGGTGCGGATAGCGGCGCATCACCCGCTCCGGGTCGGAGATCTGCACCTTGTGCAGCATCGCCTCGCTCTGGTGCATCGCCTCGTCCTTTTCGCACCCCGATGAGCGCGAAGACCTCTGTGAGCTGCGGGCCGATCCGGATGGACGGGTTCAGGGCCGACGCGGGTTCTGGTAGACCATCGAGAGCGTCGTCGCGTGCAGGCGGCGCACGCTGCCGCCGCTCATCCCGAGCATGTCCTCGCCGTTCAGGCGGATCGAGCCGCTCGAGGGTCTTCGCGTTGCGCGGGAGGTAGCGCATGATCGCGAAGGCCGCGGTCGTCTTCCCGCAGCCGGACTCGCCGACGAGCCCGTACGACTCGCCCTGGCCGATCGCGAACGAAACGCCGCGGAGCACGCGCCGGTCTACGCCACGCACGCGGTAGGCGATCTCGAGGTCCTGGAGCTCGATGGCGGGGTCGTTCATCTGCTCGAAGAGCTGCGCGACGGCATCTGCGATCAGGTTGATGCCGACGATGAGCGTCGCGATGGCGAGGGAGGGGAAGAGGACCGGCCACCAGTAGCCGCGCGTTGATGCTCGGGTAGTGGGCGGAGATGTCCTGGCCCCAGTCGGGAACGGTTGGGTCAGCGGCGAAGCCGAGGAACGCAAGCGTGGCGACGGTGAAAATGGCGTAGCCGAGGCGAACGGTGAACTCGACGATGATTGGCCCGGTCACGTTCGGAAGGATCTCGGCGAACATCACGTATGGGCCGTGCTCGTTGCGGAGGCGGGCCGCCTGCACGTACTCGAGCCGGGCCTCTCCGAGAACTGCTGCTCGAACCGTCTTGGCGATGATCGGCGTGAACACGAAGCCGATGACGAGTACGAGCGTCTTACGCGACGGCCCCACGGCCGTGATGGCGACTAGCGCGGTGATGATCAGGGGGATGGCCAGAACGGCATCCACGACGCGCATGATCGCCTCATCGACGAAGCCCCGGTAGTAGCCGGTCACGAGGCCGATCGTCGTACCCAGCACCGTCCCGAGGATGGTCGCGAGTGGTGCGACCACGAGAACGGAGCGCGCGCCGACGATCACGCGCGAGAGGACGTCCTGACCGAGCTTGTCCGTTCCGAAGAGGTGTTGACCCGAGGGCGCCTCGAACTTGCTGAGGATGTCCGGTGCGACGGGATCGTGCGGCGTGATCAGGTTGCCGAAGATCGCGCAGATCGACCCAGATGCCGGCGAGGAACAGCCCGAGCAAGAACGTCGGCGACCTGAAGAGAAGCCGGAAGCGCTCGTGGCGCTCCACCTTCGCCTCGTCCGGGCGGATCGGGATCGCGATCGGGGCGGTTGGGTCTTCGAGCGTCGTCATTCGGCGGTCGCGTAACGGATGCGCGGGTTGAGCAGCGAGTAGGCGACGTCAGCAAGCAGGGTCGCGACGAGGAACACGATGCCGACGATGAGGACGCTGAGGCGAGGAGCGGAAAGTCCTTGCCGTTCGCGGCGGTGAAGATCAGCTTGCCCATGCCCGGATAGTTGAACAGTGTCTCGATGACGACGAGGCCGCCGATGAGGTAGCCGGTCTGCGTCGCGATGACGGCGATCGTGGGCAGGAGTGAGTTGCGGAGCACGTGTCGACGGACGACTGTGCGTCGCGGCAAACCCTTGAGCATCGGCGGTGCGTGTGTATTCGGCGTCGAGCGCCTCGATGGTGCCGGCGCGCGTGATCCGGCTGATGTAGCCGAAAAGGACGATCACGAGGGTGAGCGCAGGGAGGAAGAGGTACTTGAGCTGCGTGAGGATGTTGCTCCCGTCGGGCGCGTTCGCACTGACGGGGAAGAGGTTCAGCCAGAGCCCGAAAATGAGAATCAGCGCGATCCCCGTGACGAACTCGGGAACGACCGCGAGCGAGAGGCCGCCGATCGTGATGATCCGGTCCGTGAGCCGGTCGCGCTTGAGAGCAGCGACGACGCCGCCGACGATCGCGAGCGGAACGACCATGACGAACGCGAAGGCGGCGAGCTTGAGCGAGTGCATGAGCGCCGGCCCGATCAGCTGGCTGACGGGGAGGCGGTAGGTGAGCGAGGTTCCCAGGTCGCCGTGGAGGAGCCCGGAGATCCAGTTCCAGTACTGCTGGAGGATCGGCTTGTCCGTGCCGAGCTGGTGGTTCAGCTGGTCGACGGACGCCTGGTCGGCGAGGTTGCCGAGCTTGCGCCGAGCCACGTCGCCGGGAAGCAGGTTCGCGCCCACGAAGACGAGCACGCTGAGGAGGAACAGCGTGATGGCCGCGAGGCCGAGCCGGGTGAGGAGGAATCGCCCCATCGCCGCTCCTACAGATCTAGGATCAGACGGCCGGGACCGAAGCCCCGGCCGCATGGTCGTCGTTGATCAGCTGGTGAAGCCGGCCTTCGAGAGGTCGAACTGGCCGGTCGCGGCTGAAACCGCGTTCTTGAGATTCGGCTTGGCGGCCGAGAGGAAGTTGTAGAAGTAGGGAAACACGACCGGAGTCTCGTCGAGCAGCAATTCCTGGATCTTCTTGGCTGCGGCACGCTGGGAATCGATGTCGAGGGCCGCGATGTAGTCGGCGATGAGCTGGTCTGCCTGGGCGTTCTTGAAGTGAGCCGCGTTCCAGGTGCCTTTGCTCGTGAATGCGGAAGAGAGATACACGTTCGGCACCGGCCGGTGGCCGTAATCGGTGATGCCCATCACCGAGTCGAGCCAGATCGATTTTCCGAACACGGCGTCTCCGTAGTACGTCGGCGTCGCTCGCCGACGATCTTGATATTGACCGTGACCCCGATCTGCTCCGCGTACTGTTTGACGAGCTGGGCGAGATCAGGAATCTCGAAGCCGTTCCACGTGCTCAGGTCCACGCTGAAGCTCGTCTTGCCTGCGTCAGCGAGGAGCTGCTTCGCCTGATCGATGTTCTGTTCGCGCTGCGGGACGCTCGGATCCGTGGAGGGATAGAGCGGTGCGAACGGGCTGTCGTTGCCGAGGTCTGCTCGTCCGTCCCAAAGGCCCTCGACCATCGCGTTCCGGTCCAGCGAGAGGGCGATGGCCTGCCGCACGCGCTTGTCCGTGAAGGGCTCCATGTCGGTACGCATGTGCATCTCGCGATGCGTCGAGTCTCGACCGAGATCACCTGAACGTTGGAGTCGGAGAGAAGCGCCTTGCCGCCCGAAACGGAGAAGTGCTCGACGAAGTCGACCTCGTCGCCCTGGATGGCGAGCACCATAGGCGCCTCTTCGTCGTAGAACGTGAGCTCCATCGAGTCGGGGTTCGCCTTCGTGCCCCAGTAGCCGTCGAAGCGTGAGAACTTCGCACCCTGTTTCGGCGTGAAGCTGTCGAGCTTGAAAGGCCCGGTGCCGTCGAACGTCTTGCCCCAATCGGCCGGGTCGAGATCGGCCGGGATGATGATCGCGTTGTAGTTGGCCGAGCTGACGAGCGTTGGGAAGTTTCCGTTCGGCGCGTCGAGATTGAAGACGACGGTTGCGTCGTCGGGGGCGTCGATGTTCCCGGGCGAGAGCACGCCGCCGAGCGCTGAGAGCGCGTTGGACGCGTTCTTTGGGTCGATGAGCGTCTCGAACGTGGTCTTTACGTCGTTCGCCGTCATCGTCTTGCCGCTGTGGAACTGTGACGCCCTGGCGGATCTTGAAGGTCCACTCGGTGCCGTCCGTCGTTCGGCGACCAGCTCTCGGCGATTTCGGTCGAGCTCGAGCTTCGCGTTGGAGAACGAAAGAAACTCGCCGGTCGAGCCGATCAGCCCGGCGCCGCCCTCGTCTTTGACGATGACAGGGTTGGGCTCGGTCGCCGGTCTGGATGAGCGCGACGCGGATGTTGCCGCCGGGCTGGACGCTGCCCGTAGCCGTCGGCGTCGTGCCGCCACCCGTTGTCTCTCCGCCGCTGCCCCCTCCGCAGGCCGCCGCGAGAAACGAGACCAGCGGGATGGACATGCCGACGACGGTGCCGCGGCGCACGAACTCCCGCCGCGTGATCTTGCCCGCCGAGTACTCGTCGATGATGTGGTTTTCGAGTTCGCTGCGGTCCTTACGGATGGCGTCTACGCGACGCTGCGTGTCATCCATTACGGCCTCTCTCCTTCCGCCAGGGTGCGGCCTTCGGTTTCGCCCGGAACGCCCGCTTATAGCTCATCCCGGGGCCTTTGGCAACGGGGTCTTCCCTCTCAGGAAGTCAGACGGGAGGCCTGCGGCGAAGTTGGCGAGAAGGCGCGCAGGCGCGCCAGAAGAAGGGTTCGAAAGCCGTCCGCGTCGATGTCCACGGCCACGTGCGCGTTCGGCTCGGGGCCCGAGGTGCGGCGGCGCATGTCCACCACCGTGCGGCCGCGGCAGATCCCGTCGGAGGTGTCGACTTCGACGTGCCGCGCCTCCACCGTGAGGAAGTCGGGGCGGAAGACGTGCGCGAGCGCGACGGCGTCGTGGATCGGTGCGCCGCCGTGGTCGTATGCGTCGTTGTAGAAGCCGAGATAGAAGCCGACCATGTCCGCTGCGGCCTCGGCGACCGGCCCGCCGCCGCGCAGACTGTCGGCGTCGGCATTCGAGAGAACGGCCCTGTTCGTCACGTCGAGCCCGACCATGGTCACGTCGAGCCCGCTTTCGAACACGCGGGCGGCCGCCTCTGGGTCGATCCAGATGTTGAACTCCGCCGACGGCGTCTGGTTGCCCTCGTGGATCGCGCCGCCCATGAGCACGACGCGGTCGATCTTCGCCGCCGCCTCGGGATGCGCCTCGAGGAGGAGTGCGACGTTCGTGAGCGGGCCGAGCGCGACGAGCGTGACCGGCCGGTCGGAGGCTTCGAGCTGCGCCGCGAGGAAGTCCATCGCGTGCTCGGGGACGGGCTCGGCGCTCGGAGGCGGGAGGTCGACGCCGTCGAGCCCGGTCTCGCCGTGGGCATCGGCTGCGACGACGAGCGCGCCGGCGAGGGGCCCGTCCGCGCCGGCGGCGACGGGAATATCTGTTCCGGCCTGCGAGCTCGAGGACGCGGAGCGCGTTCGCCGTCGTCTTGTCGAGCGTCTGGTTTCCGGCCACCGCGGTCACGCCGAGGACGTCGAGCTCGGGGCTCCCGAGCGCGAGCAGAAGCGCGAGCGCGTCGTCCTGGCCCGGGTCGCAGTCGATGAGGACCGGGATCACGCGCGCTGCGTCAGAGCCGGTCGGCGAAGTCGAGGTTCTCCGGCTTCAGGAGCGGGTCGGTGCCGTAGTACGCATGCTTGGACATGTCCGGCGAGTAGCGGCTCGCCGGCGGGGTGCGCCCGAGCGCCTCGGCGAGCGAGCGCGTCAGGTAGGACGCGTTGCCGCAACAGAGGCCGAGATACTGGATGCCGAGCGCATCGGCTCCCCGCGCGAACTCGGCGACCTCGAAGCGGGTCGACTCGAAGGGCTCGAGCGCGGTGGGGAAGAGCATGCCGTCCAGGCGGGGGTGGCGGAGGCTCTGGAAGGTCGGCATCTCGGCTGTCGTGTGGTACGGGACCGGCAGCGCGGCCACGTAGCCCGAGACCTGCTTGCGGATGCTCGGCAGCAACTCCATCGTCGTCTGGAGGCCCCGGATGCAGTTCAGGCCGACGACGTCGGCGCCCGCCTGTTCGAGCATCGCGCAGGCGTCTGCAGGAGTCATGCCGTCGCGCGTCATCGGCTCCTGGTGGATGCACATGGTGACGACGGCGGGCAGGCCGGCCGCCTTGATCGTCTCGAGCGCCATGCGTGCTTCCTCGGCGTAGGAGTAGGTCTCGGCGATGACGAAGTCGACGCCCGCCTCGGCGGCCCACGCGACCTGCTCGTCGAACATCGCCTGGACGGCCTTTTTGGACTCGGGGTCGTCGGGGTCGAAGACGTTCGTGTTGCAGATGTCGCCGGCGAAGAGCGTGCCGGTCTCGTCGGCGACCTCCTTCGCGAGCGCGAGCGCGTTTCGGTTCAGCTCCTCGAGGAGGCCTTCCTTGCCGACGACGCGCATCTTCTCGCGGTGCGCGTAGTAGGTGAACGCCTCGACGACGTCGGAGCCCGCGTGCACGAACTCGCGATGGAGCTCGGTCACCTTCTCCGGGTGGTCGAGCACGGCCTCGGGGACGAATGCGCCGGCCTGGATGAACCCGCGCCGCTCGAGCTCGAAGAGGTAGCCCTCCGCGCAGATGACGTGCCCCTGCTCGAGGCGCTCGAGAAGTCCGGCTCCGGCCATCCGAATCAGTCTAGGCGACGAACGCGCCCGCGAGGATCAGGTCCCGCACCGGCTCCAGGTCGGCCGGGAGGGGGTCGCCCTCGTCCATGAACGGGACGCGCTCGCGGACGAGGTCGTACGCGCGCTTCGTCCCGGCTCCCAGCGCCGACGGATTCCGCAGAGTCGATCGCCTGGGCGGCGACGGTGAACCCGATCGCGGCAAGGCGCTCTCCGAGCTGGACCATCTCGGAGAGGCGGCGGGCTCCCAGCGGCGCCATGGTGATCCGGTCTTCGATCCCTTCGGCGTGCGTCGAGGTGACGACCTCATAGGAGACTGGCTGCGCGAGGAGGCGCGCCTCCGCGGTCAACGCCTGCGCGGCGACGCCGAGCTCGCCGAGGGAGTTCTCCACGAGGCCCTGCCGGGGTGCCAGGGAGTCCGGAAGGCCTGTCAGCGGGCCCTGCAGGAGCTTGAGCAGCCGCTCGCAGGCGCTCGTGATCGTTGGGGCGAGGGCGACGCGGAGGAAGTCCAGCGCGGCGGCGAGCGGGAGGACGTCGAAGTTTGCGACCGAGACGATGCGGTCCTCGTCGGGAATGACCAGCGGGTTCTCTTGCGAGGCGTTGAGCTCGATCTCCAGCTGTCCCTTCGCGAACTCGAGCGCGTCGCGCGCGGCGCCGTGGATCTGCGGGAGGCAGCGGAACGTGAGCGGGTCCTGGAGGTTTCGCGCGGCGCCCTGCTCCCAGAGGTAGCTCCCTTCGAGAAGGCCGCGCAGCCGCTCGAGCGCGGCGCAGAGCCCGGGATACGGCCGCACCTCGGCGATGGCGGGGTGGAGCATCGTCAGGTTCGCGGCGAAGGCCTCGAGGTCGAGTGCGCCCGTGACGTCGAGCGTGTCCACGAGCCGCTCGGCGTCGGCGATTGCGAGCGACGCCAGCCCCGTCGAGAACGCGTTCGAGTTGATGAGCGCGATGCCCTCCTTGGCGAGGAGCTCGACGTCTTCGAAGAGCCCGGCAGCGAGGTCTGCCATCGGCGCGAGGTCGCCCTGGCCGATCGAGCCGAGCATGCGGACGCGCGGCCGCTCGTCCTCGTTGAGCGCGCGCACGATCCGCTCCGCGATCTCCGGCCGTACGCCTGAAGTCCCCTTGGCGAGCATGTTCGCGTGCCGGAGCATCGTCGCGCGGACGACTTCCGGCGGAGCGTCGGGCCCAGTCCCGATGCGGTGGTTCTCGATCAGCCGCCGGTTGAAGGCCGGGATCTCCTCGAGAGGCACGCGGTGCTTCTTGCGCGCGCCGACCCCGGTGGTGACGCCGTAGACCTCGTCTCCGCGCTCCACCACCCGTTCCACGAGCGCTCGCGTCTCGCGCATGCGCTCGACCGCCCCGGGTGCGAGCTCGACCGGCTCGCCGTTACGGGCGACGCGCACGACGTCGGCCACCGTCAGCCCGCTTCCCTGGAGGACGACCGTCATGCCGACCAGACCAGCTCGGCGGCGCGCACGAGGGTTGCGAGCTTGGCGCGCTCGTCCTCCTCCGAGAGTGCGTTGCCGAGGATCGACGTGGCAAAGCCGCACTGCGGCGAGATCGCGAGCCGCTCGAGCGGCATGAAGGCCGAGGCTTCGCGGACGCGCGCCACGAGCTCGTCCACGGTCTCCCGCCTGCCGCTCTTCGTCGTTACGAGGCCCAGGACGACGACCTTGTCCTCCGGCACCTCCGCGAGCGGCTCGAAGGAGCCCGAGCGCTCGTCGTCGTACTCGAGCAGGATCCGCTGGGCCTTCACCCGCGGGAAGAGGCGCGCGGCGATCCAGTCGTAGCCGCCCGAGACGAGCCAGCGGCTCGCCTGGTTCCCGCGGCAGAGGTGCATGCCGAACGTCACGCCCGGATGGTTGCCGATGACGAGGTTGTCGAGCTCGAGGCCGAGGTCGAGCCAGCGGTCGGCCGGCCAGCCACGGCTCTCGTAGAAATCGCGGTACCCCGGGTCGAGGAGAAGCGGGTAGTGCGGCGCGTCGAGCTGGATGTAGCGCGCGCCGAGCCGAACGAGCTCGTCCACCTCGTCGCGCAGGATCTCCGCCACGTCGCCGAGGTAGTCCTCCAGGGTCGCGTAGGCCTCGGGCGGGCGATCCGGGTTCCAGAAGTTCGCGAATAGGGAGGGGCTCGGCAGCGTTACCTTCAGCACACGTTTGGTCCGATCCCGTGCATACGTGAACTCCGCCGCCGAGAGAAAACGCCTGCGTTGAAGCTTCCCCGTCACAGCCAGGGGCGGACGTTCGACGTTCATGTCGCCGAGCTCGTCGCTGTGCCACTCGCCCCAGAGAAAGGCATCGAGGTCCCAGTCGGCGAAGCCATCGACCGCCGCGGGCAGCTGGCTCTGAAAGGAGAGGCGCCTCATCTCCCCGTCCGTGACGACGTCGAGCCCGGCCTCCTCCTGCAAGGCGAGCGCGTGGTCGACGGCCGCGTCCTCCACTTCAGCGAAGCGTTCCTCGGCGATCACGGCGGCATCGAGCTGCTCCCGGGCCTCCAGCAGGAAGGCCGGTCGCAGCAGGCTGCCGACGACGTCGGTGCGGGCCACGAGCACGCGCCTACTTTAGAGCCACGCGGGTACGATTCCCGCTTCGCGCCGAGGCGCGGGTCGCGCGCATGAGAGACATCCTCGTCCTCTGCCCGCAGGAGCGGGATCTTGTCGCCATCCGCGCCGCGGGGCTGGAGGACCGATTCCGCGTTCGCTACGAGGGCTCCGACCTCGACCAGCTCGACGACTTCGAGCCGGAGCCGTTCCTCGAGCACGCCGAGACTCTTCCGGCCGACGGCGTCATCGGCACGAAGGACCTCTCGGCGCTCCTGGCCTCGATCGTCGCCGAGCGCCGGGGGTTGCCGGGCCCGACGCCGCAGTCCATCCTCGCGCTCCAGCACAAGCCGACCTCGCGCGACGTGCAGCGGCTCGTCGCGCCGGAGTCGACGCCGAAGTTCTGCCTCCTCGACGACGGCATCCCCTGCGACCCGCCGTTCTTCGCCAAGCCCGTCGTCGGCCGGCTCTCGCAGAACGCCTACCGGATCGACGACCTCTCGGAGCTCTCGAAGCTGCACGAGGCCGACCGCTACACGAACCGCTACGCGGAGATCGCGGCGATTGCCGGCGGCGATCCAGCGAGGGTGCACGGGTTCATCGGCGAGGAGCTCCTGTCCGGCGACGAGGTCACGCTCGAGGGCTACGTCCACGGAGGCTCGGTGGTCACGATCGGCGTGACCGACTCGGTCAAGTACGAGGGGACGTTCAGCTTCGAGCGCTTCGACTATCCGTCGCGGCTCTCCGAGGAGAGGCAGGCGGAGCTCTCCGACATCGCCGTCGGGATCCTGCCCGCACTCGGCTTCGAGGGCGGCTTCTTCAACGTCGAGTTCTTCGTCCCGAAGGAGGGCCCGGCCCAGATCATCGAGGTGAACGGGCGGATCGCCTCGCAGTTCGCGCCGCTCGTCCAGGCGCTCCACGGCCGCTCCGACCTATGACGCGCTCTTCGAGCTCGCGTGCGGAGACGATCCGAAATGGGAGACGGGCCTCCCTGACGGAGTCGCGGTCAGCTACGTCATGCGCGTCTTCGAGGACGCCTACGTCGAAGCCGTGCCCGATCCCGACGACAACCTCGAGGTGCTTGCCCGGCCGGGCCTGGCGCTCTCGGCCCAGGGGACGAACGACGCCCAGAGCTACCGGCTCGCGATCCTCTACGAGTCCGGCGCGACGAGGGACGAGGCCGTCGCCAAGGCGCGTGAGCGCGTGGCCGGCCTCAATTTCCGGCTGGCGCCGGTGCCTGTCCGCTGACTTCGCCGGGGCGTCCTCGCGATTCACGATCCCGACCGCCGCGACCGCTGCTCCCGCGAAGGCGAGGCCCGCGGCGACGAGCATCCCGACCCGGAAGCCGTCGATCGAGGCGCTGCGTAGGGTCTCGTCGACCTGGTTCTTCGCGAGCGGGACGCCGACGCTCACCTTCGAGTCGTAGACGAGCGAGATGATGAGGCCGATGGTCGCGACCGCGATGAGGTTGCCGAGGCGCGAGACCGTCGAGTTCACGCCCGAGGCGATGCCCGCGAACTCCGACGGCGCCGACTTCAGGGCCGTCGACGTGATCGGGGCGACGAGCATGGCCAGGCCGAGCGAGAAGACCATGATCGACGCGAACCCCCACGTCCAGAAGTCGCTCTTCTCCGTCACGGGCAGGATGAGCAGGATGCCGATGCCGGCGAGGAAGGGGCCCGCGGTGAGGTAGAAACGCGGGCCGTGCTCGTCGGCGAGCTTCCCGAATCGCGCCGCGAGGGCGATCATGATCACGCTGCCCGGAATGCCGAGGAGCGCGGCCTCGAAGGGCGAGAAGCCGATGAACTGCAGGTAGAGCTGTACGAAGATGAGCTGTGCGTAGAGCGCGCCGTAGACGAGGAACGTCTCGAGGTTCGCCATCGCGAAGTTGCGCCGCTTGAAGAGCTCGAACGGCAGCATCGCGTTCTTCGAGCGGGCCTCGACGAGGCAGAACGCGACGAGCGCGGGCACCGAGATCGCAAACGCCCACCAGACCTCGCCGAAGCCCTTGTCCGGCCCCTCGACGAGGCCGTACGTCAGCGTCCCGAAGGCGAGTGCCGCGAGTGTGGCGCCGGGTATGTCGAGGCGGCCGACGCGCAGCATCTTCTGCTCGTCGCACTCGCCGGCCTTGGCGAGAACGACGGTGAGCGCCGCGAGCGGAAGGTTGATGAAGAAGATCCAGCGCCATGAGACCCACTCGACGAGCGCGCCGCCGATCGGCGGCCCCGCGATCGTGGCCACGGTCGTGAACGCTGTCCACAGCCCGATCGCCCGGCCGGCCTCGTCGCCGTAGACGCCGCGCAAGAGCGCGAGGGAGTTCGTCGTCAGGAAGGCGCCCGCGACGCCCTGTAGCAGGCGCGCCAGGATGAGAAGGCCGCCCGTCGGCGCGAAGCCGGCGAAGACCGAGGCAACGGCGAAGCCCGCCGCCCCCGCGATGAACGTCGGCCTACGGCCGTAGCGGTCGCCGATCGCACCACCGACGAGGTAGAGAGATGCGAGCGACAGTGAATAGGAAAGGACGATCCACTGCTGTCCTGTGAGGCCGAGGTCGAGATCCTCCGCGATCGTCGGCAGGGCGACGAAGACCACCGTGGCGTCGATGAAGGCGAGCGACGACCCGAGCACCGTCGCGGCCAGCGTGAGCGTTCGCCGCTGGTCCAGGGTGAAGGCCGCCATAGGGGTGAGGATATGCTCGCCGGACGATGAGGGGAATGGTGGCGGGGATCGTCGCGGCGGGCGTCTGGGCGGCAGCCGAACCCGCGCTCGGGCGCGTCTTCGGCATCCCGTGGTACTCCGACCGCCGGCTACTCGGCGGCCTCGCCCGGGTCGGGCCGGAAGCGGCGATCGCGATCCATCTCGTGAACGGCGCGCTCTTCGGCGCGACCTTCGAGCGCCTCGGCCTTCGCGGGCCCGTGAGCGGCGTCGTCATGGCGCAGGCCGAGAGCTTTCGCTCTGGCCTGCGATGGCCGTCGTCGACCGCGTGCACGAGGACCGGCGCAGCGGAAACTGGCCGCCGCTTCTTCGAAACGGACGCGTGTTCGCGTACGAGGTGACCGCACATGCGCTCTTCGGCGCCGTGCTCGGCGGTCTCCTCAGCCCGACTTCCGCGAGCGCTCCTTCTCCTCTTCACGAGGTTCAGGCAGCGCAGCGTTGAGCTCTCCCTCGACGTCTTCGTCGATCGGAGCAGAGCGCCCGGATTCCGCCTGTTCGTCCGGATCCGACGGAAACTCGGTAGTTCTCCGCTCTTCGGACGTGATCATCGGTACCCCTCCTGAGCTAGCCCGCTCCGGTACTCAGGCTGCTTGTTCCCGCGCCCAGGCCGGTGAAACGCCGGGTCGGAGCGGGTAAGGAGCGGGGCATGGGACTTGCGTTTCCGACCACAGGCGTGCGCCTGATCCGCCTCCTCGACGTCGTCGCCGTCCTCTGGGTCATCCTCTGGCTCGCGCTCGCGCTGCTCGTCGGGCGCGAGGTGAGAAACCTCCGCGAGCTCTCGGACACCGTCGTCACGGCCGGCGTGGCGGTCGAGGAGACGGGCGGCCTCGTCCGGAACCTCGGGAGCATCCCCTTCGTCGGGAGCCAGGTCTCCACCGTCGCCGACCAGGTCGAGGAGGCCGGGAGGAGCGCCCAGGCGAGCGGGCGCGACAGCCGCGACTCCACCGAGAACCTGAGCGTCCTCCTCGCCCTTTCCATCGCTCTCATCCCGACGCTGCCCCTGCTCGGCCTGTATCTCCCGCTGCGCTGGGCCTGGACGAACGACGCCCGCGCCGTGCGCCGTGCGCTGAAGCGTGCGCCGACCGACCCGCTGCTCGTCGAGTTCCTCGCCCGTCGCGCGGTCTCCAACTTCCCGTACGACAAGCTTCTCGCCGTCAGCCCGCAGCCGTTCAGAGACCTCGAAGAGGGCCGGTACGACTCGCTTGCGGGACTCGAGCTCGAGCGTCTCGGGATTCGCGACGGTTCGGCCTAAAGTTCGGCGTCCGTAGCGGCCGATACTCTCGGACGTGATGAACGCAAAGGGAGCGCCGCCCGAGGCGCCTGTGGAAGAGGGATTAGAGGAGGAGCAGCAGGCCGAGGCGACCCCCGAGGTCGAGGCTTCGGAGGACGACTCGGGGATCGGCGCGCGCGTCACCGCGGTCTTCACCGCCGCGGAGAAGGCGGGGCAGCACATCGTCACGCTCGCCCGCGAGGAAGCGGAGGACATCCGCCGCGAGGCAAGGGCCGAGGCCGATGCCTATCTACGCGAGCAGAAGCTGCAGGCCGACAAGGAGGTCGAGCAGATCTTCGCCGATGCCCGCCGCAAAGCCGGCTCGATCGAGGAGGATGCTCGCATCGCCGCCCGCCAGGTCGAGGACGATGCCCGCGTGCGCAAGGAGCGGCTCCGCGAGGAGGCGCGCCTGATCGAAGAGCGCATCACCTGGGCGAAGGAAGGCCTGACCGAGGTCAACGAACGGCTCGAGCAGGTCTTCCTCGAGAGCGAGCCGCTCGCGCTTCCCGACTCCGACTCCTAGCTCTCAGGTTTCCTGGACGGCCGCTCGGACCAGAATCTGGTCATGAGCAGCTATACGAAGAAGAACCTCAGAGACGTTGAGAACCAGGCTCCGAACTTCGGCATGCCCGATGAGATGGATGCCCGGTTCGGCCGCACCGACCTCGAGGGCGAGTCGCTCGGGCTCAGCATCCTGAAGCTCGACCCCGGGTTCCGCATGCCCTTCGGCCACAAGCATTCGGCCCAGGAGGAGGTCTACCTCGTCGTGCGCGGTTCCGGCCGCGTGAAGGTCGACGACGAGGTCGTCGAGCTCCGCGAGTGGGACGCCATCCGCTTCGACAAGGACACGATGCGCAACATGGAGGCCGGCTCCGAGGGCATCGAGTACCTCGCGTTCGGCGCCGGGACAGATCCGACCGATGCGGAGATGACGCCCGGGTGGTGGAGCGACTGAGCGAGCCGCTGTCCGGCGGCTGCCTCTGCGGAGGCGTTCGCTTCGAGGTGACCGAGCCGCTTCTCCGCGCGAGCTATTGCCACTGCACGCGCTGCCAGCGGAGGTCGGGCACCGCCGCCTCTGCGCAGGCGCGCGTCGCGCCGGGTGCTCTTCGGATGGTCTCCGGCGAGGAGCTCGTCCGCGCGTGGCAACCCGAGAGCGGCTTCGCCAAGGAGTTCTGCTCCGCAGTGCGGCTCGCAGCTCTGGAGCCGCGACCCGGACGATCCCGAGGTGATCAGCGTCCGCCTCGGCGCCTTCGACCGTGACCCGGGCATCCGTCCGCAGCACCGGCAGTTCGTCGCCTACGCGGCGAGCTGGGAGGAGATCCCGGACGACGGGCTTCCCGCGCTACGACGAGCGCCCGCCGCCCCGCTAACAGACCCATTTGCCCTTCTCGGGTAACCGTGCGATACTGAACTCCATGGTTCAGTATCCGACGACCGTCGACCGCGCATTCGCAGCTCTCGCCGACCCGACCCGCCGAGCCGTTCTCGAACGGCTCGGCTCCGGCAGCGCGACGATCAGCGAGCTCGCCGAGCCCTTCGGCATGTCGCTGACAGGTATGAAGAAGCACGTCCGGCTGCTCGAGGAGGCGGAGCTCGTCACGACGGAGAAGGTCGGCCGCGTCCGCAGGTGCATGCTCGTGCCCTACGCCTTCGAGGGGATCAGCACGTGGCTGCAGCGGCTCGACCGCTTCGCGCAGGTCGTCGAACGAACGAGAGGAGAACGATGAGCCCGACCAAGAAGAAGGAAAGCTTCAGCGCCGAGGAGAAGGCCGCGATGAGGGCGCGCGCCCGCGAGCTCAAGGCGGCGCCCAGGGCGAGGAGGCGATCCCCGCCGCGCTCGCCGAGATGTCGCCGAGCGACCGCGCACTTGGCAAGCGTGTCCACGCGATCGTCAAGGAGAACGCGCCCGGACCTCATGCCGAAGACCTGGTACGGCATGCCGGCGTACGCGAACAAGGACGGCAAGGTCGTCGTCTTCTTCCGCGACGCGGGGAAGTTCAAGGAGCGCTACGCGATGCTCGGCTTCAACGACAGCGCGAAGCTCGACGAGGGCTCCATGTGGCCGATCGCCTACGCGCTCACGAAGCTGACGCAGGCAGACGAGGCGAAGATCCGCGAAGCTCGTGAAGAAAGCGGTGAGCTGACGATGAGCGAGACCACCGTCACCACGCCGAACGAGCTCGAGATCCGCGTCGAGCGGGTCTTCGACGCGCCGCGCGCGCACGTCTTCTCCGTCTGGACGGACCCGAAGCTGATCCCTGAGTGGTGGGGCGACGGCACCGTCGTCGAGGAGATGGACGTCCGCGCCGGCGGCGCCTGCCGGTTCCGCACCGCGTACGGGGTCGTCGAGGGCGAGTTTCGTGAGGTCGATCCGCCCGAGCGCCTCGTGCAGACCTTCCAGAACCACCTGCAGACGCTCGAGTTCGAGGATCTGGGCGAGCAGACGAAGCTGACCCAGACGATGCGCTTCGAGTCGACCGAAGAGCGCGACACGACGATGCAATACGGCGTCGAAGAGGGCGCGAAGTCGGGCTTCGCGCGGATCGACGCGCTGTTGGAGACAATCACCGCGAACCCATGAAACTGACGACGACGACGCAGGTCTCCGTCGACGGAGTGATGCAGGGAAACGGCGGCGCGACCGAGGATGACCGCAGGGAGCGGATTCGAGCGCGGCGGGTGGGCAAGGCCGCCGATCCGCTCTTCGACGACGACGCCATGACGTGCGTCAACGAGATCTATCAGCGCGCCGACGCGTTCCTGTTCGGCCGGCGGACCTACGAGCTCTTCGCCGGCTATTGGGGCGTGAGGAAGATCTGGAGGACCCCATCGTGGGCGCCTTGAACACGCGGCCCAAGTACGTCGCATCGACCAAGCTCACCGACCCGCAATGGGCGGACACAACCGTCCTCTCCGGTGACGTCGCGGCGGCGATAGCCGAGCTGAAAGCAAAGCCGGGAGGAGAGCTACAGGTGCACGGCAGCGGCGCCCTCACCCGGTGGCTGCTCGAGTCGGAGCTCGTCGACGAAATGAACCTGCTCATCGTCCCCGTGGTCGTCGGCCAGGGCACGCGGCTATTCCCCGACGCCGGGCCCGACATCGCGCTCGACCTGATCGACTCGCGAGCCTTCCCGAGGGGCGTCACGCTCCAGGTCTACCGGCCCGCCGGACGCCCGCAGTACGCAACGGCCGCCGACTGAAGCCCAGGACGCCAGGCGTGACGAAAGGTTGGCCGCTCCACGAGGGGGAAGGCCAGGGCGCGCATGCCTTCACCGCTGCGCCGCCATCCGCCGGGACGACTCGCCGGCCCGGCCAGAGCTTCGTCGAGCTGTTCTTCGACCTGGTCTTCGTCCTGGCCGTGACCCAGCTGTCCTCCGTGTTGATCGAGGCCCTGACGGTCTGGGGCGCGGCCGAGACGCTGTTTCTGCTGCTGACTGCCTGGTGGGCGTGGATCTACACGACCTGGATGACGAACTGGTTCGACCCCGAGACGCGGCCCGTCCGGGCCATTCTGCTCGTGGGCATGTTCGCCAGCCTCTGCGGGGCGATCGCGATCCCGGAAGCGTTCGAAGACCGCGCGGGCCTGTTCGTGGTCGGCTACGTCGGCATCCAGTTGGTTCGCAACGCGTTCATGGTGCTGGCCACCCAGCGGAGCGATCCCTTTCGCGCGCCACTCGTGCGCATCTTCGTGTGGAGCGCCTGGGTCAGCGTGATCTGGCTCGCCGGTGCGCTGGTTGAGGGCGACGCGCGCATCGCCGTCTGGATCGTGGCGCTGGCCCTGGACTACGCAGGGCCGCTGGCCGGCCACTGGGCTCCCGGCCTCCGCCGCTCGGTGCCGGCAGACTGGGATCTGGTGCCCAGCCATTTCTCCGAACGCATCGGGCTGTTCGTGATCATCGCGCTGGGCGAGACGATCGTCGCCGCCGGGGTGACCGCGGGCGACCTCGAGATGAACGCGACGCGCATCGCGGCGGTGGTCGTGTCGTTCGGCATCGCGGTGGCGCTCTGGTGGCTCTACTTCGACTATCACGCGGAGGGTGCTGCCCGGGAGCTCGAGTCGCGCGAGGCGGAACGCGGTCGGCTCGGACGCGCGCTCAGCTACCTGCACGTGCCCCATCGTCGCCGGGATCATCGTCGCCGCCGTGGCCGCGGAGCTGGTGATCGCCCATCCGGGTGAGGAACTGCACGGCAACGACCTGCTCCCGCTGGCCGCCGGGCCGCGCTCTTCCTGGTTGGCAGCCTGGTCTTCAAGGCCAGCGTCCTGCACGCCCAGTGGCGCCAGCGCCTGATCGCCCTCGTTGCGGTTTTCGGGGTCACCGTCAGCGGAGCGTTCGTCCCGGCACTGGCGGTCTGGTCGCTCGTGCTGGTCGTGCTCGTTACGCTGGCGCTCTACGAGACCGTGGAGCTCAAACGGACGGCGAGCGCCGCCATGTAGCCGCGTTTGCGTCTGGGTGTGCGGCCCAAGGATCCTTTCCGCCGCCAGTCTGTCAGTGCGAGTGGGCCTGCTTGGCTTCTTCTTCCATTCGTTCGAGCCGCGTGTAGTAGTCGGGGAACTCGTTGAGATGGGCGAGCGCGATCTTGGCCGTGACGTGAGGGTTGTCGTCGGTCACGTTGGTGAGCGCGTCGCGCAGCCCATGCTCGAGCTCGACGTTCATCCCGATCCGGAACTGGGCGACGTCGAAGGGCGCGCTCCCCCAGTCGATCCCGATCTCCTCGCCGAACCGCCGCGCCTCCTCCGCCGTGAATTCGTGCCGAGGCTCAGACATGGCTCGGCTCCTTCTGCTCGGCGGCGAGCCGCTCGGCCCGCTGCTTGATCCCATACAGCATCTTGCGTTCCATGATGAGCGAGCCGGGTTCCATCGGGATCATCCCGAGCTTGTCCTTCAGCCTGGGTAGCCGGAAGCGGTTGCGGCTGATCAGCCGCGTCTTGCCGTCTTGCTCCTCGAGCACGAACGTCCAGACCCAGTTGCCGTCCGCGGACTGGGTTGCCAGCGCGTGCTCCGGTGCGACGATCTTGAAGCTCATCTTGTTGGCGCCGTAGCCGAAGCCGTCGCCGACCTGTGGGTGCTGATACTCGGGCAAGACGCGGTCGGCGCTGTGCATGTTCAGGCCGAGCAGGTTCTCGATCCAGTCGTAGGTGTAGGCGCCGCCGCGCGGCGAGGGCCCCATCTGGGCGATCCACGGCCACACCGCCGAACGCGGCGCGTTGATCGTGATCGCGCGCGTCGCGACGCCATCGGCGTCCTCGAGCAGTTCGTCGCCCGGCAGTCGTGCCGCCGCCTCGTCGGCGGTCGCGCCCCAGGTCAGGATCGGCTCCCGCAGTAACTTGCGGTACAAGAAGGCGGCTCCGATCGCTGCTGCAGCACGTGCGAGCGTGTTGAGTCTCACCTCGTACCTCCCAGTCCGGCCACGTGTCTGGCGGCCGCTGTGCCTGAGCCCTGCGATGCCTTTGACGGGGTCGCTCCGTACGCCACGACGGCGCACAGAACGGCCAGCGCGAGCGCGACGGGCGCGAGCAGGTACCTCTCCCAGGGGCTGCCGGATGCCGCGTTGATGAGCGCCGAGAGTCCAAGGATTCCGACGAGTCCGAGGGTGGCCCACCTGTAGCGCCGCTCGGTTCGACCTGCGGCGCGGCGGCGCACGACGAGAATCGCCAGCGCGTAGAACGCGACGCTGATCGCGCTTCCAACCCGCTGAGCGGTCGAGAGATGCGCGTGCGTGCCGCCCCAGGCCGCGTGCCCGAGCGGCGCGCCGGCCGCGAGCGCAACCTGAAACGCCAACATCGCCGAGAAACCAATGGTGGCGGCGTGGGTTGCTCGTCTCATTTGATGCCTCCCATCGCAATCGCTACGTACCCGGAATGTGCTTGGCCTGCTGACGGTGAACATCGCCGCGTTCAATCACAACGAGCGCTATTCCGACCGCTATCACCGGGATCGCGATCGCCGCGGCGATCCATCCGCCGACCAGCGTCACGGCGCCGCCGAGCATGAGGACAACTGCGACCGCCAAGAGAGCGAGATCCCTCGGAGGTGTCTCTACGAGCTTCATTTTTCGTTTCACCTCCTTCCTGCGTTCGCGGCGCGTGAGCTCGTGCTCTCGGCGGCGCGGGGCGGAATGCGACGAAGGGGCGGCCGCGCACGAACTCGCGCACGGCCTCGTCGCTACCGAGGTCGCCCCAGCCGAGGATCGTGGCGAAGAGGCGTAGCCGCCACGGATGCTTGCGCCGAAATTCGAGTCCAACGGCGACGGCCTCGTCCTCGCGAGAGGAGGCGCTGTTTCGGCACATACCTCTCGGCTCCGATCTGGATTTCGAGCGCAGGGTGTGCACGCAGATTCCGTATCCACTCGGTGTCCGGTCCCCAGGCGGAGCAGACGACCGCTTCGCCGGTCTCGGCGTCGTAGGTGAGTGGCATCGCGACCGTCTCGTGTCGTTTGCCGCTCTTGCGGCCCTTGTGGGCAATCAGCAGGAACGTGTGGCCGAGAAGCCGGCCGAAGCCGTGGCGGTAGAGCGGGCGCGGCAGCCGCATGAAGGCAAGCGCGATCCGGCCCGGCTGCCGGCGCAGCCCGAGCAGCGGCCTCGCGTGATGCTCATGTGTGGTCGTCGTGCTCATGACTTCGTCACCGGCGGGTTGAAGATTCGCGACTCGTAGGCGTGCGTCACGGCGGTGACGTGCTGAGAGACGTGCGCGACGACCGAGCCGAGCGGGTTGGCGGTCGCAAAGGTCGGGATCGAGATCAGAACGTTGCCGGTCTCGGGCCGGCTGAGGCCGTCCTGGCGGTACTGCGGATAGCCCCAGTGGTAGGTCGCGGTGACGATCAGCACCAGCGGCAGCGTCAGCGCCGTGAACCGCAGCTTCCCCTTCAGGCCGTCGACATGTCCGTGCAACAGCTTGTAGGCGACGAAGCAGGGAAAGATCGTCAGCAGCAGCGTGTCGATCATTCCGTAGCCGACACCCCGCCACAGCAGCTCGAAGACGAAGTACGCGCCGTGCGGCCGTGCCGTTCCGTCCGCAATCTTGAAGACGTTGAAGACGAGGAAGCCGCCGACGGCGACGCCGACGACGAGGCTCCAGCGCCAGCGCGCGCGGAAGATCTCGCCGACATCGACCCGCTCCACGCGTGCGTAGGTCGCGACGAGTGCGATCGTGACGGCGAAGTAGACGAGATAGAAGACGTCATGCTGCAGGTCGAGCACGGAGACGCCCAGGTACGGGATCACGAACGCGACGCCGCAGACGAGCGCGAACCAGGCGACGTGCCGGAGCGCCTCCGGGATGGCTCGCGGCACCGGATGCGTGTAGGAAGACACAACTCCTCCTCAGTCTGAGTTCCGCCGACAGCATCGCCGTTACCCGAGGCGCAGCACATCAGGGGATCGCGCTATCCGCCTTCCGCTTTTTACGAGGTCGACAGCGACGGCTGCCCCGAGCGGCCTTGACGGTGACCGAGGGGTCAGCGAGAACCGGAT
>CAVYAJ010000039.1:0-67739 GCA_963766155.1 uncultured Actinomycetes bacterium | reverse complement strand
CCCGGGCTCGGAATGTCGTCGCCCCGTCGTCCGGCGTCGAGACAGGGGCCGGAGCAAGGGCGCCGTCGGTGTCGGCGCGCGCGGCCTCGAGGGCCGCCATCATCGCCTCGGTGGTCGGGAAGCGATCCTCGGGCCGCTTCGCCATCGCGCGCGAGACGATCGCGTCGAGCCGCGGCGAGACGTCCGGGCGGGAGTCGCGAACGCTGGGCACCGGCTCCTGGATGTGCTTCATCGCCACGGCCATGAAGTTGTCGCCCGTGAACGGGCGGCGCGCCGGTGAGAAGCTCGTAGAGGACCGTCGCGAGCGAGTACTGGTCGGAGCGCTCGTCGACGCGCCGCCCGCTCGCCTGCTCCGGGGCGATGTACTCGCTCGTGCCGAGGAGCGTGCCCGTCTCGGTGAGGCCGTCCGCCGGCTCGACCGAGCGCGCGATGCCGAAGTCCGTCACCTTGGCCACCCCGTCCGCGTCGATGAGGACGTTGTGCGGCTTCACGTCGCGGTGCACGACGCCGTGCTCGTGGGCGAACGCAAGTCCGCGCGCGACCTGGTGGACGAGTGCGAGCGCCTGGTCGACCGGCAGCTGCCCCTCGCGGTCGATGAGCTCCTTGAGGTTCTCGCCCTCGACGTGCTCGAAGACGATGAACTGCCGGCCCTCGTACTCGCCCCGGTCGATGACCGTGACGATGTTCGGATGGTTCAGCTGCGCGAGCGCGCGTGCCTCACGGCGAAAGCGCTCGACGTACTCGGGGTCGTCCGAGTAATGCTCGTGCAGGATCTTGATCGCCACCGTGCGCTCGAGCACGGTGTCGCGCGCCCTGTAGACGCTCGACATCCCACCCGAGCCCGCGACGTCCTGCAGCTCGTATCGTCCCGCGAGCAGCTGCCCGATCATCGTTGCGGGATGATGCCCGCTCCCACCGAGCCTTATGCGGAGGCTTCCTCGAGCGCCTCTTCCCAGGCGCCCAGCGCCTCGTCGAGCTCCGAGTCGCCGATCACGAGAGGACACGAGCACGCGGATGCAGTTACCGTGGATACCGGCCTTGAGGATGAGGAGGCCGTTGCGCGCGGCGGCGTCGGCGACCGCGGTGGCGAGGTCGGCGGCCGGCTCGCCGTTTTGTCCGCAGCTCGATGGCCAGCATCGCCCCGAGCCCGCGCACTTCGGCGACGGAATCGAAGCGCTCGCGCCAGGACTCCATCCGCGCGCGAATCGTCTCGCCGACCTCGACCGCGCGATCCACGAGCCGGTCCTCCGCGATGGTGTCGAGGACGGCGTGGGCAGCGGCGATGGCGACCGGGTTGCCGACGTAGGTGCCGCCGACCGCGCTGTCTCCCGGCGCGTCCATGATCGGCGCCCGCCCGACGACGCCCGAGAGCGGAATCCCGGCGGCGATCGACTTGGCGATCGTCATCAGATCCGGCTCGACGCCGAAGTGCTCCATGGCGAAGATCTTGCCCGTGCGGCAGAAACCTGTCTGCACCTCGTCGGCGACCATGACGATCCCGTTCGCGTCGCAGATCTCGCGCAGGCCTTCGACGAACTCCTGCGACGGGACGATGAAGCCGCTCTCGCCCTGCACCGGCTCGAACACGATCGCCGCGACCTCCTCGGCCGCGATGCGCGTCTTGAACGCCTTCTCGAGCTCGTCGAGGTCGTCGAACGGGACCCGCGGTAGACCTCGGGCGCGAACGGGCCGAGCCCGGCCTTGTACGGGTGCGTCTTCGACGTGAGGCTGAGCGCGAGGAGCGTCCGTCCGTGAAAGCCGCCGTCGAAGGCGATGACGGCCGGCCGCCGCGTGTAGGAGCGCGCGAACTTGACCGCGTTCTCGACCGCCTCGGCGCCGGAGTTGAAGAAGGCCGCCCGCTTCTCGCCGCCGATCGGTACGAGCTCGAGCAGGCGCTCGGCGAGCGCGATGTAGTTCTCGTACGGGACGATCGTGAAGTCCGTGTGCGTGAAGCGCTCGATCTGCTCCTTCGCCGCCTCGACGACGCGCGGGTTCGAGTGGCCGACGTTCAGGCAGCCGACGCCGCCCGTGAAGTCGATGAACGTGTTGCCGTCGACATCGGTGATCGTCGCGCCGTGCGCCTCCTCGATCACGATCGGGAGATAGATCGAAAGCGGCTCCGCGATGACGCGGGCCTTACGGTCGAGGATCTCCCGGCTGCGCGGCCCGGGGATCTCGGTCTTGAGGTCGATTGCTCGTGTCGTGGCCATGGATCGTGAGCTTATACATTGCAGCGAAGCTCATGGTTCTCTCCGACCGCACGATCCGGCGACTGCTCGAAGAGGGCCGCATCGGCATCGATCCGTACGCCGACGAGCTCCTCCAGCCGTCCAGCGTGGACGTGCGCGTCGACCGGCTCTTCCGCGTCTTCCGCAACTCCCGCTACCCGTACATCGACGTCAAGGAGCCCATGGAGGACCTCACCGAGCTCGTCGAGGTCGCGGACGACGAGCAGCCCTTCATCCTCCACCCCGGGGAGTTCGTCCTTGGCTCGACGCTCGAGCGCATCCGCCTTCCGGACGACCTCGTCGCGCGCCTCGAGGGCAAGAGCTCGCTGGGAAGGCTCGGCCTTCTCATCCACTCGACCGCCGGCTTCATCGACCCGGGCTGGGACGGGCACGTAACGCTCGAGCTCTCGAACGTCGCCAACCTCCCGATCACCCTCTACGTCGGGATGAAGATCGGCCAGCTCTCCTTCATGCAGCTGACCGAGCCGGCCGAGAACCCGTACGGTGCCGCGCTGCTCGGCTCCAAGTACCAGGGCCAGGCCGGGCCCACGCCCAGTCGCTACTGGAAGAACTTCGAGTGACCGTCCTCGTCGTCGGAGGCACCGGGTTCGTGGGCGGCCACGTCGTCCATGCGTTCCGCGCCGAGGACTTGCCGGTCCGCGTGCTCGCGCGGCGGCCGGAGAAGCAGGAGCGCCTCCGAGCCTGGGGCTGCGAGCTCGTCCAGGGGGACATGACGGACGCCGACAGCCTGCGCCGGGCCGCGGAAGGCGCCGAAACCGTCGTCCACCTCGTCGCGCTGCCGCCGTTCGCCAAGCCCGACGCGATCAGGCGCGTCATGGAGCAGGGCACGCGCGACCTCGTCGCCGCCGCCAAGGAGGCGGGCGCCAAGCGCTTCGTCCTCATGAGCGCGCTCGGCACGAACGAGCGCAGCAAGGATCTCGCCCCCTACTACCACGCGAAGTGGGAAGAGGAACACGAGGTCGCCGGCTCGGGCATCGACCACACGATCTTCCGCCCGAGCTTCGTCTTCGGGCGCGACGGCGGCATGCTGCCCGGCCTCGTCTCGCTCACGCGCTATTCGCCCGTGACTCCCGCAGTCGGGGACGAAGAAGCTGCAGCCGATCTGGGTGGAGGACGTGGCCGCCTACTTCACGAAGGCGCTCGCGACGCCCGCGGCGGCGAACAAGACGTTCGAGCTCGGCGGCCCCGACGTCGTCACCTTCGCCGAGCTGAACCAGCGCATCCGACGCGCGCTGGACAAGAAGCGCCTTGCCTTCCAGATGCCGACCGGGCTCCTCAAGGCCGGTGCGGCCGTGGGCTCGCTGCTCCCGCCCCTGCGCGGCGCGCGCGACGGCGTCGCGATGCTCGAGTTCGAGGACAACGTCACGGACATCGGCCCCGCGGTCGAGGCCCTGGGCGTGAAGCCGATCGGCCTCGACGAGATGCTGCGCCGCGCGACCGCGAGCGCCTAAAGCAACCAGGGCGACCCGGAGGCCGCCCTGGAAGAACAGTAGATCGCCTGGATTACGGCAGGGGCGCTGGGTGGTGCCTGGTCCCCCACGCTGGCTAGGCGATTCCCCGTAGGTCCTGGGGACACGCCCCTACCTGCGATTACCTCCACTGCCCGAACAGTCACTTATCAAGATCGGACCACCTCCTTTCCGTGGTGATTCGATAATAGCGAGCCGCTCAGGACGAACGCTAGACGCGGACCTTGACCAGGCCGTCCTCGACGAAGACCTCGAAGGTCTCCACGGGCTGGTAGGCCGGAAGGCTGAGCGGCCGGCCCGTGCGCACGTCGAACTCGGAGCCGTGCCGCGGGCAGATGGCGACGCCGGCCTCGACGTCGAAGTCGCCCTCGGCGAGCGGCCCGTCGTCGTGGGAGCAGCGGTCCTCGATCGCGTAGTAGCTCGCCGTTCAGGTTGTAGACGCCGATCGCGAGCTCGCCCGCGCGGACGATCTTCACCTCTCCGTGGCGGCAGCTCCTCGACCGGGCCGACGGTCAGCTCAGCCAACGCGCTATTTCAGCTCGAGGTCCTGGGCCAGGCCCGCCCACTCCTCGGGGAGCGCGGTGCCCTTGCCCTTGTGCAGCGCGAGCTTCAGGACCCGAGGCCGAGCAGCGCGCACTTGAGCCGCACCGGCGTGAGCGGGATGCCGACCTCGTCGAGAAGCTCCTCCTTCGACATGGCGGCGACTTCCTCCGCGGTCCGGCCCTTGACCATGCTCCATCAGCATCGAGGTCGAAGCCTGGCTGATCGCGCAGCCGCGGCCCGCGGAACTTGACGTCCTCGATCTCTGTCTCCGTCGAAGCTGACGAAGATCGAGACCTCGTCGCCGCAGAGCGGGTTCTGCCCCTCCGCCTCGACGTCGGCGCCCTCGATCACCCCGTGTCCGCGCGGGTTCTTGTAGTGGTCGAGGATGACCTCTCGGTAGAGCGACTCGAGCTCGTTGCTCATGAGAACACCTTACGTGCCTTCTCGATACCCGCAACGAGCCGGTCGATCTCCTCGGGAACCGTGTAGAGGTAGAAGCTCGCGCGCGTCGTCGCCGGCACGCCCAGCTTCGCCATCAGCGGCTGGTTGCAGTGGTGGCCCGCGCGGACGGCGACGCCCTCCCAGTCGAGAATCTGCGCGACGTCGTGCGGGTGGCGCTCCTTCGACCTCGAAGGAGACGATTCCCGCGCGCCGGTCGGCCGGTGGGCCGAAGACGCGCACACCGTCGAGCGCCTCCAGCTTCGGGATCGCGTAGTCGAGGAGGTCGCGCTCGTGGCGCTCGACCGCCTCGAGCCCGATCCCGCTCGAGGTAGTCGATCGCCGCGCCGAGCCCGACCGCCTCCGCGATCGGAGCGGTGCCGGCCTCGAACTTGTGCGGGAGCTCGTTCCACGTCGTCCGCTCGACGGTGACCTTGCGGATCATGTGGCCGCCCAGCTCGAAGGGCGACATCGCCTCGAGGTGCTCGGCGCGGCCCCAGAGGACGCCGATTCCGGTCGGCGCGCACATCTTGTGGCCCGTGAAGGCGTAGAAGTCGGCCCCGAGCGCCTGCACGTCCACCGCCCGGTGCGGGACGGCCTGCGCGCCGTCGACGACGACGATCGCGCCCTGCTCGTGCCCCCAGGCGATGAGCCGCTCGACGGGATTGACGGTGCCGAGCGAGTTCGAGACGTGAGCGCAGCCGAGAACCTTGACGTTGCCGCGCGCCGCGATCGCGTCGAGCTCGTCGAGCTGCAGCTCGCCGTTCTCGTCCACCGGGATGACGCGCGAACTCCGCGCCGGTGCGGCCGGCGACGTACTGCCACGGGACGAAATTGGAGTGGTGCTCCATCTCGGTCGACGACCACGAGGTCGCCGGGCCCGAGGTTGTCGAGTCCCCAGCCGTAGGCGACGAGGTTGAGCGCCGCGGTGACGTTGTGCGTGAAGACGACCTCGCGGGTCGACTCCGCGTTGACGAACGCGCGCGCCTTCTCGCGGGCGCCTTCGTAGGCCTCGGTCGCGCGCTCGCCGAGGTCGTAGACGCCGCGATGGATGTTCGCGTACGACGTCTCGTAGAAGCGCGTCATCGCCTCGAGGACGGCGCGCGGCTTCTGCGCGGATCGCGGCGGTGTCGAGGTAGGCGAGCGGGTGGTCGTGGATCAGCTGCTCGAAGATCGGGAAGTCCTCGCGCAGCTTGCGCGCGTCGAGCTTCGGCGTGGTGCTCACGGCCACGCTCTCATCGTACCGAGGCGCTCGGAAGCGCTACTCGGGAATCCGGGCTTCGAGCGCCGTTTGAAGAGCGTCCCGCACCGGCTCGAACTCGATGCGGTCGAAGATCTCCTGGTAGAAGCCGCGCACGATCAGGCGCTCGGCCTCGCCGCGGGAGAGGCCCGCGGGCCATGCAGTAGAAGAGCTCGTCGCGGTCGACCTGGCTGACCGTCGCGCCGTGCGTGCAGCGCACGTCGTTCGCCTGGATCTCGAGGCCGGGGATCGAGTCGGCGTGCGCCTGGTCGGAGAGGAGAAGGTTGCGGTTCTCCTGGTAGGCGTTCGTCTTCTGCGCGTCCTCTGCGACGCGGATCATCCCGCGCCAGACAGCCGTCGCGCTGTCGCGGAGCGCGCCCTTGAAGGCGAAGTCGGAGGTCGTCGAGGGCGCGAGGTGGGCCTGCAGCGTGTCGTAGTCGAGGTGCTGGTCGCCGTCCGCGAAGTAAGCGCCCGTCACGCGCGAGGTCGCTCCCTGGCCCGCGAGGTCGTTCTCGATCCGGACCTTGCCCTTCTTCGAGCCGAAGCCGCCCGCGACCCAGTCGAGCTCGGCATCGCGCCCGACCCGCGCCCGGTGCGACGCGAAATGCCACGTCTCGGGCGACAGGCTCTGGATGGAGACGTACTCGAGCTTCGCGCCCTGCTCGACGAAGAGCTCGGTGACCGCGTTCGAGTAGCCGGCGAGCTCGGGCGTCTCGGAGACGTACTCCTCGATGAAGGAGAAACGGCTCCCTTCCTCGGCGACCACGAGCAGCCGCCAGAAGAGCGCGCCGCCGTCCACCGAGTTGACGATGCGGACGTAGAGCGGCTTCTCGAGCTCGACGCCCTTGGGGACGCGCACGAGAAGGCCGTTCTTCCACTCGGCCGCGTTGTGCGCCGCGAACTTCTCGTCCGTCCCGACCAGCGTGCCGAGCAGCGGGTCGTCTTCGAGGGGCTCGAACACGACGCCCTCCGGCGCGCGCTCGATCTCGATCCCGCCCTCGCTCACGTGGGCGATCGCGGCCGCGTCGACGTCGAGCATTCCGCTCGCCCGCTCGACCCTCGTGGCCCCGTTCGCCGTGAAGGCCTCCGGATCGAACCCGCGCAGGTCGGTGAAGCGCCAGTGCTCGTCCTTCGTCGTGGGAAGCGGAAGCGCCTGGTAGCGCTCGAGAAGGTCGGCCCTCACTGGGCGTACCTCCGATGCAGCATCAGGTCGTTTCCGTCCGGATCCGTGAAGAACGCCATGTGGCAAACCCCGGTGTCGTAGATCTCGCCGTTGAACTCGACGCCCTTCGCCTCGAGCTCGGCCCTGCGCTTCACCACGTCGTCGACGTGAAGGGCGGGATGCGCGTTCTTCTGCGGCGCGAATTCCATGCCCATGCGCTCGGGCTCCCAGATGCCGAAGCAGGTCTCGCCGGCCCAGAACTCGAAGCGCGCCTTGCCGTCGGGTCGAAGACCCAGCGTCTCGACGTAGAACGCGCGCGACCGTTCGGCGTCCCGCGAGGGGACGCCGATGAAGTCAACGCGTTCGATCAACCGACAGACCCCTCCATCTGCAGCTGGATCAGACGGTTCATCTCGACCGCGTACTCGAGGGGGAGCTCCTTGGTGATCGGCTCGACGAAGCCGGAGACGATCATCGCCGCCGCCTCGTGCTCGGGAATCCCGCGGCTCATCAGGTAGAAGAGCTGCTCCTCGCCAATCTTCGAGACCGTCGCCTCGTGGCCGATGTCGACCTTGTTCTCGTCGATGCGGATGTACGGGATACGTGTCGGAGCGAGAGTCCTCGTCGAGGATCAGCGCGTCGCAGACGACCTTCGACTTGGAGCCGTGCGCGCCCTTCGCGACCTCGAGGAGGCCGCGGTAGCTCGCGCGCCCGCCGTCCTTCGAGATCGACTTCGACGTGATCACGGAGGTGGTGTTCGGCGCGACGTGAACACACTTGCCGCCTGCGTCCTGGTGCTGACCTTCGCCCGCGAAGGCGATCGAGAGCACCTCGCCGTGAGCGCCCTCGCCCATCAGCCAGATGGCCGGGTACTTCATCGTCAGCTTCGAGCCGAGGTTTCCGTCCACCCACTCCATGGTCGCGTTCTCGTACGCGACCGCACGCTTCGTGACGAGGTTGTAGACGTTCTGCGACCAGTTCTGGATGGTCGTGTACCGGCAGCGCCCGCCCGGCTTGACGATGATCTCGACGACCGCCGAGTGAAGCGAGTCGGTCGTGTAGATCGGAGCCGTGCAGCCCTCGACGTAGTGCACGTAGGCGTCCTCGTCGACGATGATCAGCGTTCGCTCGAACTGGCCCATGTTCTCCGCGTTGATGCGGAAGTAGGCCTGGAGCGGCATCTCGATCTTGACGCCGGGCGGCACGTAGATGAACGAGCCGCCGGACCAGACGGCCGAGTTCAGCGCGGCAAACTTGTTGTCGTTCGCCGGGATGACGGTGCCGAAGTACTCCTTGACGAGCTCCTCGTGCTCCCGCAGGCCGGAGTCCATGTCGAGGAAGAGCACGCCCTGGCTCTCGAGGTCCTCCTTCAGCTTGTGGTAGACGACCTCGGACTCGTACTGCGCGCCCACGCCGGCGAGGTACTTCTTCTCGGCCTCGGGGATGCCGAGGCGGTCCCACGTGTTCTTGATGTCGGCCGGCAGGTCTTCCCAGGACTTCGCCTGCTTCTCGGTCGGCCGGATGTAGTAGTACATGTTCTCGAAGTCGATCTCGTCGAGCTTTCCGCCCCATTGCGGGAGCGGGCGGGCGCGGAAGTACTCGAGCGCCTTCAGGCCGGCGCTGGCGCATCCATGTCAGGCTCGTCTTGTGCTCCGAGATCATCGCCACGACCTCGGGGTTCAGCCCACGGCCCGACTTGAAGAAGTACTCCTCGGGATCGTGGAAGCCGTAGGCGTACTCGTTGCCGAGCTCCCTGACGACCTGGGTTTCGGACGTCGCCACTACTCAACACCTCCGGCGGCGGCCGGCGTGAAGGCCTCGTAGCCCTCGGCCTCGAGCTTCTGCGCGAGCTCCGGTCCGCCTTCCTCCACGATACGCCCGTCGACGAAGACGTGCACGAAGTCCGGCTTGATGTATTCGAGGATCCGCTGGTAATGCGTGATCACGAGCGCGCCCATCTCGGCGCCGACGAGCTGCTTCACGCCGCCCGCGACGATGCGGAGCGCGTCGATGTCGAGACCGGAGTCGGTCTCGTCGAGAACCGCGATCCGCGGCTTGAGCATCGCCATCTGCAGGATCTCGACGCGCTTCTTCTCGCCGCCCGAGAAGCCGTCGTTGAGATAGCGGCCCGACATCTCCTTGGGCACCTTGAGCATCTCCATGGCCGCCGTCAGGTCCTTGCGGAACTCCGGAATCTTGACCGGGTCGTCTTCCCCGCCCGCCCTGGCCTTGCGGACCGCGTTCACCGCGGAGCGAAGGAAGCTCGCCACGGTGACGCCCGGAACCGCGTGCGGGTACTGGAAGGCGAGGAAGAGGCCGCGCTGTGCGCGCTCGTCCGCTCCCATGTCGACGACGCTTTCGCCGTCCATGAGGATGTCGCCGCCGGTGATCTCGTAGGCGGGGTGTCCGGCGAGCGCGTAGGCGAGCGTGGACTTGCCCGAGCCGTTCGGGCCCATGATCGCGTGCACCTGGTTCGTGTCCACCTCGAGGTCGACTCCGCGGACGATCTCGGTGCCGTCCTCAGTGGCGACGTGCAGGTCTTTGATCTGGAGTAAAGCCAAGTTCGTAACAGCCTCTCGCTAGGGTCTCGCCTGGCACTGGACCGGGCGCTTGTGACAGCTTCAGTGTAGCGATTCACCCTCGGTGTCCCGTTTCAGCCACCGTGCTACCATCGCTGCATGTGGTCCCTCGGATGGCCTGAGGCCTATGGTCATCATCCTCGTCGTGCTCCTCCTCCTTTTCGGAGCCAAGCGGTCTACCGGAGATGGGGCGCTCGCTGGGACGCGGCATGCGGGAGTTCAAGGAGCGGTCGACCACGGGCGAGCCGGAGCCGAAGGAGATCAACACCACTCCGACGCCCGCGCGCCGCCCGCGACCGAGACCCCGGCGCAGCAGCCCGCGGCCGCAGTCGCAGCCGAAGAGCGAGAACGTCTAGCCCGGCGGCCATGGCGCGGCTCCCGCGTCGTCTGCGCCACGAGGACAGCGTCACCCTCGTCGAGCACCTCGACGAGTTTCGCTCGCGACTGCTCTTCTGCCTCGCCGCGATCGTCGCCTTCGCCGCACGTACATCTTCCGCGACACGATCATCGGCTGGCTGAACGCACCGCTCCCGGACGCCAGACCGAACATCCCGGCAAGCAGCCCTTCCAGGTGACGACCTTCGGCCCCGCTGAGCCTTTCACGACGTCGTTCACCGTCGCGTTCTACGCGGCACTCGGCATCGTCATCCCGATCATCCTTTGGCAGCTGTGGGCGTTCCTCGCACCGGCCATCGAGGACCGGAGCCAGCGCGTCGTCATGCGGCTCGTCGCGGTCGCCACAGTGCTGCTCGCGGCCGGCATGGCCTTTGCCTACTGGGTCGTCCTACCCAACGGCATCCACTTCCTGCTCACTTCGACTCCGATCTCTACAACGTTCAGCTCCGCGCGAAGGAGTACTACTCGTTCGCGATCACGATGATCGTCGCCGTCGGAGTGATCTTCGAGCTGCCGATCTTCGTCCTCGGCCTCGTCCGCCTCGGCATCCTCTCGTCGGCGAGCCTGCGCAAGAACCGCCGGATTGGAGTCGGGATCGCCACTGATCGGTGTTGTCCTCCTCCCGGGGGTGGACTTCGTGTCGATCGCCTTCCAGGCCCTCCCGATCCTCTTGCTCTTCGAGGCCTCCATCTGGCTCTCGGTCTACTTCGAGCGCCGCTGGCGGCGGCAAGGTGTGATCGGCGCTCCGCTCGTCGGGACCGACAGCTAAGCCGTCGCTTCGGCGCCCACGGCCGACCAGTCGTAGGCCTCGCCGATCTCCCGTAGCCGCACGCGCGTCTCGTCGCTGCAGAGCGCGCCCTCGACCCCGGCCTCGTAGAGGATCTTCGGGTCGATACCCATCGAGAGCACCGCGTCGTACTCGCGCGTGAGGTCGGTGTCGAACATCTCTGGATCGTCGGTCGAGACCGTGCACGGGATTCCGGCCGCGATCAGCTCGGGGAGCGGATGCTCGCCCAACGACGAGACGACTCCCGTCCGCAGATTGGAGAGCGGCGTGACGTCGAGGACCACGCGGCGCTCGGCGAGCTCCTCGAGGAGCGCGGGGTCCTCGACAGCCCGGATCCCATGGCGGACGCGGTCGGCATGGAGGGCGTCGAGTGCGCCGCGAACGGACTCCGGGCCCGCGACCTCGCCCGCGTGCGGGACGGAGCCGAAGCCTTCCTCGCGGACGAGCGCAAAGACGTCGGTGAATTTCTCCGGCGGGTAGAGCGCCTCCTCGCCGCCGAGCCCGATGCCGGCGATCCCTCGCTCCTTGTACTTCGCCGCCTGGCGGACGAGCTTGAAGCCGTCCTCGACCGGTGCGCCGCGGGTCACGTCGGGCGTGAGCAGGACCTCGACGCCGTGCAGCTCTTTCGCTTCCTGGGCGCCGTCGCAGTAGCCCGAGAAGAGGGCGTCCCAGGAAACGCCGCGCCATGTGCGCTCGATCGGGGAGAAGATCCCCTCGACGTATACCGCGCCGTGCTTCTTCGCTTCGGCGGCGTAGTCGACGACGACCTGGCGGAAGTCGTCCGCCGTCTGGAGCGCGTTCGTGGTGAGGATCCAGACCTCGATGAAGTGGTCGAAGTTCCGGTAGCGATAGAGATCGCGGATCCCCTCCGGAGTGTCGGCCGGAAGGGCGAAGTCGTTCCGGCGGGCGATCTCGAGGAGGGTCTCCGGCCGCACCGTGGCCTCGAGATGCACGTGCAGCTCGACCTTAGGGAAGGGGTGGGCGGTGTTTTTCCCGGTATCCTCCACAGTCGCGGAGCGTACAGAGTCGCCCGCCCCCCGAGGTCCAAGGAGAGTTCACTCGATGGCACGAACACAGGCACAGCGCCGCAAGACATCGCGCTCGCGCGCACGCCGTAGTTCGTCGAGCGTCGAAGACCTCATGTTCTTTCCCAAGCTTCGCCGCAAGGCGAAGTGGGTCTTCCTCCTCCTCGCGATCGCGTTCGGCGTCGGCTTCGTCGCCTTCGGCGTCGGGACGGGCGTCGGCGGGACGAGCATCGGCGACGTCCTGCGCGACATCTTCTCGAGCTCGAGCAGCGGCCAGGACCTCGATTCGCTCAAGGATGACGCCGCGAAGAGCCCCAAGGATCCGAGCGCGCAGATCGCCTACGCGAACGCTCTCCAGGCCGCCGGCCAGACCGCCACGGCGGTCGCCGTCCTCCAGAAGTACACGACCGCGAACCCCAAGGACGCGGACGCGCTTCGCCAGCTCGCAGCCCTCTGGGGCGCGCAGGCCACCAAGGCGCGGAACGAGGCTCAGGCCGCCGCGGTCGTCGCGGCGCAGGCCACTGCCGGGCAGACTCAGGCTCCGACGGATTCGCCCTTCCTCCAGCAGGTGCAGGGGAACAAGATCGCCGAGGTGATCTCGACCGAGGCGAACAACCGGGCGACGGCCGCGAACACCCGCGCGCAGAACGCCTACCGCGAAGCGGCGAAGGTCTACCAGGACCTCACGCTGCTCACGCCGGACGATCCGAATGTCTTTCTCCAGCTCGGGGTCGCATCGCAGAGCGCGAACGACATCGAAGCCGCGATCGCCGCCTATCAGGCAGTTCCTCGCGCTCGCCCCCGACGACGCGAGCGCCCCGCTCGTGAAACAGCAGCTCAAGATTCTCGTCGCGCAGCAGAAAGCAGGTTCGTCGTTGCTGCCGAGCGGTTAAGCTCCACCTGCTCCGAACGACCCAAGGGGACAAATGAACTTCGACATCAAGACCGAAGAGCTCGCGAACGACGCGTATGTCATCGCCCTGACCGGCGAGGTCGACCTCTACACGGCGCCCGAGTTCAAGCAACAGCTGCTCGAGGTGATCGGCCAGGGCGCGAAGGAGGTCGTCGTGGACTTCTCCGACACGACCTTCATCGACTCGACCACCCTCGGCGTGCTGGTGGGCGGGGTCAAGCGCCTCCGCCCGAACGGGGGCAGGCTTTCGCTCGTCTGCAACGACCGGAACATCACGAAGATCTTCGAGATCACCGGCCTGAACAAGGTCTTCCCCATCTACGAGTCACGCGCCGAGGCTGTTGAGAGCGTCGGCCAGGAGGCTCAGGCGCAGACCTAGGCCTCTTGACGCTCCGCGCACTTCTCCCCCTGGCGGTCGCCGGAGCCGCGCTCCTGGCTGCGGGCTGCGGCGGGCGGGCGGTCGACTCGAGCTCAGCAGACGCGAACGCCGGCAAGACCCTCTTCTCCCAGAACTGCGGCGGTTGCCACACGCTCGCCGACGCGGGGACGACCGGGAACGTCGGGCCCAACCTCGACGACGCCTTCCGCGCCGCGCGGACGGAGGAGGGCGGGAGCTTTCAGGAGAGCACGATCTTCGACGTCACGCTCGACCAGATGAAGCTCGCGGCCTCACCGATGCCGCGTTTCGACACGGGCCCGCAGAAGCTCTCCGAAGACGAGCTCCGGAACATCGCCGCCTACGTCGCCTCGGTCGCGGGACGTTCCGCCGCAGCCGGCGGGCGGCGCGACGGGCGCAACCGCCGGCAGGGGCAACGGGAACCTCGACGACCCCGTGACGACGACGCTCCGCGGGGAGCGCGTGACTCTCCGGCCGCTCGCGGACGAGCGACCGCCCGCGTGTCGTCGAGATCCTGGAGGAGCCCGAGGTGGCCCGCTGGTTCGGGACCGAATCGGCGGAGGAATCGGCCGACGAGTTCATCTCGGACCCCGAGGTGACCGGCTTCGCGATCGAAGCCGACGGCGCGCTCGTCGGCGTCATCGGCTTCCACGAGGAGGACACGCCCGACTACCGACACGCGGGAATGGACCTCTTCCTTGCTACCGAGAGCCAGGACCAGGGCCTGGGCCGCGAGGCGCTCCGCCTCCTCGCACGTCATCTCTTCGAGGAACGCGGGCACCACAGGCTCGTGATCGACCCGGCCGCATCGAACGCGCGCGCGATCAGGGCCTACGAGGCCGTGGGGTTCAAGCGGGTAGGGATCATGCGCATGTACGAGCGCGGCCCCGACGGGACCTTCCACGACGGACTGCTCATGGACCTCGCTCGCCGACGAGCTGCGTTAGGCGGTTCGGCTCGTCTCGGCCTCGGCTTCGAGGTCGACGACGACGTGCGTGATCGGGAGGTCGAAGCGCTCGCTCGCGCGCTCGACGATCCCGTGCTCGAGCCAGTTCGAGCGCCCGGGTGGGTGGGTCGAGACCACGATCTCGTCGGCCGGGAACATCCGGAGCGAATCCTCGATTGCCTGGATCGGGTCGTCGTCTCCGACGGTGCCATGCGCGTCGATGCCGTCCTTGGAGAGGGCGGCGAGGGACTCGTCCAGGCGGATCTGCGCAGCGGTGCGCGCCGTGTCCTCGTCGGAGGTCCAGTGGCGAATCCGCGTGTTCAGGGCGGGCGTGACAACGAGAACCTCCGCGTCGCCCTCCTGCGCCCGGCGCACGACCTCGCGGCGAAGGGAGCGGCCGGCGACGGTCTCGTTGGCGACCACGAGGAT
Source organism: uncultured Actinomycetes bacterium (assembly GCA_963766155.1). Lineage (GTDB taxonomy): Bacteria > Actinomycetota > Thermoleophilia > Gaiellales > Gaiellaceae > DATEOR01. The sequence continues at coordinate 53,166 of CAVYAJ010000039.1, read as the reverse complement.
CCGATGGCGGCCGTCCGCGTCGCGGCTCCGGTCCCAGACCGCGGGCTCGATGACCTTGGGATCGCTACGGAAGTAGCGGTAGCCGACGATCGGCGCGAGGACGACGAACGCGATCAACGCCGCCCAGCCGTTCAGGAAGATCCCGACGAGCGCCACCGCCACGAAGAGGGCGAGCACGGCGATGACGAAGCTGAAGGCCTCTGCCTCCGTCCGCACCGGGTTTCGCATGTCGACCTCTCTGCTAGAGGACGTAGACCGTGGTGTACACCACGATCCACATTACGTCCACGAAGTGCCAGTAGATCCCTGGGATCTCGACGCCCAGGTGATCGTGGGCCGAAGGCCCGTAGTGGCCGCGTAGCGAGCGCACGAGCGCGACCCCGAGCAGCGTCAGCCCGAGAAAGACGTGGCAGCCGTGCAGCCCGGTGAGGCCGAAGAACGTCGTGCCGAAAGCCAGGTCGTGCGGGCTGAACCCGATCCGGGTGTACTCGCGCGCCTGGATCAGGAGGAAGGTGAGGCCGAGCCCGAAGGTGATCGCGAGGCCGGCGATCAGGCCCGCGCGGTTGTTCCGCTTGATGGACTGGAGGGCCCAGTGCATCGTGAAGCTCGAGGACACGAGGATGATCGTGTTCAGAAGCGCGAGGTAGACCGGGAGCTCGTACGGATGCGGCGGCCACTCGTCGTGCGGTACTGCGACGCGCGCGAAGAAGTAGGCGGAGAAGAACGACCCGAAGAGCATGACCTCCGACGCGATGAAGAGGTAGATGCCGAGGAGCCGCGAGTCGACCCGCGAGCTGCGGTTGGCGACGGGCGGGTGCGCGCCGTGGGCTTCGGCGTGGGCGTTCACGCGACCGCGGACTCCTCAGCCGCCTCAGCTTCCTGCTGCGTCACGACCACGTGCGTGACCGGGAGGCCGAACGACCTGATCCGCCCGAGGACGTCGCGGCGAAGCCAGCCCGACGTCGCCTCCGGGAACGTGGAGACGATCACCTCGTCGAACTGCTCGTCGTGGATGGCGTTCTCCACCGACACGACAGGGTCCGGGTCGCCGAGACGGCCCGTCGCCTCGATGCCCGCGTCGGCCATGAGGCCGCAGATGCTCTTGAGCCGGCGCTCGGCTCCCGTCGCGTCGGCGGGGATGAGCAGCGTGAACTCGGCGGGGCTGGCCACGCTCCGGTCGTGGATCGCGTCGATGAGCGGCTGGCCGAGGACCGTCTGGTTGGCGAGAACGAGGACATGCGCGCGCTCGCGCGCCGATTCGAGGTCGACGACGACGTGGTCCACCGGCTTGTCCGTCACCTTGCGCGCGCGCTCGATGAGGTTCGCGCGGAGCCAGCTCGACTTCAGCTCGCCGGGGTGAGTGGAGATGATGATCTCGTCGGGGTCGTACTCGTAGATGGCGTCCTTGATCGCCTGCAGCGGATCCGGGTCGACGACCGCGCCGCGCGCCGCGATCCCGGCCTCGTGCAGGAGGTCGAGCGTGCGCCGCAGGCGCCGGTCGGCGCTCGAGCGGCGGCTGTCCGCGTAGACGACGAAGCCCGCGCGCGGCTCGTTCTGCGGGCAGATGACGGTGACCCGAATCGGCCCGTCGGCGGCGCGGGTCCGCAGGGCGTCGATGAGCGACTTCCCCGCCACGGTCTCGTTCGCGACCACGAGGATGTGCCGGGGCTCGGCCATCAGTGCGAGACCACCTGCTCGCGTTCGGGCACCTCGGCGCGGTCGCCGTTCAGAACGGCGTGGCGCGCCCCCCGGACGCCGTACTCATACGGGCTCCCGACGACCTGTGGGATCTCGTCGAAGTTGAAGATCGGCGGCGGCGAGGACACCTGCCACTCGAGCGTGAGCGCGCGCCACGGATTCCCTGGCGCGATCGGGCCGCGGCGCCACGAGACGATCATGTTGTAGAGGAAGACGATCGTCGAGGCACCGAGCGCGAACGACGCGACGCTGATGATGAAGTTGAGGTTCCCGAAGCGGTCGGCGTAGTCGGACACACGGCGCGGCATTCCCTGGAGCCCGAGCCAGTGCATCGGGAAGAACGTGACGTTGAAGCCGACGAACGTCAGCCAGAAATGGATCTTCCCGAGCCGCTCGTTGTACATCCGGCCGGTCATCTTCGGGAACCAGTAGTAGATCCCCGCGAAGATCGTGAAGAGGGAGCCGCCGAAGAGGACGTAGTGGATGTGGGCGACGATGAAGTACGTGTCGCTCGCGTGGATGTCGATCGGGATCGAGCCGAGATAGACGCCCGAGAGGCCGCCGATCACGAACATCGACACGAAGCCCAGTGCGAACAGCATGGGCGTCTTGAAGTGGATGCGCCCCTCCCACAGCGTCGCGAGCCAGCTGAAGACCTTGATGCCGGTCGGGATGGCGATGAGCATCGTCGTCGCCATCATCGGGATGCGGAGCCAGGGCGACATCCCGGAGACGAACATGTGGTGCGCCCAGACCGAGAATCCGAGCACGAGGATCGCCATCAGCGAGAGCGCCATCAGGCGGTAGCCGAACACCGGTTTCCGCGCGAAGACGGCGATCACCTCCGAGGCGATCCCGAATCCGGGCAGCATCATGATGTACACGGCCGGGTGCGAGTAGAACCAGAAGATGTGCTGGTACCCGAGCGCGTACCCGTCACCCCCCGGCTCGAAGAAGTTCGTGTGCAGGACGCGGTCGAGCAGGATGAAGAACTGCGAGCCGGCGATGAAAGGTGTCGCGAGCACGACGCAGGGTCGACGTCGCGAAGTTCGCCCACACGAGGAGCGGCATGCGCCAGAAGGACATCCCCGGCGCACGCATCGTGATGATGGTGACCAGGAAGTTGAGCGCCGTCATGATCGACGAGGCGCCGGCCCACTGGACCGCCATCTGGAAGAAGAGGTTGCCCGGCGGCTGCTGCACCGAGAGCGGCACGTAGTTCGTCCAGCCGGCCGCGAAGGCGCCGCCCTCCGGGACGAGGAAGCTCGCGAGCATGATGAGGCCGGCGATCGGGAGGAGCCAGAACGAGAGCGCGTTCAGGCGCGGGAACGCCATGTCGGGCGCGCCGATCATGAGCGGGATGACGTAGTTCCCGAGGCCGGCGAAGGCCGGGATGACGAACAGGAAGATCATGAGCGACGCGTGCACCGAGAAGAGCCCGTTGAACGTGTTGTTGTCCACGAACTGCATCCCGGGCTTCGCGAGCTCGGCACGCATGAACATCGCCATGCAGCCCCGCGGTGACGAAGAAGAAGATCGTCGTCACGAGGTACTGGACGCCGATCACCTTGTGGTCGGTGTTGACCCGGAAGTAGTCCTTCCAGGAGCGCGCGCCGTGGCCCGAGTGGTCCTCCGGCCTCGTCGGCCGGCCCGACGCCCAGTAGAACCAGTAGTCGAAGCCGCCGATGCCGATCAGGAAGCCGAGCGGGACGATGATCATCCAGGCCGTCAGCAGCACCTGGAACTCGTTCAGCGGGTGGTAGTCGAGCCAGGCGCGGCAGCCGATGACGAGCAGCGTCGCGAGCACGAAGGCGAGCGGCGTCACCCAGGCCGCGCGGATCCAGCCGCCCGTCGTCAGACGGCGGCGCCACTTGCCTCTGGGCGGCGCTGGCCTGCCCTCGGCGTGCTCGTGTCCTCGGGTCTCGAGCGCCATCAGCTCTTCCCCGCAGTCTTCACGAGGTACTCGACGAGGCTCTGGAGCTGGGCATCCGTGAGCGAGTCACCGAAGGTGCCGGGCATCACGTCTGGCTGGAATCCGGGTGCAATCTCGGCGTTCGGGTTCACGATCGACTCGTGGATGAAGTCGGCGTCCTTCCCGACGAGCACCTTATCGAGATCCGGCCCAACCTCTCCTTGCGTGCCCGCGTCCGCGAGCCGGTGGCACGAGCCGCATTGCTGGGTGAACAGGGTCTTGCCCGCCGCCGACCCCGAGGCGGCCGCCTTGGTCTTCTCGTCCGAGACCCATTTCTCGTAGTCGGCCTGCGAGAGGACGAACGCCTGCGCGCGCATGAGCGCGTGGCCGAGCCCGCAGAGCTCGGTGCAGATGACCGTGTACGTGCCTTCCTTCGTCGGCGTGACGAGAACATTGGTCGTGATCCCCGGGACCGCGTCCTCCTTCATCCGCCACTCCGGCACCCAGAACGAATGGATGACGTCCTTCGCCTGGAGCTTCAGCTCGGTGGTCTGGCCGATCGGGAGTGCGAGCACACCGCTCGTGACGTTCGAGTCCGGATAGTGGAACGACCATGCGAACTGCTGCCCGGTCACCTCGACCACCCGGTGATCCTTCGGGACGGTGTCGATCTGGTTCAGGACGATGGCGCTGTAGATGGTGATCGCGGTGACGAGCGCGGCCGGGACCGCCGTCCAGACGACCTCGAGCCCGGTGTGCCCGTGGATCGGGGCGCCGTCGTCCGTGTCGTCGGGGGCCGCCCGGAACTTCCACACCGCATAGAGGGAGACGCCCGCGACAAGCGCGAAGATGACGATGCAGATGATCGTGACGAACCAGTAGACGTCGTCGATCTTGAGCGCCTCGGCCGAATCCGCCGGCGGCAGCCAGGGAATGAGAACGGCGACAAGGGCGAGTGCCACCCCCACGGCGGCACCCACCAGCACCATCTGAATAATCGAGCGTTTACGCACGAAGTGGCGCGGAATTAAGAAGCCGCAGAACCCTAACGCAACCGTATCCCGGCGAGTGGGTCGAACGTTGAAACCTCGACCCTCAAGGAGGCTAACTACATGGGACTTGGTGTCAGCATCTTCCTGATCGCGGTCGGCGCGATTCTCGCCTGGGCCGTGAGCGTGGATACGAACGGCATCGACCTGAACATGGTCGGCGTCATCCTGATGATCGTCGGCATCCTCGGACTTCTCCTCTCGCTCATCTTCTGGTCGACGTGGGGCGGCTTCGGCGGCTGGCGCCGCGAGACCGTCTACCGCGAAGGCGGAGACCCGTATTACGACCGCCGGCCGATGCCGTAAGCACCCCGGCACGAGTAGGAAAAGGGCGGCCGAAGCCGCCCTTTTTCGTGCCTGAGATGTGCCACGCGCCCGCTTTCGCGGGCGCGTGCCTGCCGTTTTAGAAGAGCCAGATCAGCAGGAGAATGATGAGAATCAGGGCGATAACGCCGCCACCGATGTACATACGTCCTCCTCGTTCGGTTGCTGCGTTAACGACGAAGGCGCCGTTCCGGTTACGGCCTCAGTCGAGACGTACGACGAGCTTCGCGCCCGGCCCGCTCACCTGGCGCTCCCAGGCCTCGGACACCCCGTCGAAGGGATACGTCTCGATCGGGAAGCCGACCTCGCCGCTCGCGGCGTGAGAGACGAGCTTCGCGTAGGCGGCTCGACGATCCTCCGCCGGCACGACGAAGTTCGAATAGCCGTAGATCTCGAGCTGCTTCCCACGGACGACGCCAGAGGCGAGCGTCGCGGCCGGGCCCGCCGACTGTCCGATCTGGACGATGCGCGCGCCCGGGGCCGCTGCCTCCGACGCCGCGACGAGCGGCTCGCCCCAGAGCGGGTCGATGACCACGGTCGGGCCGTCGCCGCCCGCGGCTTCCTTGAGCGCGCCGGCGAGGTCGGGCTCGTCGAGCCGGACGACCGCGTGGGCGCCGGCCTCCCGCGCTCTCTCGAGCCCCTCGGGACGGCGGCCGGCCGCGACGATTCGCTCGGCTCCTCGAAGGCGCGCTGCCTGCACCGCCGCGAGGCCGACTGTGCCGGTTCCGCCGAGGACGAGAACTCGGTCCCCGGGACCGACCTGCGCGCGCCACACAACGGGGAGCCAGCCGGCCACGCCGGCCGTCCCGCAGGCCGCTGCGAGCTCGTCCGAAACGCCGTCGGGAAGCTCGAGCGCCTCCTCTTCTGCGACCGTCGCGAGCTCCGCCAGCGTCCCGTCGCGGCCGCGGCCGCCGAGCCCGTCGTCCGAGATGTACACGCGGGTGCCCGGCTCGAGCTTGTCGGCCTCGACGATCGTCCCCACGCCCTCCGAGCCCGGGACGTACGGCGTCTTCGGCGGGCCCAGGTAGTGCTTGCCGGACGCGAGCACGACGTCGATCGGGTTCAACGCAACCGCATGGATCCTGACGAGCGCCCGCCCGGCATCGCGCTCGGGCGCGTCGGTCTCGGCGATTTCGGGGAATCCGCCGATCTCGCGGATGAGCGCCGCCTTCACAGGCGGAGCCTAACCTCGCTGCTCAGCTAGCGTCGCGGCTCGCCGGGCCAGCCGCCGCGGCTGTCTCCGGTGCGCGAATCGGCACCGTAGACGTAGGCGAGCGGACCCAGGAGACAAAGAAATGCGATGAGGAAAAGCTCGACCATGACTCACCGTGGCACAGCAGTTCCATAAGAGCAAATCGAGTTATGATTCGAGTCGATCATGAAACCTGATGGATGGCTCGGGGTCGAATTGCGCCATCTGGCGGCGCTCCAGGCCGTCGCGCGCGAAGGCTCCTTCGGAGGAGCGGCGGTCGCGCTCGGGTACTCGCAGTCGGCCGTCAGCCAGCAGATCGCGGCGCTCGAGCGCATCGTCGGCGAACGCCTCGTCGAGCGTCCCGGCGGCCCCCGCCCCGTCTCGCTGACGGACGCCGGCAAGCTCCTGCTCGGCCACGCGGAGGGCATCGTCGCGCGCCTCGAGGCCGCGCAGGCCGACCTCGCCGCCTACTCGGAAGGATCGGCGGGCACGCTGCGAGTCGGCACGTACCAGAGCGTCGGCGCGCGGGTCCTCCCGCGCGTGATGCTCGAGTTCGCGGCCGCCTGGCCCCTCGTCTCCATTCAGCTCACGGAGTCCACCGACGACGCCGAGCTTCTGAGCCTTGTCGAGCGCGGCGAGCTCGATCTCTCCTTCGTGATGCTCCCGGTCGAGGAAGGGCCGTTCGACACGCGCATGCTCATGGGCGACCCGTACGTGTTGCTCGTCCGCCCCGACTCTCCGCTCGCGAGCGCGAAGAACCCGCCGAGCCTGAAGGAGATTGCCGCCGTCCCGCTGATCGGCTACCGCCAGTGCCGAAGCATCCACGCGGTCGAGGAGCGTTTCCGCGGCACCGGCCTCGAGCCGCAGATCGTCTTCCGCTCCGACGACAACACGACGATCCAGGGCATGGTCGCCGCCGGCGTCGGCTCCGCCCTCGTCCCACGGCTGACCGTCGAGACGCGTGACGACAGCGTCCTCGCGCTGCCGGTCGACCCGCGCGTCCCTCCGCGCGAGATCGGCATCGCCTGGCACAAGGAGCGCTACCACGCGCCTGCCGCCCGCGCGTTCGTGGGAGTCGCCGACAGGGTCTGCAAGGAGCTCGAAGGCCGAGCTCGAGGGCCGGCCGGCCCTGGTTGCCTAGGTCAGCGCGAAAAGGACGGCCAGACCGGCGACGAAGAGGATGAGCACCGCCGTGGCGAAGATCGCCCACACGTTGACGGACGAGGGATTGTCCTCTTCCCACTTCGTCCGACGCTCGGCCATGGGGAGAGCGTAGCCGGATCGCGTCTACCGCGTACGTAGGAACCGTCCACGACCTCGCCGCGGGGTCGCATGAACGTCGCAGGACCTATGCCGCCGCCGTCGCAGTTGCGTTCATCCTGCTTTCCCGGTCTTCCGAGCCGCGGCTCCGAGGCTCCGCGGTCGTCCCGACGGCCCTGAGCCCGTGCTCTACCCCGTGGCGCGGGGCGAGACCTATGCGGGCATCGCGGCGGGGCACGGCATCTCCTCGCCCAAATCTTCGCGCTGAATCCCGAGCTGACGCCCCTTACGAACGCCGACGGTAAGCAGCGATCCGCTAGCCCGAACGGTCCCCCACTCTCGGGAACGAGCTCGTAGAGCTTGCCGTCGAGAGACACGGCGTAGAGCTCGCCGGCCGCGTCCTCTCCGAACGCGCTCAGCTGGTCGATCCTGCCGAAGTTTCGGACGTCACGAGCCTTGTCGCCCTCGAGGACGAAGCTCGACACCGTCCCGCTGCAGAAGTCGCCGAAGACGTAGCGGCCGGCGGCGTCCGGCACACGCTCGCCGCGGTAGACGTAGCCGCCGGTCACCGAGCAGCCGTCGTCGTGGCTGTACTCGTAGACCGGCATGACGAGGTGCCCGGCCGGGTTCGGGTCCTTGTCCTCGTAGCCGTGCGTCCCCTCGTAGACGTTCCAGCCGTAGTTCTCGAGCCCCGGGCTGTCGCTCGGCGTGTGGTCGATCTCCTCCCAGCTTCCCTGGCCGACATCGCCGATCCAGAGATCGCCGGTCTCGCGGTCGAACGAGAAGCGCCAGGGGTTCCGGAGACCGTAGCCCTCGATCGTCCAGTCCTTTTCACGCACGTCCGGGTCGACGTCGAGCGAGAGCAGCTTGCCCAGCTTCTCGTCCAGGTTCTGCGCCCGGTTCTCGGGATCGCCGCCCGAGCCGCCGTCGCCCATGCCGACGTAGAGCCTGCCGTCCGGCCCGAACGCGAGCTGGCCGCCGTTGTGGTTCGCGTACGGCTGGTCGACGAAGAGAAGCTCGCGCCGCTTGACGGGGGCCGAGCCTCCGGCGTGGTACTCGACGACGCGCGTGTCCCCGTTCGTGTCCGTGTAGTCGACGTAGAAGAGCCCGGTGGACTCGTACTCCGGATCGAAGGCGAGCGAGAGCAGTCCCTGCTCGCCGCCGCTCACGACCTGGTCTTGCACGTCGAGGAACGGCTGGGAGAGGAGCTTGCCGTCCTCCAACACGCGGACGAGGCCCGGCTGCTCGACGATGTAGAGCCGGTCGGGCTCGCTCGGCGTGGAGGCGATCCCGAGCGGCGAGTCGAGTCCGTCCGCGACCTCCTTGAAGTCCATGCCTCCACCGCCCGAGGTCTCGCGTGGCCTGCGACTCCGTGGCCTGCGGCTCGCTCGCGCCTGCGTCTGGCCGCTCGTCTCCCCCGAGGAACACGCGGCCGCCACGAGCGCGAGCGCGCAGAGGACGACCCCGAGCCCCCGCATGGAGCTAGGTGCCGATCGCGGCCGACTCGAGGACGATGCGCTCGCGCGTGTAGGGAAGCGGCGTGGCCGGGTCGTCGCAGTCGATCTCGCGGGCGAGGCGATGGCCGTCGTAGGACGCCTCCGCGACGATCCTGGGGGCGACGCAGTCGCCGATCCGGTAGAGCGCGTCGATGCCCTCGTCGCGCAACGCGTCGAGATCCTCCGCCAGCTCGAGATAGAGCGACTCGTTGGAGAGCCGCTGCGTCGCGAGAACGACGGCGTCGGCCTCGAGCTCGACGGGCTCCCCGAACTCGTCCGTCCCGCGGATGAAGCCCTCGCCGATCTCGGCGGCGAGGAAGCCTGCGCGCTGGCGCACACCGACGTCGTGGAGGTGCTGGCGGAGCATCGGTCCCTCGAGCGTCTCGTCCGTCACCGGTGCAATACGCTCGAGGCAGGTCGCCAGTTCCACGTCGTGGCCCTCCCCGGCGAGCTTCTCCGCGAGCCCGGCCGCCGTGAAGTAGCCCTCCGCGTCGTAGACGACCACGCGCTTCCCGGGCACGGCCTTCCCGTCGAGCATGATCTGCTCGGGAGTAAGGATGTGCGCGAGCGACGCGTCCGCTCCCGGGATCGGCGCGTGCGTATAGGCGTTCAGCCCGTCGGTCGACCAGCGCGCCCCGGTGGCAACGACGACGATCTCGGCGCCGTACTCGCGGATGTCCTTCGCGGTCAGCTCCGTGCCGAGGATCACCTCGACGTTCTTCGAGCTTCTCGAGCTGCACCGCACGCCAGTTCAGGAACCGCGCCCACTCGCCGAGACCCGGGAGTCGCGGGATCCACCGCATGACGCCGCCGATCTCGGGCGCCGCATCCACGAGATGGACACGGCGGAAGCCGCGCTTCCCGAGGACGATCGCGCACTCCATTCCCGCCGGCCCGGCTCCGACGACGAGCACGTCGTTGTCTGCGTTCGCAGCCGGCTCGAACTTCTCCGGATGCCAGCCGCGGCGGTATTCCTCGCCGGCGGTCGCGTTCTGGGTGCAGCCGATGTGGTTGCCCCACTCGGCCTTCATGATGCAGACGTTGCACCCGATGCACTCGCGGATCTCCCCGTAGCGGCCCTCCTCGATCTTCTTCGGGAGGAACGGGTCGGAGATGGACGGGCGGGCCGCGCCGATGAGGTCCCAGGCCCCGCTCCTCACGATCTCCGCCATGCGGTCCGGGCTCGTCAGGCGCCCGACACCGACGATCGGCTTCGCGGTCACCTCGCGCACCCGGCCGGTCCACTCCAGCTGGTAGCCCTCGGGGAAGAAACGGGAGGCGCCGGAATCCTTCGACCAGTCCGTGATCGAGCCGACGTTCACGTCCCACAGGTCGACGAGGTGGTCGGCGAGGACGACGAAGCCCGTACCTTCGTCGAGCTCGACTCCGGCGGGCCCGAGCGCCTCGACGCAGAAGCGAACGGCGATCGCGCAGTCGTCTCCCACCGCCGCGCGGACCTCCTCCAGCGTCTCGATCCAGAAGCGCGCGCGGTTCTCGAGCGCGCCCCCGTAGGCGTCGGTGCGCTTGTTGTAGAAGGGCGAGAGGAACTGCAGCGGCAGATAGCTGTGGCCGCCGTAGACGTAGACGATGTCGAAACCGGCGTCCCGGGAGAGCTTCGCCGCGCGCACCCACTCCTCGCGGATTCGCTTGATGTCGCCCAGCTCCATCGCCTTCGGGACGACGAACGGGTGGTAGTCGCTCGCGAGCTGGGAGGGCCCGAGCGACGGGCGGCGCGACTCGCGGCCGTCCGCGTGCACGCCGCCGTGCGTCAGCTCGATGCCGGCGAGCGAGCCGTGCTTGTGGGCCTCGTCGCACATGAGCGAGAGGTTGCGCATGTCGTCCTCGTCCCAGACCCTGGTCGAGACGACGGGCCAGTAATCGGTGTCGCTCGAGATCAGCGCCTCTTCGGTGTTCACCGCCGCCCAGCCGCCCTCCGCCTTCATCCCGCGGAAGCGCGCCTGCGAGCCCGGCTTCTCCGCCCCGAACCCCGTGCAGTGCGGCACCTGGTAGAAGCGGTTCCGCAGTGTCTTCGGCCCGATCCGGACGGGCTCGAAGAGGATGTCGTGCTTCGGGTCGCGGGTCATACTCTGCAGATCATCCCCGGTGTCGGACAACCGATTCAAGCGAGAAGGGAGCGGGAGCATGTTCAAGGATCCGAGCAGGCATGAGGGCCACGACCGGCTTTCGGAGGGAAAGAGGGTCACGAGCAACGACCGCACAGCGAGCTCGAGGCCGAGGAGGAGATCCTCGCCGAGCTCAACGCCACGCCTGAGGAAGAGGATGACGAGCTCAGTCCTGAAAAAGACGGAGCCCGAACCAGGTTCCGTTGCCGGTGTCGAAGTCGAAGTACTTCGTGCGCTCGACGCGAATGTCGCCGCCGTCGTGGAGCTTGCCGGGGATCGAGCCCTTGTGCAGGCGCACGTGGTGGTAGTGGCCCGGTGAGACTGAGACCGCGCGCTTGTGCACCTCGTCGCGGTGCCACTCCGGCGGCACGTCAGGGGTCGCGAACAGGATGAGGTTGCCGTACTCGCCCTTGACGAGCTCGACGTCGTAGTAGCTGAGGAGCCCCGCCTCGCCGTAGTGGCCCATCCGCTCGATGAGCTCGTCCTCGAGGGAGAAGAGGACGCCGTGGTCGACGTCGTCGCGCGGGCTGCCGAAGAAGCCGACTGCGGTGAGGTCCTCGGTCTCGAGGAGCCGCCGCGTGTGTCGGGGATCACGATCAGGTGCCGGTGCCCCTCGTCGTCGTGCTCCCGGATGATGTGGCTGCCGGGGTCGATGTCGATCCACTCGAGGGCGCGCTCGCGCTCGTGGAGGAGCATGTGGCGCATCACCTCGACCTCGCGCATCGTGTTCGCCGGCGTCCGTGAACGGCTTGTCCGAAAGGACATCGTCCGGCCCGAGGACCGCTGAGTACTCCATCAGCGGAAGATACTAGAGGCGCCCTGCGGCGATGATGCGCTGCAGAAACTCCTGCGTGCGGGGGTTGGAAGGAGAGCGAAAGATCTGCTCGGGCGGCCCCTCCTCCAGCAGCACGCCCTGGTCGAGGAAGCAGACGCGGTTCGCGATGTCGGCGGCAAAGCCCATCTCGTGTGTGGCGATCACCATCGTCATCCCGCCCTCGGCGAGCTCGCGGATGACGCTCAGCACCTCCGCGACGAGCTCCGGGTCGAGCGCGCTCGTGACCTCGTCGAGAAGCATGAGCTGCGGCTGCATCGCCAGCGCGCGCACGATTGCAACGCGCTGCTGCTGGCCGCCCGAGAGCCTGTCCGGATAGTCGCCGCGCCGGTCCTCGAGCCCGAAGCGCCGCAGTAGCTCGATGCCCTGCGCGTCGGCCTGCGCGCGGTCGAGGCCGAGCGCCTTGCGCGGCCCCAGAGTCACGTTCTCGAGCACGGTCATGTGCGGAAAGAGGTTGAAGGACTGGAAGACGATCCCGATCCCGCGCCGGACCTCGTTGACGTCGACGCCCGCGGCGCGTCATCTCCTCGCCCCGGACGAAGATCCTGCCCGCGTCGATCGGCTCGATCAGGTTGATGCAGCGCAGGAGTGTGGACTTCCCCGAGCCGGACGCGCCGATGAGGCAGACGACCTCGTGCTCGGCGACGGAGAGGTCGATGCCCTTCAGCACCTCGCGCTTGTCGAACGACTTGTGCACGTCCTCGAGGACGAGGCAAGAGGAAGCGTTCACTGGCGCGATCCCGGCCGCGAGGCGCCGGCGGCGGCTGCGCTCGTTGAGCCAGTCGGTCAGCCGCGCCAGCGGGATCGTGAAGGCGACGAAGATCAGCGCCGCCGCGACGTAGGGCGTGAAGTTGAAGGTCGCAGAGGTGTCGATCTGCGCCTGGCGAAAGGCCTCGACCGGGCCGATGAGCGCGACGAGCGCAGTGTCCTTCTGCAGCCCGATGAAGTCGTTCAGGAGCGGCGGGACGACGCGGCGCACCGCCTGCGGGACGACGACGTGGCGAAGCGACTGTGCCCGGGTGAGCCCGAGCGAGCGGGCCGCGGCGTCCTGGCTCGGGTGCACAGACTCGATCCCCGCGCGATACACCTCGGCGACGTAGGCGGAGTAGATGATGATGAGCGCCGCCGTCGCCCAGACGAGCGCCGAGGTGGGGACGCCAGCGAGCCCGAGCGCCGGCACGCCGAAGCCGAGGATGAAGATCAGGAGGATCGTCGGGATTCCCCGGAAGAAGTCGGTGTAGACGATCGCGAGTGCACGGATCGGGAAGAAGACCGGGCCCGGGAGGCTGCGGAGTACGGCGATCACCAGGGCGAACGCGAGGATGAACACCTCCGCCACGCAGAAGATCTTGATGTTGAGCCAGAAGGCGCGGAGGACCTCCGGGAACGACTTCGCGGAAGACCGTCGGGTTGAAAAACGCGGTCTTGACCTCCGGCCAGCCCGGCGAGTTCGTGATCACGAGGCCAAGCACCGTGAAAAAGACCACGGTGCTGACGAGCGCGATCGTGACGTTGCGCGCGTCTGCGCTCATTCCGCCGAGGATCCTCGAGCGGCGATCGCCTTCCATGACGCTAGAACTCTGGCGTTACTGGAGGACGGGAGCGCTGGCCTTGTCCGAAAGCCAGGTCTGCTGGATCTGGGAAAGCTCCCCGGAATCCTTCAGGTGGGCGAGAGCCTCGTTCACGCACTCGGTCAGCGGGCTGTCCTTCGCGAGCACCATGCCGAAGTACTCCTGGGAGCCGATGGTCGGGAACTGCCCGACGATCTTTCCGTTCGGCACCTGCACCGCCGTGATGAAGAAGGCGGTCGGCAGGTCGACGACGAGGCCGTCGATCTGCTTCGCCTTCAGCGCGGCCACGCCGGCGTCGAGCGTGTCGTACACCTGCGGCTGCTGGCTCGGCTGGATGTTCTCCGTGATGTAGTCGTAGCTCGTCGTCCCGACCGGTGCGCCGAGCTTCGCGTCCTTCAGGTCGGCCAGCGAGGTCGCGTTGGCGATCTTCGAGTCGCTCAGCGCCACGACCGACTGGTTCACGTCGTAGTACGAGTCGCTGAAGTCGACCGCCTCGGCCCGCTTGGGCGCGTAGGAGATCTGGTTGATGTCGAAGTCGAAGTCCTTCGGGCCCGGCTTGAAGGAGTTGTTGAACGGGACGACCGTCCACTCGACCTCGGCGTTCGTGAACCCCATCTCCTTCGCGACCGCGTAGGCGACGGCGCTCTCGAAGCCCTTGCCGCTCTCGGGATCGGAGATCTTCCACTGGCCCTCCGGCGAGCCGCCGAACCACGGCGGGTAGGCGGGGTTGTCCGTGCCGATCGTGAGCTTGCCGTCGTTGACGAGCTGCAGCTGCGTCCTTCGCGCAGGGATTGGCCGCGACCGTCTCGCCGCCGGTACCCGCCGGCACCGTCGGCGCGCTCTCCTCCGAGCCACAGCCCGCCGCGACGAGAGCGAGTGCCAGAACGAGCAGAACGAGGGGAAGTCGGAGCCGCACGGAGCTAGCGAAGCTACCACATCGTTCCGGCGGCACGCTTCACTTGTGAAAGCGCCGTCTAGCGCCGCTCGAACGCGCCGATGTCCGGGTTGTGTCGAAGGACGCCGCGCTGGTCGCGGGCAGGCGCCGTAGCCGGGTTCGCGTGCCCGATCGCGGGGCTTCCGCCGAGGAGCGCGACCGTCTTCGTCGGGCCGCCGTTGTGCTCCAGGTCGCCGAGATGGGGATGGCCGCTGATGCGGTCGCTCGCGTCGTCGAAGCCCTGACAGGTGCCCGCCGGCCCCTTGGTCGAGAGCAGGTTGTGCCCGCGCGATGTGACCGGATCCCCCGAGCAGTCGTTCCGGGTGCCGTCGCCCAAGCGGTTCAGGCCGACGATGGTGTTGCGCACCTTGAGCACCACCCCAGATCCGGCCACGAAGATCCCGCCGCCGTCCTCCCCGCCGGCCTGGTCGGAGTCGGATTCGTTGCGCACGATCGTGACAGCGTTCAGCGTCACGGGGGTTAAACCCCAGAGCCCGCCGCCCGCCCCTCCGGCGCGGTTGTCGGCGATCGTCGAATTGACGAACTTGACGTCGCCGTTCCGAGCGCTGAAGCCACCCCCGTCCGTTGCCGCAACGTTTTTGCTGAAGGTCGAGCGGCTGACGACGGAGACTGCCTGGCTCTCCGAGAAGTAGATGCTTCCCGTCTCGCTCGTCGACCGGTTCCCGGAGATCGTGCTCGACCCGATCGTCGAGCTCCCGTCGCCGTAGAAATACCCCGCTCCGGCGAACGAGGCTCGATTGCCGGAGATCGTGCTGCGCTTGATCGTGAAGCCGTGGTTTCCGATGTCGAGGCGCGCCCGAGCTAGTCGTCGGCCACGTTGTCGCTGATCGTGCTGTTGAGAATCGTGAGCTTCCCGTTGGTTGCCGCCTGGAGGCCCCCGCCACTCCCTTCCACGCCCGCCGCGTGGTTTCCCGTGAGGATGCAGTGCACAAGCCAGAGGCTCGCATCCGTCCGAATTCCGCCTCCGTTCCCGTCGAAGCTCGACGGATGCTTGCCGCCGGTGATTCTCAGTTTCTCGAGACGTGTCGGGGCTCCGGCGAAGATCTCGAACACCCGGTCGACTCCGCGGGCGTCGATCGTGGCCCAGCCATTGCTCCCGTGGTAGATCCGAAGCGGGTCGTTCGTGATGTCGAGGTCACCTCTGAGCGCCCCGTCGTCGGGCAAGCCGCCGCGCGAGAGGCGATACGGCTGGTTCGACGTGAGGAGGATCCGGTCCTTGCCGGGGTTCGCGTTGGCGGCCAGGATCGCTTCGCGCAGCGTGCAGTCGGACTTCGTGCACCCGTCGGGCGCATGGTCGCCGTGCTTCGTCGCGGCGTAGAAGTCGGCCGATGCGATCGGCGCGGCGGCGGCTGCAAGCGTCAACGCAGCCGCGAAGGCCAGACTCAGGCGGGCCTGCCTGCTCCCCATGCGCTGAACCTAACAGGCGTTCGCGGGCGAGACCACCCGGGCATACGAGTCGTGCCAACCCTGAAAAGGAGACTCGATGAACCTCGGACTGCGCGCCCTGCTTCTGATCGCCGCCGTCATTCTCTTCGTGTTCGCGGCCATCAGCGACTCGAACCTCGGCGACCTCCTGGCGTGGGGCCTCGCGTGCCTTGCGGGTTCACTCCTCGTCGGTGAGACCGGCTTCGCCCGCATCGGCAAACGCTAGGCGGCCGCGTGCAACTCCTTCGCCCCGTGATGCTCTATGCCGGCACCTGAAAGCTCTGCCGGTGGGCGGCGCGGGGCGTCGTCAGGCTCGACCGACACGAAGAGCTGGCGCTGCTTCCGCTGGACGATGAGGAGGCCGGCCGCCTGCTCGTAGGCGTCCCCGAAGATGCCCGGTTCAAATGCTGGTGGTTCGTTCTGCCTGATGGGACTCCGATTGCAGGTGACGCCGGCGGCGGCGTTGTGCTCATGACCGAACTCCGGCTGACGCGGCCGGTGGGACGTGCGCTGCGAGCACTCCACGCGTCTGCGCTCGTCGATGCACTCGACAAGGTCGTGGCCCGTCACCGCGGGCTCCTCGGGCACCTCGTTCCGGACGGCGAACCGCCACATGCTACCCGTGAATGGGCCGTGCAGGGATCGAACCTGCGACCTTGGGATTAAGAGTCCCCTGCTCTACCAGCTGAGCTAACGGCCCAATCCTGACGCGCGCAGCGCGGCAGGGAGAGCATTGTAGCGAGGGGTTCTCGGCGTCAGACCCGCTCGAGGCGCCAGTTGACGTACCAGACGATGCGTCTTCCCCGTCAGGACGCCGCGGGCGATGAGCGGTGCGCCGGCTAGGAGGATCTTGAAAGGCATGGGTCAACTAGATTCGCGGTCGGCATGCAAATCCTTTCCGTTGTCGGCAACCGTCCGCAGTTCATAAAGTCCGCTCCCCTCTCGCTCGCGTTGCGAAACCGGACGGACGAGGTCGTCCTGCACACGGGCCAGCACTACGACCACGAGCTCTCGCAGGTTTTCTTCGACGAGCTCGGCCTCGAGCCGCCCAAGCACCGCCTGGAGGCGGGCTCCGGAAGCCATGCGGAACAGACGGCGCGCATGCTGCCCGGGATCGAGGCAGCCGTCGTCGAGGAGAAGCCCGACCTCGTGCTCGTCTACGGAGACACGAACTCCACACTCGCCGGCGCGCTCGCTGCGTCGAAGCTCCGAGTCCCGGTCGCCCATGTGGAGGCCGGCCTCCGCTCCTTCGACCGGACGATGCCGGAGGAGC
Organism: uncultured Actinomycetes bacterium; assembly: GCA_963766155.1. GTDB lineage: Bacteria > Actinomycetota > Thermoleophilia > Gaiellales > Gaiellaceae > DATEOR01. The sequence continues at coordinate 36,056 of CAVYAJ010000039.1, read as the reverse complement.
TGAACCGCGTCCTGGTCGACCGCGTGTCGAGCCTCCTCTTCGCGCCTTCCGACACTGCGGTCGGCAACTTGAAAGACGAGGGGATAACGGAAGGCGTCCACGAGGTCGGAGACGTCATGCTCGACGCGAATCTGCGCCTCGCGCCCATCGCGCGGGAGCGGTCGCAGGCACTCGAGCTCGCCGGAGTGGAACCGGGGGCCTACGCACTGGTGACCGTGCATCGCGAGGCGAACACGATGGAGCCTGCCCTCGGCCGGATCGTCGAGGCGCTCAACGCACTCGAGGAGCCCGCGGTCTTCCCGCTCCACCCTCGAACCGCCGCTGCGATCGAGAGCCAGGAGCTCCGGCTCGCGGGCCACGTCCACCCGCGGCCGCCGGCCGGGTACCTGGACTTCGCGGCGCTGGCCTCCCAGGCGCGCGTCGTCCTCACCGACTCAGGCGGCGTCCAGAAGGAGGCGTACTGGTACGAGGTCCCCTGCGTGACGCTGCGGGAGAACACCGAGTGGGTCGAGACCGTCGAGGCCGGCTGGAACCGCCTCGTGGGCACCGACCCCGCCGCGATCGTCGCCGCGGCACGCGAGGCTGCGCGCGGGCCCGAGCACCCACCCCTTTACGGGGACGGCCATGCGGCCGATTTGATCGCTGACGTGATTTGTACGATGGAACACGCGTGGTGAAGCCAGAAGTCGCCATCGTCGGCGCGGGCTATGTCGGCCTCCCCCTTGGCCGCTGCTTCGCGGAGGCGGGCATCCCTGTGGTTCTCGTCGACATCGACGCCGAACGCGTCGAGGCGATCAACCGCGGCGAGAGCCATGTCGAGGACGTGCCCGTCGGAAACGCTCGCGGCGCTGCTGGAGGCTGGGACCCTCTCGGCGACCACGAATTACGACGCGGTCCGTGACGCCGACGCGATCGTCGTCGCGTTGCCGACGCCGCTCTCGGTGAACCGCGAGCCCGACCTCACGATCGTCATGAGCGCGGCGCGGGAGGTCGGCAGGCGGCTACGGACGGGCCAGCTGGTCTCGCTCGAGTCCACCACCTACCCGGGGACGACGCGGGAGGAGGTGCTGCCGATGCTCGCCGGCAGCGGCCTCGAGGTGGGCAAGGACTTCTATCTCGCCTTCTCGCCGGAGCGGATCGACCCCGGCCGCGAGGACTGGACGGTGAAGACGACTCCGAAGGTCGTCGGCGGCGTCACGCCCGCGTGCACCGAGAAGGCGGTCGCCTTCTACGAGCGCGCGATCGACACCGTCGTCAGCGTGTCCTCGCCGGAGGCGGCGGAGCTGACGAAGCTCCTGGAGAACATCTTCCGCTCGGTCAACATCGCGCTCGTCAACGAGCTCGCGCAGCTCTGCGACCGGATGCACGTGGACGTCTGGGAGGTCGTCGAGGCGGCCGCGACGAAGCCCTTCGGCTTCATGAGCTTCAAGCCGGGCCCCGGCCTGGGCGGCCACTGTCTCCCGGTCGACCCCTTCTACCTCGCCTGGAAGGCACGCGAGTTCGACTTCTACACCGAGTTCATCGAGCTGGCCGGCAAGGTCAACGAGAACATGCCGTACTTCTGCCTGGAGAAGATCACGCGGGCGCTCAACTCCGACGAGAAGTCCGTCAAGGGGAGCCACGTCCACCTCGTCGGCGTCTCCTACAAGGCCGATGTCGGCGACCTGCGCGAGTCGCCCGCGCTCAAGCTCGTCGAGCTCCTGCGGGACGAGGGCGCCGAGGTCTCGTACCACGACCCGCACGTGTCCGAGCTCCCCGACCACGGACTCACCTCGGTCGACCTCGACGGCTCGGTCGGGAAGGCGGACTGCGTCGCGATCGTCACCGCCCACTCCGGGATCGACTACGCCAAGCTCGCCGAGAAGGCCCAGCTCGTGGTCGACTTCCGCAACGCCACGGGCAAGAACGGCTCCGCGAACGGACGCGTGTGGAAGCTCTGAGAGGTCGTTTCGCGATCGGGCCTCGTTGCCGAGGTGCGATGGGCGGCGCGCGGGCAGGACGCAGGGAGCACAGATATCGGCCGAGATATCTGTGCGACCGAGGACGAAGCCGTGCGTCGTTCAGCGCTGCTCGGCGACTCAGGTCTCCATTGTGAATCGGCCTCTAATCAAGCTGGCTGCGGTCGGCCTCGGCTACTGGGGCCCCAATCTCGCGCGGAACCTGGACGAGCTCGACGGCGCCGAGCTCGCCTGGATCTGCGACCGCGACGAGGCCCGGCTCGAGCGCTACGGCGCCCGGTTCCCCGACGCCAAGAAAACGACGAGCTACGAGGACGTCCTCGGAGATTCCGAGCTCGACGCCGTCGCCATCGCGACCCCGGTCGTCACGCACTTCGAGCTCGCGCGCGAGGCCCTCCTCGCCGGCAAGCACGTCTTCGTCGAGAAGCCGCTTGCCCTCTCGTCGGCGCTCGGCGAGCAGCTCGTGGCCCTGGCCGAAGAGCGGGCGCTCGTGCTCATGCCCGGCCACCTGCTCCTCTACCACCCGGGCGTGGCCAAGCTGAAAGGCCTCGTCGACTCGGAGGAGCTCGGCCGTCTGCTCTACGTCTACGGGAACCGCCAGAACCTCGGCCAGATCCGCAAGGACGAGAACGCCCTCTGGAGCCTCGGCGCACACGACCTCTCCGTGATCCTCCACCTCGTCGGCGAGGAGCCGGCCGAGGCATGGGCGCGCGGCGAGTCGTTCTTGAACCCGGGGGTCGAGGACGTCGTCTTCTGCTATCTCCGCTTCCCTTCCGGAGTCGTTGCGCACATGCACCTCTCCTGGCTCGACCCGCACAAGATGCGGCGAATGACCGTGGTCGGCGACAGAAAGATGGCGGTCTTCGACGACATGGAGCCCGAGCGCAAGGTGACGATCTACGACAAGGGGCCCCAACAGTCGGCCGAGACCTGGGGCGAGTGGCAGACCCGCTCGGGCGACATCTCGATCCCCAAGGTCGCAAACGACGAGCCGCTTCGTCTCGAGTGCGAGCACTTCCTCACCCTCCTGCGCGGAGAAGGCGACCGGATCGCGGCGGCACGCGAGGGGCTCGCAGTCGTCCGCGCGCTCGAGCAGCTGCAGAGCTCCCTCGAGCGGGAACGCGTGTGAACCGGATCGCCGAGAGCGCGATCGTCTACCCGGGCGTCGAGCTCGGCGAGGACGTCGTCATCGGCGACTACGCCGTGGTCGGCAAGCAGCCAGTCCTCGGAAAGCGCTCGACGGCCTCGCGCGGCGAGCTGCCGCCCCTCGTGGTCGGTGACGGGAGCGCCATCCTCGCTGGAGCGGTCGTCTTCGCAGGCACGACGCTCGGCGCGGAAGTCATCGTCGGCGACCAGGCCTGCGTGCGTGAACGGTGCGAGCTCGGAGACGAGGTCGTCATCGGCCGCGGCTCCCACATCGAGAACGACACGTCGATCGGCGCCCGCACGCGCGTACAGGCAAACGCCTACGTCACGGCCTACTCCACCCTGGAGGAAGACGTCTTCATCGCTCCGTGCGTCGTCACGACGAACGACAACTACATGGGACGAACAGAGGCGCGCCTGGCCGAGATGCGCGGCCCGACCATTCGGCGTGGAGCGCGGATCGGGGGCGGCGCAGTCCTGCTCCCGGGCGTGGAGATCGGCGAGGAGGCGTTCGTCGGCGCCGGCGCGGTCGTCCTCCACGACGTGGCTGCGCAGGCGGTGGTCGTCGGGAACCCGGCGCGGAAGATCCGCGACGTGCCCGACGACGAGCTCCTCAGCTGAATCAGTTGAAGTTGAACTCGCCGGTCGAGCCCGGGACGAGCCCGGTCGAGGCCGGCGGCGCGAGCCGGGCGCGGTAGGTCCCCGAGACGGCGTTGAAGTGGGCGTGCCACTTGCCGTCGGACTGGACGACGGCGCTGCCGACGTTCTTCGCCCAGGTGCCGTTGTTGCGCTTGCGGTCGACGTGCACGGTCTGTCCCGCAAGCGAGATCGGGCGCACGGAGCCCTTGAGGCCGTCGCTCGCGGGCTGCGTGGCGGAGAAGACGATCTTCGGCGCGACCTTCACCGCGGCCGGAGAGGAGTTCGCGGCCGAGGAGTGGAGCCGGTAGGAGGTCGCACGGCACGGCCTGTCGATCCCGTGGTAGTGGGCCGCGTCGTCCTTCTTCACGGACATGTCGGTCCATGACGACGAGCCGCTCCGCCGGCGCTGGAGCGTGACGCCCGGCGCCTCCCTCGCCAGGACGTTGACCCGAAGGCGGGCACTGCAGACGGTGTTCGTCTGCGCCGGCGTCGCGTCGAGGACGCCGAAGTCGAAGCGGCTCGAGCGAAGGCCGAGCGCGCCGCGGAACCATTCCGGGCCGAGGCCCGACAGACGGGAACGTCTGCGCCCAGCCGCCGCGTTCAAGGCGGACGCGGTCGCCACGCGCCCGGACTTCCTTGACGTGACGATGGCGTCCGCAGGCGTCCTGGCAGCGCCGAGCCGGTTCTGGAGCGCGTCGCGGCGAGAGCACCACGGTCCAGTTGCGGTTCGGGTTCGAGCCCGTTCAGGTCGAACGGATCCTGCTTCGAGATCGAGATACGGGAGCGAACCGCCCCATGTGTCCACCGAGGCCGCCGTCCTCCCGCCGTTCGAGGAGGAGAAGTACGCGCTGATCACGGAGCCGCCGGACTTCAGGACTTCGCCGGCGGTCGCCTTGACCGCGGCTGTCGAGCCCGGGTCCTCGCCGCTGCGCGTAGTCGAGCCCCCCGTACACCTGGTCGTCGGTGTTGTCGTAGATGTCGTACCAGTCAGCCCGCGCCGCGCGAACGGCATAGCCGCGCGCGGCAACCGCCTGCGCCTTCAGCGCCTCGGCCAGCCAGCTCGACGGCATCTCGCGCGGGACGACGGAGTAGAGGTAGCCCTGCAGGCCGACGACGTTGACGACGGCGAGCGAGCCGCCGCGGTTGTGGATCTTGAGGTCGCCGCGATAGCGAAGCCCGTCGATCCGCAGGAAGCCGTTGCCCGGCTTTGCGGTGGCGGGACTGCCGAACTTTCCTTTGCCGACCACCCGCACCTTGCCGTCGCTCGTCGGCACGAGCTTCCAGTCCGTGAACCGGGCCAGCGTCCTGTCTCCGACCTTGAAGTCCTCTGACGACTCGAGGGTCACCGACGACTGCCCCTCCATGAGCAGCACGCGGATCTTGCTCTGGCTGGTCTGGCCGACGTTCGTGCCGTCGTAGTAGAAGCCGAGGATCTGCTTGTAGTCCTGGCCGGCGTTCGCGCGGCCGAGCGCCCCGTACTGGCTGAGCCCGACGCCGTGGCCCCAGCCGTGGCCCTTGAGGACGAATACGGGGGACGCAGCGGCACTCGCAGCGGAGGCGAGCGCAATCAGAATGGCGACCGGGAGGGCGAATCGGCGCATCGAGCTTTCCAGGGACCCCTTCGGCAGGAACGTAGCCGGACCTCGTTAGGAAAGCATGAATTACCGACTACCCGCGTCGCGGCGCGCGTACTGCACTTCGGGCGAGGGCGTCCCCGTCCTGGATTTGATCGGCTCCCACCAGTCGCGCCTCGAGCGGTACCACTCCACGGTCTCGGCAAGCCCGTCTTCGAGTATCCGTGTCGGCTTCCAGCCGAGCGCGCGGACGGCGTCGTCTTCCTCCCCGACCCCGTAGACCTCGCCCGGCACTCCTTCGCGAAGGACGAGCTCGACCGCGGCGCTGTGGTCGTCCGCGTGCACCCACGTGCCGGAGAGCGTCTCCGGTGGTGAGCCCTCGCCGTCGAGCGCGCGCACGATCGCGGCGGCCGGCTCGGCCGCCGGATGCTGGAACGGCCCGTACGCATTCACGGCGCGGAGCACGGAGGCGCTGACGCCGTTCTCCTCGACGTACGCCTGCACCTGGAGGTCGGCGCCGGCCTTCGAGGCGGCGGGCGCGCTCGCCGGGCGGTTCGCCTCCGAGGTCGAGACCTGGACGTAGCGGATCCCGGCGACGCGGGCGAATTCGAGCAGGACATGCGCGCCGTAGACGTCCGTGACGATGAAGCCGCCCGCCGCAAGGCCGGACGCGCCGAGGTTCGTCTCGGCGGCGAAGTTGACGATCGCCTGGCAGCCGTCCGCGGCGCCGGTGGCCGTAACCGCGTCTGCCACGTCGCCCTGCACGAACTCGTGCGGGACGCCTTCGAGCCGCGCGAGGCTCCCGAAGTCGGTCAGCCGGTCGAGCACGACGGCCTCGTCCCCCGCCGCCACGAGACGCTTCACGAAGTCGCTGCCGAGAAAGCCGGCGCCGCCTGGCACGAGGACGCGCACGCCGCGACCCTAGCCCATGAGGAGACCTGCGAAGGTCAGTCGGTCTATTCGCCGACCGCGGCCCGGAAGGCCCGCTCGGCGTCGTGGCCGAAGACCGCGAAGACGACCCGCTCCAGGTTCTCCGGCTCGAACGCGCGCGCTTCCGTGACCATCAGCTCCGCGCACTGGCCGATCGGGAAGCCGCCGACTCCTGTGCCGAACGCCGGCATCGCCAGGGAGCGGGAACCCAGCTCGTCTGCGACCTCGAGAGTCCGCCTCGTCGCCTGGGAGATGAGCTCGGCCGAGGTCTCCAGGTCCTGGCCCATGACCGCAGCGTGGACGACGTGCTTCGCGCGCAGGTTCCCGGCACCGGTGGCAACCGCCTGGCCAACGGCGATCGGCGCCTGCGCGACAGCCTCCTGCTCGATCTCGGTCCCGCCGGCGCGCTTGATCGCCCCGGCCACGCCGGCGCCCATCCAGAGCTCGTTGTTCGCGGCGTTCGCGACCGCATCCACGTCGAGCTCGGTGATGTCGCCCTCGACGACCTCCAGCTCCATGCGCGAAACCCTAGCGGCCGCCGCTCGCCGCTGGACGCGGCTCGGGGCGGCGGAGAGGCGACGGCTTCACGCGGAAAACCCGGGCGACATTCGTGGGCAGCCACCAGTTCCAGCGTCCGAAGAGCTTCATGGCGCTCGGCACGAGGAGTGCACGGACGATCGTCACGTCGATGAGGATCGCGGCGGCGAGCCCGAAGCCGAACTGCTGCAGGCCGACGATCGATCCGGCGACGAAGCCCATGAACGCAGCGAACATGACGAGGCCGGCGGCGGTCACGATCCGGCCGGTCTTCGCAAGCCCGGCCGAGACGGCCTCCTCGTTCGTGCCGCCGTCGTCCCACTCCTCGCGCATGCGGCTGACGAGAAAGACCTCGTAGTCCATGGAGAGACCGAAGACCATGGCGAAGACGAAGACCGGGATCCAGCCTTCGATCTGGTCGAAGCTGATGAGCCCGACCGCCCCGGCGCCGCCCCACTTGAAGAACATGACGAGCAGCCCGTACGCCGCGCCGATCGACAGCAGGTTCAGGATGATCGCCTTCAGCGGCAGGATCACGGAGCGGAACGCGCGCAGGAGCAGGATGTACGTCAAGAGCAGCACGCCGACGACGAGCCACGGGAAGGCTCCGTACGTGAGGTCGAGGAAGTCGACGCCGCTGGGCGGGCCTCCGCCCGCGTAGACGTTCACCCCTTCCGGGAAGCCCGCCGACGGGACGATGTCGTCACGCAGGCGGCCGACGAAACGGAGGGCCGGCGGCGAGCCGTATTCGCTCGTCCCGATCACGTCTATGTGGAAGTAGCGGCCGCTCGGGTCGACGTACTGCGGCCCCTGCCCGAATCGGACCGCGGCCACTTCGGGATCGGCACGGAGACCCTGCTCGAGGTCTCCGATCGCCGCGCGCACGGCGGTCGAGTCGACGCCTCCGGCGCGGCCGGTGTCCCCGACGATCGCCGTCGGGGCGAGGGCGCCCTCGCCGACGGCATCGGAGATCACGTTCAGACCCTCGACGCCTTCGAGGTTCTGCGGGATCCCCTTGTTCGAGCCCGGCCCGACCTCCAGCCACAGAACGGGCAGCGCGAGGAGGAGCAGAAACGCCGTCGTCACCGCGGCCACCGCCCGCGCGTGCCGCATGACTCCGCGCGAGAGGCGCCACCAGAAGTTGTACTCCGAGTCCCTGCTCTCGAGCACGCGCTTCGGCACGATGCGCACCCGGTCGAGCCCGTTCACGCAGAAGTAGACGAGCACCGGCAGGAGCGTGAGCGCGCAGGCGACGGAGACGAGCGGGATCACGAGCCCGCCGATCCCGAAGCCGCGCATGAAGGGGAGCGGCATGAAGAGCATCAGCGCGAGGCCGATCCCGACCGCCGAGCCGCTGAAGACGACCGCGCGCCCCGCGGTCTCCATCGTGCGGACGATGGCGTCCTCCTTCGATTTCCCGGACCGAAGCTCCTCGCGGTAGCGGTAGACGATCAGGAGCGAGTAATCGATCGCAATGCCGAACCCGATGAGCATGACGAGGTTCTGCAGGTACGTCGTCAGCTCCATCACGTGCGCGAAGAGCCAGATGATTGCGAGCGTTGTCGGGATCGCGGCCGCAGCGAAGATGAGCGGCAGCAGGAAGGCGAGCGTCCCGAAGACGAAGGCGAGGATAAGCGCCGCGATCGGGATGGCGATGAAGAGCTCACCGACCTGAAGGTCGTGCGCGAAGACCGGGTCGAGGTCGTGCTCGATGGCGGCCTGCCCGGAGACGTAGACCGTCGCGCCGGGAATCGTGCCCGCGGCGGCGCGCATGTCGTCCGTGTAGCCCTTCGCGTCGGCCGGCTCCAGGTTCGAGACGATGGTGGCGCTGACCACATCGTCGGAGACCACTTGGACGCCGGCGAGCTGGCCGGTCGGGAGCTCCTTCGCGGCGGCCGCCGCACGCTCGCGGACGGTAGGCAGGAGCTGCTCCGCCGATCCGGCCGCTCCCTTCACGACGACCGAGAACGAGCCGACCGTCTTCTGCCCGAAGTGGTCCTCGAGGATCGAGTCCGCGCGAGCAGTGTCGGTCCCCGGGAGCGTGAAGCGGTTCGTGAGGAGGTCGCTGAGCCCGGAGGTGGCGTAGCCACCCAGGAGGAAGAGCACTGCCCAGATCCCGGCGACCCACCACCGATAGCGGATCATCGCCCGCGTCCAGCGCTCCACCTGGCCTACTCCTCCCGCTCGCTAGCGCCGACGAACTTAGCAGCCCGGCGAGCCCGCTTTCGCGACTTCACTCCTTCCGCGTTTCGAACCCCGGCGACCCAGAGATACGCGAGAAAACCAAGGCCCAGCGCCGACGCTTTGAGGATGCGGCCCATCGGTACGATTGTCTCATGACCACACGCAGGGAGATCGACCGTATGAAGTCGGAGATGGAAGAGCTCTTCGCCGACCTCTGCCAGGTACCCCGGCTCGTCGCCAGGCGCGCCGGCTTTCGCCCTGCCCTCGATGTCTACCGCACCGACGACCCGCCCGCGATCACAGTGGTCGTGGAGCTCGCCGGGATCGACCCGGACGGGGTCGACGCCGCGGTCGTGGAGGGCGTCCTCGTTGTCCGCGGGCGCCGCTCGCGCCCTGCCGGCGACCGGCGCTTCTACCAGCACATCGAGATCGACTACGGCATCTTCGAGCGCCGCGTACAGCTGAACGAAGCCGTTGACTCGGAAGCCGCGAAGGCGACCTACGAGAACGGGCTCCTCTCCATCCACCTCCCGCTCGCCCGCAAGGCTCCGGCAGCGGTCAAGGTGACCATCCAGCCGGCGGAGGACGCATGAGCGCGGTCGAGGAAACCGTCCGCCCCGAGGAGGAGGCCGTGGCCGAGGTCCTCCCGATCCTGCCGCTCAAGGAGACGGTCGTCTTCCCCGACTCCATGACTCCGCTCGCCGTGGGCCAGGAGCGGTCGATCCAGCTCGTCGACGAAGCGGTCGCGAATGACTCGACGATCGCACTCGTGACGACGCGGAACGCCGAGGAAGAGGCGAACGGCGCCGAGGACATCTACGACGTCGGAACCGCGGCGCTCATCCACAAGATGATTCGCGTCCCCGACGGGACGCTGCGAATCCTCGTCCAGGGTGTGCGCCGGGTGCGGCTCGAACGCATCGTCCAGAGCGACCCCTACCTCGTCGGCGAGTTCAGCGATCTCCCGGACATCGATGGCCCGGAGACCGAGGTAGATGCCCTCGCCCGCAACGTCGAGGCGCTTTTCAGCCGGGTGATCGGCCTCGTCCCCTATCTGCCCGACGAGTTGCAGCTCGCCGCCGCGAACGCCGAGGACCCGAGCACGCTCGCGAACCTCATCGCGACGACGATGCGCTTGAAGACGGCGGAGAAGCAGGAGCTGCTCGAGGAGGCGGACATCGAGGCGCGCCTCCGCAACCTCACCGTCATCCTCAACCGCGAGCTCGAGGTACTCGAGCTCGGCACGAAGATCCAGTCCCAGGTGCAGTCGGAGATGGAGCACTCGCAGCGCGAGTACTTCCTCCGCCAGCAGCTGAAGGCGATCCAGGAGGAGCTCGGCGAAGGCGACGAGCAGCAGGCCGAGATCTCGGAGCTCCGAACGCAGATCGAGGAGGCCCACCTCCCTGAGGAGGCCGACCGCGCCGCGCGCCGCGAGCTCGACCGGCTCGCCAAGCTCCCGCCCGCAGCCGCCGAATACGGCGTCATCCGCGGCTACCTCGAGTGGATCCTTTCGCTGCCCTGGAACGAGGCCACCGAGGACAACCTCGACCTCGAGCACGCGCGCCAGGTCCTCGACGAGGACCACTACGACCTCGAGAAGGTGAAGGACCGCATCATCGAGCAGCTCGCGGTCTCGCAAGCTCAAGGAGGACGTCTCCGGCCCGATCCTCTGCTTCGTCGGCCCGCCCGGAGTGGGCAAGACCTCGCTCGGCCAGTCGATCGCGCGGTCGCTCGGGCGCAAGTTCGCCCGCATCTCCGTCGGCGGCGTCCGTGACGAGGCCGAGATCCGCGGCCACCGCCGAACGTACATCGGCGCCCTCCCGGGGACCATCCTCCGCGCGCTCCGCGATGCCGGCTCCCGGAATCCCGGTCTTCATGATCGACGAGATCGACAAGATGGGCTCCGACTGGCGCGGCGATCCTTCGAGCGCGATGCTCGAGGTGCTCGACCCCGCGCAGAACTCGAGCTTCCGCGACCACTATCTCGATCTCCCCTTCGATCTCTCGAAGGTGCTCTTCATCTGCACGGCCAACCAGCTCGAGACGATCCCGCCGCCGCTCCAGGACCGGATGGAGATCATCCGCCTCTCGGGCTACACCGAGGAGGAGAAGCTCGGCATCGCCAAGCGCTATCTCGTTCCCAAGCAGCTCGAGGCACACGGGCTCGAGGCCGAGAACGTCAAGTTCGGGGACAAGGCGCTCCGACTCATCATCTCCGAGTACACGCGCGAGGCCGGCGTCCGGAACCTCGACCGCGAGATCGCCGCGATCTGCCGCAAGGCCGCCGCGGAGATCGCGTCGGGGAAGCGGAAGACCGCCCGCGTCGACGAGCGCCGCGTCCGCTCCTGGCTCGGCCGCCAGCGCTTCCGTCATGAGATTCGCAAGCGCACGTCCGACCCCGGCGTGGCCACCGGCCTGGCCGTGACGCCGGTCGGCGGCGACATCCTCTTCATCGAGGCGACCGCCGTTCCGGGCGAAGGCCGCCTCGTCGTCACGGGCCAGCTCGGAGAGGTCATGCGCGAGTCCGCGCAGGCCGCCCTCTCCTGGGTGCGCGGGCACGCAACGGATCTCGGGCTCGAGGACGACTGGTTCGCGCACCGCGACGTCCACATCCACGTTCCCGCCGGAGCCGTGCCCAAGGACGGCCCGTCTGCCGGAATCGCCATGGCCACTGCGCTCTCCTCGCTCGCGATGAACCGGCCGGTCTCCGAAGAGGTGGCCATGACCGGCGAGATCACGCTCACCGGCCAGGTGCTCCCGATCGGCGGGCTGCGGGACAAGGTGCTCGCCGCTCAGCGCGCGGGCATCAGCACGGTGATCCTGCCGAAGGAGAACGAGGCGGATCTCGACGATTTGCCGCGCGACGTGCGCAAGCAGATGTCATTCGTGCTCGCCGACCACGTGGACGATGTGATGGAGGCGGCGTTCCCGGGTGCGGACGTGGTCGAGTTTTCCTCGGCAGCACGCGGGTAGTAGTGTCTGAAGGACGACGCTAGAGACGAAAGGACCGACTAATGGCGAAGGCAAAGGACATGGTGGGCGACGCGGTGGACACTGCACGGCCCTACGTCGAGCGGCTTGCTCAGGACGAGGAGCTGCACGACCACGTCAAGAAGGCATACGAGTCGGCCCGCACGATCTACGACGATCTGCTGGGCGACCGCGGGACGACCGGCATCGCGTTCAAGGTCGCGCGCGACAAGGACATCCAGAACGAGCTCAAGAGGGCCGTCGAGGAGCTCCGGAAGGCGGGCGAGCGCGCCCAGGGCAAGCAGTCCCACACCGGCCGCAACATGACGCTGCTCATGGCCGGCATCGCGCTCGGCGTCCTCTTCAACCCGGCCACCGGCCCGGACACGCGCCGCTGGCTCAAGGACAAGCTCTTCGGGCCCGAGCAGCCCTTCGACTCCGTGCCCTCCGAGGGCAACGGCGGAACGGGCAGCTAAGTCCGACTAACCCGCGTCGCTCTTGCTGAATCCTGGAGCGGCGTAGACGATCTTCGGCCCCGGCGGGCCCTCTCCAAAGAGCGGCTCGCCGGTGAGCACTCCTTCGAACCCCGCAGGGTCGAGGCCTGAGACGGCCGAGATGTCGTCTGCCTGCAAGAGGACTGCGGCGGGCGGCGGAGCCTTGTTCCCGGGCGGCGTCCAGCCGGTCGCGTCGAAGCTCGCGTCGTCGAGCCGCTGCCACGCGAGCAGGTACGGGTAGGGGTCGATGACCCCGTCGTAGCCCATGCCGAGGAGGGCGGCGGGGTGCACCTCGAAGTGCAGGTGCGTCGGGGTGCCGGCAGCGTCGCCGGTGGCGCCGACGAAGCCGATCACGTCGCCCGCCTTCACCTGCGCTCCGTCCCTGGCGGCCGGCGTGAACGCGGAGAGGTGGGCGTAGTAGAACTCGTTCCCCTGCAGGTCGCGGAGCCAGAAGCGGTTGCCGCCGATCGTGTTCCAGCCCACGAGGAAGAGCGTCCCGTCGGTGACGGCGAGGACGGGCGCGCCGAGCGGCGCGAAGATGTCGTTCCCGTGGTGCCAGCCCGTGTCGGCGCGCGCGGCCCCGAAGTCGTCGGAGAACGACGCCGGCCCGTACACGGGGAAGACGTAGCCGCCCGCGGTCAGGTGCGGGCGCACGCCCGGCGGCGGGCTCTGCACCGGCGGAGGCGTCGAGGGGGGCGCCCCGGCGGGAGGCGGCACGGGCTCGTGGTGGTGGTGGGTCGACGGCGGGCTCGAGGGCGGATTGCCGGGCGGCGGAGGCGCAACGGTCTTCGGCGCGGTCGCGGCGGCCTCGGCGTAGCCGATGAAGATCTCCGTTCCGGCAGGCAACCCGCCGTGCGCGGCGGTGAGGTGGACGTGGAGGCCGACCACGAAGCCGCGATGGCCACGGCGCTGAGTCGTGTTCTGGTCCGTGACCGCCTGCTCGAGGGCGATGGCATAACCCCAGTCGCCGAGCGTGACCTTCGCGTTCGGGCTCGCCGTCACGCTCGCGCCCAGGACGACGAGGTTCGCAACCCCCGACCCGGAGAGATCTCCGCCGGCGCTCGCGGGGGAGGCGCGCGAAACCGACTTGGAGGTCACCGCGTCGGCCGTCACCTCGCCTCCGAAGAGCGAGACCGAGCTGACGCGGACGAGTCCCCGCCCGACGGCGCGGTCGTCGTCGACCGTTGCGTTCGTCCCGCCCGTGATCGCGCCGGTCGTCACAGCCCCGTCCCCGTACGACCAGTTGACGAGGGACGATGCCGACTGGGGCGGCGACGAGATCGATCCCGCGGACGCCGGAGTCTTGCCCGGCACGACGACCCTGACGCCGAAAGAGCTCGCCGAGGACGCAGGCGAGGGCACCACCGCTCCCGAGGAGCCGGTCGAGACGAGCGAGACAAAGAAAAGAGCCCCTAGGACGACCCGCAAGCGCACGGCTGAGAGGTTAGCGCTGGACGCGGCTCGATTGCTATCGGTCATATTCTGCGGCCATGGAAACCGAGAGCACACAAGCCGCCATCGAAGCTCTGCTCGACGAGCAGCGCACCTTTCCGCCGCCCGAGGAGTTCGCCGCTCAGGCCCTCGTCGACGACGACTCCGTCTACCGTCGCGCCGACGAGGATCCCGAGGGGTTCTGGCGTGGTCTCGCGGACGAGTTCATCGACTGGCTCAAAGAGCCGACCAAAGGGCTCGAGTGGGATCCGCCCCACTGCACCTGGTTCGCCGACGGCGAGCTGAATGTCGCCTGGAACTGTCTCGACCGCCACGTCGAGGCCGGGCGAGGAGACCGCGTCGCCTACCACTGGGTCGGCGAGCCGGAGGGCGAGAGCGCCGATCTCACGTACGCGGAGATGCTGCTCGAGGTCTCGCGCCTTGCCAACGCACTGCGGAAGCTCGGCGTCTCGAAGGGCGACCGCGTCGGCATCTACATGGGCATGGTCCCGGAGCTTCCGGTCGCCATGCTTGCGTGCGCCCGCATCGGGGCGCCGCACGTGGTCGTCTTCGGCGGCTTCTCGTCGGAGTCTCTGGCCGAGCGGCTTCGCGACTCCGGCGCCAAGCTCCTGATCACGCAGGACGAGGGCTGGCGCAAGGGCGGCAAAGTGCCTCTCAAGGAGAACGCGGATGCGGCCGCCGACGCGGCGACGAGCGTCGAGCGCCTCGTCGTATTCCGCCGCACCGGCGACGAAGTCCCGTGGAACGACGAACGCGACCTGTGGTGGCACGACGTCGTCGAAGCCGAGGCCGAAGAGTGCGAGCCCGAGCGCATGGGGGCCGAAGACACGCTCTTCCTCCTCCACACCTCGGGGACGACCGCGAAGCCGAAGGGCGTCCAGCACACGAGCGCCGGGTTCCTCCTTCACGTCGCCGTCACCCACAAGTGGATCTTCGACATCCACGACGACACGATCTGGTGGTGTGCGGCCGACGTCGGCTGGGTCACCGGCCACAGCTACATCGTCTATGGACCGCTCGCGAACGGGACGACGAGCGTCCTCTACGAGGGCGACCCCGCCTACCCGGACTGGGACCGCCACTGGGAGATCGTCGAGCGCTACAAGGTCAACTCGTACTACACCGCGCCGACCCTCATCCGCTCGTTCGTGAAGATGGGCGACGACTATCCCGCACGGCACGACCTCTCGTCACTTCGCCTCCTCGGCACCGTCGGCGAGCCGATCAACCCCGAGGCCTGGGTCTGGTACTGGAAGGTGATCGGCCAGGAGCGCTGCCCGGTCGTGGATACGTGGTGGCAGACCGAGACCGGCGGCATCCTCATCACGCCGCTCCCCGGCCTGACCACGCTCAAGCCGGGCTCGGCGACGGTGCCCTTCCCGGGGATCAAGCCCGCGATCCTGGACGAGCAGGGAGATCCCGTTCCGCAGGGCCAGGGCGGGTTCCTGACCGTGAAGCACCCGTGGCCCGGGATGTTCCGGACGCTCTGGGAAGACGACGAGCGCTACGTCTCCAACTACTTCTCCAAGTACGGCCCGGAGACGTACTTCACGGGCGACGGCGCGAAGCAGGACTCCGACGGCTACTACTGGCTCATGGGCCGGATCGACGACGTCATCAACGTCGCCGGCCACCGGCTCTCGACGACGGAGATCGAGTCCACCCTCGTCGAGCACGAGGCAGTCGCCGAGGCAGCGGCCACCGGCGCCGCCGACCCGGACCGGGGACAGCGCATCGTCTGCTTCGTCCTCCTCAAGGGCGGCTATGAGCCCTCGGACGAGCTCGCGGAGGAGCTACGGCAGTTCGTCGCCGCGAAGATCGGCAAGATCGCCCGGCCCGCCGCGGTGCTCTTCGGCGACGACCTCCCCAAGACGCGCTCGGGGAAGATCATGCGCCGCCTCCTGAAGGACATCGCCGAGGGGCACGAGCTCGGGGACACGACGACGCTCCGCGACGCAGCCGTCGTCGACGATCTCAAGCAGAAGGCCGACTCGGCGCTGAGGCGAGCGGACTAGGTCGCGTCCAACCCGCGGGCGAAGGCGCGGAAGCGTTCCCGCGCGGCCTCGTCGGGCCCGAGCGGCGTGTCGCCGGCGAGCTTCGGGTCGGCGGCGACGTCCCGCGCCACCGCGCGGATCTCGTCCTCGACCGCCTTCCGGTGCGCCGGATCGGCCAGGAGCTCGTCGATCCAGGTGCGCGAGCCCTCGTTCGTCACGTCGTGGTCCACGAGCAGCGAGCCGAGCAGGATCCCGGCGCGCACGTAGGCGAACGTGCGAAATGCGAGCTGCCGCGCGGGGCGAATCGACCAGCGCGGCGATCTGGGGATCCTCCGCCTGCAGGCGGGCGACGAGCTCCCCGATGGGCTCGTCGACGAGAGGAAGCCAGAATTCTTCCTCGGCCATGCTCAGAAGTTTAGTAGCGACTAGCGGCGCGCCGACCAGGCCAGCCGCGCCGCGACCACCAGGAGCAGGCACGCGAAGAGTCTCTCGAGGACGCCTTCGCTGAGCCAGGTCGCGAGCGCAACCCCTCCCGCAACGCCTCCCGCTGAGAACAACCCGATCACGAGCGCAGGCCGCCAGCGCACGTTGCCGTAGCGATTCTGCTGCCAGGCGCCCACCGCCACCACCGGAATGATCGCGGCGAGGGAGGTCGCCTCCGCAGACAGGTGTGAGAGACCGACGACGAGCGAGAGCGTGGGGACGAAGAGAACCCCGCCGCCGACCCCGAACATCCCCGACAGGATCCCTGCGGTGAAGCCGAGGATGAGGGCATAGACGACCGTCATCCGATGAAAAGCCTCACCGCGACGGCCACGAGTAGGACGCTGAAGAGGATCGTGAGGACGCGGGTCGGCACCTTCTGCTGCGCCCAGGTCCCGAAAAACGTACCGAACATCGCCGGGAAGCCGACCAGAGCCGCGTCCGGCCAGCTCACCTCGCCGAGCACCCCGTAGGCGGCCATCCCGAACAGCGACGTGAGGCCGATCGCCGCGAGCGACGTGCCGGTCGCCCAGCGCGTCGAGTAGCCGAGAAGGAGGACGAGGAGCGGAACGACGATGACCCCGCCGCCGACGCCGAAGAGGGCGCTGAAGAACCCCGCCGAAAGCCCGATCGCGGGCAACGCGACGACCGGACGGGTCCTGCTCACGCTCGTATCCTAGTGCGGTGGACCTGCTGGCCCCGCTCCGCGAAGCGCCCGAAGAGACGGCACTCCTGTTCGACGTCGACGGCACGCTTTCGCCGATCGCGCCGCGTCCCGGAGCTCGCCCGCGTCCCGGCCGAGACCCGGCTCGAGCTCGCCCGTCTGGCCCGCTCCTACCTGCTCGTCGCCTGCATCAGCGGCCGTCCCGGCGAGGAGGCGGCTGCGCTCGTCGGCCTGGACGGGATCCGCTACGTCGGCAACCACGGCCTCGAGCTGGACGAGCGAGCGAGCGAGCTCGCCGCGCAGATCGCGGCTTTCAGGGACTCCGTCGCCCTCCCGGTCGAGGACAAGGGGCTCTCGCTCTCCTACCACTACCGGGGGGCCGAGGACGAGGATCGCGGCGCGCGCCGAGCTCGAGCAGGTCGCCGAGCGCGCCCGCGAGGAGGGGCTCGACCCTCGCTGGGGCCGGAAAGTGCTCGACGTCAGGCCCTCCGTCGCGGCCGACAAGGGAACCGCCGTCCGGGCCCTTCTCGCCTCTGTGCCGGCCCGCCGCCGGCCTCTACGCCGGGGACGACACGACCGACCTGGACGCGTTCCAGGGCCTGGCCGCGGCCGGCCTCGACCACGCCGTTCGAATCGCGGTCGAGTCGGACGAAGGACCCAGGAGCTCGCGGCCGCAGCAGACCTGACGGTGGCCAGCCCCGAGGCGCTCGGGCTGCTCCTGGCGACGCTTTAGGCGTTTGGCGCCGAAAGGCCCCCGGTAATACTCGCTTCGTGCGCTTTCGGAAAGGCGCCCGGCTCGATCCGGGCCAGGTAAGGGACGTTCGCGGACGCCGAGTCGGCGGCGCGGGCGGCCTCGCGGTCGGCGGCGGCGGGATCGGCGTCGTCGTTCTCGTCATCTACCTGCTCGTGTCGGCGCTCTCCGGAGGCGGCGGAGGGCTCCCCGGGCAGCTCGGCCCGCTCGACAACCAGCGGGTCGGCGAGGACTCGGCGCCTTCACAGGTCTCGCAGGAATGCAAGACGGGCGAGGACGCGAATCAGCGCGAAGACTGCCGAATCGTCGCCGTCGTGAACAGCGTCCAGAAGTTCTGGGACGAGGTCTTCACGCGGAGCAACCAGCAGTACCAGCCCGCGGACACGGTCTTCTTCACCGACCAGGTCGGCACGGGCTGCGGAACGCGAGCTCCCAGGTCGGCCCCTTCTACTGCCCGGCCGACAAGCTCGTCTACATCGACCTCGGCTTCTTCGACGAGCTCTGTCGAAGTTCGGCGCAGAGGACACGCCGTTCGTGGAGGCCTACGTGCTCGCGCACGAGTACGGGCACCACGTCCAGGATCTCCTCGGCGTACTCGACCGGGTCCGGGGCGACTCGCAGGGACCTGAGAGCGCCCTCGGTGCGCTCGGAGCTCCAGGCCGACTGCTACGCGGGCGTGTGGGCCGCGCACGCGACCGAGACCGGGCTCATCGTCGGCCTGACCCAGCAGGACATCAACGAGCGGCCTCGATGCCGCAGCGTCGATCGGGGACGACCGGATCCAGGAGAAGACCCAGGGACAGGTGAACCCCGAGACGTTCACCCACGGCACTTCGGAGCAGCGCCGGCGCTGGTTCTCGCAGGGCTACGAGACCGGCAAGCCGGCTGCCTGCGACACCTTCACCGGCTCGATCTAGGCCGCGGCTTCCTGCAGCGCAGCCCAGGCACGGCGAACGTCGTCCTCGGTCGTCCGCGCGTTTCCGATCGCGAGACGAAGGACGAGACGGCCGTCGAGGCGCGTCTGGCTGAGGAATGCCTCACCGCTTCGGTTCACGCGCTCGAGGATCGCCGCGTTCTCTTCGTCCGAACCCTCGCGCCGGAAGCAGACGACGGAGAGAGCGTGCGGCGCCACGATCTCCCAGCCCGCCTCCTCCTCGACCCACGACGCGAAGAGCTGAGCGAGCCGAACGTGCTCCCGGATGAGCGACTGGAGCCCTTCTCTCCCGTAGCAGCGAAGCACCGCCCAGAGCTTGAGCCCGCGGAAGCGGCGGCCGAGCGCCGGCCCATAGTCCTTCAGGTCGGTCACCGTCCCTTCGCGCTCGGGCATGTACTCGGGACTTGCGCTGAAGGCGCGGAAGACCACCTCCGGCCGGCGTGTCCAGAAGCACGAGCAGTCCATCGGCGTGAAGAGCCACTTGTGTGGGTTGATCACGATGGAGTCGGCGAACTCGGCGCCGTCGAGCGTCCACCGAAATTCCTCGCACACCGCGGCCGAGCCCGCGTACGCCGCGTCGAGATGGAGCCAGGCGCCCGCGTCCTCGCAAAGCGCGGCGATCTCGCGCACCGGATCGACCGAGGTCGTCGATGTCGTGCCCGCGGTCGGGACGACGGCAGCGGCGCCTTCGATCTGCTCGGCGAGCGCGTCGAGGCGCATCCGGTACTCCTCGTCCACAGGGACGAAGCGGCACTCGAGACCCGAGGAGCCGCGCGGCTTTCTCGACGGAGAAGTTTGCGTGCTCGGACGTGAGCACGTGCCCGCCCGGGCGGAGCTCGCGGGCGGCGGCGAGAGCGACGATCGTCGCGGTCGACGCAGTGTCGTCGATGTGGCCGTGCAGCCCTTCCGGCAGGCCGAGCAGCTGCGCCAGCCAGTCCAGCGCGAGCTCCTCCACCTCGGTCGCGGCCGGCGACGTCGTCCAGAGCATCGCGTTCACGTTCAGCGCGGCGACGATGAGCTCGGCGAGGATCCCCGGCTCCGAACCCGTGTTGGCGAAGTAGCCGAAGAAACGCGGGTGGTTCCAGTGGGTGATCCCGGGCAGGATGGCCGCGTCGAGGTCGCGCAGGACCGCCTCGAAGGGCTCACCGCGTTCCGGCGGCGAGGGCGCGAGCTTCGCGCGGACCTCTCCCGGGGAGACCGACGACGCGACGGGCAACTCGCCCACGCGTTCGAGGTAGCCGGCGACCCAGTCGAGCGCCGCTTCGCCGTCGCCGCGAAAGTCGCTCACTGCTTCTTCATCAGCTTCTTGACGTCGCGCCAGGGCCGCGCGTTCACGATCTGCTCGGGACCGATCCAGCCGCGCCTCGCCTGCGCGACACCGAGCCGCATGTTCGCGAGCTCGTGCGTGCGGTGCGCGTCGGTCGAGACGACGAGCTTGACGCCGGCTTCCGCGGCCGCGCGCGCATGGTTGTCGTCCAGGTCGAGCCGGTCGGGCTGGCAGTTGATCTCCAGGAACGTGCCGGTCTCGAGCGCCTTCTCGAGCAGCGCCTCGAAGTCGACGTCGTACGGGTCGCGGCGGTTGATCTTCCTCCCGGTCGGGTGGCCGATGCAATCCACGTGCGGGTTCTCCATCGCCGCCTGGATCCGTTGCGTGAGCTCCTCCTGCGTGCGGTCGAAGCCGGAGTGAACAGACGCCATCACCCAGTCGAGGCCGGCAAGCACGTCGTCCGGCATGTCCAGGGAACCGTCCGCGCGGATGTCGATCTCGATCCC
Organism: uncultured Actinomycetes bacterium; assembly: GCA_963766155.1. Classification (GTDB taxonomy): domain Bacteria; phylum Actinomycetota; class Thermoleophilia; order Gaiellales; family Gaiellaceae; genus DATEOR01. Next base: position 15,573 of record CAVYAJ010000039.1, on the reverse strand, counting down.
GCGCAGGATCTGTAGTCCTTTCGTCCGGCCGCCGACTTCCTCGATCTCCTCCGCCTGCTGCTCGAGCCGGCCGTCACGGAGGCGGCGCGCATGATCGCAGACGGCGAGGTAGGCGCGACCGAGCCCCTTCGCCGCCGCGACCATCTCGTCGAGGGACGCGCGGCCGTCCGACCAGGTCGTGTGCGAGTGCAGGTCGCCGCGGATGTCGTCCAGCTCGATGAGCTTGGGCAGCGTGCCTTCGCGCGCCGCCTGGAGCTCACCGCGGTTCTCGCGGAGCTCGGGCGGGATCCAGCTGTACCCGAGGAACTCGTAGAGCTCCTCCTCGGTCGAGGCCGTGAAGACCGCGTCCGTCTCCGTGTTCTTCACGCCGTACTCGGAGATGGAAAGGCCGCGCGTCACCGCCTCTTCCCGCATGGCGACGTTGTGCGCCTTCGAGCCGCTGAAGTGCTGCAGAAGATTGCCGTAGCTCTCCGGCGGGACAACCCGCAGGTCGAAGCGAAGCCCGTCGTGTGAGACCACGGTCGCCTTCGTCCCTCCGTGCGCGACGACCTCGGCGACCCAGGGTTGGGCGACGAAGTGGGCGGTCAGCGCGGGCGGGTCGTCGGCCGTGGCGATGATGTCCAGGTCCCGCACGGTCTCGCAGCGCCGGCGAACGCTGCCCGCCTCGGACACGCGCACGGCGGCCGGATGCGAGCGCAGCTCCTCGACGGCCTCGTCTACTGCGGGCAGCACGCGCCCGAGAAGGGTCTTCTGCTCGATCGCCTTCTTCGGCTTGGCGAGCGAGGCGAGCACCTTCTCCTGGGTCTTCGGACCGAGGCCCTGCACCTCCGCGAGCCGGCCCTGCTCTGCGGCCGCCCGCAGATCGTCCGCGGACTGCACGCCCAGCTCGACCCAGAGCTTGCGGGCGGTCTTCGGCCCCAGACCGGGCACGTGCATGACCTCGACGAGCCCGGTCGGGAGCTTGTCGCGGAGCTTGGCGAGCGCGGCCAGGTCGCCCGTCTCCGTGTACTCGACGATCTTCCCCTCGATCGTCGCGCCGATCCCGGAGAGCCGCGTCGCTTTCTTGTCGAGTGCGAGCTGCGCGACCGGAACCGCCGACTCGCGGATGCGCGTCGCGGCGCGGCGGTAGGCGCTCAGCCGGAACGCGTCGGCACCGTCGAGCTCGAGCAGGTCGGCCAGGAGCTCGAACTGCTCGGCGAGCTGGGCGTTGGACGGCAGCGTCTTGGCCACGCGGGCGATGATACGCGCGTGCGCCTGGTCATCTGTCTGCCGACTTACAACGAGCGGGCGAACCTCGAGCCCGTCGTCCGCCGGCTCGGCGAGGTGCTCGCGGATGTCGACGCCGAGGCGCGCGTGCTCGTGATCGACGACTCCTCCCCGGACGGCACCGGCGACCTTGCCGACCGGCTGAGCGGCGAGCTCCCCTTCGTGTCCGTCCTCCATCGCACCCGTAAGGAAGGGCTCGGCCCGGCGTACATCGCGGGCTTCCGGTGGGCACTCGACCACGGAGCCGACCGGATCGTCCAGATGGACGCCGACTTGTCGCACGACCCCGCCGACGTGCCTCGCCTTCTCGGCGTCACCCAAGTCGCCGCCCTCTCGCTCGGCTCCCGCTACATCGAGGGCGGCGGCACCGAGAACTGGGGCAAAGGGAGGCAGGCGATCAGCCGCTTCGGCTCGTTGTACGCGCGAACGATCCTCGGCGCCCCGGTCCGCGACCTCACAGGGGGGTTCAAGTGCTGGCGCCGCGAGGCGCTCGAGGCGCTGCCGCTCGACCGGATCCGGACGAGGGGCTACGCGTTCCAGATCGAGACGACCTACCGCGCCCTCCGTGCCGGCCTCGAGGTCACCGAGGTTCCGATCGTCTTCGCAGAGCGGCGCTCCGGCGGATCGAAGATGACGCGCGGCATCGTCCTCGAGGCGATGTGGAAGGTGCCCGAGCTCCGCCTGCGCGCCGCCCTGAATCGTCTGTAGGCACGGCTATAGTGGAAGCATGGTGGGCGATATCAACGACGCAGACTTCCAGGCCGAGGTCCTCGACTCCGAGCAGCCCGTGGTGGTCGACTTCTGGGCTCCCTGGTGCGGGCCTTGCCGGGTCGTCAGCCCCATCATCGACGACCTCGCCGAGCAGCATGGCGAGCGCGTCAAGTTCCTGAAGATGAACGTGGACGAGAACCTGCAGACGCAGTCCCGCTACAACGTGCTCTCGATCCCCACGGTCATCCTCTTCGAGCGCGGCGAGCCGCAAGAGATCGTGATCGGCGCGCGCTCCAAGAGCCACTACGAGTCGGCCTGGGAACGCTGGCTCGGCAAAGCCGCCTAGGCCCTCAGCGAATCCCAGCCGGGCAAGCGGGGCTCGACGCCTGAGCCTTCCTCGACGCGGCCGACGACGGTGAAGCCGCTCGCGTCCGCGTCCTCCGGGGCAAGAGCAGCTAAGAGCTCGTAGTCCTCGCCGAGCGTCCAGAACGGTAGGTCGGCGACTTCGTCGATCCGCGGCGCGTGGGGGATCGCCTCGAGATCGAGGACGACCCTGCAGCCCGAGCGCTCGGCGATCCGCGCCGCGTCCGAGCCGATCCCGTCGCTCAGGTCGACCAGCGCGTGCGCGACGCGGGCCAGCGCCCGTCCCTCCTCGAGGCGAAGCGGAGGCCGGCGATGAGCCTCCACGAGCTCGTCGAAGCCCTCGAGGCCATGCTCGAGAACGTGGCGCCCGGCGGCCGAGCCGCCCAACGGGCCGGTGACGACGAGCACGTCGCCGGGAACCGCGGCTGCTCGGCCCGGCACGCGCTCGCTCGTCCCGAAGGCGGTCACGGACAGGAACCAGGACGAAGCCCGCGTGGTGTCTCCCCCGACGACCGGCAGGCCCGCCTCGTTCAGACCCTCGTAGAGCTCGACCACCTGCTCGACCTCCGCACCCGCGGGCACGCCCAGGCCGACCAGCAATCCCTCCGCCTCGGCCCCCATCGCGGCGAGGTCGCTCAGGTTCACCGCAGCGGCTTTGTAGCCGAGGTCGCGGAAGGACGTCCAGTCGAGGCGGAAATGGATCCCTTCGGCGAGCACGTCCACGGTCGCCACGCGTCCTCCCGAGAGGATCGCACCCTCCGCGTCCTGGCCCGTCGCCAGGCCACGCTGCTCGAGCTCCCGCAGGAGCGCGAGCTCACCGGCTGCGGACAGCTTCAAGGTTCAGCACGTCGACGGGGCCCGACCCGGCACCGATTCCGGTCAGGCCGGCGCGCACGGCCTCGGAGGCGATGCGGGCAGCACCGCGCGCAGCGTCCTCGAGGCTATCGCCGCGGGCAAGCAGGGCCGTCAGGCTCGCGGAGTGCGTGCAACCGGCACCGTGCGTGGCGTCCGTCTCGTGGCGCTCGACCGGAATCGGAACGTGCTGCGCTCCGTCGTAGAACCAGTCCACCGCCTCGGTCCCGTGCCCGCCCGTCACGATCACGGCCGAGGCTCCGAGGCGCGTGGATCCTCTCGGCGAGCTCCTCGCGGTTCGCATCGTCGGAATACGGCACGCCGGCCAGCGCGCAGGCCTCGTGCAGATTCGGAGTCACCACCGTGGCGAGCGGCAGCAGCCTGCCGACGAGCACCTCGACCGCGTCGTCCTGCAGGAGCTTCGCGCCGGAAGCGGCCACCATCACGGGATCGACGACGAGCGGGACCGGGTGGTCGGCAAGAAAGCTCGCAACGGTCTCGATGATTCGCCGCGAGAAGAGCATCCCGGTCTTGGCCGCGTCCACGCCGATGTCGTCGAACACGACCTCGAGCTCGTCCCGGATGAACTCGGGCGGAGCCTCGTGGACCGAGCGCACCTCCGTCGTCGACTGCGCCGTCAGTGCCACGACCGCGCTCATGCCGTGACAGCCGAGCGCGGCGAAAGCCTTCAGGTCGGCCTGGATGCCCGCGCCGCCGCCGGAGTCCGAGCCCGCAATCGTGAGGCACCTGGGTACCACGGGCGATGAGGCTAGCATCGCCCCTGTGGCGATCGTGACCTGGGACGAGCTCCTCCAGGGCGAGGAGCTCGCGTACCGAACCGAGATCCCGGCCCGGCGGGCCGATGTCGTCCCGATTCCGGACGGGCTGCATCCCCGCGTCCTCGACTCGCTCGCAGGCCTCGGCCTCGACGGCCTCTACCGCCACCAGGCGGACGCCTTCCACGCGGCCGAGCGGGGCGAGCACCTCGTCGTCTCCACCGGGACCGCGAGCGGCAAGACGCTGGCGTTCAACCTCCCCGTGCTGAACGCGCTCGCGGAGGAGCCGAAGCTCCGCGCGCTCTACCTCTATCCCACGAAGGCTCTGGCGCAGGACCAGGCCCGCGCGCTCGCGGCGTTCAAGCTCCCGCGCCTGCGCCCGGCGATCTACGACGGCGACACCGAGACCGAGCGGCGCTGGCAGATCCGCAAATGGGCCAACGTCATCCTCACGAACCCGGACATGCTCCACGTCGGGGTTCTCCCGCACCACGACCGCTGGGGCGACGTCCTCCAGAACCTCCGCTACGTGGTCGTGGACGAGGCGCACGTCTACCGCGGCGTCTTCGGGTCGCACGTCGCGAACGTCCTGAGACGCCTGCGCCGCGCGGCGGCGATCTACGGAGCCGAGCCGCAGTTCCTCCTCGCTTCGGCGACGATCGCCAACCCGGGCGAGCTCGTCGAGTCCCTGCTCGGCGTCGAGGCAACCGTGATCGGGAAGGACGCCGCTCCGCATGCGGCTCGAACTGTCGCCTTCTGGAACCCGCCGCTCCTCGACGAGGAGCTCCAGCTCCGCGCCAGCGCGCTCGGTGAGGGCGCGAAGCTCCTCGCCGACCTCGTCGAGCGCGGCCTGCGGACGATCTGCTTCGCGAAGTCGCGCAAGGCTGCGGAGCTGATCCACCGCTTCGCCTCCGAGCGCGTGGGGCCGGAGCTGGCCGCACGCCTCTCGCCCTACCGCGCGGGCTACACGCCGCGCACAGCGCCGAGACATCGAGCGGCGGCTCGTCGAGGGCGACCTCCTCGGCGTGACGGCGACCGACGCGCTCGAGCTCGGGATCGACATCGGCCTCCTCGATTGCGCGCTCTCGGTCGGCTTCCCGGGCACCGTGGCGAGCCTGCGGCAGCAATGGGGACGCGCCGGCCGGCGAAGCCACGGGCTCGCCGTCCTCGTCGCGAGCGAGGACGCTCTCGACCAGTTCTTCATGCGTGAGCCCGAGACGCTGATGGGACGGCAGGTCGAGGCCGCCATCCTCGACCACTCCAACCCGCGCGTGCTCGACGGCCACGTCCTCTCGGCGGCGTTCGAGGCGCCGCTCGACGAGCGCGACACGGTCTTCCTCGGCGACGAGGCCCTTGTCCGGGCCGAGGCGCTCGCGGAGACCGGCGAGCTGAAGAAGACGAAGGCCGGCTACGTCTGGTCGGGCCGCGACTACCCGGCCGCGCGTTTCTCCCTCCGCTCGACGAGCCCGGAGTCCTACGCCGTGGTCGAGGCCGAGTCGGGCTCCGTGCTCGGCCTGGTCGAGAAGGAGCGCGCGTACTCCACGGTCCACGAAGGCGCCGTCTACCTGCACATGGGCGAGGCCTACCACGTCCTCGGGCTCGACCACGAGAGCCACACAGCCCTCGTCGAGCCATTCAGCGGCGACTTCTACACGCAGGCGAAGAAGGAGACGATGACGTCGATCGAGGAGCCCGAGCTCGTCGAGACGCGCCTGGGGATGGAAGTCTCGTTCGGCCGGGTCAGCGTCACGGAGCAGGTGATCGGCTACCAGAAGAAATCGATCCGGGACCAGGCCACGCTCGACCTCGTCCCGCTGCTCATGCCCGAGACCACCTTCGAGACGGAGGCGGTCTGGTACCTCCCCGAGGACTGGATGCTCCATGGCGTGGACGAGATGCCGCGCCTCCTCGGGACGCTCCACGCGGCCGAGCACTCGATGATCGCGCTCCTACCCCTCTGGGCGATGTGCGACCGCTGGGACATCGGCGGGCTTTCGACCAACCTCCACCACCAGACCGGACGCCCGACCGTCTTCATCTACGACGGCCACGCGGGCGGCGTGGGAATCGCTCGCCGCGGGTTCGACCAGATCGAGGGCTGGGTCGGAGACACGGCAGCGCTCCTCGCCGGCTGCCCCTGCGAGAGCGGCTGCCCGTCGTGCGTCCAGTCGCCGAAATGCGGGAACCTGAACGACTTTCTCGACAAGGCGGGCGCGCTTACGCTCCTCCGGCGCATGCTGAAGGGAGCCGCCTAGATGCAGCATCGCCACGCCAAGGGCGGAACGCTCGTCCTCGGCGGCGGGTTCGCGGGGAGCTACGTCGGCCGGCTGCTCGGCAACGCCGGCTGCACGATCGTCAGCCGCGAGAACTTCATGCTCTACACGCCGGCGCTGCCGGAAGCCGCGTCGGGCACCCTCGAACCGCGCCACGTCGTCGTTCCGCTCCGGATGATGTGCCCACACGCCGACCTCGTCCTCGGCGAGATCACGCAGGTCGACGAGGGGACGAGACAGGTCACCGTCGAGACCGAGGCGGGCGGCGTCGAGCTCGAGTACAAGGACCTCGTCGTAGCACTCGGCGCCGTCGCGCGCACGCTCCCGATCCCTGGCCTCGCCGAGCACGCGCTCGGCTTCAAGGATCTCGCCGACGCCATCGCGCTCCGGAATCACGTTCTTCGCCAGCTCGAGGCGGCGGACGCGGTCGTCGATCCCCAGGTCGCCAGGCGCCACCTCACGTTCGTCTTCGTCGGAGCGGGCTACGCCGGCGTCGAGGCGCTCGCGGAGCTCGCCGACCTCGTCCGCGACGCGCTCCGCTACTACCCGCGCCTTCGGGACGTCGAGCAGCGCTGGGTGCTCGTCGACGCTGCGCCCAAGATCCTCCCCGAGATTCCCACGCGGCTCGGCGACTACGCGGCGAGGCAGCTCGTCAAGCGGGGCGTCGACATCCGGGTGGAGACCACTCTGGATTCCGTGGAGGAGCACGCCGCGACGCTCTCGGACGGCGAGCGCATCGACACGGACACGCTCGTCTGGACGGCGGGAGTTCGCGCGACCCCCGTCGTCAGCGGGTTCGGGCTCCCGGTGGACGAGAAGGGACGCGTGAAGGTCGGCCCGACGCTCTGCGTCGAGGAGCGGGAGAACGTGTGGTCGCTCGGCGACTGCGCCCGCGTCCCGAACGAGGCCACGCCCGGCCAGTTCGATCCTCCCACGTGCCAGCACGCGCTCCGCCAGGCCCGCCGGCTGGCGAAGAACCTCCGCGGCGAGCCGAAGCCCTACCGCTACCGCATGCTCGGCCAGGTCGCGACGCTCGGCCGGCACAAGGGAATCGCCGACGTTCTCGGCCTCCGTTTCCGCGGCTTCATCGGCTGGTTCATCACGAGGACGTACCACCTCTACCAGCTCCCGCTCGTCACGCGGAAGCTCCGCGTGGTCACCGACTGGACGGTCGGGCTCTTCTTCCGCCGCGACATCGCCGAGCTCTCGATGCTCGGCCGTACGGGCAGGCCCGGCGATGAGTGAGCTCGAGCGGGCCGCCGCGTTCGAGGAGCTCATCCGCGACCGGTGCGTGGAGCGGGTCGTGGAGACCCGCTTCGGCCCGGCGCTCTTCAACGACACGTCTCGACGATCTGGTCCCTGAACGTGCTGCGCGCCGAGCAGCCCGGCGACGCGACCGCCGAGGAGATTGCCGCCGAGGCCGACCGCGTCCAGGCCGAGCTCGGCCACCGGCGGGTCATCCTCCCGCCTGGCGCCGCGGAGCTCGAGGAGGGCTTCCGCCGGCTCGGCTGGAAGCCCGACCACTTCCTCTTCATGGTCTACCGCGGCGGCGGCGAGCCGGCCGACACGGCCGGCGTGGAGGAGGTCGAGCCCGGGCGGCTCCGGCGCCTGCGCGAGGAGATCATCCGCGAGTGGCAGCCGGACGCCGACGAGCAGACCGTTTCGGAGATGAACGCGGCCGACATGCTCCAGTTGAAGGCGGCGAGCTCGCGGGTCTTCGGGATCGTCGAGGACGGCGAGGTCGTGAGCTCCGCCCAGCTCTATTCGGACGGAAGCACGGCCCAGGTCGAAGACGTCGCCACGCTCCCGGCGTACCGGGGCCGCGGGCACGCGAAGGCGCTGGTGACGCGGGCTGTCGAGGAAGCCGTCGCGGGCAACCACGAGTTCATCTTCCTGGTCGCCGACGGAGACGACTGGCCGAAGAAGCTCTACAACCGCCTCGGCTTCGAAGAGGTCGGCTCGCGCTTCGCCTTCCTCAAGCGCAGCTAGCGCAGCTTGTCGAGCGCCTTCCCGATCGACTGCTTCCCGTGCAGGACCGGCTCGAACAGGTCGCCGTGCTTCTCGATGCGTGCGAGCACGGCGTCCATCGTGAAGTCGAGGGGTCGAGCTTCTCGTTCACCTCGTCCCAGCGGAGAGGCGTCGAGACGGGCGCTCCCTCGCGCGGCCGCACCGAGTAGACAGACGCGATCGTCTTCCCCTCCCCGTTCTGATTCGCGTCGATGAGGACGCCGCGCCGCTTCGCTTTCGACCACTCGGTCGTGACGAGGCCGCGATGCGTGCGCTCGAGGGTCTTCGCCACGATCTCCGCGAACTCCCTCGTGTCGGCGTACGTGTAGCGGCGCTGGATCGGGACGAGCACGTGCATCCCGTCCGAGCCGCTCGTCTTCGGCAGGCCTTCGAGCTCGAGCGCGTCGAGCACCTCCTTGACGAGGAGCGCGACCTGTACGACCTCGGGGAAGCCGACGTCCGGCGACGGGTCGAGGTCGAAGAGGACGAACTCCGGCCGCTCGGGCTTGTCCACCCGGGAGTACCAGACGTTCATGTCGATGCAGCCCATGTTCACCATCCAGAGCAGCGCCAGCTCGTCGTTCACGAGCGGGTACGTGATCATCCGCTTCTGGCGCGACTCCCTGCGACGTCGCCCTGAACGCCTTGCGGTCGATCCATTCGGGCATGTGCTTCGGCGCGTCCTTCTGGAAGAAGAACTTGCCGTCGCGCCCGTCGGGATAGCGCTTCATCGTGAACGGCCGGTTCTTCAGGTGCGGGACGAGCGCCGGCGCGACATCACGGTAGTAGGCGAGCAGGTCGCCCTTCGTGAGGCCGCTCTCCGGGAAGAAGACCTTGTCGAGGTTCGAGAGCTTGAGGACGCGCTTGCCACGGCGGATCTCCGTCTCGATCGGCAGCTCGCGATGCACCTCTTCGGCCTCCTTGTCCTCGCGAAGGCCTTTGTAGGAGGGCGCGCGCAGCCGGCCGTCGTGCGTCCACTCGGCGAACTCGACCTCGCAGACGAGCCTCGGCTCGACCCAGACGACGTCGTCGCGGCGCACCTTCGGCATCTTCGGGACGAAGCCGAAAGGCGAGCTCGTCCGCTCGAGCGGACGGAGCTTACCGAGGAGCTTGTCGATCTCCTTCTCCGTGAAGCCCGTGCCGACGTTGCCGACGTACTCGAGGCCGCTCTCGCCGCTGACGGCGAGGACGAGTGAGCCGAGCGTCCCCGACCGCCGGCCCTTGCCTCGGGTGTAGCCGGCGACGATGAACTCCTGGCGGCCGTGCGCCTTGATCTTGAGCCAGTTGCGGGAGCGGCGGCCCGGCTCGTAGCGTGAGCCGGCCTTCTTGGCGACGATGCCCTCGAGTTCCTGCTCCGCCGCCGCCTTCTTCAGAGCCCGGGCCGTCGTCGAAAGCCTCCGAGAGGAGAACGGTGCGGTTGCGGCGGTCGAGGAGGCGGACGAGCTCCGCGCGCCTCTCCTCGAGCGGACGGTCTACGACCGGCGTGCCCTCGACCTCGAGGATGTCGAACACGTAGTAGACGATCGCCCCGCTCCCCTGCTGCATCGCGGAGAAGCTCGAGCGGCCCTGCTCGTCGAGGGCGCAGACCTCGCCGTCGAGGACGCAGTCCGGAGTCTTGATCGCAGACTGGAGCGCCCGCGCGACGCTCTCGAAGCGCGCGGTGAGGTCGTTCCCGTTCCGGCTCACCAGCCGCGCCTCGCTTCCACGCACGTACGCGAGCGCGCGGTAGCCGTCGAACTTGACCTCGAAGCTCCAGCCCTTCCCGGCGGGCACGTCCTCGGCGAGCGTGGCGAGCATCGGCGCATACTCGGTGCGCTTCCCGCGCGCCTTCGCTGGCGTGTCGTCGCGTTTTCGGAGAATCAGCCAGTTCTTCTCCTCGCCGGAGAGGTGGGCCGGCACGAGCGTCCACACTCCTTGTAGGCGCTCGCCGTCGAGGCGAACGGTCAGACCGCCGTCGGGCTTCTCCTCGAGAAGCTCGTACGTGCCCGAATCCCAGATCTCGACCGTGCCCGCCCCGTACTGGCCCTTGGGGATCTCGCCCTCGAAGCCGGCGTAGTCGAGCGGGTGGTCCTCGACATGGACGGCGAGGTTGCGCTGGCCGGTCTCGAGCGGCACACCCTTCGGCACCGCCCAGCGAGAGAGCGACGCCGTCGCGCTCCAGCCGGAAGTCGTAGTGGAGCGCGCGCGCGTCGTGGCGCTGGACGACGAAGATCGGGCTCTTCGCGCGCTTCTTGCGGCCCCCGAACGGCTCCGGGGTCTTCTTCTGGTCGCGCTTGCGCTCGTAGTCTCGGAGGCTCGCCATGGGCGAATGTTTATCCGACTTGCCCCGGGTAGAACGTCGTCGCGAGAGGCTCCTTAGCGACTTCTCTGCCGACCAGGGGGGGTTGGCACTCAAGGCCGGTGCAAACCGGCCTTGAGGCCTTGTGCAAAGGTCTTGTTTGTACGGGGAAAACTCTGTGGATGCTGTGGGAAACAGGGCGCGGACCCCGCTTTACTCAAGGAAAATCCCCATCCGCCGGAATTTCTCGCTCCGCTCGCGCCTCCGCGCCTCGGGATCCCGCTTTTTGACCTCGTCGAGCGCGATTCCGAGCGATTCGCCGAGAAGCGCGGCGGCGGCGTCCGTGTTCTCGTGCGCACCGCCTGGGGCTCCGGGACCACGCCGTCGATGACGCCGAGCTCGAGGCAGTGGACGGCATCGGGCTTGAACGCCGCGGCCGCCTTCTTGGCCTCGCCCGCGTCACGCCAGAGGATCGCGGCGCAGCCCTCGGGCGAGATGACCGAGTAGATCGCGTTCTCCTGCATGAGGACGCGGTCTGCGACGGCGATCGCGACAGCCCCGCCTGAGCCTCCCTCGCCGATGATGCAGGACACGGTCGGGACGCCGAGCCTCAGCATGAGGAGCTGGGAGCGCGCGATCCAGCCGCCCTGCCCGTGCTGCTCGGCGACCACGCCCGGGTAGGCGCCGGGGGTGTCCACGAGCGTTATCACCGGAAACCGGTGCCGGTCCGCGAGCTCCATCACGCGCATCGCCTTCCGGTAGCCCTCGGGGTACGTCATGCCGAAGTTCCGATGCGTACGCTCGCGGATGTCGCGCCCCTTCTGGTGCCCGACCAGGGCAATGGTCTGGCCGTTGAAGCGGCCGATGCCGGTCACGAGCGCAGCGTCGTCCGCGAACGAGCGGTCGCCGTGCAGCTCGATGAAGTCGTCGAAGATCCGCTCGACGTAGTCGAGGGTGTACGGCCGGTCCTGGTGGCGGGCGAGCTCGACGGCGCGCCAGACCTCGTCCGCGCTCGGCTCCTCCGCGATCCGGTCGATCTGGTGCTGAAGACGGGCCAGCTCCCCGGAGACGCCGACCCCGCGCAGAAGCGGGAGGTCCCGCAGCCGGGCGAGGCGCTCGCGCAGCCGCAGCTGCTCGGCCGTCCCCTCGGTGCTCTCAGTCATTCGAAGAGGGCGAGCACTCGGCCCAGGTAGGCCGGAGCTCCGGCCGCGGGACGATCGCGTCGACGTGGCCGAAGCGGGCGTTCGACTCGGCGAGCCCGAAATCCTCGGGGAGCTTCTCCCGCGTCGTCTGCTGGACGACTCGCGGGCCGGTGAAGGCGAGCAGCGCGCCTGGCTCGGCGACGATCACGTCACCGAGGCTTGCGAAGCTCGCGAGCACGCCTGCCGTGGTCGGGTGCGTCATCACGGAGACGAACGCCGCCGGCTTCTGCGCAGAAGGTCGACCGCCGCGACGGTTTTCGGCAGCTGCATGAGCGAGAGAATCCCCTCCTGCATGCGCGCACCGCCCGAGGCGGTCACGCAGACGAGCGGCCGCCCTTCTCAGCGGCCCGCTCGCACGCGCGAGCGAACTTCTCGCCGACGGCGCTCCCCATCGAGCCGCCCATGAAGGCGAAGTCCATGACGGCGAGCTCGCAGGGCCTGCGCTCGATGCTGGCCGAGCCCGCGATGAGAGCGTCTCCGAGCCCCGTGGCCATCTCGGCCTCGGCGATCCGCTCGGAATACGCCCGGAGATCGAAGAAGCCGAGCGGATCCGCGGAACGAAGGTCCTTGTCCTGCTCCTCGAACGTCCCCCGGTCGGCGAGCTGGTCGACCCTGCGGCGAGCGCGCACCGAGAAGTGGTGCCCGCACTGCGGACAGACCCAGAGGCTCTCGTCGAGCTCCTCGTCCCGGTAGTGGGAGTGGCAACTCGGGCACGTGTTCGGGTGCTTCCCGGGCGGCTCCGGCTCGGGTCCGCGGTGCTCGATGGAGACGTCGATCCGGCTGGCCATGACCGGCCTATCTTAGAGGTCGGAACGAGGTGGCCCCTCGTCGCCGGGGCGCGAAGAACGAATGTGAGGCAAGGAAGCACGGAGTGCGGGTTTCGAACGAGATACCCGCGCACGGAGGACGCAGCATGGCCCCGTCCAGTGCTTCCCGGCGACTCAGGCGCTGATCTTGTTCAGGCCCTCTTGCAGAGGCAGGCCTGTTACAGGCCGACTGCCCGGCAGAAGCGGGCGAGCCCGGCGACATTCTGGGGATCCGCGGCCAGACCGGAGAAGCCGAGCCCGGCGACGGGCGTGTGCCGCGCCAGCTCGACGAGAACGGCCTCGGCTGCCTCGGGAGTCATCCCTCCCGGCTCCGGCATGAACATCGAAATTACTCCACTACTCCGCCGCTCTCGCGGCTCAATACTCGCGATCGGGTTTGTCCCCGGCTTGGGCTGCCGGATAGCGGCCGTTGGGGCCGGGCTGCAGCGGCGCCGGGGAGTCAGCCGTCAGCTTGTCCAGCCCCGGCGCGAACTCGTGCTCGCAGTTCAGCATGCTCGTCGAAGTGATCTCCTGGCCGGTGTGGGCGGCCATGCGGCCCATGCTGGTGACGAGGCTCGCCTCGACGCCGCGCTTCACCTCGTTGTACGGCTTGTTCTTGCGGATGGCGTCGATCAGGTGTCCCACTCGTTCTGGTAAGGATTGCGTGTTGTCGTTGGACTGCCAGACCAGGTTCGCGGCGTCGGCGTTCTGGCCCTTGTAGATGGCGGACGGGCCGCTGCAGTCGTTGGCCCTGGCGGCGATCGCCATGCCCTTGGTGCCGTGGACGTAGCTGGAGTAGATGCCTTGGCGCCGTTCATGCAGCGGCCGTCGAAGTAGAACTTGCGTGCCGTCGGCGAAGGTGTATTCCACCGAGTAGGTGTCGAAGTTCTGGTCGACGTACGGGATGCCGTCCGGCTCGTCTTGTAGTGGCGGCCGCCCAGCGCCTGGGCGCTGACCGGCCAGGCGTTCTTCATCCAGCAGAGATGGTCGATGTGGTGGATGTAGAAGTCGCTGTAGCACCCGCCGCTGGCCCAGAGGAAGCTGTGGAAGCGCCGGATCTGGTACATCAAGCTCGCTGATGTCTTCCGGCTTGGGCAGCGACTCGGAAGGCAGCCCGCCGGGCCGTGCATGCGGTAGCCGCGCATGAGGATGATCTCGCCGATCTCGCCGTCTTGGATGCGTTCGTGCAGCTCCTGCAGCGCCCGGCAGTGGCGGGACATCAGGCCGACGCCGACCTTGAGGTTCTTCTGCCGCGGCTCCTCGGCCAGCTTCAGCATGCTTGCGGCTGGTCGGGCCGTCGACCGTCACCGGCTTCTCCATGAAGACGTTGAGCCCCTTCTCGATCGCGTACTTGAAATGCACCCAGCGGAAGGCCGGCGGGGTGGTGAAGATGACGACGTCGCCCGGCTTCAGGCAGTCCATCGCCTGCTTGTAGGCGTCGAAGCCGATGAACTGGCGCTCGCTCGGGCACGTCCATCTTGTCGCCGAGTGCTCGCTTCGTGAGCTGTCGTAGCTGCTGTTCAGGCGATTCTGGCGAAGGCGTCGGCCATGGCGACCAGCTTGATCGGGCCGCCTTCGTGGACAGCGCGTTCACGGCCGCGCCGCTGCCGCGGCCGCCGCAGCCGACCAGGGCGACCTGGATCTGTCGCTGCCCGCCGGGTTGACGGTGGGGGAATCGGAATCCGGAAAGCATCGTCGCCGCGGCCAACCCCCGGTGGCCTGGAGGAACTGTCGTCTCGAAGGGTTGGTTTGTCTTGTCAGTTGCTCATGGTCGATCGCTTGGCTCGTAGCGGAGGCCGCGGGTTTGAAAACCTCGTTCGACCGATGCTGTCCCGACGTCACTTCGAATGATTATGCCCACCGTTGGAGTAATGGAATCCTGGGGCGGCGTCCAGATCTTCCGATTAAATACTCCACTATCGGTGGCTGGATTATCCGATCCGTGGCTTTCCCGTTTTCATGTAAGTAGTGGCGGGTGGATGGCCAGTATTTTGGGGGTAGATGTCTTGGCTGAACAACAGACAGACGTAATTTGACTCGTCGGCAGTTTCTGGTGCGAACCGGAGCGGTGGCGGCCGCGGGCGACGGCGGCGCCTCTTTATGAAGTTGGCGGATGCGTCGACCTGGCGGGGGGCTACCAAATCGCCCAACGACAAGCTCGTCTTCGGCTTGAATCGGTTGCGGAGGCATGGGCGCCGCGAACATGCGGAACCTCATGAACTTCCCCGACGTCGAGGTCGCCGCTCTCTGCGATGTCGACGACAACCGCATTCCGGGCGATCTGAACGAGGTCGAGAAGAAGTACGGGGCAAGCCGGATGTGTACAAGGATTACCGGAAGATCCTCGACCGAAAAGACATCGATGCGGTGATCGTTGGCACGCCCGACCACTGGCACGCGCTGAACCTGATTCCGCATGCGAGGCCGGTAAAGACGCCTACTGCGAGAAGCCGCTGTCGCACAACATCGTCGAGGCGGTCTCGATGGCGGAGGCCATCAAGCGGCACAAGCGGATCGTCCAGTGCGGTACCTGGCAGCGGAGCACACACGAATTCACCGATGCGATCGACTACATCCATTCAGGCAAACTTGGGAAGATCGTCCTTTGCCGGGCCTGGATTAGCGACGGTTTCCAGGCTGGCCGCCTGAAGCCGGCCGACCCGCCCAGAGGGATGGACTACGACATGTGGATCGGCCCGGCGGCCTTTATCCCTTATCAGGCGAACCGCTGCCACTTTAACTGGCGCTGGTTTATGAACTTCGGCGGCCTGAGCACCGACTGGGGCGTCCACATGATGGACATCGCCCTGCTCGGAATGAGCAAGGACCAGGACCTGGTGATGCCGTTGACCTGCAGCTCGATGGGGGGACAGTGGGCGTTTCGACGACGACCGTAACGCGCCGGACTGCATGGATGCGATCTACGAGTTCAAAGACCCCGATTTCACGATGCACTGGGCGATCGGCCGAGATCATCCCAGCAAGGAAGGCCACGGCACTGAATTCGTCAGCGCCGACGGGCGGACGCTAAGGGTGTCA
>CAVYAJ010000038.1:0-9870 GCA_963766155.1 uncultured Actinomycetes bacterium | reverse complement strand
GGCCCCGGGCTCGCCTCGTTCGACTCCCTGCGGGGCTCGGCTGCACCATCGGCGGACAGGCGGGAGCGATCTCGATCGCCTACGACGGCTCCGGGCTCGCGCAGATCCACTGCGTCGCGGGCGCGGGTGGCGACGCGGTCATCCGGATCAACGAGTTCTCGGTGGGGATCGAAGGCGTGCTCGGCGACGAGTTCGTCGAGATCGCCAACACCGGGACGGCGGCGGCTGACCTCTCCGGCTGGAAGCTCGTCTACCGGTTCGGAGCGGGGACGAGCGACGTCTCGCTCGGCACGCTTGCCGACGGCACGATGCTGGCTCCGGGAGCGTTCTTCCTCTTCGGAGGCTCGGGCTATTCGGGCGCCCACCCGGCCGACAAGTCCTTCTCGGCCGGCCTCGCCTCGGCCGCGGGCGGAGTCGCGATCAAGGACGCCGACGGAACCATCGTCGACTCCGTGGGCTGGGCGACGCGACGAACGCGTTCGTCGAAGGAACCGCGGCGGTTGCGCCTCCGATCGCGCCCGTTCCGGGAAGAGCGACGCGCGCCATCCGAACGGCCATGACACGAACGTGAACTCGGCGGACTTCACCATCGGGGATCCCACGCCCGGATTTCCAACTAGGTGTCTCTCCAGGCAATCGCGGCCATCTCCGCCGAAGGGCTCTTCGCTCACCGGCGAGGTGGCACGATCACCTGAAGAGACACAGGAACGGCGGTGGTCGGGGCGAACCCAGCGTCATGACGACGAAGGACGAACCCGACCGCCGCTTCTCCGCCCTGATCGCGGCGCTCTCGCTGAACCGCGGCGAGCTCGACGCGGACGCGCTGGAGCGGCTCCTCGGCCTCATCGAGGCGACACAGCCCTCGCCCGCCAAGGGCTAAGCGCCGGCTGCGTCACAATGGGGGGCGTGAGCTCTGCTACATCGGCGCCGGGCCTCGTCGAGCTCGAGCGGCCGGCAGACAGCGAGCACGAGGAGCACGACCGCCCGTGGATCGTGGTCGTCTGGAACGACCCGATCAACCTCATGTCCTACGTGACGCTCGTCCTCCAGAAGCTCTTCGGCTACAGCCTTGCGAAGGCGACGGAGCTCATGCTCCAGGTCCACCACGAGGGCAAAGCCGTCGTCTCGAGCGGCACGCGCGAGAAGGCCGAGCACGACGTCGCCCGCCTCCACGCGCACGGCCTCTGGGCGACGCTTCGCCAGGATTGACGGAGCCGCCCGCACCGATCGAGCGCACCGCGGACGGTGACTTCCGCGTGCACCTCGGCCCGGAGGAGCGCGACCTCCTGCGCCGGCTCACCACCGAGCTCGAGGAGTTGCTTGCGGCGGAGCCCGAGGACCCTCGCTCCGGCGCCTCCGCCCGCGGGCCTACGACGACGAGCAGGTCGAGCGCGAGTACCGCCTCTCATGGGCTCCGAGCTGGAATCGCTTCGCCTGAGAACCTCCGCGGGCTGGAGGAGACCGCCGGCCGCGACCGGCTCGACGCCGGCGAGCTCGACGCTGGCTCGCCGCGCTCAACGACCTGCGGCTCGTCCTCGGCACGCGGCTCGACGTCAGCGAGGACGAGTTCGCGGACGGGTTCGACCCGAACGCGCCGCACGCCTACGAGCTCGCCGTCTACGCCTTCCTCACCTGGTTGCAAGAAGCGGCATCCGCGGCCTCTAGCCATCTGGGCGGTGGAAGGCTTCGCCGCCCACAGCTGACGACGCATGGCTAGACCTATCTGTAGCGGTAGACGATGCGGCCGCGGGTGAGGTCGTACGGAGAGACCTCGACCTTCACGCGGTCGCCCGGGAAGATCTTGATGCGGAAGCGGCGCATCTTGCCCGCGGTGTAGCCGAGCACCTCGTGCCCCGCGTCGAGCTGGATCTTGAACATCCCGTTCGGGAAGGCCTCGACGACCTCGCCCTCCATCTCGATCTTTTCTTCCTTCGCCGCCACGGCGGCAAAAGAATACCGCGTTCGGGGGACGCTCCTGCCCGCTTCGGATCGCACGATTCGAGGGTGGGAGCGCTCACAGAAAGCCTCCTGCGGCGCAAGCCCCAGACGGGCTCGAACCGGGCTGCCGAGACGTTTCGCTTCATCTGCTACCTCGACCGCATTCCTCCGCACATCCTCGAAGACCCCGCATTTCGAATGCTCCCGAGCCAGGGAGAAGTCGAGTGCGAGCTCGAGGCGGAGGACTTCGCGGGCGCGGTCGCCGAAGCGATCCGCACACTCGAGGTCGACTTCGTGCACGTCCTCGGGATCGAGCGGCTGCTTTAGCCGCCGCCGCAGGCTGTTAGGGTCGCGGATGCCTCTCCGCGCCGCTGGGGTCTGCGGTTTTCTGGCTCTCGTCACGTCGACCCTCGGGTGGGTGGTGGGCGGCCTGGCGCAGCCGGGCGCCTACAGCGCAGCTGACGACGACGTCTCCGACCTCGGCGCGCCTGACCGCTTCGAGCGCATGGGTCTACAACCAGATCGGGGCGAACCTCACCGGCCTGCTGGTCATGGCTCTCGCGCTCGGAGTCTGGCGGGCACTCAGCCCCGACCTGCTTGGGAGGATCGGAGCGGGTGCGCTCTTCCTCGTCGGGCTGGGCGTCTTTTCCGACGGGCTCTTGCGTCTCGACTGCCAGGGGATCGACCGCGGATGCGTGAACGAATCCTGGCATGCCGACGCGCACAAGATGGAGTCGCGCTTCACGGTGGCAGCCTTTTTCCTGGCCCCGCCCGTGCTCGCGTTCGCGTTCCGGCGAAGCCGCGATTGGCGCGAGGCGTGGCTCCCTTCCCTGCTCGAGATTCCTGCGGGCATAGCCGTCGGAGTCCTCTTCTCGGTTTTCGGAGACGGTGCTGCGATCCGCGCGACCACGTTCGTCTGGTTCTTCTGGGCCGCGTATCTCGGCGTGCTCCTGATTCGGAAGGCCGAGGGGAGTCGTCGGACCCCGGAGCTAGGATGGGCTGCCCGTGCCTGAGGCGCCGTTCGTCCATCTCCACGTCCACTCCGAGTACTCGATCCTCGACGGCGCGTGCCGCATCCCGGACCTCGCGGCGCGGGCCGCGGAGCTCGAGATGCCGGCCGTCGCGCTCACCGACCACGGGTCGCTCGCCGGCGCGGTCGAGCTCTACAAGGAGGCCGGGAAGGCAGGCGTGAAGCCGATCGTCGGCTGCGAGGTCTACGTCGCCGACGACCGCAGGGCGCAGCAGAAGGGCTATGCGCACCTGACCCTTCTGGCCGAGTCGAACGAGGGCTACGCGAACCTGATCAAGCTCGCCTCGGCCGGCTACCTCGAGGGCTACTACTACAAGCCGCGGGTCGACTGGGAGCTCCTGCAGAGCCACTCCAAGGGGCTCATCGCGCTCTCGGGCTGTCTCTCGGGCCGGGTCTGCAAGGCGCTCGAGAACGGCAACCCCGCCGAGGCCGAGAAGGAGATCGCGCACCTTCGTGACATCTTCGGGCCGGATTCGACCTATCTCGAGATCCAGGACGCCGGGCTCGAGGTCCAGAAGCGGATCAACGCCGACCTGTCGAAGCTCGCGGAGACCACGGGTCTGCCGCTCGTCGCCACGGGCGACGTGCACTACCTCCGCCACGAGGACGCGGGCGCGCACGAGGCGCTCCTCTGCATCCAGTCGGGCGACTCGCTGGCCAACCCGAACCACTGGCGCTTCGACACCGACCAGTTCTACTTCAAGACCCCGGCCGAGATGGCGCAGGACTTCGCCGACTACCCCGAGGCCGTCGCGCGCACGCTCGAGATCGCGGAGCGCTGCAACGTCTCGATGGAGCTCGGCCGGATCCTGCTCCCCACGTATCCGGTCCCGGATGATCGAGGACGCTTTCGACTACCTCGTCGAGCTCTGCGAAAAAGGCCTGCAAAAGCGCTACGGATCGGTGACGCCGGAGCTCTCCGACCGCCTGAAGTTCGAGCTGAAGACGATCCGCGAGATGGGCTTCGCGGACTACTTCCTGATCGTCTGGGACTTCATCTCCTTCGCGAAGCGGAACGGGATCGGCGTCGGCCCGGGGCGCGGCTCGGCAGCCGGCTCCCTCGTCGCCTACTGCCTCGAGATCACCGACATCGACCCGATCAAGTACGACCTTCTCTTCGAGCGCTTCCTCAACCCGGGGCGCAAGTCGATGCCCGACATCGACATCGACTTCTCGGTGCACGGGCGCGACCAGGTCATCAACTACGTGGCCGAGAAGTACGGCCGCGACCGCGTCGCCCAGATCATCACCTTCGGGACGATGATGGCGCGCGCGGCGGTCCGCGACGCGGGGCGCGTGCTCGACATCCCGTACGGCACCGTCGACAAGATCGCGAAGCTCATCCCCGAGGGCCCGAAGGTCTACCTCGAGGAGTGCATGAAGCCCGGGGCCGAGCTGAAGAAGTTCTACGACGAGGACGAGACCGCGCGGAAGGTCGTCGACCTCGCGCGAGCCGCTCGAGGGCCTCGTCCGCCAGGACTCCATCCACGCTGCCGGCGTCGTCATCGGCGACCGCCCGCTCACCGACTACGTGCCGCTCCAGCAGAAGGGCGCCGACCAGGAGGTCGTCACCCAGTTCGCGATGGAGGACGTCGAGTCGCTCGGCCTGCTGAAGATGGACTTCCTCGGCCTGCGGAACCTGGACGTGATCGACAAGGCGGTCGAGCTCATCGGCGGAACCGACATCACGAAGATCCCGCTCGACGACGCGAAGACCTACGAGATGCTGCAGCGCGGCGAGTCGACCGGCGTCTTCCAGTTCGAGTCGTCAGGCATGCGCGAGGCGCTCCGGCAGGTGAAGCCGACGGAGTTCGAGGACCTCATCGCGCTCGTCGCCCTCTATCGCCCGGGCCCGATGGGCTACATCCCGGTCTACGGCCGCCGGAAGGCCGGCGGCGAGACCGTCGACGTTCCTCGACCCGCGGCTCGAGCCGATCACCGGCCCGACGTACGGCATCTGCATCTACCAGGAGCAGTACATGGAGATCGCCAAGCAGCTCGCCGGCTTCACCCCGGCCGAGGCCGACGATCTCCGCAAGGCGATCGGCAAGAAGATCCATGCGCTGATGGCGTCCCTGAAGGACAAGTTCCTCGAGGGCTGCGCCAAGAACGACGTCACGCTTGCGGTGGCGAATCAGCTCTGGAAGGACATGGAGCAGGCGCAGGACTACTCCTTCAACAAGTCGCACGCCGCCTGCTACGGGCTGATCGCGTATCGCACGGCGTACCTGCGCGCGAACTGGCCGGCCGAGTACATGGCCGCGCTGATCTCCTCGGTCATGAACACGAAGGACAAGGTGCCGTTCTACGTCGCCGCCTGCGACGAGCTCGGGATCGAGGTGCTGCCGCCCGACGTGAACTCCTCCGCGCACGACTTCGCGGTCGTCGAAGCGAAGATCCGCTTCGGCCTGAACGCCGTGAAGAACGTCGGTGAGGGAGCCGTGCGGTCGATGATCGCCGCCCGCGAGGAGGGCGGGCCCTTCACGTCGATCTGGGACTTCTGCGAGCGCGTCGACCCGCAGCTCGTGAACAAGCGGGCCCTCGAGTCTTTGGTGAAATGCGGTGCGCTCGACTCCACCGGCGCGACGCGGCGCGGCATGTGGGAGGCGCTCGAGCCGGCGCTCTCCTGGGGCGGACAGCAGCAGGCCGACCGGCTGGCCGGGCAGAGCTCGATCTTCGATCTCGGCGACGAGCCGGCCGAGTCCGTCCGCGCCACCACGCGCCCCTCGGCACGGAGGAGTGGGAGAAGAGCGAGCGGCTCGGCTTCGAGAAGGAGTCCCTCGGCCTCTATGTGTCCGAGCATCCGCTCGACAGCGTCAAGGCATCGCTCCGCAAGAAGACCGACTGTCCGATCGCCGAGCTCGAGCGCCGCCGCGACGGCGAGGTCGTCACGGTCGGCGGCATCGTCGGCGCTCTCAAGAATCTGACGACGAAAAAGGGCGACCCGATGGTCTTCATGCGCCTCGACGACCTCTCCGGCTCGGTCGAGACCGTCGTCTTCAACTCGGTCTACGCGGCGTCACGCGACTTCCTCGAGGCCGACCGCGTCCTCGTCCTCAAGGGGCGGGTCGACCACAAGGAGGGCGAGACGAAGCTGATTGCCATCGAGGTCGTTCCCTTCGAGGCGACACCCGACCGCTCCGAGATCTGTCTGAAGGTGGACGCGCGCAAGGCGCCTGCCGGCCTCGTCCGCGACCTCGCCGACCTCCTGCGCGAGTACCCCGGCGACGCGAAGGTCCTCGCGGCGATCGAGACCTCGGCGGGCCCGGTTACGCTCGCGTTCGGTCCGGACTACCGGGTGCGGCCCGAGCCCGACTTCTTTGCCGAGGTCAAATCGCTGCTCGGAGAGTCTGCGGTTTCGTAGGTTTCACCGCTCTCGGGCCGGTTTGGTCCCACAGATCGGGGGTACCCCCATCTCAGGATGGCGTCTGCGGCGATTCGCATCCTGCTCTTTGTCTCGCTTGTCTTCGGCGGGCTGTCCGGCAGCGCTGCAGCCGGGATCCAGCTCGATCCCGCTGACACGCTGAACTCCACCGTCTCCACCGTGACAACCCAGACCGGGGATATCACCGACGCCATCGGGAGCGGTGAACGACGCGACCGACGACTTGACCGAAGCGGTGGACGACACGACCGACGCGGTGACCGGGAGCGTGAACGATGCGACCGGGAGCGCCAGTTCCGGTTCGGCCACGACCGAATCGGTCACCGAGTCGGTCACCAACGTTCTGTCCGGCTCCACGTCGTCCGGGGCGGACTCCACCTCGTCGTCCGGGAGCAACACGTCTGGGTCGAGCGGAGATCGGTAAAAACGACGTCGGCGTCGTCGAGGCAATCCGCCTCGGCTTCGAATCGAGGGTCGCCTTGCACGAGATTTGACCGGCTTCCGACACGTTACGAGACGCTCCTCGAGCGAATCGTAGTCCGGATTCCGCGTGCAGGCGAGCATCACGCGAGCTTCGCGAAGCGGGCGCGGCGGCAGCGCGGATAGGGCCGGCCGCGATTCGTCGTCAGCGGATCTCGATATACGTCGCCGCGCAGCGCGGTCGAATCCACGTGCGAGGCGACTCCTCGATTCGAAAGCCGAGGCGAATTGCTGTCGCACGAACTGTCGCGTCCTCTTCCTCCCGACCCGCCGCTTCGACCGCCCGGCGTCGCCCCCGGACCGACGACGTGGCGCGCTCGACCGCCGGACGACGGAGGCCCGCGACAAGCCTCTTCGATGGCCACCTGCAGCGACCTGATTCGCTCGTGCGCCGAACCGGATCTGACGGATCCCGGTATGTGTTCGAATTCCACACTAACGAAAAAAAAAAACCTCTTTTTTCGTTTGTTGTCTCACTCGCTCTCGCTCACGTCGTCGCTCGCGCTCTCTCCATGGCCGCCGACGAGCGTCGGTGATATGCCCCGGAGCCCTCGGCCTCCTCCGCCGTGGACGCGCGACGCAGTTCAGCGTGCGGCGGCTTCGAGCTGGATCCCGGCTGCACGGCTGCTGCCGGACGGCCCGCCGAACGACAGCGACACAAAGCCGCCGAGGATCTCGCCGCAGACGCCGCTCCTGAGATCGGGGGATGCGCCCTCGATCTGTGGCGCCCAAACCGGCCCGAGTAGCGGCGGCAACGATGCAACCGCAGCCTCGCCGAGCAGCGGCCTTGACCTCGGCGAAGAAGTCGGGCTCGGGCTCGCACTCGGTAGCCCGGACCGAATGCGAGCGTCACCGGGCCCGCCGACGTCTCGATCGCCGACGAAGCACCTTCGCGTCGCCTGGGTACTCGCGCAGCGAGCTCGGCCAGGTCGCGGACGAGGCCGGCAGGCGCCTTTCGCGCGTCGACCTTGAGACAGATCTGGAGCGGTCGGGCGTCGCCTCGAAGGGAACGACCTCGATGGCGATCAGCTTCGTCTCGCCCTCCTTGTGGTCGACGCGCCCCTTGAGGACGAGGACGCGGTCGGCCTCGAGGAAGTCGCGTGACGCCGCGTAGACCGAGTCGAAACAACGGTCTCGACCGAGCCGGAGAGGTCGTCGAGGCGCATGAAGACCATCGGGTCGCCCTTCTTCGTCGTCAGGCTCTTGAGCGCGCCGACGATGCCGCCGACCGTGACGACCTCGCCGTCGCGGCGGCGCTCGAGCTCCGCAATCGGACAGTCGGTCTTCTTTCGGAGCGACGCCTGACGCTGTCGAGTGGGTGCTCGGACACGTAGAGGCCGAGCGACTCCTTCTCGAAGCCGAGCTTCTCGCTTTCTCCCACTCCAGACCCGAAAGCGGCGCGTGATGGTTTTTCACGCCCTCGATCTCGCTTGCGAGATCGAGGAATCAAAGATCGAGCCCTGCCCGGCGAGGCGATCGGCCTGCTGCTGTCCGCCCCAGGAGAGCGCGGGCTCGAGCGCCTCCCACATGCCGCGCCGCGTCGCGCCGGTGGAGTCGAGCGCGCCGCATTTCACCAGCGACTCGAGCGCCCGCTTGTTCACGAGCTGCGGATCGACGCGCTCGCAGAAGTCCCGATGGACGTGAAGTGCCCGCCTCCTCCCGGGCGGCGATGATCGACCGCACGGCGCCCTCGCCCACGTTCTTGACGGCGTTCAGGCCGAAGCGGATCTTCGCCTTCGACGACCGCGAAGTCGTGCGCGGAGGAGTTCACGTCGGGCGGCAGCACCTCGATCCCGAGCTCGTCGCACGCGGCGACGTAGAAGGGAACCTTGTCCTTCGTGTTCATGACCGAGGAGATGAGCGCGGCCATGTACTCCGCCGGCCAGTTCGCGCGCAGGTACGCCGTGCGATACGCGATCAGCCCGTAGCAGGCGGCGTGCGACTTGTTGAAGGAGTAGTCCTGCGCCTGCTCCATGTCCTTCCAGAGCTGATTCGCCACCGCAAGCGTGACGTTGTTCTTGGCACAGCCCTCGAGGAACTTGTCCTTCAGGGACGCCATGAGCGAGTGGATCTTCTTGCCGATCGCCTTGCGGAGGTCGTCCGCCTCGGCCGGCGAGAAGCCGGCAGCTGCTTGGCGATCTCCATGTACTGCTCCTGGTAGATGCAGATGCCGTACGTCGGGCCGGTGATCGGCTCGAGCCGCGGGTCGAGGAATGTGACGGTCTCCCCGCCGGCCTTGCGGCGACCGTAGACCGGGATGTAGCCCATCGGGCCCGGGCGGTAGAGGGCGACGAGCGCGATGAGGTCCTCGAACTCCGTCGGCTTCACCTGCCGGAGTGCCTCGCGCATGCCCGACGACTCGAACTGGAAGACGCCTGTCGACTCGCCGCGCTGCAGCATCTTGTAGGTCTTCGCGTCGTCGAGGGATCTTCGGTGATGTCGGTTCCGCCGATGAGTCGACCGCCTTGTCGATCACATCCAGGTTCGGAGGCCGAGGAATCCATCTTCAGCAGGCCGAGCGACTCGACTCCTCCATCGCGAACTGGGTGACGACTTCCTGGTCGGCGCCCTTCTGCTGGAGCGGCACGTAGTCGGTGAGCGGGCGGTCGCCGATGACGACCCCCGCAGCGTGGATGGAGTCCTGGCGGACGAGGCCCTCGAGCGGTCGCGCGAGTCGACGACCTTCCGCGCGGTCTCGTCCTCGTCGTAGAACTTCTTCAGCTCGGCGCCCGGCTTCATGCACTCCTCGAGGTAGACCTTCGGGCCCTTGGGGATGAGCTTCGCGATCTTGTCGACGGTGCCGTACGGGATGTCGAGGACGCGTCCCGCGTCGCGAACCGCCGCGCGCGCCATCATCGTCCCGAAGGTGATGATCTGGGCGACGCGGTCTCGGCCGTATTTCTCGGCCACGTAGTTGATGACCTGGTCGCGCCCGTGCACGAGAAGTCGATGTCGATGTCAGGCATCGACTTGCGCCCCGGGTTGAGGAAGCGCTCGAAGAGGAGGTCGACTTGATCGGGTCGAGTCGGTGATCTCG
>CAVYAJ010000037.1:0-61808 GCA_963766155.1 uncultured Actinomycetes bacterium | reverse complement strand
TGACGAGCGCGCCCGCGCCGGTGTCCTCGTCGTGATGGCCGACTGCCCGCTCGTTCGCCCCGAGTCGCTCGACGCGCTCGCCGCGGCGGCCGCTCGCCGCTCGCGCTTGCCCCCATCGATCGCGACGAGCGGCGTGAACGCGCTCGCCCTCCGGGCGGTCAACGGTTTCGTCCCTCCCGTTCGGAGTCCCCGCTCGAGGAGACGATCGGCGCCGCGCCGAGCGGCCGGGCTCGAGCCCGCTGTGGTCGATGACCCTCTGCCTCGCCCTCGACGTCAAACAGGCCCGAGGACTACGAGGCGATGCTCGCATGCCGCTGATCACCTACTCGCCCCAAGGTCTTCATCCCGCTGACCAAGCTCTGCCGGGACGTTTGCCACTACTGCACCTTCGCGCAGCCGCCCCGCCGCGGCGAGCGCGCCGTACATGACGCGCGGACGAGGTGCTCGAGGTCGCGCGCGCAGGCGCCGAAGCCGGCTGCCCACGAGGCCCTCTTCACGCTCGGTGACAAGCCGGAGCTCCGCTACCGCGCCGCGCGCGAGGAGCTCGCCGAGCTCGGGCTGCGAGACGACGATCGAGTACCTCGGCCCGGGTCTGCAGAGCTCGTCCTCGCCGAGACGGGGCTCCTCCCCCACGTGAACCCGGGCGTGATGACGCGCGAGGAACTGGCCCCTCCTCCGCCACGGTCTCGGCCTCGCAGGGGATCATGCTCGAGACGGCCTTGGCGCGGCTCTCCCCAGAAGGGCATGCCGCACCACGGCTCCCCGGCAAGCTCCCTGAGCGAGCGCCTGGAGACCATCCGGCTCGCCGGCGAGCTCCGGATCCCGTTCACGACCGGAATCCTCATCGGCATCGGCGAGACGCGAGAGGAGCGGCTGGAAGCGCTCGAGAGCGATCCGTGGCCTGCACGAGCGCTACGGCCACATCCAGGAGGTCATCGTCCAGAACTTCCGCGCGAAGGCGGGGACGCGGATGGCCGCCGCTTCGCCGGAGCCCACCCTCGACGAGCTCCTCTGGACGGACGCGCGCTGCCCGCGACGTGCTCGGGGCCGCGATGCACCTCCAGGCGCCGCCGAACCTCACCTACGACGGCTTCCCGCGCTTCCACGCGGCCGGGATCGACGACTGGGGCGGGGTTTCCCCGGTCACTCCCGACCACGTGAACCCCGAACGCCGTGGCCGCGATCGATCGCTGCGCGACGCCACCGAGGCGGCGGGCTTCGCGCTCGCGCCGCGGCTTACGATGTATCCGGAGTACGTCGCCAACCTCGACCGCTGGACCGATCCGCGCATTGCGCCAGGGAGTGCGGAAGCACACAGACGCCGACGGGCTCGCGCGCGAAGACCGCTGGGCTGCAGGGGTCGAGAGCCGGCCGCCTCGCCTGCCGCGCGGCGAGCCGCTGGCAGTCGGCGGGGAGCTCGACGAGGACGCGGTCACGGCGCTCTTTCAGGCGCACGGCCCCGAGCTCGGCGGGGTGCTCGCCGCCGCGGACGAGCTCCGCCGCCAGATGAGCGGCGACGAGGTCACCTACGTCGTCACCCGCAACATCAACTACACCAACGTCTGCTACTTCCGCTGCGGCTTCTGCGCCTTCTCGAAAGGGAAGCTGGCGGAGAACCTGCGCGGCGCCCCCTACCTCGTCCCGCTCGACGAGGTCGTCCGCCGCTGCCGCGAAGCCTGGGAGCGCGGCGCCGTCGAGGTCTGCCTCCAGGGCGGCATCCACCCCGCGTTCACCGGCGACTACTACGTCGAGCTCGTCGAGGCGATCAAGCGCGAGCTGCCCGATCTGCACGTGCACGCCTTCTCGGCGCTCGAGGTCTGGCAGGGAGCTGCGACGCTCGGGCTCCCGCTCGCCGACTACCTCGCGCGCTTGCGCGACGCCGGCCTCGCTTCGCTCCCCGGCACGGCCGCCGAGATCCTCGACGATGAAGTCCGGCGGATCCTCTGCCCCGACAAGGTCTCGACCGAGCAGTGGCTCGAGGTGCACGAGACCGCGCACCGAGCCGGCCTGCGCTCGACGGCGACGATCATGTTCGGGTCGGTCGAAGGCCCTCGCAGCTGGGCGAGGCATCTATCGCCGTGCGCGACCTCCAGAAGCGGACGGGCGGTTTCACCGAGCTCGTCCCACTCCCCTTCGTGCACATGGAGGCGCCCATCTACCTCAAGGGCGGCGCGCGGCCGGGGCCGACCTTCCGCGAGGCGGTGCTAATGCACGCGGTGGCGCGGCTGGCGCTGCATCCCTACATCACGAACATCCAGACGTCGTGGGTGAAGATGGGCGTCGAGGGCGCGCAGGCATGTCTCCAGGCCGGAGCGAACGACCTCGGCGGGACGCTCATGAACGAGTCGATCTCGCGTGCAGCCGGCGCCTCACACGGCCAGGAGATGCCGCCCGAGGGGATGGAGGAGGCGATCCGCGCGATCGGCCGCACTCCGAGGCAGCGCACGACGCTCTACGGCACTCCTCCCGACGAACGCAGGCAACTCTCCTACGGCGCGCCGCCGCTCGCCGAGCCGCTCAACCCGCACGTGAACGACGCCGGGCTCAAGCGGCCGGAGCGGCTGATTCGGCCCGGCCTAGCGGTCGGTTAGCAGATCAGGAGCAAGGAGCAGGAGCCGACGTCACCCGCGAGGCCGTCGCTGCCGGCGCCGCCGTCGTTCCCGTCGCCGGGGCTCGTTCCACCCGCGCCGCCGAGCCCAGCTGTGCCGATCGTGAAGGTGTTCCCGCTTTGCGTGAGGGTGCTCTGCCACGAGTAGACGAGGTACGAGTAACCGCCGGCTCCGCCTCCGCCGCCACCCCCGTGACCGCCGTGGCCGCCGTCGCCGCCCGTCTCCGCCCTTCGAGCTGTCGCCGGACGCCAGGCCGCCTGCTCCCCCGAGGCCTCCATTCTGGCCCTGGCCGCCCGCGCCCCCCGTCCCCCCGTCTCCACCCACCCCGCCGACGATCTTCGTTCCGGTGATCGAAACGCTCGCCGAGAAGGCCGTTGCCGAGTACACGAAGACACCGAAGGAGCTACCGCCGCCTGTCGCTCCCGTACCAGCCGCGTCCGCGCGTCTCCGCCCGCTCCGCCGCCTCCACCGCCGGCGCCCTACGAGTCGACCCCCGTGTCACAGCCGCCGCTGCCGCCTCCGCCTCCACCTCCACCGCCGTTCGCGCCAAGTCCGCCGTCGGTGCC
The DNA here is from genome assembly GCA_963766155.1 of uncultured Actinomycetes bacterium. Taxonomy (GTDB): domain Bacteria; phylum Actinomycetota; class Thermoleophilia; order Gaiellales; family Gaiellaceae; genus DATEOR01. The sequence goes on along the minus strand of CAVYAJ010000037.1, from coordinate 58,633 downwards.
GTTGCGCGCCGCCCAGAAGAAGGCGCTCATGGAGCCGCCCGAGGCACCAGACCCAGCGGCGCCATTTGTGACGAGGCCCGGTTCGCCGTCTCCGCCGGGACCGTTCGGGCCCAAGCAGGTGTTGGCCGCCGCGCCGGTCCCGAATCCGCCGCGGGCACCTGCGGCCTGGCCTCCGTCGGTCCCGTTGTCACCCTTGGTGGCGTCGCAGTTGTCGCACGCACCGAGAAACAGGACGTGTCCATCTCTCCACCGGCCCCACCCTGGCCGCCTGCTGAGCTTCCAGCGGCCGGCGCGCCACTGTTCGTACCCGCGCTGCCTCCGCCTCCGTGGGAGGTGATGTCGCAAGCGGCGTTGAGCTCGTTCGCGGCGCCGCCGTCGCCTCCCTTCATCGCCAGTGTTGCGGTGGTTCCCGTCGCGGCGTCCTGTCCGTCGTCGCCGTCCGATCCGTCGGCGCCGTCCCCGGCGAGGATCGTGCTCTTCTTGATGATCACGACAGAGTTGCGAACGACGACGCCATAGGAGGTCGCGCCGGGGTCGGTCGCATCCGGGCCTTCAATCGTGAGCCGGACGAGCGACATGGTGCCGCCGAAATCGAGGACGAAGACCGTCCGAACTGGCCGGTGTCCGCATCTTCCCCCGGTGAGCACCGCCTTGTCCGCCGATGCATCGGAACGCGCAAAGGACGCGGTGAACCCGCCCCAGATGGTCATGTTGCCGGAGGGATGGATCGGCCCCGCGTACGTGCCGCCGGCGAGGTAGACGTCGAGGGCGCCGATGTCGTTCGCCTCGGTGATCGCCGCCGGCACGGTCAGCTTCGGCGCCGCCTGGGTGCCCGGATTTGCATCGTTCCCGGTCGGCGACACGAAGACGGCGACGAGCGGGAAGGTGTCGGCGTACGTCTGTCCCGCAGCCTGGTTGCCCGCGAGGTCCTGACCGGGTCCGCGCTCGAGCGCGTGTACTTGACCGACGGCTTCGCGTTCGGATCCGCGCTGGTCTTTTCCTTCAGCATCAGCGTGAGCGTCTTGCCCGAAGCCGCGCCGACGCGCGTGACCTTGTAGCCCGCGACCGTCAAGGGATATTTCCCGTCCGTATCCAGCGCATGCTTGACCTTTTCGCCGTAGGCGAGCAGGACGCGGTCGACTTTCCCGTTTCCGTTCGAGTCGGTCATGGCCGCTTCGACTATCTGCGGCGGCTTCGTATCCGCAGCGGCAGCCGGAAGCACGGCCGCGAGGGCAGCCAGAAAAACCGCCGAGATGATCAGGGCGTGCCGCAGGCGCTACAAGGTACGGTGCGGCGCGCCTTAACTCAACCCGCTAGTACCAGCGGCCGCGGGCGAAGCCTCCGAAGGCGAGCAGGCCGAGCACGATGACGATGATGCCGAGGATCACGCTCCAGAAGAGCAGGATCAGGATCCCGACGAGGACGATGATGCCGCCGAGGGTGATTCCCGCTCCCGGGCCGTAGCGACGCTCCGGTGTAGCCAAGTCCGCCTCCTTGGAGTCAGGCCGCGGTTTCGACCGCGGTCAGTTGCTCTCCGAAGCGTGCCCGCTTGATGAACTGCCCAATCCCCGGCTCCGCGACGAGCTCGCCGCCCTCCACGAGCACGTTCCCGCGCAGGAGGACGGTCTCGGGAGTGCCGGTGACCTCGGTGCCCTCGTAGAGGTTGTAGTCGGTCTTCGAGTGCTGCGAGGCGGCGGTGATCGTGTGCTTCTTCGTCGGGTCGAAGACCACGATGTCGGCGTCGGAGCCGACGGCGATCGTGCCCTTCCTCGGGTAGAGGCCGAAGAGCTTCGCGGGGTTCGTGGCGAGGAGCTCGACCATGCGGTTGAGGCTGATCCGGCCCTGGCGGACGCCGAACTCGTGGATCATGTGCAGCCGGTTCTCGAGCCCCGGCCCGCCGTTCGGGATCTTGGAGAAGTCGTCCTTGCCGAGCGACTTCTGCCCGTCCCAGAGGAAGGCGCAGTGGTCGGTCGAGATCGCCGAGAGGACGTCGTTGCGGACGGCCGCCCAGAGGATCTCCTGGTTCGCCTTATCCCGTGGCGGCGGTGTGTAGACGTACTTCGCCCCCTCGAAGTTCGGCTTCTCGAGGAACGTGTAGTCGACGAAGAAGTACTGCGTGCAGGTCTCGCCGAAGACGTTCCAGCCCTTCTCGCGCGCGAGTGCGATCGGCTCGACCGACTCGTGGCACGAAACGTGCACGACGTAGAGCGCGCAGCCGGCCACGCGGGCGAGCTGGATCGCGCGGTTCGTCGCCTCGCCCTCGGTCTCGGGCGGGCGCGTGAGCGCGTGGTACTTCGGCTCCGTCTTCCCTTCGGCGAGCGCCTTCTTGACGAGGACGTCGATGGCGTCGCCGTTCTCGGCGTGCACCATCACGAGCGCGCCGGTCTCGGCGGCGACCTCCATCGTCTTGAAGAGCGTCTCGTCGTCGACCATGAGCGCGCCCTTGTAGGCCATGAAGAGCTTGTAGGAGGTGATGCCCTGGTCGGGCAGCGAGGCCAGCTCCTCGAGGGAGCCGCCCTCGCGGAGGTCGGTGACCGCCATGTGGTAGCCCATGTCGATCACCTGCTTGCCGTTCGCCTTCGACCGCCAGTCGTCGAACGCATCGGCGAACGACGAGCCCTGCGGCTGGATGATGAAGTCGACGTGGCAGGTCGTCCCGCCGAAGGCCGCCGCGGTCTGCCCCGACTCGACGTCGTCGATCGTGGTCGTGCCTCCGAAAGGCATGTCGAGATGGGTATGCGGGTCGACGCAGCCCGGGAGGACGTACTTGCCGCTCGCGTCGATGACCTTGTCGGCCTCGACGTCGAGCGACTCGCCGATCAGCGAGACCCTCTCGCCCTCGACGTAGACGTCTCCGACGTAGTCGTCCGCGGCCGTGATGACGCGCCCGCCCTTGATGAGCACCGACATCGCCCTATTCAGTACCACATCTCGAACCGAGTTGGGCGAGAGATTCGCAGATCACCGCCCGGTTCAGCTCGAACCAGCCGGCGAGGGCGGCCGGAACGGGCGGCCGGAGCCGCGCCTCGGCCTGAGCGACAGAGTGATCTACCGCCCGAAGCACCGCCTCCTCGTCGTTGAAGGGCCCCTCGATCCGGATGAGGAGCCAGCTCCCGAAATCCTGGCCGTTCTCGACCGCCTCGACGTCGGTCGTGCCGACGGGCACGGCGACGAAGACGTCCCCTGCCGGATAATCGACGCGGTCGAGCGCCGCGAGGAGCGACTGGACCTGAGCCCGGGGCAGGCCGCGCGCCTCACCCGCCTCGGGGAGCGCCGCGAGGAAGACCGACGAGTAGGGGTAGAGGATGTCGTTCGACCCGACGTTTTGCCGCAGCCAGGCGGCGGGCTCGGCCACGGCGCGCTCACCGCCCAGCGCGGCCGTGTAGGTGATCGCACGCGGGTCGTTGATCCCCTGGGTCGAGAGAGCGGCGACGACGGCCAGACCGACGAGGGGCAGCGGCCGCCCGGGAATGCGAGCGACCGCGACTCCCACGAACGCGGCGAAGAACGGCAGCGCGAAGATGAGGTGGCGCGGCGAGAGGTCTGGCGCGCGGCCGGTGCGGACGAGAGTCGAGAGAAGCGGCGGCCCCGCGAACGCGATGAGGCCCCAGGCGACGAGCTCCGGCCTCCGGCGGAGGAGGATCACGATCCCCCAGGCCGCGAGCGCCAGGAAGACGACGAACGTCCAGCCGCTGCCGCCGCCGAACCCGCGGACCGCGTCCTCGAGCTGGTGCCGCGCCTCGGTCCAGGTCGCGAGGCGGCCCTGCTGCTCGCGCGCTCAGCTCGAAACGGTCGGCCAGGCGCAGGTCGGCGACTGCGAACGGGATCATGGCGAGGACCGCGACTACGGCGGGCCAGGCGGCACGCAGAGGCCGCCCGCGCCAGAGGAAGAGCGCGACCGCGGCTTCGACGGCGACCACGATTCCTCCGTACGGGTGCACGGCGGGGAGAAGCCAGGCGGCGGCCGACGCGGCGGCCACGGTGCCCGTCGTCGGGCGCTGGACGCAGCGCACGAAGAGGTCGACGGCGAGAGCCGCCGCGAAGGCGAAGAGCGCGTACATGCGCCCGAAGCTCCCGTAGACGGCGAGCATCCCCGAGGCTGCGGCGACGATCGCCGCGGCGACACCGGCGACACGCCCGTCCAGCCGCCGGCCGAGGTCGTAGCAGAGGACGACCGCCGCGACGGCGAAGACGACGGAGATCCAGCGCAGCGCCTCCGGCGAGGAGTCGAAGAGGAAGGCGAGGTGGACGAGGACGAAGTGGAGCGGCGCGCCGCCGCGGTCCCACATCGTCGTGGCGATCATCTCCCCGAACGGGCGCGCGGAGATGAGCCCGGAAACGGCCTCGTCCTCGAAGAGCGGTTTCGAACGGACGTCGGGGACGAGCTCGACGAGGAGGTAGGCGCACGCGCCCACCACCGCCCCCCACGCCGCGAGGCGCGGGAGCCTAGCCCGCCGATGCACCGGCGCGGTAGACCTGGCCCGGCAGCACGCGGCCCAGGACTCCCTCGAGCCACTCCGAGACGCCGATCAGCGCGTCGAGGTCGATTCCCGTCTCGACGCCCTCGCCGTGGAGGAGAAAGACGAGATCCTCCGTCGCGATGTTGCCCGTGGCGCGCGGCGCGAACGGACAGCCGCCGAGCCCGCCGACGGACGACTCGAAGACCTCCGCGCCGGCTTCCAGGGCCGCATAGGCGTTGGCGAAGCCGGTGTTGCGGGTGTTGTGCAGATGAACGCCCACCGGAACACCAAGCCCCTTCCCCCGCTCAACCAACGCGCGCACCTGTCGGGGCACGCCGACCCCGATCGTGTCCGCGAAGACGATCTCCCCTGCACCCGCGGTGACGCAGCGCTCTGCGAGGGCGATCACCGTGTCCGGCGAGACGTCACCCTCGAAGGGACAGCCGAACGAGACGCTGATCGAAACGCTGACAGGGAGTTCTGTGTCGATCCGCTTCAGCTCCGCGACGGACTCGTCGACGGAGCGGTTGGCGTTGCGGCGGTTGAACTCGTCCGTCGCCGCGAGCGTGAAATGGACGGCATCGAGGCCGCACGCCGCCAGCCGCTCGTAGCCCTTCTCGTTGAGGACGAGCCCCGAGTACGTCACGCCTTCATGACGCTCGATCCCGGCGAGGACCTCTTCCGCGCCGGCCATCTGCGGCACGCTCTCGGCCCGGACGAAGCTGACCGCCTCGATGCTGCCTAGACCTGCGGCCGAAAGCCGGTTGACGAGCTCCGCGCGCACCTCCGGGGCGAGCGTCTCGGCCTCGTTCTGGAGCCCGTCGCGCGGGCCGACGTCGCAGATCGTCACGGGGGCTGCCATAGTCTCGCGCCGTGAGCGTACCGTTCTTCTCCGGCGAGCACGTGCGCGCGGCTCTCGCCCCCGACGAGGCGCTCGAGGCCGTCCGCGCAGCCTTCGTCGAGCACGCCCAGGGCAACTGGTTCATGCCCTCGAAGGTCTACGTGCCCGCGCCTCCGGACGGAGATTTCCGCGCCATGCCCGCGCTGGGAGCGGGCCACACGGTGCTGAAGTGGGTCACGTCCTTTCCCCCGGAACCCCGAGCGCGGCCTGCCAACGGTCTCCGGAGTCGTCCTTCTCTCGGATGCGACCACCGGAGAGCTGCGCGCGCTCCTCGACGCGGGCGCGGTCACCGCGCTGCGGACAGGCGCGGCAGCAGTGCTCGCGGCGGAGACGCTCGCGCGGCCGACTGTTGCACCGGCCACCGTCGTCGGCACAGGCGTGAACGGGCGCGCGGTCGCGCAGACCTTCCTCGCACGCGGACGCGAGGTCTCCCTCTGGGATGCGCGCCGCGAGGCGGCCGCGGCGGCCGCGGAGGAGCTGGGCGAAGGCGCGGATGTCGCCACGGACGCGGCGGAGGCGCTCTCCGCCGACATCGTCGCCACCGTCACGCCGGGCTTCGAGATCCTCTTCGACACCGGCTCCCTCCATGCGGGCCAACACGTGAGCCTGATGGGCGCGGACGGGCCGGGCAAGGCGGAGATCGCCGTCGACGAGCTCCTGCGAGCCCGGGTCGTCTGCGACGAGTGGGAGCAGGCGAGCCACAACGGGGAGATCGCCCGCGCCCTCGACCACGGGCTGAAGCGAGAAGGAGTCGCCGAGCTCGGCCGCGTCCTCGCCGGCGAGGAGGAGGGCCGCCGCGACGAGCACGAGATCACGCTCTTCGACTCGACCGGCCTGGCCGTGCAGGACCTGGCCGTCGCGCTCGCGGTCTACGAAGCCTGGCGAGCTAACCCCGAAGCCGATACCTTCGTGGGACTTACCGAGATCGCGTGAGAAAGGAGCAGGCATGCCGCGGGTGACACACGTGGAGTGGCCGGCGGGAGACGCCGACCGGCTGCAGGGCTTCCTCGAAGGGCTCTTCGGCTGGCAGTTCGACTCGCCGATGCCCGAGATGGACTACCGGATGGCGCGCACCGCGGACAACGAGGGCGCCGCCGTCTACCCGGCCGAGAAGCGCGGCCTGCTGGTCTACTACGACGTCGACGACATCGAGGCCCACGTGGCCAAGGTGCGCGACTCCGGCGGCGAGGCGGAGGACAAGATGCCGGTGCCGAGCATGGGCTGGTTCTCGCAGTGCAAGGACCCGGAGGGCAACTCCTTCGGGCTCTGGGAGACCGATTCGTCCGCGCCCGTCCCGGAGGGCTAGCCCGCGTCCTTCTGGAAGATCTCGTAGGTTCGCTCTTTGCGCATCCCCGCCCGCTCGTAGAGGCGCCACGCGTCGGTCGGGTTGTTGGAGTCGGTCTTGAGCGTCACGCGGGGTAGCCCGCGGCGCTTGAACTCGCCGAAGGTCTGGTAGACGAGCGCTTTCCCGAGCCCGCGGCCGCGCCAGTCCGGGTGGACGACGAGATCCTTGATGTAGCCCTCGTCCCAGTTCAGCGCGGCGCCGACGATCTTGCCGTCCGCGACCGCGAGGAACCACACCTTCGCGTCGAACATCGGATCCTCGAACATGAACCGGCTCCAGCTCTCGAACGTGGCCGGTTGGTGATGAAACTCCTCCGCATAGGCGAGGTCGAGGAGCTCCTTGATCTCCCTCGCCTCGGCTTCCTCCCCGCCGTACGTCCGCACTGACACTCCCTCCGGCCACGCCGGCTCCGGGATCTCCTCGGGGAGGTCGATGCCCATGAGCCAGACCTCCCAGGCCTTCTCGTAGCCGTTCGCCTGCGCAAACGCGGCGCCGGACGGGTCGCTCTGCAGTGCCATGAGCAGCGTCGGCTCGGCGGTCGCCGCCCCCTCGGCCGCCCGCAGGAGAGCGGTGCCGATCCCGCGGCGCCGCACCGAGGGCTCGACCCCGACGTCGATCCAGCCCCCGCTCGCATCCGCCTCGCCGACGACGCGGCCATCCACCTCGGCGACGAACGAGCCGTCGGCCGAGGCCAGGGTGGTGTCGTACATCTCGCGTCCGATCTCGACCTGGCCGTAGTTCGACCTCTGCCACTCGGCGTAGAGCTCGAAAACGGCTTCCGCATCCTCGGCCCGCGTGGGCCTGACGGCGAACTCAGCCACGCTCGACTGCCAGTCCGCGGCTCGACCACTCGCTCCATGAGCCCGGATAGAGCTTCGCCTCGACGCCTGCGCGCTCGAGGGCGAGGACGGTCACGGCGGCTGTTACCCCTGACCCGCAATACACGGCGACCTCGGCATCTGGGTCGACCGCGGACGGTTCGTCCGTGTACGGCATGTTGACGGCGCCCGGGATATGGCCGGCGACCGGGTCGATCGGCTCGACCTCGCCGCGATAGCGCTCGGCCGCGCGAGCGTCCACGAGGAGGAAGCCGGGCTTCCCGAGCCGTTCCTCGATCTCCTCGGCCGAGATGACGTCGTCGTCGCGCGGTTGCAGGCGGAAGTCGCCACCTCGATGTGCTCCTCGCCCGCACGGAGGGCCCGAGCAAGTCGTCCAGACCTCCGCGGAGGACGGCGACGTCGTCGTGCCCGAAGTGGCGGAGGAGCCACCAGAGCCGGGCGGCACCTCCGTTCATCCCCTGGTCATAGGCGACGACGAGCGAGTCGTTCCCGATCCCGGCGGCTCCTGCCGCACGGGCGAAGTCCTCCGGAGCAGGAAGGGGGTGCCGCCCTCCCTCGGCGCCTCCGGGAGGCGCCGAAAGCTCCGTCTCGACATCCAGAAAAGACGCCCCGGGAACGTGACTGGACAGATAGAGCTCACGCCCTACTTCGGGATGGCCGAGTTGCCACCGGCAGTCGACAAACTGCGCCCGCATGGTGCGGGAGACTAGTTGTCGACGAGCTTGTAGACGGGGCCGGCCCCGGAAACGACGTAGAGCTCGCCCTTCGAGTTCTGGCCGAAAGAGTAGAGGCCCGACACCGTGAAGCCGAGGGTCTGGCGGTTCTTCAGCGTCCGCGCGTCGGCGGTCTTGATCCAGCTACTGCCCTCGTCGCCGAAGAAGTAACGGCCGCGCTGTGCGGGCATGTCGGAGCCGCGGTAGACGAAACCGCCGATGACCGTCGACCCGACCCCGCGGCCGTACGCGTACTTCGGGAAAACCAGTTTGCCGGGGCCCTTGATGCCCTCGTCCTTCGAGCCGCACGTGCCGCTCAGGTTGCCCTCGTAATGGTTCCAGCCGTAGTTCTCCGGAGTGCCGCCGAGCCTGGAGGCGTCCAGGAAGTCGACCTCCTCGCGGTCCGACTGGCCGACGTCGCCGATGTAGAGATCGCCTGTCATACGGTCGAACGACCAGCGCCAGGGGTTGCGCAGCCCGTAGCCCACGATCTTCCAGCCGTTCGAGTCGTGGCGGAGGAGCTTGCCGAGCTTCGTGTTGAGGTTCTGGGCGCTCTTCGCGGTGTCGCAGCCGTCTCCGCCGTCGCCGAGGCTGAGGTAGAGATGGCCGCCGCGGAACTGGAGCGTGCCGCCGTTGTGGTTGTTGAAGGGCTGATGCTGCCGCAGGATCGTGCTCTTCGAGCCGGACTGCACGTGGCCCAGGCCGCTCGTTCAGGGTGTAGCGGACGACGCGGCTGTCCCCGTCTCTGTTCGTGTAGTAGACGAACAGCTTCCGGTCCGCGATGACGGCCGACAGCAGGCCCTGCTCACCGCCGCTCGAGACGTGACCGTGGATGTCGAGGACGACGTTGCGGTGCCCTCCGCTCTGCCGGCGAATGATCTTGCCGCCCTTCTCGACGACGTACAGCGTCGAGCCGGGCACGCTCCTGGGAGCGAAGACCTGGATCGGCGTGTCGAAGTTGCCGACGAGCTGCGTGTGCACGGCAGCGCCGGCCGCGGCCGGGAAGACGACCACGAGCATGACAACGAAGACCCCTAGGACCGAGCGGCGCATCCGCGTCACAGGGTAGCGGCTGGTCCGGCCGCCGCTTCCCCCTTCTTGGCGAAGTAGCGAACGAGTCCCGCGTAGGACTGCCAGAGCGGCCCCGCCTGCGTGTAGGCAGCAGCGGTCTCGGGATCGGTCGCCTTTTCCAGCTCCTGCTCGGCCGCACGGACGAACTCCTCCTCGCTCGCCCCGTCGCGGACCCGCTCCGCCCAGGTCCGCAGCCGCTCGCGGGTGCGCTCGATGTGCGCGGCCGGGTCCTCGACGACTCCGAAATGCGGCAGGCATAGGCGCTTGGGCTTCCGTTCGGCGATCGAGTCGAGCGAGCGCTCCCAGGCTTCGAGGTCGACGTCGGGCGGCGGACAGACGGGCGCGATCAGCGTCGAGGGCGCGATGACGACGCCGGTGACGTCGCCCGAGTAGCACGTCCCGTCCTCCGAGAGGTAGGAGACGTGGTGCGAGGCGTGCCCGGGCGTCGGCCACGCCTCGAGCCCGAGCACATCGCCGCCCACGACGTGGACGTTCTCCTCCGGCACGGGCACGAGCTCGCCCCAGAGCCGGTCGAAGTCGTCCGCGTAGAGCCGGCGCGCGCTCGCCTCCAAGCGGGAAGGGTCGACGAGGTGCGGCGCACCGATCTCGCTGACGTGCACCTGGAGCTCCGGGTTCCGGCGGACGAGAGCGCCTGCCGCGCCGGCATGGTCCAGGTGGATGTGCGTCAGGACGAGGTGGCGGAGGTCGCTCGACCGCGAGTCCCTGCCCGGCCAGGCCTTCCTCGAGCGCGCCCAGGCACGTCGTGGGGCCGCAATCGACCAGCGCCGGCTCGTCACCGGCGAGGAGGTACGACGCGATGACCCGCGAGCGCCCGAGGTGCTGCAGGTCGATCCGAAGCGGCGCCACCTACTTGACGGTGAGCGTGCCTTCCATCCCGGCCGCGCGATGCCCGTCCACCGAGCAGAAGAACGTGTAGGTGCCCGGCTCGAGATCGACGGTCGTGCTCGTCGTCGAGTCCGTGATCTGATCCGTTGCACCGCTCGCGCCGTTCCCTTCGATCGTGACGTCGTGCGGGAGTGAGGACATGTTCGTGAAGTCGATCGTGATCGAGCCCGCGGTCGCGGACACGTCGGTCTGTTCGTACTTCAGGGCTCCGCTCGGGTCGGCCGAGATCTTGACCGTGGAGCCGCCCCCTCCACCGCCGCCACCGGTCGTGGCCGGGGTGGTCGAGGAGGAGCTGCTTCCCCCGCCGCATGCAGAAAGGGCGAGAACGAAAGCCGCGAGGACGAGCACGAGCGGCAACGCGCGTCTTGTCATCGAATCACTCCTTCGGGTCGGTTCACTCTACCTACGCGGAAGAGGACGAAGTAGATGGCCGCGGCTCCGAGCACGATGCCCAGCCACGCCGGGCTCAGATCCGGCCGGATGACGCTCGGGAGCTTGGACTCGAACGTGCCGCGCTTGACGAGCTGCTCGTTCCAGCCGTCCTGGAGCGCGTTCGCCAGCCCGTAGGTGAGGAGGAGCGCGACGTAGACCGCGAGCCCTGTCCCCTCGCCCTTCCGCGGCATGCGGGACGGGACGCGGGAGAGCAGGAGCGCGGCGAGGGCGAGGAGGATCCCGTCGAGCCCGTGGTGGTGTCCCAGGTGAACGGCGTGGAACGATGGCTCGCCGCCCAGCGACGGCTTGACCACCTTGGCGATGAACGGATCGCCGATCACCGGCGTATCGTCGACGTAGAAGCCGAGCTCGGCCCAGATCCAGGGCAGCGCGGCGAGGACGAGCACGACGGCGACCACGATCCTCGCGTAGTCCCAGCGGTTGAAGGGCTGCGAGTCGCCGAGGCCGCCGCGCCGGAGAGCCCACGCGGTCAGCCCGAGAGCGAGGAGCGCTCCGATTCCCGCGAGCCGCGTTCACCGGCCTCGCGTCGAGGTCGCCCTGGTCGATCACGCCCGGGAGCCCCACGGTGGCACAGAGAATCGTGGCGAGGGCTCCCGCTGCGACCGAGAGCCTCGTGCGGATGCGCGCGACGGCGATCCATGCGAGCGGAATCGCCACGAGCGCGACCGGGAAGCCGGCAAAGACGAGCGCGCGCGAGCCGCCAGCTTCGAGCCCCTCGCCGCTCGTGTGGTAGAGCGCCTCGGCCGGAAGACGCGAGTACGTCACGAGGATGGCCAGCGCGACGAGCGCGAAGAGCGACCAGACCCCTATCGCTTCCAGAAGGCCAGGCCGGCGCCCTTGCTCCATTTCCCGGCGAGCCTAGACTAGCCAGGCCATGTCTGCTTCCTCGTGCGCGGCCTGCGGCTTCGCCAACCCCGCGGGCGCGCTTTTCTGCGGGAACTGCGGCAGCGCGCTGGGGAGGCCGTGTCCGTCGTGCGGCACCGTCGTCACCTCCGAGCTCGCCTACTGCACGTCCTGCGGAGCTTCCCTCGAAGAGGAGCGAGCGCGTGGCCGCAGAGGAGCGGAAGGTCGTCACCGCGGTCTTCGTCGACCTCGTCGACTTCACGGACGCTCCGAGCGCCTCGACCCAGAGGACGTTCGTGGCTTCCTTGCGCCGTACCACGCGCGGGCGAAGGCCGAGCTCGAGCGCTTCGGCGGCACCGTGGAGAAGTTCATCGGAGACGCAGTCGTCGCGGTCTTCGGGGCGCCGATCGCCCACGAGGACGACGCCGAGCGCGCCGTTCGCGCCGCACTCGCGGTCCGCGACGCGATTTCGGAGCTGAACGCCGAAGATCCGTCGCTCGGACTGTCCGTTCGCGTCGGCGCGGCCACGGGCGAGGCGCTCGTCAATCTGAACGCGCGCCCCGAGCAAGGGGAGCAGCTTGCGGCCGGAGACGTGCTCAACACCGCCTCACGGCTGCAGAGCGCGGCTCCCCCGGACGGGATCCTCGTCGACGAGGCGACTCGCCGGCTGACGGAGAGCACCATCGAGCATCGTGAGGCCGAATCGGTCTTTGCGAAGGGCAAGGCTGACCCCGTCACGGTGTGGGAGCCCATCGCGCCGAAGGCCCGCCTCGGCGTGGACATCGCGTTCCGAGGAGGCGCTCCGCTGGTCGGACGGAGCGACGAGCTCGACGCGCTCCTCGACGCGGTCGCCCGCTCGCAGCGCGACCGAGCGCCGCAGCTCGTCACGCTGGTCGGTGTCCCCGGGATCGGAAAGAGCAGACTCGTCTGGGAGCTCTTCTCCGCTCTCGACTCCGATCCGGCCCAGTACGTCACCTGGCGGCAGGGACGCTCGCTGCCGTACGGGGACGGCGTCGCCTTCTGGGCGCTGGGCGAGATGACCAAGGCACAGGCCGGGATCCTGGAGAGCGACGACGCCGAGGCGGCCGAAGCCAAGCTTCGCGCGGCTGTCGAGTACGTCCTCGACGAGGCCGGGGAAGCCCGCTGGGTGGAAAGCCACCTCCGCCCGCTCGCGGGTCTTGGAGTGGACGCCGAGGCTGGCGGCGATCACGCAACCGAGGCGCTCGCGGCCTGGCGGCGCTTCTTCGAGGCGCTCGCCGAGCAACGGCCGCTCATCCTCGTCTTCGAGGACCTCCACTGGGCTGACGACGGCCTGCTCGACTTCGTCGACCAGATGGCCGAATGGACGACCGATGTGCCCCTCCTCATCCTCTGCACGGCACGACCTGAACTCCTCGACCGCATGCCGGGATGGGGCGGCGGCAAACGGAACGCGACCACGATCTCACTGGCACCGCTCTCGCAGGACCACACCGCCGAACTCGTCTCGTCCCTCCTTGACGGACGGCTCCAGGCCGAACGTCAGGGCGAGCTCCTGACGCGGGCCGGCGGAAATCCGCTCTATGCAGAGGAGTTCGTGCGCATGCTTGCCCAGGCCGAGGAGGAGCTACCGCTCCCGGAGTCCGTCCAGGGCATCATCGCGGCCCGGCTCGACACCCTCCCTCCCGACGAGAAGACGCCTCGTCCAAGCCGCTGCGATCGTCGGCAAGGTCTTCTGGCCCGGAGCGCTCGGCGAGCTGCTCGGTCTGTCCCAGGGAGACGTCGAGCTGGCGGTCGCATGCGCTCGAACGCAAGGAGTTCGTGCGCCGGGAGCGCCGCTCGTCTGTCGCCGGCGAGACTGCCTACGTCTTCCGCCACGTGCTCGTTCGCGATGTCGCCTATAGCCAGATCCCCCGCAAACGGCGGGCGGACATGCACCGGCTGGCGGCGGGATGGATCGAGGCGCTCGCCGGCGATCGGCCCGAAGACCTCGCGGACATGGTGGCGCACCACTACCTGAGCGCGCTCGATCTCGATCGGCGCTCGGGGCGCGAGGACCCTGAGCTCACCGCACGTGTGCGCACAGCGCTCGTCGAGGCGGGCGACCGGTCGTCTGCATTGAACGCCTTTCCCACCGCCGCCCGGTTCTACGAACAGGCACTCGAGCTGTCCACGGAAGAGGACGCCGACCGACCACGTGTGCTCCTCGCCTACGGAAGGCGCTCTTCCACGCCGAGGGCAGCGGAAAGGACGCCTTGCAAGAGGCGGCCGACGCATTCCTGGAGGCCGGCGAAAGGGAGCAGGCAGCCCTGGCCCTGGTCTCTCTGGCGGACTTCCTTCATTTCATCGAAGGGAATAGCCCGGAAGCGAGCGCGAACCTCGACTTGGCAGTCTCACTCGTCGAGGACCCCCTCCGTCGCCGGTTAAAGCCGGCCGTCCTCGCGAATCGGGCTCGCTTCCACATGATCTCCGACCAAACGGATCAGGCCATTCGCATTGCCGACGAGGCCCTCGCGCTCGCCACGAGGCTGGAGCTCGAGGATCTCCAGGCACACACGCTGAACACTCGGGGCATCGCGCGGACGCTGAACGGCGACTTGGGCGGCGTCGAAGATCTCGAGCGGGCGGTCGAAATCGCTCCAGCCACTCTCGTTCGAGCTGATGCGGGCGCTGAACAACCTTGTCTCGACTCCTCGTCGAGCTCGGCGACCTCGAGCGCGGATTTGCACTCATGGACCAGTCTCTCGCAGGCAGCGCGCCGACACGGGCATGTCGTTGCGATGGCGTGGGTCGAGACGCAGCAGCTCGACCGGCTCTACTGGATCGGTGAGTGGGAGGAGCTCTTTCCCGGGCCGAGCGCATGCTCGATGAGACGTCGTCGACCACTCCGACGCTGATGGCGATCGACGCCTACATCTTTCGAGCCCGCGTGAGGCTCGCCAAGGGGAACGTCGCAGGCGCGCTGGAGGACTCGGCCAGACTGCTCGAGTTCGCACGGGCCCAGGGCGACCCTCAGGTGGCCTTCCCCGCTCTCGCCACGCGCGCGCAGGTCTTGCACGAAGCCGGCCAGCGACGCGGAGGCGACCGAAACCGTCGACGAGCTCCTCTCAGCTGGCGGGAGAGCCCAACATCTGCGGCCGGCCCTTGGCTGGCCGAGGTCGCACAGGTCCTCGAAGGGCTCGGACGAGGCCCCCAGCCTCGCCCAGGCAAGCTCTCGAGTACGCCTACGGACGCGGTGGCTCACTGCCGCCCAAGCTCTCGCGGGCGGAGATGCCGTTCGGGCGGCCGAGCTTTACGACAGAATGGGCGCCCAAGCCGACGCGGCGATGACACGCCTTCGCGCCGCCGAGCTGCTGGTTGGCGCGGGTCGGCGCGCGGAAGCCGAGAGCCAACTCGAGCTCGCGCTGGACTTCTTCCGCCGGGCGGGCGCGAACCGGTACGTCGGGGCTGCCGAAGAGCTGCTCGCGGCTAGCTAGTCGTCGTCCCGGTCGAGATCGTCGTCTTCGAGCAGCAGGATCGCCTCTGGATCCGGCTGCTCGTCGCACACGGTGACCGCGAACTTGCGGTTTCCATGCTTGCTCTTGAACTTCGTGACGACCTTCTCGCCAGGCTTCATGGGTGAGGATCGGGGTTGAGTGGCCGAAACCAATGGGGGGGCACCGCAGACCTCCTTCTTCGACTCAGGCGCCCCGATCATCCTCCAACGGGACGGCGAGAGCAACTGAGCCTAATCCCCCTTTTGAGCGAGGGGGGCGGCCCGGAAAGTCGCAAGAATTGAGGTTTAGGCAGCTTTTCGGGAAGGATCCTGCGGCCAATGGGAGTACTGCGAGAGCACGTCGCTCGAGACGATGCGTCCATGACGCCTCCAACCCGCCCTGCCCTGACCCGAGTCGACACCCTCGTCGATTCCTACCGCCGCCTGGCCGAGGTCTTCCACGACGTCCTCTCCGAGCAGCAGTTGGACGCGGTCCTCGAGCGGATCGCAGACACGCTGGGCGATCTCATCCCCTTCGACGCGTTCACGATCTACCAGGCCGACGAGACCCGGCGCGTCCTCATCCCCCTCATGTCCAGAGACAAGTGGGCGGACGAGATCATGGGCGACCAGCCCATCTACGGCGAAGGCATCACGGGGTGGGTCGTCGAGAACCGCGAGGCGCAGCTCGTCAACCACGCGCATCTCGACCCGCGCGTGAAGGTCGTGCCCGGCACTCCCCCGGACGAGCCCGAGGCGCTCATCTCCGTCCCGCTCGTCGCGCGCGGCACGGTCAAGGGGACGCTCAACGTCTACCGCCTCGGCGACGACGCGGTCTTCACCGAAGAGGAGTTCGAGCTGGCCCAGCGCTTCGGCGACGCGGCCGCGCTCGCGCTCGACAACGCGCAGGTTCGCGCCGGCCTCGAGCTCGAGGCGCAGACCGACTCCCTGACGGGCCTCTACAACCACCGCTACTTCCACGACCGCCTGCGCGCCGAGCTGAACCGCGTCAGCCGGGCGCACGACTCGATCGCCGTGCTCATGCTCGACATCGACGACTTCAAGCGCGTCAACGACATCTACGGCCACGGCACGGGCGACCAGGTGCTCGTCGCGCTCGCGGACATCCTCCGCCAGACCGTGCGCGGCTCCGACGTCGTCTGCCGGCTCGGCGGCGAGGAGTTCGGCGTCATCATGGCCTCCTGCGACGCGGGCGACGCGATGGGGCTCGCAGCGCGCCTGACCGAGCGCATGCTCACGGAGGAGTTCGAGCAGGCGGGCCGGCTCACGCTCTCGATCGGCATCGCCCAGGGCCCCGAGCACGCGATGAACCCCCGCGAGCTCGTCGCCTGCGCGGAGTCCGCCATGATGGCCGCCAAGGCGCGCGGCAAGAACCAGAGCGTTTTCTTCGACGACACGGCCACCGAGCGCCCCGGCGTGAACGGGCGCGAGGACGTCCGCTCGATCGCCCACCTGAAGATGCTGCAGAGCCTCGCGGGTCGCCTCAACCGCCTGAACGACGTGCGTGAGATCGGCTCCGTGATCGTGAACGAGCTCCGCGGCCTCATCGACTACCACAACTGCCGCGTGTACATCGCCGACGGGGACACCCTCTTCCCGATCGCCTTCAAGGGCACCCTGGGCCAGTACACGGAGGAGAGCGCCGAGGACCTGACCTGCAAGTTCGGCGAGGGCTTCACGGGCTGGGTGGCCGAGACCGGCCGCTCGCTCCTGCTCGCCAACGCGATGGACTGCGAGTTCGCGGTCACGATCCCCAACACGGAGGACATCGACGAGTCCGTCGTCGCCGTCCCGCTGAAGTACGGCTCGCGCGTGAGCGGCGCCGTCGTCATCTCCAAGCTCGGCGTGAGCCAGTTCGACGAAGACGACGTCCGGCTCCTCGAAGTGCTCGCCGGCCACGCCTCGGTCGCGCTCGAGAACGCGCGCCTCTACGAGGCCGAGCGCAAGGAGGCGGAGCTCGCCAAGGAATCGCTCTGGATCGCCGAACGCACTCCTCGACTTCAGCCGCGAGGTTGCGACCGTCGAGGGCATGGACGACGTCCTCGACCGCATCGTCGACCTCACCGCGCATTCCCTCGGCTCGCCGCGGGTCTCGGTCTGGATGGAGGACGTGGCGGGCGGCGACCTCACCCCCCGCGCGTTCTCGGGGTACACCGACGAGCTGCGCGCGCAAACCGAGGCGCTCAGCTATTCGCACTCGCTCTCGAGCACGTTCCTCTCCGCCTCCGAGCCGTTCACGATGGAGCCGGATCAGCTCTCAGCCATCGACGGCGTCCCCGAGCCCGGTGCGGTCTATGCGGTCGCGCCCCTCCACTTCGAGGGCGCCCGGGTCGGCTGCATCGTCGCCATGGACACGCAGGGCTTCACGCCCCGGACGATGCGCCTCTTCGCCGGCATCGCCCACCAGGCGAAGCTCGCGATCCAGAACGCGGGCGCATTCGACAACCTCGAGGAGACCTTCTTCACCACCGTCGAGGCCCTCGCGAACGCTCTCGAGGCGAACGACGAGTACACGTCGTCCCATGCGCGCTGGATCACCGACATGGCCCTCGACGTCGGCCGCGAGCTCGGCCTCGACTCCGTCGCGCTGAAGCGCCTCGAGCTCGGCGCGCTCTTCCACGACATCGGCAAGATCGGCATCCCCTCGACGATCCTCCTGAAGCCCGGCCCGCTGACGAAGCAGGAGCGAGCGGTCATGGAGACGCACCCCGAGCTCGGCGAGCGGATCCTCGCGCCGATCGCGCGCCTGGAGGCCGTCCGCCCCATCGTGCGCCACTGCCACGAGCGCTGGGACGGCAAGGGCTATCCAGATGCCCTCGGCGAAGGGGACATCCCTATCGAGTCGCGCGTGATCTTCGTCTGCGACGCCTTCCACGCGATGACGACCGACCGGCCGTACCGCCGCGCGATGCCCTTCGAGGACGCCTGCAAGGAGCTCGAAGACGGCGCCGGCTCGCAGTTCGACCCCGACGTCGTCGCCGCGTTCCTGCGGCTCGCTCCGGCCGCCCTCGAGACTCACCCTCTAGTAGCGCCCCTCCGGCGGCAGGCCAGCACCTCCGGCTGCTGCAAGCCGGCGGCCAGCGTCCTCGATCGCCCGCGTATATCCATACGCGGGCTTCCTGCGTCCTTGCCCGCCGCGCTTTTCGCGGGCCGGAGCGGGGCCTCGCCACCCGAAGGAACGCTTTAGGATCGGCGGCGTGTCCGAGCCGCTGAACACCTGGGACTTCGAGCGCCTCGCCGAGGCCAAGGTCGAGGCCGGCCCGTGGGGTTACTTCGTGGGCGGCGCGGGCGACGAGCGCACGCTCGCCGAGAACCTCGCGGCGTTCCGGCGCTGGCACCTGCGGCCGCGCATGCTCGTCGACGTGGCCTCGGTCACCACGACGACGACCGTCCTCGGTGGTGAGATCTCGATGCCCATCCTCGTCGCGCCGACGGCGTTCCAGTACCTCGCCCACCCGGACGGCGACCTCGCCATGGCGAGAGGGCGCAGCGGAGGCCGGAACGGTCATGTGCCTCTCGACTCTCGGCGGCGCGTCCGCAGCCCAGCTCGCCGAAGCGGCGCCCGGCGGGCGGCAGTGGTTCCAGCTCTACTGGTCACGCGACCGCGGCTTCACCCAGTCGCTCGTCGAAGCGGCCGCGGATGCCGGCTTCGAGGCGATCGTCCTCACCGTCGATCTCCCCGCGGCAGGACGACGGGAGCGCGACATCCGCGCCGCGTTCGAGATTCCCACAGACCTCCCCCTCCCCAACCTCTCGGATCACCTCGGGCGCGGAGACTTCCATGCCACGCTGAGCGAGGTCGTCGATCCGTCGGTGACCTGGCGCGACCTGGAGTGGCTGCGCTCGGTCTCGACCCTCCCGCTCCTCGTGAAAGGGATCCTCACGGAAGAGGACGCGCAACTCGCCTGCGAGCACGGCGTCGACGGCGTCGTGGTCTCGAATCACGGAGGCCGCCAGCTCGACGGCGCGCAAGCGAGCCTCGATGCCCTTCCGGAGGTCGTGGAGGCTGTCGCGGGGCGCTGCCTCGTCCTCATGGACGGCGGGGTGCGCCGGGGGACGGACGTCGTCACGGCGCTCGCGCTCGGCGCCCAGGCGGTGCTGGTCGGCAGGCCCGCCCTCTGGGGCCTCGCCGTCGACGGAGAGGACGGCGTCCGCCGCGTGCTGGAGCTCCTGCGCGCGGAGGTCGAGCTCGCTCTGCGCCTCCTCGGCTGCGCGACCCCGAGCGCCGTCACGCGCGCGCACGTGGGCCGAAACACGCCCTAGCTCACCGAGAGTGTGGCGCTGCCGACCCCGTTGGACTGCGGGTCGACGAAGATCGAGTAGACGCCCGTGGCGGGCAGCGAGAACGAGAGCGTCTTCCCGCTCGTCCCGAAGTTCGCCGGCGAGACAAGGGTCGTGCCGTCGGGCCGGAGCACCGACACCTTGGCCGAGCTGCAGCACGAGGTCCCGATCGTCACGGCCGTGAGGCGGAGCGTGATCGTTCGCCCGGCCGTCCCGGAGAACGTTCTCCAGCCGTTCTGGCCGGGGACGTCGAGTGCAAGTGTGGAGGCGGCACCGCCGAGGACGAGCGTCCCGGTGGGATCGTCGGGCACGTCGTAGAGGGTCAGCGTGACCGAGCCGACGGCGTTGGACTGCGGGTCGACGAGGATGCGGTAGGCGCCCGTCTGCGGGAGCGTCTTCGTGTCGATGAAGCCGCCGCTCGTGCCGAAGCTCGAGGCGGAGAGGAGCGTCGAGCCGTCCGGCTTCAGGATCGAGATCTTCGCCGAGGAGCAGCAGGAGGTTCCGATCGTGACGTCGGAGAGCTTGAGGCTCACACGGTCGCCGGCGAGAGCGTCGAAGAGGAAGGCGGCGTTCTGGCCGGGAGCGGTCGTCTCGGCCGAGGCGGGCGCGCCTCCGGGGACGACCGGCGACTCGGCGTCCTCGGGCACGTCGTAGAGGGTCAGCGTGACCGAGCCGACGGCGTTGGACTGCGGGTCGACGAGGATGCGGTAGGCGCCCGTCTGCGGGAGCGTCTTCGTGTCGATGAAGCCGCCGCTCGTGCCGAAGCTCGAGGCGGAGAGGAGCGTCGAGCCGTCCGGCTTCAGGATCGAGATCTTCGCCGAGGAGCAGCAGGAGGTTCCGATCGTGACGTCGGAGAGCTTGAGGCTCACACGGTCGCCGGCGAGAGCGTCGAAGAGGAAGGCGGCGTTCTGGCCGGGAGCGGTCGTCTCGGCCGAGGCGGGCGCGCCTCCGGGGACGACCGGCGACTCGGCGTCCTCGGGCACGTCGTAGAGGGTCAGCGTGACCGAGCCGACGGCGTTGGACTGCGGGTCGACGAGGATGCGGTAGGCGCCCGTCTGCGGGAGCGTCTTCGTGTCGATGAAGCCGCCGCTCGTGCCGAAGCTCGAGGCGGAGAGGAGCGTCGAGCCGTCCGGCTTCAGGATCGAGATCTTCGCCGAGAGCAGCAGGAGGTTCCGATCGTGACGTCGGAGAGCTTGAGGCTGATTCGCCGGCCGGCGGCGCCTTCGAAGACGAGCCGCGCGTCCTCGCCGGGCGACGTCGTGGTGACCGTGACCGGATCCCCGCCGGGAACGATGGCCGGCGTGGAGGTCGCGGTGCCCGAAACCGTGCGCGTGTCCGATGCCCCCCCGGCGGTCGTGGTCGCGACGAGCTGGACCGCGCCCGCGGCAGTCGGCGTGAAGCTTCCTGTGTAGAGGCCGTCTCCGCGCGGCGCGAGCTCGACCTCCGAGCCGTTGGCGGTCAGACCCGACCGCCGCTCCAGCCGGGTCGCCGCAGGCGGCGCCGAGGACGGTCACGGAGACCGGCTTGCCGACATCCACCTCGAAGCCGGGAGCCGGCGACTCGATCCAGACCTGTGCCCCACTCCCGCAGGTAACCGCGGCGCGCGCGTTCAGGCGCCCGCCCGGTGGTGCTCGAGCCCGGCGAATGAGGCGTTCTGGTCGACGGTTCGGAGGATCAGGGCTTTGAGGCCTACCCCGCTCGCGGACGGGAAGGCCGCCTTCGCGAGCGCGGCGACTCCGGTCACGTGCGGCGCTGCCATGGAGGTGCCTTCGGAGAACCGGTAGATACCGCCCGGCCAGGTCGAGTAGATGTTCGTGCCCGGGCGCGGCCAGGTCGACCGACTGCTTCCCGTAGTTCGAGAACCAGGCGCGCACGTCGTTCTGGTCGGTGGCGCCGACGGTGATGACGTTGGGGAGGTCGAAGCCCGAGGGGTAGTCGGGAGTCGTGTCCGTGTTCTTGCCGCTGTTGCCGGCGGCCGCGACGAAGAGCGAGCCGTGCGCGTCGGCATCGGCGATCGCGTCCTCGAGGGCCTGCGAGAACTCCTCCCCGCCCCAGGAGTTGTTCGAGGCGACCGCGCCCATCCGGGTCGCGTAAAGGATCGCGCGAACCGCGTCGTCTGCGGTTCCCTGCCCGTTCGCGCCGATGAACTTGAGCGGCATGATCTGGACGTTCCAGTTCACGCCGGCGATGCCGACTCCGTTCGAGCCGGAGGCCCCGATCGTCCCTGCGACGTGCGTGCCGTGGCCGTTGTCGTCGAACGGGTCGTTGTCGTTGTTCACGAAGTCCCAGCCGTGGACGTCGTCGACGTAGCCGTTGCCGTCGTTGTCGATGCCGTCGCTCGCACAGCCCGCGCACGACTCGCCCGGGTTCGTCCAGATGTTCGCCGCGAGATCGGGGTGGTGCCAGTCCACTCCCGAGTCGATCACCGCGACGACAACCGACGAGCTTCCGGTCGTGGTCGACCACGCCTCGGGAGCGTCGATGTCCGCATCCGCGCTTCCCGTGGATGACTTCACGGTCTGACCGGTGTTGTTCAGGCCCCAGAGCTGGCCGAAGAGCGGGTCGTTCGGAAGCGTGTCGATCGCGGTAGACGGCGTCCGGCTCCGCAAAGCGCACGCGCGGGTCCCGGCGAAGCTCCGCCAGTGCCTGACCCCGGTCGGAGGCCGGCACGGAGACGACGAAGGCGTGAATCCGGCGAAGGCGTCCGTTGCGGTCGCATCCGCGCGTTCGAGGGAGGCGCGCTGCGCGGCCACGCTCACGCCTGGATCGAAGCCGACGAGGATGCGGGCACGAGGCTCCCGGGGCTGCTGCGCGGAGGTTGCGGGCGCTGCGAAAAGGACTGCCGCCGCCAGCGCCAGCATGATCGCCGCAGGACCGAACGAACGCGGTCCCATGTACCGAGCGTAGGCGCGGGTCGCTCTTCTCTACAACGCCCCGACGGGGGGATTCTCGGTTGTCGTCCTCCGCGCGTCGTAGTGCCTGAACGCAGGCAGAAGCAGCGCGAAGATGCCCACCCCCGCAACGCAGAGCACGCCGCCCGAGACGACCGACGCTCGCACGCCGAAGAGCGCCGCGACGACGCCTGATTCGAGGTTCCCGAGGAGAGGCCCGCTCGAGTAGCTCACCTGCTCGATTCCCGCGAGACGGCCGCGGAGGCGGTCCGGAATCGTCTGGTTCCAGAGAGTCCCGCGGAAGATCCCGCTGATCATGTCGGCCGCGCCCGCAAGGGCGAGGAAGGAGAGGGCGACCAGGAGGTTCGTGACGAGCCCGAAGACCGCGATCGCGAGCCCCCAGGAGGCGGCAGCCCAGATGATCGCCATTCCGTGGCGGTGGACGCGCGCGGCCCATCCGCTCGTCAGCGAGGCGACGAGCGCTCCGACCGAGGGCGCCGCGTAGAGGAACCCGAGCACCTCCGCCCCGCCGTACTGCGTCGCGATCGCCGGGAAGAGCGCCATCGGCATCCCGAAGAACATCGCGACCATGTCCACGCCGTAGCTCCCGAGAAGCTCCTGCCTGCTCCACGCGTACTTCATGCCTTCGACGATGCTGCGGACGCTCGGTGGCACCGCGTCAGGGGGAGGAGGAACCGCGCGCATGAGCGCGAGTGCGAACACCGACGCTCCGTACGTGGCGATGTCGATGCCGTAGGTCGCGGGCAGGCCGACGGTGGCGATGAGGACGCCGCCCACGGCCGGTCCCGCGATCATCCCGAACTCGCCGCGCAGCGAGTCGAGCGCCGAGGCGGAGATCAGCTCGTCCCGCGAAACGAGCCGCGGGACCATCGAGTCGAGGGCAGGACGCTGGAAGCCGTCGAGCGCGGCGCCGAGCGGCGCGACGACGAACAGCACCCAGACCTTCGGCTCGTCGAGGAGCGAGTTGGCGAGGAGGACCACCGTCGCTCCCGCGAGCGCGAGCTCGGCGAACTGGAGCATGCGTCTGCGGTCGACGGCGTCCGCCAGCGCTCCTCCGATGAACGCGGTGAAGAGGAGTGGCACGAGCTCGGCGAGGCTGAGGAGCCCGACCGCGAGCGACGAGCCCGTCAGCTGGTAGACCTGGTACGGGATCGCGACGTACGTGAGCATCGCGCCGAAGAACGAGCAGGCCTGGCCCGCGAAGAGCAGGCGATAGTCGCGGTGCCGCCGCAGGGGCCCGATGTCGATCGTCGTCAGGCCGAGGAGGCGGCGGAGCGGGCCTCTGTCCTCGGTCGCGACCGCCGGAACGGGCGGCACCGGGCCGAGTCGCTCGCCCTCGTGAGACCCGCGCGGCTCGTCCTCGCTCACGCGGGGAGCCTACGAGGCCGGCTGGCCGGAAGGGCCTAGGAGAGCGCTACGGAGACGTTGCCGGTCGCGGCGCCGAACGGATCGACCACGATCGTGTACGTACCGCCACCGAAGACGACGTCGAACGTGTTCCCGTCCGGCCCGGCAGTGCCGAAACCGATCTGGTTGCCCGGCGTGGTCGTCGTCCCCTGGTACACCGTCAGCGAGACGCTCTGGGTCTGGCCGGCGGCTGCGGGGATGTTCGTCGTCACCGTGAGCGTGTGGGTGCCCGCCGAAGTCGTGGACGTCAGCTTTCCGTTCTGGCCAGGAACCGTCGTGGTCAAGCTATTCGAGCCGGTCGCGTCGGCGGGGACGTTGTAGAACGTCAGCGTCACGCTTCCCGTCGATGCGCCCTGCGGATCGATCGTCACCGTGTAGACGCCGGTGCGGCCCGCGGGCAACGTCACCGGGTCGACGAAGTCGCCGTCCGTCCCGAACGTGCGCTGGAGAACCGTCGGAGGGCTCGTCCCCGGCGCCTTCACGATCACCTTGACGCTCGTCATCGTGACGGCGGTGAAGTTGAAGCTGATCCGCTGGCCTGCCGTCCCGTTGAAGGTTCGGATCGCATTCTGGCCGGGCACCGTGGTCGAGACCGGGAGCGGCGTACCGAGCGTCGAGCGGCCCGGTCGTGTCTGCCGGGACGACGTAGACGCCGACCGTGACGCTCCCGTAGAAGGAGCTCTGCGGGTCGACGAAGACCTTGTACGTGCCGCCGACCGGCAATTTCACCGGGTCGCCGAAGCCGCCTGAGGTCCCCACGGTCTTCACGATCAGGTTCGTGCCGTCGGGCTTCAGGACCGAGACCTTCAGATTCTCGATCGACACCGCCGTCAGGTTGAGGCTCACGCGCGTGTTGATGGTGCCGGTGAACGTGTAGGTCGCGTTCTGGCCGGGCGCCGTGGTCGTCACCGTCAGCGGCGTACCGGGAGTGATCGGCCCGCTGAGGTCGGCAGGCACCGTGAAGAGCTGGACATCCGCGCTGCCGGTGTTCGCGAGCTGCGGATCGAGCAGGATCTTGTAGACACCGGCAACGGACAGGGTCACGGTCTGCATCCACGCGCCGGCATTGGTAACGGTCACCGGAGCGGGGAGCGCGTGTGATCCGTTGGGCTTCAGGAGATCGAGCTCGGCCGGATCGACGTTGACGACGTTCGAAACGAGGACGCTCACCTTCTGGCCGACAGTGCCGGTGAAGGTCGCGTAGGCGTTCTGGCCCGGGACGGTGGTGGTGAGGGTCACGGCTGGGCCGCCCGCGGTGATGGCGGACGAGGGATCGGCCGGTACGTCGTACGCGGTGAAGCTGATGGATCCGGTGGTGGCGCCACTCGGGTCGATCACGAACGTATAGGTCCCGGCCACCGGGAGCACCGTCGTGTCGAGGAACCCGCCGGCGGGACCGACAGGAGTCGAGGCGAGCACAGAGAGGTCGGGCTTCAGAAGCGAGATCGTGCCGCTGAAGTCCGAGGAGAGGACACTCAGACTGATCCTCTGGTTCAGTGTTCCGCTGAAGGTGAACTTGTTGCGCTGGCCGGGAACCGTTGTCGTGCCGGTGGCCTGCGACCCGAGCGTCAGTGCCGCCGACGTGTCGGCGGGTACGTCATACCCGGTCAGCGTCACGCTCCCCTTGGCCTTGCCCTTCGGATCGAGCACGAGCGTGTAGACCCCGGTCTGGGTGAGCGTGATCGGGTCGATGAACGTCGGCGCCGTCGCGAACGCCTGGGGACCCTTGAGGACGCTGTTGTCGGGGTTCTTGAGGGTGAGGCTGCCCGAGGAGATGCTGACGCCGGTCATGCTGAGCGCCAGACGTTGCCCCGTCGTACCTGAGAAGGTGAAGTAGGCGTTCTGGCCCGGGACGGTCGTCGTGACCGTCGATCCGGGCGCGCCGATGGTCATCGAGCTCGAAGCGTCCGGCGGCACGTTGTAGAGCTTCAGCGTGACCTTCCCGGTGTTGTCCAGGTTCGGGTCGACGACGAGCTTGTACGTGCCGTTCACCGGCAGCGTGTTCGTGTCGACGTACTTCGCGGTCTTCGTCGCCGAGACCGTGAAGACCGCGGAACCGTTCGGCTTCAAGAGCGAGACCTTCGACGACGCGATCGTCGAGTTCGTGATGTCGAGCGAGACGCGCTGCCCTGCCGTCCCGGTAAAGGATGGCAGTCGCCTTGTCGCCAGCGGCCGAGATCGTGACCGTGACGGCTGACCCGCCCGGCGTGATCGAGAACGTGACCGCAGCGGCGCTTCCGCCGAGGAATGCGGCGACGAGCACTGCGAGAAGGGCAGCGCAGAAGACCCGTGTGGAAGTGCGGCGGCCCACCGAATCTCACGGTAGGCCGCCTCCGTTTCCTGTCCTTCCCCCTAATGGGGTTTCTTGTGCTTCCCCCGTACGGGGTAGCGCGCGTTCCTAGTGGACGACCACATTCCCGCCGCCGAGGGGGCCCTCGACGGTCCTGGCGCCGTTCCACTCCGACGAGAAGACGAGCTGGTTCCCGTCCCAGAGCGCGATGCCGATCGAGTCGTCGGCTCCGGGCTCGCCCCGGTCGGTCAGCGTGATCCGGAGCGACAAGCCGCCGCCGACGGGGCTCATGTTCCCCTTCGAGCGGAACTCGGCGACGCCGAAGCAGCCGGAATCGCCTTCGTCGCAGTGCTCGCCGGTCGCCGTGCGGAAGGCGATCCCCAGGGAGTCGAACGAGGTCGACTTGATCTGGTAGTTCTTGCCGTCCGAGCGGAAGATCACGTTGGCGTGGCCCTGCAGGTTCGTCAGGCTCTTGTTGAACTTCAGGTTGAAGGCGAAGCCGATCTTCGAGCCCGGGTCGGCCGCGTAGGAGCCCGCCGAGCTGTCCGCGATCCGGTAGCCGCCGCCCGTGATGAAGTTGCCGGTCGGCTGGGCCACCTCGACGATCGCCTGGTCGCGGCCCGTGTAGTAGCCGCCCGCGACGACGTTGATCACGTGCGCGCCGAGCTCGAGCGGGACGATGCACGCCGCGGTCGCGGTCGTGGGATCGCCGTTCAGGAGCTCGAGCGTCGGCGAGCAGAGCGTCGTCCCGCCCTCCTTGAAGGCGACGGTCGCGTTCAGGATGTCTCCGGGCGCGCCATCCTGGCCGTCGCGGAGCGTTGCGCTGAGAAGGATCCCTGCGGACGTGTCGCCCGAAGAGGTGAAGGCGAAGAGATCGCCGGTGTACGCCGTCTCGGCGTCCTCCTTCGCGACGACGACCGTGAAGGACGTCGATCCCGTCGCGCCCACGTCGTTCGTGATCTCGACGGTAACCGGGTAGGAGCCCGGCGCGTCGGTGACGTTGCCCTCGAGCGTCCAGGTCCGTGTTCCCGGGAAGATGCCGTCGTCAGAGGTGGATGCGAGCTCGAGCGAGAGGCCGGCCGGGAGACCGGACACGCTCGCGACGAGCGAGGAGCCGGGCGAGGCCGCGTCGCCCGCCGACACCGTCACGGTCGGGTCGAGCGCGTCCGAGTACTGGACGACCGCACCGCCGGCCGCCGCGTCGTTCGTCACGACGGGTGCATGGACGACGAACGTCTGCGGCACGGACGCCGGCTTGAAGACGCCGTCTCCCGCCTGTGAGGCGGTGATCGTGCACTCGCCGAGCGCGCCGGTGAGGTGCACGGTCGCGCCCGAGACGGTGCAGACGCCGCTCGCCGAGAAGGAGACCGGGAGACCGGAGTCCGAGCTCGCCGAGACGCCGAAGTCGGGATCGCCCGGAGAGTGGTTGGGCAAAGCACCGAACGTGATCGTCTGGTCGGCCCGCGTGCATGCCGAGGCATCGTTGTAGAAGTGATCGGGGCCGTTCAGGCCGGGACCCGTGATCTGCGGCTTGTTCGTCGCGTTGTTGGGCGCCGGATACGCCGTGTCGAACCACTGCGTGAAGAACTGGTCGAGCTTCGCGTGGCAGGCGTCGCTCTGGTTCGGCAGCCATTGGTGGAACACGTTCTCGAGCTGCGCCTCGGTGATCGACCCGCCGCCGAAGTCGGACTGGATCTGCTTCATGGCGCCGATCCAGCGGTCCGAGGCGGACCGCGTGGCCGATCCGTCGAGGATCTGGCGCAGCGCGACGTAGGTGGTTCCCGGTCGCGTGTACGTGCTCACCGTCGTGAAGAGGTTCCCCACGGTCGGGTTCGAGGGCGCCGAGGTCCAGGCGGTGCCGCTCGTCGTCCCGTAGTTCGTGTTGAAGCGGGCGATGAGCGAGTTGTCGAAGGCCGTGTTGCCGGCCGGAGTGCCGAGACCGCCTGCGCCGTTGGCCGCGTTCCGCGCGGTGTTCAGGTACTCGCCGACAGTCGCCCAGCCTTCCTTCCAGAACGTGAGCCGGAAGCCGCCCTCGGAGACGTTGTCGCCGAACCACTGGTGCATGTTCTCGTGGTGGAACGTCACCGGCGCCCGGCGTCGAGGCCGCCCCGTTCGCGAACGTGATCTTCGTCTGCATCTCTTCCTCGAAGCCCGCGTTCGGAAGCCCGACGATGACGCCGTCGGTCGTGAACGGCCACGGGCCGTTGAACTGCGACTGGAAGTTCGTGATGTCTTCCTGGGTGTCGAGGACGGCCTTGATCGTCGCCTTGCGCGCGGCCGTGAGACCGCTCGCCTGCGCCTGGTAGTACTGGATGCCCGAAGCCGTCGTTCGCGCGTCAGGTCGTAGGAGCCGATCGAGTTCGTCGAGCAGGTAGCTCGCGATCCGCTCGGGTGAATGCCAGTGCCACATCCACGACCCGCCCACCGGGAAGTTCGCGTCCGGCGGGTTCACCGAGGTCGGGCTGACCGGGCCGAAGGTCGAGCCGGGGGTCGCGCCCACCAGTTCGCCGGCGGAGATCCCGGTCTTGCCGGCGGGCACGGTGTCGTAGATGTCGTAGGTCGGCTTGGCGGTGGGATGGTTGTTCAGCGGCATCCACGCCATCGATCCGACCGGCTCGGTGGTCACGAAGCTGCCGTCGTTCGGAGCAGCGGCCGTGTTCACCCGGAACCAGCCTTCGGTCGAGCCGTCACCGTCCGCGTGGACACCCGGGCCGGCCCGTGTAGTTGACCGTCACCGTGATCGTCGCGCCCTCGGGGATGGGAACGCTCGGCGTGATCACGAGCTTGTTCGCCGGGCACTGTTGCCCGTTCTGGCCGTTGCCGCTCACCTGCGGGGAGCAGGCGGGCGGGTTCGGGTTCGCGGCGCTCACGGGGTTCACGTTCGAGATCGCGTGCGCGAGCGGGTCGGGGTCGTCCGGGCCGGCCGGGTTTCCCGGATAGGTGGGCTGGCGGAAGTCGAAGCTCGCCGGCACGCCGTCGACGAGGACGGAGTTGACCGTCATGTTCGGCCCGGCGGCCGAGCCCGAGATCGCGGTGCGCTCGAAGTCGAAGCTGAAGTCGGTGAGGCACTGCGTCGCCTGGATGGTCAGGTCGGCGTGGTTTCCCGGCAGGAACTGGTTCGTCTGCGTGTCGTAGACGATGTGCAGATCGGTGTGCACGCTCGTGTAGCCGCCGTTCCCCTGGTCGGGATACACGCGGTCGCCGAAGTTCGAGAGCGTGCGCACCCCGGACGAGCACGTGACGGCGTCCGGAAGCGCCTCCGGCACCCGCACGGTCAGCGCGAGCGCTGCGAACGAGAGGGCGGCCGCGGCCGCCAGCCACATCCGGGCTGACGGCCGTCTGTTCTCTGTGCGGGCCTTGGCGCTGCGCACGTCAGTGCACGACCGTGTTGCCGCCGTCCAGCGGTCTCTCGATCGTCTTCGCACCGTTCCATTCCGACGAGAAGACGAGCTTCGAGCCGTTCCAGAGCGTGATGCCGATCGTGTCGTTTCCACCCGGCTCACCCTTGTCCGTGAAGGTCACCTGCAACGTCAGCCCGCCGCCGGCGCTCGAGCCGGTCGTCAGGTTGGTCAGGTTGGCCTTCGAGCGGAAGTCGGCGAGGCCCCAACAGGTCGGGCTCGGCGGCCCTGCGCAGGCGCCGCCTCCGCTCGACTTGAGGGCGATGCCGAGCGAGTCGATCGCCGTGCTCTTGATCTGGTACCTCTGGCCGTTGCGGCTGAAGACCGCATTGAAGTGGCCCTGCTGCGGCTTGCCGTTCTTGTAGGCCACGTTGAACCCTCTCCCCTGTCCGATGGCTCCGAGCCATCCTGTCGCACTCAATGACCCGGTACAAGGGGGCCGTTTGACGTAACGGGATCGTGCTCGGAGAGGGGTTGCGCTTTCAGATGCGCGCTACGAGTGCCAGCGCCTCCTTCATATCCGCGCGTGCCGGAGAGGGCAGGCGCTCGGCCAGCTCGGCGAGTGCAGCCTCGAGCCGCCCGAAGGCCTCCTTTTTGCGTCGCGGGTCACGCAGCGCGCCGTGGAGATCCGGCGCCAGAGCGCCGATCCGGGTCGCGAGCGCCGCGTCTTCCCCGAGCAGCCGGGAAACCTCGGGCGCCCAGCGATAGTAGAGCTCGACGAGCCTGGCACCGGTGGGCGAGGCCGCGAGAGCGTCGCGGTCGAGCCGAAGCAGATCCGGAGAGACGGCGAGCTGGCCCAGTGAGGCGAGCGTGATGACCGGACAAAGGGTCCTTCCGCCTCCCCCGGTGGCCGGCTGCGGGAGCTTGTTGAGGACGCCGCCGAAGGCGCCGAGCGCGCCGCGCACTCCGATCGTCGCGGCCGGCTGGTCCGGAGTTGGCGCTCCGGGCCCGTTGATGCGGACGGTGCGGACGGAGCACACGACTCCCTCGGGCAGCGTCCCCCGGGGAGGCTTCGTCCCACGCTCGTCACGATGCTGCCGTTGATCCGGCTCTGGAGCGTGTCGCGAATCGACGGAAGCACCCGGCTGAGCACGACGCCGCTGACGGCGTTCAGGATCGCCGCCTCGACGGCGGCAATGACGTTGGCGGTGCCCGTGAAGGTGAGGGTCGGGTTGGTGAACCCGACGTCGAGCACCTCGTCGACGAGGGCGACGTTGGACGAGGGGATCAGATCCATCGTCCCCATGAAGTTGAACGTCACAGGAGCCGGCAGCTGCGTCGACGTTCCGGTCGCGCTGAAGTCGATGCCGCCCGAGGCGATCATCGCCGTGATCGCGGTGATCGTGGTCGACGCGTCCACCGTGAGCGGAACGGCCGGAAGCATCGCGTCGAGGTCGGCCTGGTTGATCAGAACGCGCGCGGCGACGACCTCGATCGGGTCCGTGGGCAGCGTCTCCCACATTCCCGACCGGAAGAGCCAGCCGCGGTTGTTTGCGACCTGTGGCGTGTCCTGCAACGAGAGCCCGACTTCGCGGCTGACGCTCTGAAAGTCCGGACCGAGGAAAAAGGAGAAGGTCTGAGGCGTCTGGCCGGACGAGTCGACCTGGATGTCGTCGCGGCCCTCGTCCTGCTGGTTCCAACCGGCTCCCGGACCACCGACGGTCGACCAGATCTGCCAGAGCTGCGCGCTGACAGGCGAGGTCGGGTCGCCGCCGTCCGTGTTCCAAAACGTGACGGTGTTCGAGTACGGCATCGTTCACCCTCCCTTGGGCGGGAACTGAAAAACGGCGCGCCCAGTCTCTCACGGCCGGCGCTCCTTGCCCAGGGGCGCCGACAGAGGGCTAGCCGAGCGGCGTCCCGTCCTCGTTCACGCGCTGGATCGTCATCGAGTACGTCTCGGACGTCTGCGTCGTTCCGAGCGGACCGCTGAGGTCGAAGTCGACGTCGATCGAGATCGTCTGCGGGTCGTCGGACTCGAAGACGGCCCGCGGAACCGTCTTCGTCCCGAGCGTGTGCCATTCCTCGTCCGTGAGCGTCCACCCGATCACGCTGTGGAAGCATGTCGTTCCCGCTCCCTCGCTCCCGAGCCCGACAGCCGGATCGTCGAGGAACCAGAGGATCTCCGCGGTCGGGCTTCCGTGCGGGATCTTCACCTGGATCTGCACGCCTCCCGAGTTCGTGCCCGAGCCCGAGTTCGTGCAGGCGGATGGAGGATCGGTCGCGAGGTCGCAGCCGTGCATCACCGTCGACACCGACTTCGTCCCGAGGGCAACCAGGTTGCCCACCAGGTCACCTGACGGGTCCGCGAAGAAGTTGTTCGTGAAGAAGTTGAACGGCTGCAGGCCGTAGGTGCCCGTCGCCGTCTCCGTCCCGGTGAGCGTCGGACAGTCGGGAGTCCAGTCGTACTGGCCGTTCGAGAGTTCGGTCTGGCTCGCCGCCAGGATCTTGTACGCGTGCGGGCAGCTCGGGCGCACACGAATCCTGTGCGTGAACGAGGGCAGCGCCTTGTCGAGGCTCGTGTTCGACGTGACGATGACGAGGTTCGTGACGTTCTCCTCGTCCTTGTCGCGACAGAGCGTGACCGTCTTCTTCGTCGACCAGTCCTGAAGTTTCCAGCTGCCGTCGGCAAGGTGCAGCAGCGCGTCGACGTGCGCGCCAGCCTTGCCGACGAGGTCGTTCGTGAACTGGATCTCCTTGACCTTGTCGTCGGGGAAGTCGACCCGGTGGTAGGCGCCGACGCTCAGCTCCGGGAACGTCTTTCGCTGCATCTTCAAGTTCAGCGTGCGCACCGGTAGGCCACCGAGGTTGATCGGAACCGCTGCCGGCATGGTCGGTGTCGCGCTCCAGCTGTCCCAGACTTTGAACGCCTCGGGGATCTCGAAGCCGGCATCGCCGATCGGTGATTGGTTGTAAGCCCAGAGGAAGTACTTCGGCAGCTGCTTCGCCAAGCCGCCACTGAGCGCGGCGTTGGCCGCCGGGACCGGGCGCTTGGTCTGCATCTGCGTGAACATCGCCCGGAGGGCGTCGAGCCCCAGTGTCTTCTGGATCCCGAGCCAGAACGGCCAGGATTCATAGCCCGAGCCCTGCAGGTCGTCCGCCAGCGGCGCCTTGACGAAGTCGCCGTAGTGGCTCTGCTCGTAGTTGTCGTCGGGATAGACGAAGTTTCCCGCCCACGTGGCTCCGCCCTCGTCCCACCAGGCGATCGGCGGATCACAGCTCACGTACCGGTGCGAGAACTGGATCGCGTGCATGAACTCGTGTGCGAGCGCCCAATTGGGGAGTCCTGGCTGCATCCCGATCCAGGCAGGGCGATCCGTGCACCACTTGCCGACGACGGGAAGTCCCCGACCGCGGGGTACGGCATGGTCACGGCGAGCGCGTGTGTATCGAAGCGACTCGCCAGCAAGACGAGCCCTTCCCCCACATAGACGTCGAACTTTCCGTCCGGCCCGTGGTAGCAGGCCTCGGCGGCATTGGACCTGGGCTCGCCGAACTCGTCCGAGAGCTTCTTCCAGATCTCCGGGAGCGCGGCGGCGTACTTGAGCGCCGACGCTCGGTCGGTCGCTTCAGCGTCTTCCCATTTCGGGTTGTCCGTTGTCGCGTACCAGACGATTGCCTTCCCGTCCGAGGTCGGGATGCCCTGCCAGGGGAAAGCCTCCTCGGTCGTCCCGGTGCCGTTCTCGAGCCCGCCGTATCCGGTGCAGTCTGGGGTCGCGGCGGCAGCAACTCTCGCCGCCGCCGCGCGCGGGATCGGGGTGTAGTCCCGCCCAGGAGTCCTCCAGGAACTACCTCCCGCCTGCGGCACCACGAAGTACGGGAAGACCTTCTCCTGGATTGCCGTCGGCAAGGTGCTGAAGGCGTCCGCAGCCCTGGCGATTGCGGCCAAGTCTCCCCCGGGCCCGTCCACGTCGCCATGGAGCTCCTTCGGAAGCCCGGGATCCCCGCGCAGGCCGAGAAGTCCGTAGAGGACGGCCTGGGCGTTCGTGATCCTGCCGGCCAGCTCGGCGCCGGCGATCCGCTCCTCCGTACTCGTCCCGGACGTCGCGATTGCCGCGGCCTTCTTGCAAAGCCCGGCCTGACCTTTGATCGCGGCCGCCGGATTCACGCAGACGAGAAGCGAGCCGAGCTTTCCGGTCTCGACTCCGGCGGGCACCTTCCCTGGGATGGTGAGCTGCTTCGACCCGCGGTGCGAAACGTTGATCCCTGGCCCGAGCGAGACGCCTTTCTTCGCCGAGCCTGACGAGTGTCCCGAAGACGAGCCCGACCGGCACCTTTGCGCCAGTGCCCGCGATCGTCGCCTTAACGGTGATCTTGTCGCCGGCCGCGGCGACGAGCGGCGGCTTCGCGGTCGCCGTGACGCGCGGCAGGGCAGCGCTCGCCTCCGAAGCGAAGGTCGCAGCGAGAACCACGATGCCGACGCGGAGCGCCTGCCTGCAGCCAGCCGACATCCCTCCGAGTCTATGCCTTTGTCCGCTTCGGCTCTAGCCGTCGTCTGTGCGAACATATGTTCGTGTGGAACGAGGCGACGATCCTGCACGCCGACGCCGATGCGTTCTTCGCCTCGGTCGAGCAGCGGGACGACCCTCGCCTCCGCGGCCGCCCCGTCATCGTCGGTGGGGGCGTCGTGCTCGCCGCGAGCTACGAGGCCAAGGCCCGCGGCGTGCGCACGGCCATGGGCGGAGCCCGGGCACGCCGCCTCTGTCCCGAGGCGATCGTCGTGCCGCCGCGCATGTCCGCGTACTCGGAGGCGAGCAAGGCCCTCTACCGGGTCTTCGAGGACGCCACCCCGCTCGTCGAAGGCCTCTCCATCGACGAGGCGTTCCTCGACGTCCGCGGGATGCGCCGGATCGCGGGCACGCCCAGCGAGATCGCCGAGCGCCTGCGCCGAGACGTCCGCGAGCGGGTCGGGATCCCCGTCACCGTCGGAGTGGCGCGCACCAAGTTCCTCGCCAAGGTCGCAAGCGGCGTCGCCAAGCCGGACGGGCTCCTCCGCGTTCCTCCAGGAAAGGAGCTCGACTTCCTCCACCCCCTCCCCGTCGAGCGTCTCTGGGGAGTCGGGCCGGTGACGGCGCGGAAGCTCCGCAGGGTCAGGATCGAGACCGTGGGCGAGGTCGCGGAGCTGGCGGAGTCGACGCTCGTCTCGATGCTCGGCCGCGCCTCGGGGCGCCACCTTCACGCGCTCGCCCACAATCGCGACCCGCGGCCTGTGCAGGCTCGGCGCCGGCGCGGGTCGATCGGTTCGCAGCGCGCACTGGGACGCAGGCGCAGGTCGCCCGACGAGATCGACACCGTCCTCGTCGGCCTGGTCGACCGCGTGACCCTGCGCATGCGGAAGGCCAAGCGCGTGGGCCGCACGGTCGTCCTCCGCCTGCGCTTCGACGACTTCACGCGCGCCACCCGGTCACACACGATGCCCGGCGCGACGGCGCGCACCGAGGCCATCCTCGTCACCGCCAGGGGCCTCCTCGCGGAGGCGCGCCCGACGATCGAGCGTCAGGGTCTGACGCTGCTGGGGATCTCGGTCGCGAACCTCGAGAACGAGGACGCGGTCCAGCTCACGCTGCCGTTCGACCGCGGCTGGAGCAGCGCACTCGACACAGCATTGGACGAAGTCCGCGCGCGCTTCGGAACGGCAGCGGTGACCCGGGCCGTGCTTCTCGGCCGCGACCCGGGCTTCACCGTGCCGCTCCTTCCGGACTAGGCCTCGGTCGGCTCGGGCCGTGGTTCGACGCGCGGCTCGACACCGCGATCGTGCGGGGCTCGATCGTTATGTCCGGCAGAAGGCGGTCGAGCCAGCGCGGGATGTACCACGCCTTCTCGCCCATGAGGGTCAGGAAGGCAGGCACGAGCGTCATTCGCACCACGAGCGCGTCGGTCAGGATCGCGACCGCCAGCAGAATGCCGAACTCCTTCGTGATCCGATCGGGCGTCAGGATGAAGGCCGCGAAGACGGAGGCCATGATCAGCGCCGCAACCACGACCACGCGGCCGATCGCGGCGATGCCGTGCTCCACGGCCGCCCGGGTGTCGAGGCCGTGGACGTGCTCCTCCCTGATCCGGCTCATGATGAAGACCATGTAGTCCATCGAAAGCCCGAAGAGGATCGCGAACGCTATCGGCGGCACGAACGTCTCGATCGGTCCCGTTCGGTCAAGGCCCGTCAGGCCGAGCAGGTGGCCCTCCTGCACCACGAGGGTGAGCACACCGAATGCGATGAACGCGGAGAGAATCGTCGTGATCGCCGCCGTCAGCGAGATGACGATCGACCGGAACGCCATCGTGAGCAGGACGAACGTGACGCCGATGATGTAGAGCAGGAAGATCGGCAACCGCTCCATGATCCGGTCGGCAATGTCTTTGAACGCCGCGGTCTGGCCGGAGACGTACGCAACGGCTTCGCTACCTGCGGTCGCTGCCGGGACCACGTCGTTGCGAAGGCGATCGACGAGCGCGCCCGTGGCTTCGTCCTGGGGAGCGGAGGTCGGCTTGACGAAGACGATTGCGACCGTCTTCGCGTCGTTGAGCTGCGGCTCGTCCACCGACGCTACCCCTTCGATGCCCTTGACGCCCTCGTAGATCCGCTGTGGCGCCTGCTGGTCGCCGTTGACGTCGACGACGATCGGGATCGGGCCGTTGAAGCCTGGGCCGAAGCCCTCGGCGAGGAGATCGTACGCCCGCCGCGCCGTCTGCTCCTTGGGCTGTGTGCCCTGATCCGATGCGCCGAGGTGGACAAGTGCTGAGGTTCCGGCGAGGCCGAGTCCGGCAAGGAGCAGGACGATGAAGACCACCTTCGCGTGCGCGGTCACGAACCGGCCCCAGCGCGCGATGGGCGTCCTCGCCCGGGCCGCCTCTGAATCATCGGCCGGCCGCGCGAAGGGCACCTTCAGCCGGTCGATCCCGCAGGCAAGCTTGGGCGCTTCAGGATCTGCCTCGCCGTACAAGTTCAGAGCGGTCTGGACCTTCCAGAACCAGACGATCGCCGGAACGATCAGCAGCCCGAACGGGAAGAGCCAGAGCCCGGTCAGGGTGCTGACTCCCGTGTCCATGCCGGCTCGCTCGTTCATCCTCCTGACCGCCCGGGGGACAAGGAAGGCGCTGACCGGTAGCAACAGGATCCAGAGGAGCATGCCCAGGACACCCCCGGGGCCCTCCCCGGTCTTCTTCTTCTCCGCCTTGTAGACCTTGTACGCCCAGTACCAGCCGTAGATGCCCAGCGTGAAGGCAAAGAGAACGATGTGGCGGATGACCCCACGCGGGCGACCCAGCCGGGCGAGCCCGGCGATGAGGACGGTGTTGGCAATCACCACCGTCGTGAGAACACCGAGGGCTGAGCCGATACCGAGCTTGGTGACGAAGTCGAGTCCGAAGAACGCGAGTCCCGTCACCGAGATGGCGACCGTCGAACCGGCGAACAGGACGGCACGGCCCGCTGAGGCGCCAGCTTCAGCGGCTGCCTCCTGGGGAAGCATCCCGTCGTGCAAGAGCTGTCTGTAGCGCGTGACGATGAAGAGCGAGTAGTCGATTCCGACCCCGAGGCCGATCATCG
Source organism: uncultured Actinomycetes bacterium (assembly GCA_963766155.1). Taxonomy (GTDB): domain Bacteria; phylum Actinomycetota; class Thermoleophilia; order Gaiellales; family Gaiellaceae; genus DATEOR01. The sequence continues at coordinate 21,793 of CAVYAJ010000037.1, read as the reverse complement.
ACACGAGGAGCGGTGTGATCGTGTTGATGGCCGTCAGGCCTGCGAGGAGGAAAAGCAGGAAGAACGCCGTGACGACCGCCGTGACCGCGAGGAAGATCGGAATCGTCGTCGCTACCAGGTTGCGGAACAGAACGAGCAGGAGGATCAGCGCGACGAGAATGCCGATGAGCTCCTGCGGGCCCTGCTGAATGGGCGGGAACTCGGCGTCGCCGTTGAACTCCGCGGTGATCCCCGCAGGCGCGACCGTGTCGCGCACCGCGTCCTCGACCGCGACCACCGGCTGGCGATCCTTGTCGTAGATCACCCGGTCGAACTGCGCCTCCGTATAGCCGATGCGCCCGTTGTCGGAAATCGTGCCGTCTGCGAACGGATCGCCGACGCTTTCGATGCCGGCCTTGTCCTCGGTCGCTTTGAACTCCTGCGTCTTCAGCTTGGCGAGAGCGTCCTCGATCGCCGCCTTGCGCTCTGGGGTGTCGAGCTGCTCACCCGGCGGCGCGGCGAAGACGAGGTTCAAGACGCCACCCTGTTCGGAGGCGAACTGCGTCTCGATCAGGTCAATCCCCTTCTGCGTGTCGGAGCCGGGGATCTCGAACTGGTCGCGGAGGCTTCCGCGAAAGAGGACAGTCGCCGCGAGGAGCGCGAAGAAGGTGAGTGCGCCGACGAGCATCACGCGCCCGGATTGGTTCGCGCACATACGCGCCCATCGGGCGAGCGTTCCTGTTGACAGCCGCTCGCCGGCGGAAGTCCTCTGGTTTCCGTTCGACTCGATCTGGTTCTCGCTCATGCCTGCTCGGTCAGCGTCGCAACAGCTCGGGGCGACCGCAGTACGGCAGCCCGACTGTTTGGGGTTCGGTTATCCGTACCAAACATCGAACGCCTGAGATAAGCAGAAATTCCCGATGCTCGCGTGCCGTGACACGACATAGCCGTCGGCGTTACGTGTCGCCACGAGATCATGAGTGCTCGTGCCAACGCTCGGGCTCGATGAAAGCCGTGACGCGCTTGCGCTCCCGATTCGAGTAAGGCGCCCCCGGTAACGCACCGAGAGCCGGTCGATGTCAGTCAGGCCGTCGTCGTCGCGAATCTCGACGACTGCCCCGAGCACCGTGACCGCGCGATACCAGTCCCCGATGTCGAGCACCGTGACGGCAACGCGCGGGTCGCGGCGCATGTGGCTCAGACGCAGCCGCTCGAAGTCCATGTTGACGAGGATCCGGCCGTCGTCCCAGTCGTACCAGGTCGCAGCCGAATACGGCGCGCCGTCGGAGCGGACGGTCGAGATGACCGCAGCATGCGGCTCCTTCAAGAACTCGACGACCTCGTCGGGCAACGGCGCCAGCGGCATGAACGAAGTCTAGGACGTGAGCGAGACCGGCCGGCCCTCGTCGGCCGAGCGGTAGAGCGCCTCGATCGCGCGCGCCTGTCCTAGTGCGTCTTCGCGGCCCGAGCAGCGGCTCCGCGCTTCCGCGAATCGCAGCGCTCATGTTCTCGAGCTGCAGGCGATACGAGTCTTCCGGCTCGAGCTCGATCCGCTCGGTGCCGTCCTCCCTGCGCACTTCGATCACCGGCGTCCGGCAGTGCCAGGGGTCGTCCAGGAAGATCGACCCCTCCTCTCCGATCGCCTCGAGCTCGTCGCGCACGGGCAGGACGAGCCCGCAGTCGATCTCGGCCAGGACGTCGCCCGGGAAGCGCAGCGTGCCCGTGAAGAGCTCGTCAACGCCGGAGGCCGCGGCGACCTGCTCGCCGTAGACCGACTCGGGCTCGCCGGCGAGGAGCCTGGCGCCCGAGACGCAATAGCAGCCGACGTCCATGAGCCCGCCGCCCTCGAGCTCGGCGTTGAGACGCACGTTGGACGCGTCGTCGAGCGGGAAGCTGAACGCCGCGCGGACCAGCCGGAGGCGCCCGATGGCGCCGCCCTCGACGAGCTCGACGAGGCGCTTCGTCTGCGGGTTGTGCCGGTACATGAACGCCTCCATGAGAATTCGGCCGGCCTTCTCGGCGGCGTCGAAGGCGCGCTCGACGTCCTCCGGATGGCGGCTGAGCGGCTTCTCGCAGAGCACGTGCTTGCCCGCCTCGAGCGCCCGGATCGACCACTCGACGTGCATGGAGTTCGGCAGCGAGATGTAGACGACCTCGACCTCCGGGTCCGCGAGCAGCTCCTCGTAGCTGCCGTACGCCCGCTCGATTCCTCGCTCCCGCGCGTAGGCCTCCGCGCGGCCGGCATCGCGGCTCGCCACCGCGACCACGTCGACATCAGGAGATGCCTCGGCGCCCGGCAGGAGCTTGTCGTTGATGTTCGCCGTGGAGAGGAAGCCCCACCTGACCGCGCCGTCTACCCCCATGACGGCTCCGTCACGGGCCTGAAGGCGGTCTCGAGGATGCGGTGGTTCCGGGGCCGTGTGAGCACGAAGAGAACGACTTCGGCCACGTCCTCCGGGGTCATCATCCCCTCGAGCTCCGGCATCTCCGGTGTGCGCCCACGGCCCATGGCGAAGTCGGTGGCGACTCCGCCGGGGCAGACGTTCGTGCAGCGCACGCCCTTCTCCCGGAGCTCATGGTCCATCGCGCGCGTGAAGCCGACCTGGGCGAACTTGGACGCGCAGTAGACGGCCTCGAACGGAAGCCCGCGCCGGCCGGCCTCGGACGCGAGGGTGACGATGTCTGCAGCGTCGCTCTTCAGCAGATACGGCAGCGTGGCGCGGACGGCGTAGAGCGTGCCCTTCACGTTGACGTCGATCATCTCCTCGAGCTGGTCGGGCGGCAGGTCGAGGAACGGCCCATAGGCGCCGACCCCGGCGTTGGCCACGAGGATGTCGATGCCGCCGAAGCGCTCGGCCGTCGCGGCGGCCAGCGACTCGAGGTCGCCCGGCCGGCGGACGTCGCACGGCGCGGCGACGGCTCCTTCGATGCCGAGGTCGTCTCCGCTCCGCGACGCGAGGCCGAGGTGAGCGCCGTGCGAGGCGAGCGAGTGGGCGACTGCCGCGCCGATGCCGCGGCTCGCGCCCGTGACGAGAGCAACTTTCCCTTCGAGAGAGATCATTCGTCCTCCAGAGGTCGTAGAGCCGGATATAGAGAGCGAAAGCGCCGGTAGCCGTCAGCGTAGGGCCGAACCCATTCGGGCTCGGGCTCGACGGTGTCTCGAACCCGCACGGTCGCGGCGACTGCCTCGTGCACGTCGGCGAAGACGTCTGCAGCGACTCCGCCCAGGAGCGCAGCGCCGAAGGCCGCGCCTTCCTCGACCGCGGTGCGCTCCAGCGGTAGCTCGAGGACGGAGGCGACGATCTCGAGCCAGAGATCGCTCCTCGCCCCGCCACCTGAGACGCGCGCGGACACGGGATCCACTCCGAGTGAGCGCAGGAGCTCGAGAGAGTCGCGGAGCCCGAACGCCACGCCCTCCAGCACGGCACGGACGAGCGCGCCGCGGTCGTGGCGGAGCGAGAGGCCGGCGAAGGCGGCGCGCGCATTCGGATCGACGTGCGGGGTGCGCTCGCCGGCGAGATACGGGAGGAACGTGAGCCCCTCGACGCCGGGAGGCCACGGCTCCGCCTCGGCGACGACCTTCTCGGGCGGCTCGCCCGGAGCGACGACGCCGCGCAGCCAGCTCGAGCGACGCTGCGGCGGAGAGCATCACCCCCATCGCGTGCCAGCCGCCGGGCACGGCGTGGCAGAAGGCGTGGACGCGGCCGTCCGGATCGGCGGCGAACGCCGGGGAGCGCCGCGAAGACGACGCCAGAGGTTCCGAGCACGACCGAGAGCGGGCCCGGCCCGTCTACCCCGACGCCGAGCGCGCCTGCGGCCTGGTCACCGGCGCCCCCGGCGACCGGCACGCCGTCCCGGTCTGGCCGGAGACGGCTGGCGACTCGAGCGCGGTGGGAACCCACTCCCGCGGGATCTCGAGCGCGTCCATGACCTCGTCGCTCCAGGCTCGGGCGGCGACGTCGAAGAGCAGCGTGCCGGACGCGTCGGCGACGTCTGTCGCGTGCTCGCCGGTGAGCCGCAGGCGGACGTAGTCCTTGGGCAGGAGCACGTGGGCGATGCGGGCGTAGACGTCGGGCTCGTGTTTTCGCAGCCACAGGAGCTTCGGGGCGGTGAAGCCCGGGAGGGCACGGTTCCCCGTCAGCCTGACGAGCTCGCGCGAGCCCGAAGCGTTCCTCGATCTCGGCGCACTCCACTCCTGTCCGCTGGTCGTTCCAGAGGATGGCCGGGCGGAGGACGCGGTCGGCGTCGTCGAGGGCCACGAGCCCGTGCATCTGGCCGGAGAGCCCGATGCCCGCGATGCCGTCGCCTCCGACCTCGGCGAGCGCCGCCTCGGACGCGCGCCACCAGTCCTCTGGATCCTGCTCGGCCCAACCGGACTGAGGTGTCGCCAGCGGGTAGGGCTTCTCGGCGCGCGCGAGCACCTCCCCCTCCGACGAGATCCGCAACGCCTTGACGCCGGTTGTGCCGACGTCGAGGCCGACGAGGTCGGTCATTCGAGGTCGAGGCCCGCCTGGGCGATCGCCTCGCGCGCGATCCGATCGTCCTCTTCCCCGGGCAGCCCGCTGACCCCGATCGCGCCGACCCGCATTCCGCCTTCGAAGACGGCCACGCCGCCCTTGAAGAAGGTGAAGTACGGGTCGAAGCTCGCGAGCTCGGCCGGCTCGGCGGAGACCTTCGCAGCGAGCTCCGCGGTCGAGCGCGCGTCGCTTCGGGCTGCGGTGTAGGCCTTGCGCTGCGCGTTCAGGCGCGTGTCGGGCGCGGCCTCGTCCATCGTCGCCGCGGCGACGACCTCGCCGTGCTTGTCGGCCACGAAGACGGACACCGGGCCGGACGCCTCAGCGACCACTGCGTCGACCATCACCCGGGCCTGGTCGAGCCTCACTCGGCCCCCAGCGCGGCGTAGACGAGCTCGTAGGCACGCACGGCGTCCTTCTCCTGCTGCGCCTGCCGGAGCGCGGCATCGTCGATCCGGGCGGCGGCCGAGTCGATGAAGTTCCACTGGAGAACGCTGCGCCGGACCGCGGCCACCTGGTCTTCCGTGTACGGGTAGAGGTCGAACCCGAGCCGCTCGCCGTTCTCGCCGTACCCGGCCCGGCGAAGCTCGACAGCGAGCTCGAGGGTCTCCATGAACGCGGTCGCGCCGACCATGTTGTCGTCGTCGAAGGTCCCCCAGCCCGAGTTCGCGTGCTGATGGCCGAGCAAGCCCTCGGCGGCGAGCATCGCCGCGTATTCCGCCAGGTTCTCGCCGTTCATGATCAGGTGCTGCCAGTCCATGTTCACCTTGACGTTCTCAATGCCCTCGGCCCGCAGCTTGTGGATCACGTGCAGCGTCATGCCGATGTTCCGCATGAAGATCTTCATCGCCGGCTCCGAGTTCTTGTGCTCGAGGAAGAGGAGGACGCCGTGCTCACTGCACCGCTCCGCCGCCTCGCCGATTCCCTCGACCAGCCACTTCCAGCTCTCCGGATAGGGCGTCTGGAACGGGTAGTTGTAGCCCTCGATCCCCGGCCAGATGATGAAGTGCGCGCCGAGCGAGCCTGCGAACTCGGCGGCCGCGACCGTGCGGTGCCGAGCTTCCTTCCGCGTCTGATCGTCGGGCGACGTGAGGCCGCCGCGGCCGAAACGGGAATCGAGATGGAGTCCCGTCGCGATGCAGTAGATGTCGCGGTCTCCGAGTGCCGCACGGACCTCGTCGAGGTTCTCCTCGGAAAGCTCCTGCGGATAGTGGAACTCGTAGCCGTCGATGAGGTCTCCGAGGCCGTCGACCGCCCGCTTCACCCGCTCCACTGTCGTCTCGCCCGCCCACTGCGGCTGGTACCCGCCGGGGACGAAGCGCGTGGCCATCGGGCCGAACGCCCAGATGCCGAGACTGGTCTTCATCGGTAGCTGATCTCCTCCCGCTTGCCGCTCTCCGACGAGCGGACGATGGCATCACAGATCTCCGCGCAGCGATAGCCGTCTTCGAAGGTCGCGCCGTGGGGAGCGACGGTCCCCTCCCCCGCGATCGCGGCCAGGAGGTGGTGAACCTCGTGCGTGAAGGTGTCGCCCCAGCCGACGATGTGGCCGGGCGGCCACCAGAAGCCCATGAAGGGATGGTCGGGCTCCGTGACGAGGACGCGCTCGAACCAGCGCCCGCGCGCCACCTGGAGCTCGTTCAGGCGCTCGACGTCGAAGACGACGGAGCCGCGCGATCCGTTGATCTCGAAGGTGTTCTGGTTGATCCGCCCGGTGGCGAGACGCGACGCCTCGAGCGTGCCGACGACGCCGTTCTCGAACTCCACCGTGGCCGCGAAGCTGTCGTCCACCTCGTGTCCCTCGATGAAGGTGCGAACGACCGCGCTCACCGCGGTGGGCTCGCCGATCAGGTAGCGGCCGAGGTCGACGATGTGCGCGCCGAGGTCGCCGAGCGCTCCGGAGCCGGCGGCCTCCTTGTCGAAGCGCCAGCTCGGCGGTGCGTCCACTCCCCAGGACTGGAGGTAGCGGGCGCGGAAGTGGAAGAGCTCGCCGAGGTCGCCGGACTCGACGATCTCGCGCGCCAGGCGCACGGCCGGCACGAAGCGGTAGTTGAAGCCGCACATGTGCACGACCGCTGCCTCCTCCGCCGCGCGCCAGATCGTGTGCGCCTCCTCGGCAGACCTCCCGAGCGGCTTCTCGCAGAGGACGTGCTTGCCGTTTCGCGCCGCCTCGATCGTCGGCTCGGCATGGAGGTCGTTGGGGCCGCCGTTGTCGAAGAGCTGAACGCGCTCGTCGGCCACCTGCTCGCGCCAGTCCGTCGTCGCCTCCTCCCACCCGTTCAGCCGGCGGGCCTCCTCCACCTTCTCGGCGGTGCGCCCGGAGATGGAGACGAGGCGCGGCTGGAGCGCGGGCTCGAGGTAGGACGCCTCGCGGAAGGCGCGGGAGTGCGCCTTGCCCATGAAGGCGTAGCCGAGCATCGCGACGCCGATCGTGTCCGGCCCCGAGCTCATGCGGTCCCGTCGAAGTACTTCTCGGAGAGCGCCCACGCGTCCCGCCCGCACTGCGAGCCGAGCCGCCTGCCGTTGAAGTCGTCGGCGGGAATGTGGATGCCCATGTAGAGCCGCGAGATCCCCGCCGTGTCGGCAGCGTCGAAGTACGTCGCCCACTCGAGCGTCACGTCTGTCGTCGGGCCATGCTCGACCTTCAGTGACCCCGCAGGAATCGGAACCTTGTAGAGACCGCCCGGGAAGTACGAGGTGCCCGTGAAAGCGGTCATGACCTCCGCCGCCGCGCGGCTGAACGTGCTGTGGCCCGAGACGTAGCCGGAGAAGGCGGGCGTGACGAACGTCGGCAGCTGGTACGGAACCCAGTCGACGGCCAGGATCCACCCGACCCCGCTCGCCTCCGTCGTCGGATCCACTGGAAAGCCCTTCCACGTGCGGATGGCGATCTCGCCCACGTGGTCGGCGAGCGCCGCGTGCCGCCTGCCGGGCGCGCTCGACTCCTTCGTGATCACCTCGATGAGCCCGGGCTCGAGCGGCAGCCCATCGGGGTCGTACGACGGGCCCGTGCGGGTCGCTCGACTGCCCCTTCCCGCCCATGTAGCGGATCATCGAGATCGGCCGCACCGAGTCGTAGTAGCCCTTGAGCCCCCAGGCTGCGACGGCCGCATCGTGGACGGCGCCGTTGAGCGCGAAGTAGAGCTTCACGTCCCACTCCAGCCGGTCGACCTCGGGACCCGTGCCGCCGATCCGGTGCTCGATCCAGCGCGTCGGAGGCCTCGTTGGCGATCACGTTCCAGTGCCCCGGGGGCGTCTCGGACTTCGGGCCGTCCGCCCAGAACTCGGCCAGCGCGCGGGCAAAGTCGCCCTGGAGCACGCGGTCGGGTGCATATGGCTCGCCGGTGGTCGGGTTCTCGTCGTGCCCGTTCCCGTCGTTTGTGCCGAGATCGTTACCGCCGAGGCTCGCCGGGCCCACGTCGACGGTTTCGCCGTCCCCCGGATCGAGGTGGCTGCTGTACCGGATGATGTCCACCGCCTCGTTTTTGAACTCCTGGTCGCTCGCGGGATTACCGAGCTCCGGCGGCGGCCCCGGGTCGATCGGCACACCATCCAGAGAAACCGGGAGGCCGAAGCTCTTCACGTGGCCCCAGAACGGACCGATGACCGATTGCACCTTCCCCGGGACCGTGAGCCCGTTCTGGGCGACGTTCTGCGCGAGCGCGAGCGGCTGCCACCGGTTCGGGTCGGTCATCGTCGTCCCGGGCTCCGCCACGACGAGCGGGGGGTTCGCCGGTACGAACCCGACCGGCGCGTAGCGGATCGGCTCGTGGGCGCCATCGGTGCGCCCGTAGGCGATGATCTTCGCGGCGATGCGGTTTCCGAGGGCCGCGGGCGAATCACCCTCTGTCGAGACGAAGTCGATGTCGTAGCAGAGCGACTGCATCGTCTGGGTCAGCTCGTCGAAGGTCTCCTGGAGGCCGGCGGCGACCGAGTAGCGGTGCAGGAGCAGTCGGTACGCGGCGTAGCTCATGGCTGCCTCGCGCGCCGCCTCGACGTCGTCGGCCTGAAGCTTCTCATTGACGAAGTACCCCTCCGCGCCCGCGTCGTAAGCGGCCCAGGCATCCCACATCGCGGCGGACGTGTGGAAGAGGTTGCGAGCGTGGACGGTGGGCGCAGGCGTGTCCCGCCGGATCGCGTCGAGGAGCGCCTCGTCCCACACCCGTGCGACCGAGTGGCCGTGCAGGTCCGCCCGCTTGCAGTCGGGCACGAGGTACGAGTCCGCCGAGGACGAGTTCCCGAACAGAGAGCAACCGGCGGCGGTTAGCGCGACGAGAATGACGGCCACGCACGCAAGAGCCCTCACTCCTTCACCTCGACGACCTGATTCGCCTTCACGTCGTGAAGTCGGGTCTCCTCCCCGTCCGGCCAGCGCACATCGATCTCCTTGACCTCCGTGGCGTCGCCGAGACCGAAAAGACAGCGTGGATCCTCCGAGGAGAGGTAGCTGCTCCCCGCACGGGACTCGCGCCAGAACGTGCGGCCGTCGGAGAGCAACACAGTGACGACCGCGCCAGGGTGAAAGCCATCCAGCGCGACCTCGAGCCAATGTCGGCCGGAGACGTGGTTCTGGAGGAGGACGAGCGAGCCTCCCACCTGCGAGACGGCGAAATCGACGTCGCCGTCATTGTCGTAGTCGGCCGCAGCGCTGCCGCGCGCGAGCAGGTCACCCACGTCATCAAGGCCGGTTGCGGCGCTCACGTCAACAAACGTCGCGCCGTCCTGGTTGACGTAGGCGTGGAGCGGCTCGGCGTCCGCGGCCAGATCGGTCACCGGGATGTCTCCATTCACTTCGAGGAGATCGAGATCCGTGTCGAGGTCGAGGTCGGCCCACGTCACACCCCAGCCGACCGAGCCGGCGAAGTCGGGGCCGAGTTCCGTGCGTACGTCGGTGTAGGAGGGGTCGTTCTCGTCGGGCGGGTTGCTCCTGAACACGCCGTGTACCTGGCCACGCCCGTTCGTGACGAAGAGATCGGAGCGCCCGTCCCCGTTGTAGTCGCCCGCCGAAACGCCCATACCGGCGCCCGGGTCGGCGACCCCCGCTGGGCCCGCACGCTCCTCGAACCGAAAGCCCAACCCCTCGGGATCCGCTTTCGCCCCGCCCGGCCACTCCACGTTTTCGTACAGGCGGTCGGGGTTCGTGTCGTTCGCCAGATACAGGTCGAGGTCGCCGTCGCCCTCGAGGTCCGTGAAGAGAGCTCCCAGCCCGTACTCGAACTTCGACACCTCGAGGCCGACTTGCCGCCCGACCTCCCTGAACGTGACCTGGCCGTCGTGCCTGCCGTTCGAGAGGAAGAGGACGTCGCGGACCCCGAGCTTGGTGCTCGGGAACCCCGCTGTCCCGGCGGGGTTGTCGCTATTCATGTCCGCGTAGCCGGCGACGAAGATGTCCGGCCAGCCGTCCCCGTTCAAGTCGCCGACGGCCGCTCCGGTGCGCCAGCCGTACGCGTCCACTCCGGCGGCTCGCGCGCCCTCACGGAACTTCCCGTCGCCCTCGTTCCAGAGAAGCACCTGCGACCTCGCCGTCGTGACATAGAGGTCGGTGTCGCCGTCTAGATCGAGATCGGCCGCCACGCAGCCGTTTCCCCGGATCTCCACGTCCGCGCCGGACCCGGCGCTCACATCCTCGAACTTCCCGTGGTCGTTGTGGAAGAGGGCGCTTCGCGGTAAGCCGCCCGCTGCCTTCCACTGCGCGACCTCCTGCTCCGCGTACGAGTTCACGACGTAGAGGTCGAGCCAGCCGTCATCGTCGTAATCGAGCCAGCACAGTCCTCCTCCCTCCATCGCGGCCGGGTCACCTGAGACACCCCACCGGAAGGCTCCGTGGCGGAAGTCGAGGCCGACGGAGGAGGCGACGTTCACGAACTGAAGAGCGTGCGGCGGGCCTGTCGGCTGGGTCTTCGACTCGGAGTCGTGCATGCACCCGCCGACGAGGCAGGCGGCGAGAACGGCGAATGCTGCTCGAATGCGCCCGGCTGCCCCCATCTGGCTCCCCGCAGTCCTGGCTCAGACGACGCCGCGCGCGGCGCGGCGGCGCTTTGCGTACGCGTCCACGAGGACAGCCGCGAGCAGGACGAGTCCCGTGATGACGAACTTCGTGCCCGACGCCAGCCCAAGAAGGTCCATTCCGTTCTGGATCGACGCGATCACGAGGGCCCCGAGCAGGGCGGACACGACCCGGCCGACGCCCCCGAAGAGACTCGTGCCGCCGATGACTGCGGACGCGATGACGAGCAGAAGCAGGTTCCCGCCGCCGCTGTTGGTCGCCACCGAGCGGAGGCGCGAGGCGAGCATGATCCCGCCCACACCGGCCATGAAGCCGCTGATCATGAAGACCAAGATGCGCACGCGGTCGACGTCGATTCCCGCACGCCGCGAGGCTTCTGCGCTGCCTCCGACGGCATACACGTGGCGTCCGAAGCGCGTCCGAGAGGCGATGAAGGACCAGAACACGAGGAGCGCGAGCAGGATCACCGTCACCTTCGGAACTCCCCGGTCCTTGTTCACGTACCAGACCGCGGCGCACGTGACGGCTGCCAGCCCGACGGTCTGCAGCACGGTGACGACGATCGGCTTGGCATAGAGGCCGCTCGCGCGGCGCGTCCGTGCGTTCTGGAGCTCGGACAGCGCATAGCCGATCACGACAAGGCCTGCCACCACCCACCCCGCCGTGGAGCTCAGGAAGTCGTTGGCGATGCCGACAGCGGTCTCGTCCTGAATCCTGATCGTGCCGACCGATGAAGCCTGAGTCGTGAGGATCAGGACGACTCCGGACCAGATCAAGAGCCCCGCCAGCGTGACGACGAACGACGGTACGCCGGCCTTCGTGATTACGAGCGCCTGGACGAAGCCGATCGCGGTCGTGCACGCGAGCGCGGCGAGGATCGCCGCCCACCAAGCCAGCCTGGGTCATCCGGCCGGAGAAGCAGCGTCATCACGACCCCGCCGACGGCGCTCACAAATGCAACGGAGAGATCGATCTCCCCGATCAGGAGCACGAACACGACGCCGATGGCGATCGTGGCGATCGCCGACATCTGCAGCAGAAGATTCGTGAAATTCCGCTCGGTCAGAAACGTGTCGTCGAGGATGCCGAAGACAATGACGATGACCACGAGCCCGACGATGATGGGCAGCGACCCCAGCTCGCCGGCTCGGATTCCCTGCCACCAGAGACGCAGGTAACCGCCGAAGCTCGCCCCGGAGACGTCGTCCGCGAGCGCGTCGGCTGCGACCGGCGCCACCCGTGCAGCCGTCGGATCAGCGGTGGGATCGACGTCGACCGGCCGGTCGCTCATGCCTCGGTTTTCTCTTCCTCGCGCATCCCGGGGACCTGATCCAGCGTGCCGGCGGTGATGGCGTGCACGACCTCCTGCTGGGTGGTCTTGCTCGCTCGAGCAAGGCCACCCGCTGGCCGAGCCGCAGGACGGTGATCCTGTCGGCTACCTCGAAGACGTCGTGCAGGTTGTGGGTCGACGATCACGACGCCGAGATCCCGTTCCGCCAAGCGCTTGACGAGGTCGAGCACCTGACGCGTCTGGGCGACGCCGAGCGCCGCGGTGGGCTCGTCGAGGATGACGAGCCGGGAGTCCCACATCACCGACTTCGCCACGGCGACGGCCTGTCGCTGGCCCCCCGAAAGCCCGGCGACGGTTTGCCGAACCGATTTGAGCGTGGTGACGGAGAGACTGTCCAGCGTTTCCCGCGCGGAGCGCTCCATGCTCGACTCGTCGAGTATGAAACGGACGCGGGCACGCTCCCGCCCCAGGAACATGTTGGCGACGACGTCGAGGTTGTCCGCGAGCGCGAGATCCTGGTAGACGACCTCGATGCCGAGCTTGGCGGCGTCACGCGGGCCGTGGACGTTGACGGGGCCCCGTCGTAGCGCACCTCGCCTTCGTCGAAGGGATAGATGCCGACGACGCTCTTGATGAGCGTCGACTTCCCGGCCCCGTTGTCGCCGACCAGGGCCATGACCTCGCCGCGGCGGACCTCGAAATCGACCCGGTAGAGCGCCTGGACGGCGCCGAAGGCCTTCGAGACCCCCCGAAGCTCGAGGAGCGGCGTGTCAGCAGTGGCCATTACGTAGGGGGAGTGTGGGAAGCGCCGAGGCGCCTCCCACACTCCGTGCCTGTTTCCTCGATTAGCTGTTCTCTTTGCAGAAGTCCGTATCGGCCGTGTCGCCGGTACAGATCTCCTCGACCGTGCGGAAGTTGTCGGCGATGACCGTGTCGCCGATGTTGTCGACCGTCACGCCGATCGGGGTCAGCGCCAGGTACGGGACGACTCCGTCGCCGGTCGGAGAATCCGCCGGCTTGCCGTCGGCCGCCTTGATGCCGACAGTCTGCAGGTCCAGGAGCCCGACCGTTCCGTCAGAGAGCGATCCTGAGAAGTCCGGCTGCACCGCGGACGGATCCTTCCCTTCGCACAGGGCGATCGCTGCCTGCACCGCGGTCTCGGCCTCCGCCTGGATCGGCTTGTAGACGGTCATCGTCTGGTTGCCGAGCAGGATGTTCTGGATCCCCGCAGCGGATGCATCCTGGCCGCTCAGGGGGACCGGCCCGACGCCGGCCGCGTCGAGGGCGTTGATCGCCTGCTGGGCGAGGTTGTCGTTGGCGGCGAACACCGCATCGACCTTGTTGTTGGCGTCGGTGAGGATCTGCTCCATGATCCCCTGACCCTCGCCGTTGGCGCCCCACCCGGGCACGAATTGGTCGGCGACGAGCTTCCAGCTGCCGTCGCTGACGTGCTTCTGGACAACGGCGTCGTAGCCGTCCTTGAAGAGGAAGGCGTTGTTGTCCTCCTCGCCTCCGTTCAACTCGACGACGTTCGCCGGGTTCTTGCCGAGCTTTTCGATCGCCGGCTCCAGCACCTCGCCCATCGTTGTGCCGACCTGGACGTTGTCGAAGCTCACGTACGCGGATCCGCCCGAGCTGCCGGTGTTGAAGCGGTCGTACTCGATCACGTCGACCCCGGCTTCCTTCGCCGAGTCGATGATGGCGCCGCCGGAGCCCGTGTCGATGCTCGTGAGCACGATCACGCCTGCGTCGGCCGCGATCGCCTGCTCGGCCTGGGACTGCTGGGTTGCAGCGTCACCCTCGGCGTTCACGATGGTGTGCTCGATTCCGGCGTCGTTGAACGCCTTGTCGAAGTACGGGCGGTCGTCGCTCTCCCAGCGCGGCGAGCTGGCGCTGTCCGGGAGCAGAACCCAAATCTCCTTGTCGCACGCACCGCCGGAGGCTGAGGTGCCCGTAGCAGCGGCTCCCGTGCTCGTGCCGTCGTCACCGCCACACCCGGATGCAACGGCGGCCAGTCCGAGCACGAATGCCAGGAGGACGAACTGGAGTCGCCTCCGTGTCTTGCCCTCTGTCTTTCCAAACAGCAGTTCCCTCACGTGGTCCTCCTAATTCGTCGGTCCGAGCCGCTTGATGGCGCAACGCTACGGGGGTTGGGGTCCGAATTCAAGGTTCCGAGCCGGTTTCGGACAGGCCGCCGACCCTGATACGGTCGCTCAGTGAGGCCCCGTTCAGCCCTCCGCCTGGGCGCACTGCTCATCGCGGCAGCGCTCTCCGGCTACCTGCTCGGCGGATGCGCGGGGGACGGCCTCGAGGGCCTCTCGGGCGCCACTGAGCTGCCGACCGCTCTCGCTTCCGGAGGTGACCGTTCCCGAGGTCACGGTTCCCGAGGTGACGCTTCCGGAGATAACGGTTCCGACGCGTCCCGAGCCGGAAACGACGACCTCGGAGCCCACGACGACGACGAAGCCGCCGATCACGACCGAGCCGGCTACCACGGTGGTGAAGACGGAAACAGAAACGGCGACGGAGACGGAGACAGTCACCGAGACCGTGCCCACCGAAACCGCCGTCGCGGCGCCAACACTGGCAGAGACGACCCCCGCGGAGACGTCGGACGAAGATACGCCGTGGGGCTGGATCGCGCTCGCCCTGGGGCTTCTGATCGCCGCCGTGACGCTCGGCATCGTCCTGTGGCGACGGCGGAATGACGAGGGCAGCGAATGAGCGACGAGCGCGAGGTGATGGTCTGGGACGACCTCGGCGAGGGAGCGCGCGACCTCGCGGAGCGGATCCACGACGACGGCTTCGAGCCCGACGTCATCCTCGCCATCGCCCGCGGTGGGCTTCTCGTCGCCGGTGCGCTGGGCTACGCGCTCGGCGTCAAGAACACGTACACGATGAACGTCGAGTTTTATACGGGGGTGGACGAACGCCTCCCGGCGCCGATGTTTCTCCCGCCCGTTCCGGAGCTCATCGATCTCGCCGAGGCGAAGCTCCTGATCGCGGACGACGTGGCGGACACGGGCCGGACGCTCGCGCTGGTGCGGGACTTCTGCGCGGGGAAGGTGGCCGAGGTTCGCACCGCCGTCCTCTACGAGAAGCCGAGCTCGGTCGTCGCATGCGACTACGTCTGGCGCAGGACATCGGCCTGGATCACCTTCCCTTGGAGCGCTCTGCCGCCGGTCACGGAAGCGCTCGCGCAGTCGGGCCGCCCGGTCAACGGCTAGAGCAACGGTGAGAGCACTGCGAAGGCAGCCGCCTTCGCGCGCGGCCTGAACCCCGCCAGCACGCTGCCGGGCCGCGACACCGCTTCCGCCGGCGCACTGAACCGCTCCTCGAACTGTGCCGCCAGAGCCTCGGAGCGGACCAGGAGGTCGATCTCGAAGAACCGCTTGAGGCTCCACGCCTCGAGGTTGCAGGTTCCCGCCAGAACCTCCTCTCCGTCCCGCACGAACGCCTTGGCGTGCAGCATCGTCGGTACTCGAGAATGCGCACACCGGCGTCGAGGAGCTTCGCGTGGTGGAACTGCTGCGCGGCGGCGCAGGCCCAGTTGTTCGCGTTGGCAGGGACGAAGAGCCGCACACGCACGCCGCGGCGGGCCGCCCGCTCGATCCGGCCGATCATGCCGCGGTCGGTGACGTAAGGGTTGACGACGTCGAGGGTCTCGCGCGCGCCGTCGAGCATCCGCGCGATCTGGTCGGTGATCGGCCGGTACTTGCCCGGGCGCGTTGTGCAGGACGACCGCAGGGATATCGCCACGCGCCCGCCTCTGGGAACAAGCCGTCGAGCTCCTCGGACGGAATCTCGCCGCCGAGCCAGCGGAAGCTCGCGACGAAGACGAGCTGAAGCTGCGAGACGACCCGCCCGGTCACGCGGAGGAAGAGGTCATGGAAGCGGCCGTCCTGGAAGTGGTCCTCGATCCCGGCGCCGCCGACCCAGCCGATGTGCCCGTCCACGAGCACGACCTTGCGGTGGTCGATGTGGCCCAGGCCGGAGAGGTTCCAGTTCAGCTCGCCGTCGACCCCGAGCACGCCCGGAACCGCGCCAGGCTTCGTCGCGCGAACGACGCAGACTTCGATGCCGGCCGCGGTGAGCCGCTCGTAGTGGCCCCGGGCTGCCTCTTCCGGCGCAGAGCCCTGTCGGTCGACTACGAGGCGCACGTGTACGCCCTCTTCCGCCTTGCGGATCAGCGCGTCGGCGAAGCGATCGCCGACCACACCCGGACGGAAGCCGAACTGGTTGATGTGCACAGATGTCTGGGCGGACTCGATGTCAGCGAGCATGGGCGGATAGAAGGACTCGCCTTCGACCAGGACTTCCGCGGAAGCCGCGCTCGACTCGTCGAAGGCGAGCGCCAGGTCGTCCAGTTGAACCGGGCGGCTCGAGCAGTTCCTCGGCGTGGCTCCGAAGGGCCTTGTTCGAGACGGGAATTCCCGTGGCGCGCGCCATCCCGGCGACCTGATCGTTCGAGAGGCCGGCCAGCGGCCGAGCCGCGTCTTGCGGCGGATGCCCAGGCGCTTCTGGAGCGCGCGGTCTTCCTCGCCGTCCTTGCGTGCTGCCCACAGACGAAGAAGTAGCCGACGACAACGATCGGCACGACCAGCAGAACCACGGCGAGCACCTCGGCGGCGAGCCGCACGGCTAGCTCACCGCTCTCTTCTCAGCCATTGCGGGGTACCTCCACTGAACGCCTCACTTCACGTAGCGTGCCAGAGCGGACGAAATCCGACGGGAGGGAGATCAGATGCCCGAGCACAACACTGGAACCCGCGAGGACTGGCAGGCGGCACGCGATGAGCTCGCCAAGCTCGAGGCCGAGCAGGCGAAGCGCAACGAGGAGGTCAAGGCAAAGCGCCTCGAGCTCCCCTGGGTCGAGGTCGAGAAGGAGTACGAGTTCGACACCCAGGACGGCAAGAAGACGCTCGACGAGCTCTTCGACGGTCGCTCACAGCTACTCGCCTACAACGTCATGTTCGGCCCGGGCTACTCGCTCGGGGCATGTCCCGGCTGTACGAGTCTGGCCGACGGCCTCGACGGAACGCTCGTCCACCTGAACCACCAGGACGTGACGCTGATCTGCTTCTCGCGGGCGCCGATCGACCGGCTCGACGCCTACAAGGAGCGGATGGGCTGGGAGGTCCCGTACGTCTCCACGTACGACACCGACTTCGCCTTCGACTTCGGTCTCGCGATGACCGAGGAGCAGGCTATGCAGATCCCCGAGGTCAAGGATCTGATCGACAACCCGCCCGACTGGCTCCAGGAGTGGGCCGGGCAAGTCGGGGCCGAGCTGAAGGACGGGCTCCGCGAGAATCCGAGCTGGATTGCCTTCGCGCGCGAGAATGGAACCGTCTACCACACCTACACGGTCTCGGCGCCCGACCCGTTCGTCGCGCCGTACTTCAGCTTTCTGATGGAGCGAACATCGCTGCCCCAGTCGCCCGAGCCGTCCCACATCTTGCGGAAGGATGAATACCCAGCTGCTTGAAACTGAGTCGAGGGTCGGCAATCGGAGCACCGCCCGGCTCCGCGTTCAGCCCAGCCCCGGCTGCGGGTGAAGCGGCTCGACGTTACTCCGTGCTCGCCGGCTCGACGAAGTCTCCGGTCGGCTTCTCGGCCGGGAGAACGTAGAGGAACGTGTAGGCGGCCGCTGCGGCGCCGAGCAGGTCGGCAAGCAGGTAGATCCAGATGTTGCTCCATTCGAAGAGCCCGGTCACCATTGCGCCGAGGGCGATTGCCGGATTGAAGGCGCCTCCCGAGATGCCGCCCACAGCGAAGGCGCCGGTTAGGACGGTGAACCCGATCGCGAGCCCGTAGAACGAGTTTCCGTCGGTACCGCGCGCAGTCGCGACATGGAGGACGACCCAGGCGAGCGCGAACGTGAACAAGAACTCGGCGATCAGCATCTTGCCGGCGCTCGCGACCGGCGTGTGCGTCTCGCTACCTCCGACGTAGCGCACGACCAGCCCGGCGATCACTGCGGCGACGCATTGCGTCACCACGTACGCACCGAACTCGTTCGACGCCATTCTCCCGCGGAGGAAGACAGCAGTGCTCACCGCCGGGTTGAAGTGGCCGCCGGAAACGTGACCGCCTGCGAACACCATCACCATCAGAACTGACCCGATCGCCAGCGGCGCGAGCGCGCCCGCGCCGGCCGCGTTCGTCGCCATCCCGACCGTGAACATGAACAGGAACATGCCGACGAACTCGACCACCAATTTCCGTTGCAGCACGGGGTCCATGCTTCTCCCACCTTTCGACCTGCCGGATTCCAACCGACCCTCGGGAGAGTTCGCGCATTGGCATTGGGTTCCTTCTGCGTTTTGCCATCGGAGTCCCGACCTGGACACTGGAGACGCCGGGCGAGGGCAGTAAGGTCCCCCTCGTGCTTGGCGTCTTTTCGCAGGTGAAGGCCCTGACGAGGCAGCTTCGACTGCTCACGGCGTTGAACCTCGAGCTGGCGAGACTCGAGGGAAAACAGAAGGCGACCGCGTTGGGCCTTGCGGGGGGTCTCGCGGTGGGAGCCCTCGCACTCGTCGTGTATGCAATCGGCTTCGCCTTCGCGGCCGCCGCAGCGGGACTGGCGGAAGCCCTTCCCCTTTGGCTTTCGCTGCTCATCGTCGCGGGTGCGATCCTCCTCATCGCCGGACTCCTTGGGTTCCTGGCAATGCGCTTCGCACGGAAGGCCTCGCCGCCCCAACCGTCTCAGGCGATCCAGGAGGCGGACTTGACTCTCAAGACGCTGCGCGGAAATGGCTGAGCGCGGCACCGATCAGATTCGCCAGGAGATGGCGGTTGAGCGGCAACGCCTCGACGAAGCACGCGACGGCTTGCGAGCTGAGCTGCGCTCGCTCGTCCCGGTCGCGGCCGTCGCCCTTGCAGTCGTCGGGGTCATCACGGCCCGGGTAGGCGTCCGGGCCGGAATCGGGATGGTCCGCAGGCTTAGCTGAACAGAACCAGTCCCGCGATCTCCGCATCCTTTCCCGGTTGGATACAACTCGTCCACGTTCCTCCATCTGAAGGGTGTGAGACATTCGAACGGCCAGACCGACGCCGAGCTCATGCGAGCCGCCAAGGTCGACGAGGGCGCGTTCGCGGAGCTCTACGGCCGGCACGTCTCCACGGTGCACGCATGGTTTCGCCGCCGCCTCGAATGGGCGGCAAGCGACCTGACGGCTGAGACGTTCGCGCAGGCGTGGCTCTCCCGCGGGAGCTTCCGGGACGAGGCGGAAGGCTCCGCGCTTCCCTGGCTCTTCGGAATCGCCCACGACGTCGCGCGCGAGTCCGCACGCCGGAACGCCGTGGAGACCCGCGCGCGCCACCGGCTCGGTCTTTCGACTGACCTGGCTTCGGAGGACGGCTATGCAGCGGTCGAGGAACGGCTCTCGCCCCGCGCCGCTCTCGCCCGCGGGCTCGAGACTCTGCCGGAACACGAGCGTGAAGCGCTCGAGCTGCGCGTCGTTGATGAACTGCCGTACGAGCAAGTCGCAGACCGCCTCGGCGTTCGTCCAGCGGCTGCACGTCTGCGAGTCTCGCGGGCGCTCCGGCGCCTTTCTTCCCTGGCTCTGAAGGAGGACACATGACTGCCTTGCCTCGTGCCCTGGACCGGTTCGGCGCCGAGCTCGAGATCGCCATCCGACGCGATCTGGGCACGCGGCGCAGGCGGCGACGGATGTTGCGGGCCGCGGCTCTTTCGGCGGCGGTTGCAGCGGTTGCGCTTGGGATTCTGGCCGTCTTGCCGGGCGGTGGGTCGTCCGTGGTCGGGCCTGCTGCGGCCGCGCTCGAAGTTTCGGATAACGCAATCCTGCACATGGAGATGCGCGGTGAGCAGCACAACCCGGACGGGAGCGTTGTCAGCTGGCAGTCGGAGAGCTGGCAGCTCAGCGAAGCCCCGTTTACGCGGCGGCAGATCGAGGTCGGATCGGACGGAATTCGTGCGGAATCGCCTGGTCCGCGGCGATACCCAGGAGCTGTTCGACGCGGCGACGAACACGATCTACATCGCCTCCCAGAAGGAGCTCGCCGCATCTCATCCGGTGCCGATCAAGGTCGTCTCGAAGGCCCGGTTGCGCAAGCTGACGCAGGGTTCGCCTCGGGACCTGGACGCGTCGCTGCGATACTGGGTCACGAAGAGTGGCCCTGGCTACGCCGTCATTGCGACCAAGGAAGGCGCCAAGCGCTTTCGCGAGCAGCGTGCCCAGGCACAGGATTCAAGCGGTGGCGACGAGCAGTCGACGAGCCGTTCCGCGCCGAGATTCTCACGCTCCTCAATTCCGGGCGCGCCCAGGTGACCGGGCACGTCGACGTTGACGGGCGCGACGCGATCCGTATCGAGTCTCCCGACGGGAGTCAGGTCTACCTCGTCGACCCCGTGACCTACGCTCCCATCGAATGGATCAGCACCGGGAACGGCGGCAGCGTGACGCTCCGATTCCCGCTCTACGAGGAGCTACCCGTGAATGCCGACTCGAGGGAGGTCTTCGACCTCGAGGCCCAGCACCCCGGGGCACGCATCGTGCGCGATCCAGCTGCCTACCGGGATGCCGAGGCGCGGCTCTTCCCGCACGGTTAGGACGAAAGAGCCGCAACCGGAACACGGCGCCACGGTGAGGGCCGGGCGCGCCGAAGGCGGCACGCGCACGCGCCTAAAAGCTGAACGGCGTGCCTACTCTGCCTGAGCGGTAGCGGGCTCGGCCATTGCACGCCCGGGTGCCGAGACCGGCCGGAGCAGCATGGCCGCGAGCCCGCCTGCGGCTGCGGCAAAGAGGGCGCCGACCATGAAGGCCGCGTGGTAGCCACCGGTGAGCGCCTCGACCTGAGAGTCACCCGAGGAGAGCAGGTTGTCCGTGCGAGACGTCGCGATCGCCGCGAGCACGGCGAGGCCGAGCGCACCGCCCATCATGAACGCGGTGTTGACAACGCCCGAGGCCAGACCGGAGTCCTGCGGTTCGACGTCGCCCATGGCCGCCAGCAGGAGCGGATTGAACGTGATGCCGCCGCCGAGGCCGAAGAACAGCATCGGCAAGAGAACATCCATGGTGAAGCTCCCGTCCACGGGCGCGCGGGCGAAGAGGAGCAGGCCGACGATGAAGAAGCCGAGGCCGCCGATCAGCGGTGGCTTGATGCCGAACCTCATCACGAGGCGATCGGAGAGGAACAGCGAGGAGAACCCCCAGACCAGCGTCGAGGGCAGGAACGCGAGGCCGACCTCGAGCGGACTGTAATCGAGCACGAGCTGTAGATAGAGCGCCGAGAAGAAGAACATCGCAAACATCGCGGCCGCCATCAGGATCCCGACGGCGTTGGCAACGGAGAGGTTCCGGTGCCGAAACAGGCCGAGCGGCATGAGCGGCGCGGGATGGCGCGCCTCGATCACGACGAAGACGACGAACAGGGCGAGGGATGCGCCCAGGAAGCCGAGGGTTCGTGCGGAGGTCCAGCCGACCTCGTTGCCCTTCACGATGGCGTAGACGGCGAGCATCAGCGCCAGAGTCACGGTGATAGCGCCGCCGATGTCGAGCCGCCGGTCCCCGGCCGGCGCCTGAACCGTTGGGCAGAGGTAGACGGAGAGCACGAAGACCGCGATGCCAACCGGGATGTTGACGAGAAAGATCCAGTGCCAGCTCAGAAGGTCCGTGAGGATCCCGCCGAGAAGCACACCGGCGGTCCCGCCTCCCGACAGCACGAAGCCGACGACGCCCATGGCTTTCGCCCGTTCGGCCGGCTCGGTGAACACTGACAGATCAGCGAGAGGACGACGACCGAAACGATCGCGCCGCCGAAACCCTGGACTGCGCGAGCCGTGATGAGGAACGTCTGGGAGGTGGCAAGTCCGCACGCGAGCGAGGCCGTCGTGAAGACCGAGATCCCGATGAGGAAGAGGCGCCGGTGCCCGTAGAGATCACCGAGACGGCCGCCCAGAAGCAAGAAGCCGCCGAACGTGAGCAAGTACGCGTTGACCACCCATGCCAGGGACGTCTGAGAGAAGCCAAGATCGTC